>CALVHH010000023.1 GCA_944327465.1 uncultured Clostridia bacterium | reverse complement strand
CCCGACGCGTACATTTCGAATATCCTACGGACTATCGGCGCCGTTTCTTCATCGATGATGAACGTCCGCTTTTCGTCAGTACCTTTGATATACCCGTAAGTCGCCTTCTTGCCGTGGAACACGCCTTCTTTTGCTTTCGCTTTCCATACAGCTCTGATTTTCTTGCTCGTATTAGCCGCGTGCCACTCGTTAAAGATGTTCATAATGGGCATCATCTCCATTGCGCCGCTGTCACGGTTTTCCGTATCCACGTTATCCTGTATATTATACGCCGCCCGCAGAATATGCACAAATGTTACAGCGACAGATACTGTCAGTGCTTTACTCTCAGCCGTTATTTGTGCAATTTTTTAAGCGGTATTCGGCGCCTTCGCGTGAAACGTCTATTACGCAGTCGGGGCGGCTGCCGCGCAAAAAGCAGGATATTTCGCGCACGTAGCGGTAGAAAGTGCGGCAGGATATGCCGAACCGCACGCAAAAATCATTGCGGCATATCGTTTTGCCGCAGACGAAGTCGTTGAACAATGTTAAAACTATTTGTGTTTTCATATGTCTGCATTCCTTTTAAGTTTTGCAGACGGCGCCGTCGCAGAGAAAATATTTTCCCTTGCTTTATAGCTTTATTATACCATGCTTTTTTGCAAAAAAGGTAAGCCGCGTTCGCAAATAAGCACGCGAATCCTGCTTACTTTTCCGCACTTTGTGCTTAGTTGCACTCTACCGGTTATTTTAAACCAACAAAATTTACCGTAAAATAACGCCGTACTCCCCTATGTTCCGCGGCGCTTTTGCGCCCTGAGCCTCCCCTCCTCCGCCGTCATTTCGACTAAGCCGCGGCATTCGGGTCGACCTACCCACCCTGTCATTTCGACTAAGCCGCGGCGGGCGCAGCCCGCCGCGGCGCACGGAGAAATCTAACGGTATTGTTCGGTCGACCTTTCCACCCTGTCATTTCGAGCGCAGTCGAGAAATCTAACAGTAATAATCGGTCGATATAACGCTGTCCGCGTACCGATATCTGGAGAACGGCGTTGACTGTTCGCGGAGTATGATGCAGCGGAACGCTGCCCTTTTGCCCGTCGCTTTCGCTCCGAGATCTCTCCACTTCGCTCGTCGCGCCAAACTGCGCTCTAAGCAAGCCGCGTAAATGCGGCTTGCAACTTCACTCCGTTGCCGCTCCTCTTTCGCGCAAAAGCCACGGTTTTGCGCGAGTGCTAAGGAGAAAACTACGCTTCGGTCGAAATGACAAAAAGGGGAACTGTGCGGTGAAATGACAAAAGAGAGAACCTTGCGGCAAAACGATAAAAGGGGCATTGCCATAGCCCCACGCAAAAAATTTACCCTTGAAAATGCGAGCAATGTGTGGTATAATTTTTTTGGAAATGCAATGCAAGGAGGACACTTAATGGATATTTCCAATGCGTCGCGGTTCATAAACAGCTATAACCATATCGAAGCGCACTTAAAGCTTGTGTACAACGCCAGGGCAACGCAGAACTTTACCGACCTTGTTAAGCGCTGCGCCGACATGGACATAACCGTGAGGCGGTACGAAAGCGAACTTATTGACTACGGCAAACTGCGCAACGCCATTGTGCACCGCACCGACGGCGGCGCGGGCGAAACGGTGATCGCCGTGCCCTGCGACGAGGTGGTACGCACAATTGAATTTATTGAAAAACTGTTGTGCCACCCGCCGAGACTGATCGACGCAATAAAGGTAAAAAAAGTTATGTCGGTATTTGCCGATAAGCCCGTGCTTGCCGCGGTGGAAGCCTTTGCCGCGTCGCGCCAGAAGACGCTGCTGATATACGACCACGGCACCATGCTTGGGGCTATAAACACCTACCTTTTATATTCAAAAATTTTAAAGGTGGCGCAGAGCGGGCAGAGCGTTACCGATTTTTTAAAGGACACCCTGTGCCGCGATCTGGTGGACGCCGAGGAGATGAAGCGATACCTTATAATGGGCAGCGAAGCCACAGTGTTCGATGTGTTCGTCGCCTTTGAAGAAAAGCGCGACCTTACGGCTGTCATCGTCACCCAAAACGGAATATTCGGCGAAAAGGCGCTGAGCATCATAACGCCTTCGGACTTCCCCAGAATAAACCGGTATTTGGAAAGCTACGACGCAAAGCCCTTTTGATATGTCAAAGATAGCAGAAAAAAAGTTACAAAAAAAGTAAAAAAATTTCAGAAAACCTATTGACAAATAAAAATCGCGTGCTATAATATAGGTACAAACAAGGAAGTAACTTAAAAGGCAACAGTTAAAGGCGCCGCAAAGTTTTTCGATCCTTAATAATCTGCGGCAGAGTTTGACCGCACACCCTTCTTTTAAAATTTCAAGATATGCCGAAAAATATTTTTAAAGGTACAGGCAAAAAAAGAAAGGAAAATTTAAGGAACATAAAATGAAAGACAGCGACGGAACGCAAGCCCCAAACAAAATAAGGCGGCAAAGCGTATCCTCTATTAACCGATTGTTTGAACGCAAAATTTTTTAAAGCGGCGGCAATTGTAATTGCAAAATAAGTTACTCTTTGCAGACGAATTTAATATTCGCTTCGCCTTTTTGATGGCATTCAGAAATTACCCGAGGCATTGAAAAAAAGATTTTCTCGGAAAGCAAACTTTGAAAAACTTTTTTAAAGGATAAGGGTAAAAAAATCGGCATTGACGGAAACGGAGCAAGCGGTCCCATAAGACAAAGGATTTGTCTTGATAAAGAAGATGGGATATATCCTGAGATCCGAAACAAAGAAGAATTTCATTAAAAAAAACAGCAAAACCTGAACAAATGGGCGCAAGCAAGACCGTGAAAGGGAAAGAAAAAATTTTTCCGAATCGAGTAATTGACCGAAAGACAAAAAGTAGGAAAAAGACTGTAAGTTCGGTTCACGAAAAATACTTTTCGGAATCAGCGGTTTTAAATGGATAGTAAATTCGTCAATAAAGAGCGGTGCACCGTACGGTGCACCGCTTGATTTTTGCAATGCGATATTTGCGGAGGCATAAAGGCGGCGGAGCGCAGCAAGCTGCGCTCCGCCGCCTTTATGCCTCCTCCGCCGCCTTTTTCAAACGACAGATAAAATGGCGCGGTCGACCCTCCCCTCCCTGTCATTTCGACCAAGCGAGGCTGAAAGCCGAGCGCGTGGAGAAATCTCGGAGCGCCGGCGGCGTACAAAAGGGGTAAATACAGAAAATTACTACAGCACAGAATAATATATTTGCATATCGCAAGCCACAAAACAGTTATCGAATGTAATAATAAAATATCCGCCCGGCTCGTATTGCATGTATTGCGAAAAATTATAGTCAAACATACCGACATAGCCTTTGACCATCTCGCCGTCGGGTTTTACATATATGAGTTGAACCTTGCCTGCACTCCCAAACAGCGGGCTATTATACTCAAGCACCAAATCTGCGGCATGGTCGATATCTAAACGGAAATAGTAACAGTCGATACCGCTTGGCGTACAGCGCAATCTGACGGTGTTGACGGTATTGACGTCGAGCACGGCAGCCGTCTGCAGCGTGCGGCCGTCGGTAGCAGAAGAGAATATATCATGGCACCGAGAGCGCGGGCGCTGAACGCGCCCGTGTACGATTCGCCCGTCTCATCGCAGCCGAGCAGCCGCTCTACCGATATGCCCAGGGCTTCGGCGAGCTCGCCGAGCTGTGCCACGTCGGGCTCGGTTATGCCCCTCTCCCACCTGGATATGGTCTGGGGGTGGACGTTCATTCTTTCGGCAAGCTCGCCCTGGGTGACGTTTGCCGATTTTCTTAAATTTTTTAATCTGTCGCAAAATTTTGGCATGGTATTTCCCGCCGCGCAAGCGGCATGTGAGATATTACGCATTAAATATGACACATTTCGCCAAAAACATCAACCATATGCGATAATTTGCAGGCGGCATGCCGCATCTGCGCAAAATTGCGCCGCCCGCCGCGCATTTTTGCGCGTCGGGCGGCGTGTTGAAATGATGTTTACAGTTTCTTATAAAAGAAATAGCAGCCGGTGTCTTCGCACCACTCATCCGACGGAGCATAGCCGCGGGCGATAAAGAATGAGCCCGTGCCTTCGGCGGGAAGAACGTAGATATGCGCAACGCCTGCCGCGGCGATGTCGGATTCGGCAAACGCCGTAAGGGTGCTGCCCGTTCCCCTGCCGCGGAAGGAGGGAGCGACGAACAGCTCGCGCACGGTGCCCATGCCCTCCCTGAGGCACCAGTCGTTTTCAGCCCTGTCCGTCTGCCAGATGACAAAGCCGAAGGCGGCGCCCCTCTCTTGGGCGACGGCTATATCCAAAAGCCCCGCATCGAAGTCGGCGAGTACGTATTCGTCCAGAAGATGGTCGATGTCCTCGTCGCAGCCGAGCTCTTGATAGTACTCCGCAAACAGCGCGCAAAATGCCTTACGGTCTGCCGCGGACAGCCTGCAAATTTTCATAAGCCCACTCCTTTTATGACGCTATAAAGCAAAAAGGTGAAAGCGCAAAGCTTTCACCTTGGTGTGCTATTATTCTGCCTTGGGATAGACGGAGACCTGCTTGCCGTCCTTGCCAACCCTTTCAAACCTTACAACGCCGTCGGAGAGCGCAAAGAGCGTATCGTCCTTGCCCATGCCCACGTTGTTGCCTGCCTTGAACTTGGAGCCGCGCTGCCTGACAAGTATATTGCCTGCAAGCACGAACTGACCGTCTGCGCGCTTCATGCCGAGGCGCTTGGCGTTACTGTCTCTGCCGTTATCGGTGGAACCGCCGCCCTTTTTGTGGGCGAATAACTTTATGAACAACATTTACCTGTCCTCCTTATATTATTCGGCTGCCTCTTGAGAAGCCTCTTCTGCCTTGGGGGCAGCTTTCTTTGCGCGTGCAGGCTTCTTGGCTTCGCCTTCTGCTGCGCCGATGGAAGTTATCTTAACCTTGGTGTAGGGCTGTCTGTGACCCTGCTTCTTCCTTTCGTTCTTCTTGGCTTTGTACTTGAAGACTATTATCTTCTTGTCCTTGCCCTGTTCTACCACTTCGCCGCAGACCGTCTTGCCTGCGACTTCGCCGCCTACCTGAACGCCGCCTTCATCCGCGCACATTACTACGGGGAAGGTGACGGTGGCACCGACCTGAGCGTTGAGCTTTTCGACCTTTACGACGTCGCCAACGCTAACGCGGTACTGCTTGTTTCCGTTTTCGAAAATTGCGTACATTTGAATTTTGTCCTCCTCTGACCAGTCTCGTCGGGAATTTTTTGCCTGTGGCATCGGGCGGCGCCGAAAAAAATTTGCGCACTTAAAAAAGCCCGTCCCGGACGGCTCGACAATTAATTTACCACGATTGCCCCATTAAAGTCAAGCAATTTTGCATATATCGGGGCAATATTATAGATAATATATAGAAGGAGTACATCGTTATGCAAAAAACAAAGACCGACGGCGAAATAATAGCCGAAATTTACCGCAACGCCCGGCTTGCGCTGACTTCGATAGCCGATATCCTGCCCGAAACGGACGACGAGGAAATGCGCCAAGAGATACTGAGCGAACACGAAGAATATGAAAGGATATGCGCCGAGGCGGCGCTGCTTGCAAAAAAGCGCGGCGCCGAGGTAAAGGAACCTTCGCCCGTAAAAAGGGCGATGATGTGGTCGGCTATAAAGCTGAACACCGCAGGCGACGGTTCGCGCTCGAACATTGCGCAGATGATGGTGCGCGGCACGGTGACGGGCATCACCTCGCTGCAGACGACGCTGACCGAAAACAGACACGCGATCGGCGGCGACACCGAAGCGCTCTTGCGCCGACTCATCGACGCCGAGGAGCGCTTTGAAGAGCGGCTGAAAAACTTTATATGACGCCACAGAAGGGGGCGCCCGCGCACTTTGCCGCGGTATTCAAAAAATACGCGGGCTGCACCCCGGCGGAATACCGCGCCCGCCACGAATGAGCTGCGGCAGACACCAAAATTATAAAAATTGCGGGCGGCGGACTTTTAAAAAAGTCCGCCGCCCGCAAAGCATGTTACGTTCGTCCCTTTTTCATGACGTAATTTTTAAGATATACTCCCCTGCGCATTACGCGCTGCTCCCTGACGACCACATAGCCGGACTTTTCAAAAAAGGGCAGCGCGGTGACCGAGGCGTGAGTTACAATATCGCCGCGCACACAGCATTCAAGCCTTTGGCAAATTGCCGAACCTATGCCTCTTCCCACATACTCTGCGCGGACGTACAACCTGTCGAGATATCCCGACTTGTCGATATCGCCGAACCCGACTATTTTTCCGTCCTCCACCGCGACCACGCAGAAGCGGCGCTTGAACGAATCGTCCCACTCGGATAAGTCCCTGTCTTTAGGTGCCCACGCATCGAGCTGCGCCGCAGTGTAGTCCGCCGCGTTGATCGTATGCACCGTGCCGTAAAACAGCTCGGCTATCTCGCGCAGATCTGAAGATGTGTATTCTCTCAGTTTCATGTCTCTACCCGAGCTTCATGAGCGCGGAAATATCCCCGCCGCACAAAACTTCAAGATTTTCTGTTATCTTTTCGGCGGGCCAGTCCCACCACTTCAACTTCATAAGAAAGGCTATTATATCGTCATCAAACCGTTTGCGGATGATTTTTATGGGGTTGCCGCCGACGACATGGTAGGGCGGAACATCTTTGGAAACTACCGAATTTGCGCCGATGACGGCACCGTCGCCTATGTGAACGCCTGGCAGGATAGTCACATTCTGACCTATCCACACATCGTTGCCG
The DNA here is from genome assembly GCA_944327465.1 of uncultured Clostridia bacterium. Lineage (GTDB taxonomy): Bacteria > Bacillota > Clostridia > Christensenellales > Borkfalkiaceae > Coproplasma. The sequence continues at coordinate 2,957 of CALVHH010000023.1, read as the reverse complement.
ACGACGGTATCGCCTTTAAGCGGCAAATCGCAAAGCTGCGGCGTACATTTTTCCCAGCCGCCGCCCAGGATATTGAACGGATATGTTGTAGCGCCGTTCATTCTGTGATTGGCGCCGTTCATTATGAACTCCACCCCCTTGCCTATGGCGCAGAATTTGCCGATGATTAGTTTATCGCCTATAAATTCATAGTGATGCGTCACATGCTCTTCAAAATTTTCAGCGCCGCCGTCGTCATCGTAGTAGGTATAGTCGCCCGCTATGATATTGGGGCGGGTGATGACGTTTTTAATAAAGCAAAGGCTTGATACTTTTTCGTTCGGAAATATTTTATTCGGGTCCGGTCCGTACATGTTTTACCTCCTCGGTCATCTCTTCATATACAGTATGGGATAGGCATTGCCCTGCTCGTCGATATCCGAGCGCTTGCAGACCCAAAATCCCATATGCTCGTAGAATGCTATTGCCTGCGGGTTTTGCTCGTTGACCGTAAGCTCGTTTACGGCATATACATCAAAAGCGTATTGCAGCAATTGCCTGCCTATGCCCCGCCCCCTGCTTTTGGCGGCGACAAAGAGCATTTCTATCTTGCGCCCGTCAATGCCCGCAAACGCCGCTATCGCCCCGTCCTCTTCGGCAATTATAAGGTGCGGCACCCCGCGCAGTGCCTGCGGCACGTATTGCTTTATGCCCTCTATCTCTTGTTCGGACAAAAACAAATGAGTAGCCCTGACCGAACTTTCCCACACGCCGAGCAATTGCTCTATAAAGTTATCCGTCCTATCTTTTATTTCCCTGCACTTAAACATCTTGTCACCCATTATATCAAAAACCGCCGCCGACCGCAAGCAATGCCTTGCGGTCGGCGGCTCAGCATTAATTCTTTTCAAGGCAAACCAACGTCTCAACATGAAGCGTAATGCTCTTTTTGACATAAAAATTCAAGCGTAGTTCGCCTCTTTTCGATATAAGCACAGCTACCAGTAACGTCTGTTTTGATATATTAATTAAAATGCACACTTTTGCCTGATAAGATCGTAAACTTTTTCTGCATCGTTTATGGCGATTAGTCCATAACCGAAAGTTATACCGGCTTTTTGTTTGATTTTTATCGTCCCTGTTCCCCTTTTAATCAAACTGCGATATATCTTTATATCCTTAATTTGCGATATGTTAAGCGATAAATTTGAAACATTCCCGTTAAAATAATAAATGGTTGTTGGCGTAATTATATATCTTATTTCTTTTCCATTTACCAAAGAGCATAACGGAAATATAATCGTAACCAGACAAAGCGCAAAAAACAATACCGCAACAAGCACCCCGCCTTTTTGAAAATTTGTTAGAAACAGGATAAGTACCCCGACAAACGCCCAAGCCACCGCAAAAAGAAAAGCGTATTTCATGTAATGCCAAAAATATAGCGGCTTAGCAGAAATGACGTCTAACAGCACCTCCTCCTTTATATCCTCGGGATTGACCTGCGTTAAAAATTCTCTGGCATACTCGAAAATGTCCTGCTCCTCCCATTGTCCCCTTTCTTTCCTGCCGTTAAGAGTTGTTTTATAGCCTTTGCTGCCTTCTTCGATTATTAGTGTGTCATTTTTATGATGTAAAATGAGTTTATCCTCTTTGAGAAACACATCTTTGGACACGGACTTCAAATCGAGGTAAAAAGCGTAAAGGCTATCATATTCTTTGGTTTCGGCGCAAAATTTACTCTTGCCGATTTTTATGCTCCATTCTATTTTGTCGCACTCAATATAAGGCTCTCCCGAAACGGGCAAAAAGCCAACGATTCCGCCCACCTCTCCCGGGTCAAAGCACGGCACCTTCCAAAGATATCCGCTATCTGTTTTTTGGACGACAGAATCATAAATTATGCCTATTCGGTCAACAAGTTCGGTTGCCCGCACTCCTTCAAATTTTACCGTGATTATACAACCCCAAGTGGTATCAAATTCAATTTCCGTATTGTTTTCGCTCTTGTCTATTCTTATCGGTACTGAATCGTGAAAAGACATTGAAACATTCATCAAACTTAGAATATCTCTTTCGTCTTTGAGTTTAAACCATTCGGGCAGAATAACCTCTTTTGAATACTCTTTGAATTGCGGAAAGTCATCTATTGCGGCTTTTTTACCGAAGCGCACGGCCTTCCATAATTCTTTGTTTTGAAGTACCCAGTCATACCCTTCCCAGACAGATTTTTTGCAACCGAATTCTTCCCAATCGACAATAAACACCTGACGGCGAGGATGCCACATTTTTATGCGCCTTAAATGCGAGCGTTCTTTATTGAAGGCGAGCACTTCCGATTGCCACCCAGCCTGCCTGATTGCAAAGACAGGCGAAACATATTCTTTATTGTTCTCCAAAATTATTGCTATCATATTTGCACTCACCATTATCTTTCACATATTTTAACATAAAATCAAGCTTAAATCAAGCACCATATCTGACATATTCAAAGTTACTACCTGCACACAAATTTGACATGTCTACTCATACCAGGCGGGGCAAATTTTGTGTGTTGTAACATAACCAAAATTACAATGCCATCGTATCGCTTAAACGGATATAAGAAAATTTTGGCATGAAAAAAGGTCAAAAAGCGAAGTTTTTGACCTTTAATTGCTTATTTTTACTCTTATTTTCGACATAGCGAAACCAGCGTCTCCACACTGGCTTGCGAGGTTTCTTGAATATACAGATAATACGATTCTTTTTTATACGGAATGCCACAACAAGAAGCCCAAGGAATTTCATCAAAAGACTGGAGGGTTTGTTTCATTTCTTCCGTTACTATTATTTTTTTCTTAAAAAACATATACACCCTCCCAGTCTTTTTTGATTTTATCAACGCTATACTTTTTTATTGCCAATATTGATACTTCCTGTGATAGCATCCGGACGAGTTGGATTCACAACAAAACTAATATCTTCCATTTTTTCAA
>CALVHH010000022.1 GCA_944327465.1 uncultured Clostridia bacterium | reverse complement strand
TTTTGCGGTGCAATTTGATATTATATAGGCAATATAAAGACTGATGCGTGTAGCCTTTTCGTTCACAAATCACAAAACGCCGTGACGGGACTTGTGCCCGTCACGGCGTTTTGGTAATATGTGAGATAAGAACAGCCCTTGCAGTTGGTTGGCAATCCATGGTCTCATTTTGATTTGCTTAATTATTGTTATTCCAGCACGTTTAAATTGTTAAATAGCCTTACCATATGTTTACTTACGTCATCGTCAAAGCTGTAAAATGTTGTCTGTCTCTTTTCTTCATCGTAAGACGAATAGCGGTATAGTTCTCCGTCATATATCGCCAATTCCATGTGCAGAGTAGTAAAAAAACCGTCCTTGCTAACGCGGTATATGGTCACTCTGTCCCAGTCTAACAATTCTATATTAAATGTAACCTTTCTATCCTCGAAAGGGTCAAAAAGTCCGCCGACGCCAAAAGTACTGTCCAAATCGATTATAAATTTTATAGCGCGTTCGGCATATTCTTCGTCATTTTTATCTAACAGAACGCTTGTGTCATCTTCAAGATATCTGCCGATATAATAATTATAATTTAAAGCGTTGGAATAATGAGCTTTGACTTGCTCGAATTGACTTTCTTTGCAATAGATGGCAGGTTTCCAGTATAAAGCTTCTTTATTCTGGGCGCAATACATGTCGAAAGGCGCATTTTCGACCTTCCACCAGTAATGGTACTTGCTTTCAAATGCCGCGGGTTCGTTTTCGCTGACAGTTATTCCGACAGGCCAAAGATTATCGTAAAAACCGGTAACGTATTTTTGCTCTTGTATTTCCATACTTTCCGGGTCGCTGTATTTCGGCAGAATGGAACACGCTGAAAGATTGACCATGAAAATTAAAGCATTCAATGAAATAAATGTAATTATACTCTTTTTCATTTAATATATCCTAACTATACTATTGTCGCCATCGCCATGCTATAAAATATTTACATGCCTTAATTGTAGCATTATTGTTGCAGAAAAACAAGTATCGCAAAGAGTGAAATTTTGCAGACTATGCAGGATGGCTGCCTTTTCGTGTAGAATATAGTTATAATTTTTAAAATACAATAATGTATGAAAAAGAATATCGTGTATCCGCTCGTTGCCGTCGTGGTGTCTGTCGTGTTGGCGGGTGTCGCTGTGCTGCTGCCGTTGATAAGCGTTTATAATATTGTGCTGCCTTCGGAGTATTATTTCGTCTGCTATAAGAGCGGCGATGATGCGCAGTCGGTGGGCATCGTCAACTCAACGGTGCAAAACTACGGGGGTGCTGGCTATACGCTGAATTTGGACGGCGAGTATGTTTCCGCCGTAGCCTGCTATTATAGTTTTGAAGATGCCGAAAAAGTCAGTGCGGCATTTTTTGACAGCGGTATTGAGTGCGCCGTATACGGCGTACAGGTAAACGAGTATGAGCTTGCGTTGCGGTACAGAGATGACGTCTGCCGGATAGAGGGGGCGTTGAAGACTTTCTGCCAACTTGCGTCGATATATTATTCGCTTGCCAATGCAATTGATGGCGGCGTTATTGACGGTGGAAGCGCCTGCGCAATAATAGAGGACGCCGATGCCGTGTTGTCTAATCTGGAAAAAACCGATATCTTTCCGTTGGCAGATGCTGCCGCAAATGTGGCGCGGTACACAAAAAATTTAGGCGATGCCGTCTGCTCATGGCAGCTGAGATTGTTGCAGATAGCGGTCGTTGACAATCTTATGAATATAAGTTTTGCGTAATGACTGTACAACGGCGGCTGACTGTGATATAATAATTATATGGTATATACGTTGATAACGGGTGCCACGGGGTATCTTGGCAAAGCTTTTGTCGAATTGTGCCTTCGTCGTGGCGAAAACGTCTATATTACGGGCAGAAGTGAAGATAAATTGCGCAAACTCAGGGCGCAGATGCTTCAGGCTTATCCCGCCGCCGATATCGTGTATTTTGCCTGTGACCTTGCCGACGAGCGCTCACGCGAGGCAATGTTTGCCGATGCCGGAAGATATAAGTTTTCCGCACTAATCAATGTCGCGGGCGCAGATATCCAAAAGCCGTTTTGTCGGTATAATCAGCAAAAACTGATCTTTCAGATGCGCGCCAATTTCGAGGGCGCGGTCTCGATGTGCGCGTTTTGCATATCCCATGCCGCGGAACACCTGAAAATTATAAATATCTCGTCGATATGCGGGCAGTACGATATGCCGTATTTTGCAATTTACAGCGCTGCAAAGGGTGCGCTCACATCGTTTTCTCTTGCGCTTGCCGAAGAACTGAGGGGCAGCGGGGTGGATGTGTGCGTCGTTCTGCCCGGCGCAATACATACGCGACCCGATGTTGAGGAGTATATACGCACTCAGGGGCTTTGGGGTAAGATTGCCGCAAAGACGCCTCGTTTTGTTGCGTTGAAAGCACTTGAGGCGAGCGAAAGGGGTAAGAGGATGGCAATTATAGGAGCGGCAAACAGGGCGCTGTATTATCTTTCAAAATTGGTTCCCGCACGTCTGATGCGCAAGATGATAGCAATAAAGTGGAGCAGGACGCAAAAGGATGCGTTCTGAGACTGTGCCAAAATGCACTTTCAACTTATTATAATTCACATTGGAGAAATAAGATGAGTAAAGCCGATGACATTTTTATACAAAACATGAACGACATCATGGAGAACGGTGTTTGGGATACAAACCTTCCCGTGCGCCCGCGTTGGAGCGACGGAACGCCTGCGCACACCGTAAAAAAGTTCGGAATAGTCAATCGCTATGATTTGCAGGAAGAATTTCCCATATTGACGATACGCCGCACGGCGATAAAGTCTGCAATAGACGAGTTGCTGTGGATATGGCAGAAGAAATCAAATAACATACACGACCTCAATTCCAAGATATGGGATCAATGGGCGGATGAAGACGGGTCAATCGGCAAGGCGTACGGCTATCAGCTTGGCGTCAAGCATCAATACAAGGAGGGCGAGTTCGACCAGGTGGACAGGGTGCTCTACGATTTAAAGAACAATCCGTCCAGCAGGCGCATAATGACAAACATATATACTTTTGCCGACCTTCACGAAATGAATCTATATCCCTGTGCGTATTCCATGACGTTCAATGTTTCGGGCGACAGGCTGAACGCCATTTTGAATCAGCGCTCAAACGATATGCTTACGGCGAACAATTGGAATGTTGCCCAGTATGCCGTTTTATTGATAATGATGGCGCAGGTGAGCGGCTTCAAGGCGGGTGAGCTTGTGCATGTCATAGCCGATGCGCACATCTACGACAGACATATTCCTATCGTCAAAGAGATAATAAAAATGCCCGGGTATCCCGCCCCCAGACTGATAGTCGACCCTGATATAAAGAATTTTTACGACTTTACGGTGGACAGCTTTAAACTTGAAGATTATCAATGCAACAAGAAAAAATATGTCATACCGGTGGCGGAGTAATGAAAGCGATAGTTCATGTAGATAAAAATTGGGGGATAGGCAGGGGCAATTCGCTCATGTTCCGCCTGCCTGCGGACATGAAGTTTTTCAGACAGACTACTACGGGCAATACCGTGGTTATAGGCGGCAATACTCTCCGCTCTTTCCCCGGCGGTCTGCCGCTCAAGGACAGGCTTAACATAGTGCTGTCAAAAAACATCGAAGACCGCCAAGACTGCATTGTCGTGCGTAGCGAAAGTCAACTCTTTGATGCTATAAAACGCCGCGCCGCCGGCGAAGTTTATGTGGCGGGAGGGGCAAGTATATATAAATTGCTTTTGCCGTACTGCGAAAGCGTGCTCGTAACAAAAGTCGATGCGGATGGGGGCGCCGATACGTTTTTCCCCGATCTGGATGCTGACAACGGCTTTGCACTTGAAAGTTGCGGCGACGATATTGTTACAAACGGTTTCACGATAAGAATGTGTGTATACAGAAATCTTTTTCCTAAGCAAATATAATTTTTAAATTCTATCGCCCTTAGCAATGCTTCGGGCGATATTTAATATTTTGCGACGTACTATGCGTATCACAGTATGCCGTACTTATTCATTTTTGTGGCAAAATTTATCGCGGCGGAATAAATTGAAGTAATACTTGTCATTTTACCGGAGATAAATTTTGCAGTTTTTTTATCAGTTGAGCGGCTGGCAGCAGGCGCTTATCGCATGCACTTTCACCTGGGCGATGACGGCGGCAGGCGCTTCGCTCATTTTTTTCTTTAAAAATGTCGGTAAATCGGCGTTCGCGCTTATGGTGTCCGTGGCGTCGGGCATAATGGTCGCGTCGTCATTCTTTTCATTGCTGCTGCCCGCCCTTGAATCGGGCGGCGAATATTCGTACATCGTTTTAACGCTCGGTTTTATTGCGGGAGGAGCGATGATAATCATAGCGGATATTGTGGTCGGCAAGCTGCGCATTGTCGGCGACAACACCTCGCGCTCTTGCTTAGTGACTTGCGTTGCCGTCACCGTTCACAACATTCCTGAAGGTATGGCTGTGGGTGTGGCGTTCGGAGCGGCTGCGGGCAATGCCGCAATTTTGCCTGCTGCCATGCTTGCGCTCGGAATAGGCATACAAAATTTTCCCGAAGGCATGTGTGTTGCTCTTCCCTTGAGGGCGAACGGCTGTTCCAGGTTCAGGAGCTTTTTTATAGGGCAACTTTCGGGAATGGTTGAAATAGTTTCGGGCGTGCTCGGCGCCGCCGCCGTCACCTTTATATCCTGGATACTTCCGTTTGCGCTCGCCTTTTCTGCGGGCGCAATGATAGCGGTTGTCTGCTCGGAGCTCGTTCCAAAGAGCTGCGAAGCGGGCAAGGCGCTCTCAACATTGGGGGTCATCGGCGGTTTTGCCCTCATGATGATACTCGATATCGCGTTCGGCTGAATAGTTTTTGTCCTGCGGGGACAAAATATGACTATGAGGAAGGAAGTCGATCTTTCGCGGCGCGACGAACGCGAAACTTTAATTAGGCCTAAAAAAGAGGGCGACTGCAAATGACGTATAAAAAACAGTGCAATTATAATGCAAATTATCTTGAATACGTCAGGCGGCTCGAGCCCAAGACCAAACATTTTAAAAACTGTGCTGCGGCGTTCGGGGTCGGCGGGCTCATCTGCTGCATCGGTCAGTTTTTCAGGTTCATGCTGCAATTTGCAGGACTTACGGGCGACGTCCTTGCCGGATGTGTTTCGGTCATATTGATATTTTTGGGCTGTATGCTGACCGGGCTCGGCGTATACGACCGCATAGGCAGGTATGCGGGCGCAGGCTCTATAGTGCCAATAACGGGATTTGCGAACTCGGTGGCTTCGCCTGCGATAGAATTCAAAACCGAAGGCTGGATATATGGCATGGCGGCAAAAATGTTTACCGTGGCAGGCGCAATAATCGTTTTCGGCGTCATTTCGGGCACTTTGGTGGGCGTTATATACTATTTTTTGTGACATTGCCCGAAAAATTGTATTTAAAATTGCTTTGACCACAATATATTGTCGTTGTTAAATTTTTTCAAACAATATTTTGTGGTAAAAGTATTGACAAGAATTGTTTTGGGTGTTACAATGTATATACATCAATGAGCTCCGTGCACAACTGACGAATTATGCGGGATGACCGCGGTGGAGTGCACGCGCAGGAGCAGTGTCGTTCGTCTGGGCAGATTTATCTTCAAGGTAAATTTTGCCCTTTTTATTTTTGATGCGGCGGGGAGGTCGGTCCATGCTTGGCAGGATACATTCCTTTGAATCGTTTGGCACGGTGGACGGGCCCGGAATACGTTTTGTCGTGTTCATGCAGGGCTGTCCGATGCGTTGTCTGTACTGTCATAATCCTGATACCTGGTCTTCGAATGCCGGCAGCGAGTACACCGCCGAACAGGTCGCCGAACGAGCATTGAAATATAAAAGCTATTTTACGGGCGGTGGCGGAGTGACTGTTTCGGGCGGGGAGCCCATGCTGCAGGCGGAGTTCGTGAGCAGTTTGTTTTCGCTTCTTAAAGAACGCGGCGTGCATACTGCACTCGATACGTCGGGAGTGATGTTCGATGCCGGCAATCCGAAAAAGTATGACGGGCTGCTCAAAGTGACAGAACTCGTGCTTCTGGACATAAAACATATCGATGATGCGGAGCACAGGCGTCTCACCGGTCATTCCAATAAAAATATTCTCGCCTTTGCCCGTTATCTTGCAGAGCTTGGCAAGCCCGTCTGGATAAGGCACGTTCTTGTTCCGGGAATTACGGATAATGATGATTATCTTTGCAGGCTGAGGGATTTTATCTGTCTGCTGGGAAATGTTAAAAAAATAGAAGTTCTTCCCTATCATACGATGGGCGTTGTAAAGTACGATAAACTCGGTATCGCTTATCCGCTGAAAGATACGCAGCCGCTTTCTGCGGAACGTATTGCAAACGCAAAGGAAATTTTAAAAATATTATGATAAAACTCATTGAAATAAGCGGCGACAGCTGCGCCGGCTGTCATGCGGTAATACCCGCCGTCAATGCGGCGGCTAGGCAGAACGGGCTTTCCGTCGAGAGGATAGATATTGAATCGCATCCCGAAGCCGTTCAAAAATACGGCGTGGAGTGCATTCCTGCGATAATTATAGCCGACGGCGAAAAAGTAGTGGCGAGATGCTTCGGCTATCAGCCCGAGGAGATACTCTCTCTTTGGGTGCAGGCAAAGCTTGAAGAATACGGGCAGACGCATCGGCTGTAAAATTTTTGTGCTCTGTTTCGGTGTCCGTACGCTTGACAATCGGTGTCGTTTGTATTATTCTATAGAAAAATAATTAAGATTTAATCTTATTAATGAGGTATTTATGACTTACAAGGCATGGGAGGGATTTATTCCTGGAAAATGGAGCGATGATGAAGTCAACGTGCGCGATTTCATTCAGCGCAATTATACGCCGTATGACGGCGACGACAGCTTTTTGGAGGGACCGACAGAGGCTACCAAAAAGCTCTGGCAGGAGATACTTGAACTTTCCGAAAAGGAGAGGGCTGCCGGCGGAGTCCTGAAGGCCGATACGTCGATCGTATCTACGCTCACCAGTCATAAAGGCGGTTATATAGATAAAGAGCTTGAAAAGATAGTCGGTCTGCAGACTGACGAGCCTTTCAAGCGCGCACTCCAGCCCTTCGGCGGAATAAGAATGGCGGAGGAAGCGCTCGGCATGTACGGCTACGAAATTGATCCTCTCGTCAAAGAGATATTTACGAAATATCGCAAAACACATAACGACGGAGTGTACGATGCCTATACGCCCGAAATGCGGCGCGCCCGTACAGCTCACATACTTACTGGTCTGCCCGATACTTACGGCAGGGGAAGGATAGTCGGGGACTACCGCCGCGTGGCGCTGTACGGCATAGACTATCTCATTGCACAGAAGCAGAAAGATAAGCTGAATATGGACGGAGTGATGACTCCCGATAAGATTCGCGACAGAGAGGAATTGTCGGAGCAGATAAAGGCGCTCAACGCCCTCAAGCAGATGGCGGCGTCCTACGGCATGGATATCTCTCGCCCCGCCGAAAATGCGCAGGAAGCCATCCAGTGGCTGTATTTCGGTTATCTCGGCGCCGTAAAGGACCAGAACGGTGCGGCAATGTCTATAGGTCGCAATTCCACATTCCTTGATATCTATATCGAGCGTGATATTAAACGCGGCACGATAACCGAAATGCAGGCTCAGGAACTCATAGACCAGTTCGTAATGAAGCTTCGCATCGTCAAGTTCATGAGGATAAAGGAGTATAACGAGCTGTTTTCGGGCGACCCCACTTGGGTAACCGAGTCGATAGGCGGCATGGGTGTCGACGGAAGAACGCTCGTAACGCGCTCTTCGTTCCGCATCCTTCATACGCTCAAAAATCTCGGTCCCGCGCCCGAACCCAATCTTACGGTTTTGTGGTCTAAAAACCTTCCTGCGGGATTCAAAAAGTTCTGTGCAAAAACTTCTATTGAGACTTCGGCTATACAGTACGAAAGCGACGACCTCATGCGTCCCGAGATGGGCGACGATTACTGCATTGCATGCTGCGTAAGCTGCATGCGCGTAGGCAAGGATATGCAGTTTTTCGGCGCAAGGGCAAATCTTGCCAAGTGTCTGCTCTATGCAATCAATGGCGGCAAGGACGAGCTCTGCAAGGATAAAAAGACGGGCAAAGCGCTTCAGGTCTCGCCGATGTATGCGCCGATAGAGGGCGACGGTCCGCTGGACTATGCCGAAGTAAAAGCCAAGTATGAACAGATGATGGACTGGCTTGCCGGTCTGTATGTAAATACGCTCAACCTCATTCATTACATGCACGATAAATACAGCTATGAAGCGCTCGAAATGGCACTGCATGATACGGACGTGCGCAGATTTTTTGCTACGGGCATCGCCGGGCTCTCCTGTGCGGTCGATTCGCTTTCGGCGATAAAGTATGCAAAAGTCTATCCCGTCCGCAATGAAGAGGGATTGGCAGTCGATTACAGGATAGAAGGCGACTATCCTAAGTACGGCAATAACGACGACAGGGTGGATGATATAGCCGTATGGCTTGTAAAGACCTTTATGAACAAAATCAAGAGTCATTACACCTATCGCGAAAGTGTGCCCACAATGTCTATCCTCACCATAACTTCCAATGTCGTCTACGGCAAAAAGACGGGCAATACGCCTGATGGAAGAAGGGAGGGCACGCCGCTTGCGCCCGGCGCAAATCCCATGCACGGCAGAGATACAAGCGGTGCGCTGGCTTCGCTGGAATCTGTGGCGAAACTTCCCTATGAGTATTCGCGTGACGGCATTTCCAATACCTTCTCCGTAACGCCTGCTTCGCTCGGAAAGGACGATTAAAACAGTTTTACAACCTTAATTTCAAAATATAAAATATTTGCGAGGTACTATGTATGTCAAGGGTAGATAATTTGGTCAATATGCTCGATGCCTATGTTGCAGATGGCGGACATCATCTCAATGTAAACGTATTCGACAGGGATACCCTGCTCGATGCGCAGGCTCACCCCGAAAAATATCCTCAGCTGACAATAAGGGTTTCGGGCTATGCCGTAAACTTCAATAAGCTCACAAAGGAACAGCAGGACGACGTCATTTCAAGAACCATACATCAGTCGTTCTGAACTGTAATGTCATGCCATGCCATAAAAGCCGCGCCTCGGCGCGGCTTTTATGCTGCGCTCAAAATGTTTGACCAAATGTCGCGCAATTTTATTTACAAAGGCGGCAGTTTATAGTATAATACATAATGTATAATTATAAGTAACGGGAGAGAGCAAATTGACCGATAAAAAGAAGATGGAGTTTTCCAGGGGGCGCGTTGCCGCAATAATAACGGCAGCCGTAGTGGGGCTGCTCGTCATTGTGCTGATAGTTATCAATATATTTATTCCCATAAAATATCTTTCGGCGTACTTTGTGGGAAAGGATGAACGCGAGGAGGATACTCTCCGCGTTACGTTTATAGATGTAGGGTACGGCGACAGCACTCTTTGTGAGTTTCCTGACGGAAAAGTCATGCTTATCGATGGCGGCGACGGTTCATATGCGAACAATTTAGCTATATTGACCGTGCTCAACGAGCGCGGAGTCGATACTATAGATTATCTCGTATGCACTTCGGTGCTCGGAGAATACTGCGGCGGACTGGATGAGGTCATCAGTTCTTTTAAAAAAGAGATAAAGCATATATTCATGCCTGCGGTTTCAAACATCTATATCAATGAAGAGTATGCCGAATTTGTCGATGCCGCCGCGGCAAGCGAAGCTGAGATAAGCTACTGCGAATACGGCGCGGGGGCTGTCGGCGAGGATTATTTCTTCACTTTCCTTTCGCCTTCGTCGCCCGATGACCCCAAAGGTTACTATGCGGCGCTCGATAAGTCTGCCACCGAAGAAAATATGCTCAATGCTTCTGCGGTCATCTGGCTGGAATACTGCGGCACTTCGTTCGCGTTTACTTCTTCAGCAGGCAAGGCTGCGCTCGAGAGTATTGTGGACAGTTATGATATTATGACGGCGGCGGGAGATGAGTACGCGCCCATTCACGGCTATCCGATTGACCTGTCCGATTGCGACATAGTGTCCGTGCCCGGACACGGCAGGGCGGAATGTTCGTCGCCTAAATGGTATCAGACCCTTTCGCCTTCGCTTGCGGTTATCTCGGTCGGCGATAACTATTCGGGTTATCCGTCGGCGCAGGCCCTTGCGGATATAAGCAGCGTGGTCAATTTCCCTATTTTGACGAGCAAGCACGGCGACATAACCATTATTGTCGATAAGGACGGATACACCTTGGGCGGAGGAAACAACAAATGAAATTTACGAGCGCCGGCGAATCTCACGGCAAGGCAATTGTCGGAATAATTGAAGGTTTGCCTGCAAATGTCAATATCGATATAAATTTTATCAACGAATACCTTGCCCTTCGGCAGAGCGGCTACGGTCGCGGCGGCAGACAGAAGATTGAAAAGGACGAGATAGAAATACTCAGCGGCGTGCGCAACAGGCTGACGCTCGGCAGTCCGCTGGCGTTTAGTATTGTAAACCGCGACTATGTCAACTGGCAGGCGTGCATGGCGCCCGAAGGCGCCGATACGTCTTTAAGGCGGCTTACAAGGGTTCGTCCCGGTCATGCCGACCTTACGGGCATGCTGAAATACGACCAGAGTGACGCAAGAAATATCCTTGAGCGCGCAAGCGCTAGGGAGACTGCGGCAAGGGTCGCGACCGGTGCGATATGCATGTGCCTTTTGAATGAGCTCGGGGTGCACGTTTCCGGGTATGTAAAATGTCTCTGCGGCATCGAAGACAGGGGCGACTATTTGTTTGAAGAGCTCGCCCAAGCCAAACGCCGGCCGCTGTTTATGCTCGATGACGACGCTCAGCGCCGCGCTATGGCGCTGATTGACGAGCTCAAGACCGAAGGAGATACTGCCGGCGGGGTCGTCGAAGTGCGCGTCAAAGGTTTAAAGAGCGGATTCGGCAGTTGCATGCAGTACTCTACAAAGCTCGATTCGTTGCTCTGTGCCGCATTGATGAGCGTTCAGGCAATAAAGGGCGTCGAAGTCGGCATGGGGTTTGGTGTTGCATACAATCGCGGCTCAGCCGTGCATGACGCGATTTACTTGAATGACGGGAAAATCATGCGCAGTACGAATAATGCCGGCGGCATCGAAGGCGGAATGTCCAATGGCGAAGATATCGTTCTGCGCGCGGCAATGAAGCCCATTCCTACGCTGATGCGTGGTTTGGATACTATCGATTTCGACAGTAAGCTGCCTGCAAAAGCTGCCGGAGAACGCAGCGACGTTGCGGCGATATGTGCATGCGAAATAATTGCGGAATGCGTGGTTGCGACCGCGCTTACCGAAGTAATTCTCTCCCGGTTGGGCGGAGACAATCTCAGTGAGGTGAAGGAGCGGTACGCCCGCTTGCCGTGATATGAAAATTTTGACAATCGATACGCCTTCGTGCAAAAGCAATATATTTTGCGGCAGCGGTGCGTTTGAGGAGCGCGCTGCCCGTTTGAAAGGTAAAAAGCTGTTTATCGTAACTGATTCAAACGTCTATAAATTGTATTACGGGTGCATTGAGCAAAAATTCGGAGAAAATCCCGTATACGTGCTGCCTGCCGGCGAAAAGAGTAAAAACTATCGTTGGCTTTTCAATATTTTATCGGCGATGCTCAAAGCCGATATTACCCGCGCCGATACTGTAGTAGCCTTCGGCGGTGGAGTGGTCGGCGATATTGCCGGTCTGGCTGCGTCGCTATATATGCGCGGCATAAACCTTATTCAGATACCAACGACGCTCCTTGCCCAGGTCGACAGTTCCGTCGGCGGCAAAACCGCGGTCGATTTCGATGGCGTCAAAAATGTCATCGGTACATTTTATCAGCCCTCCGAAGTCATAGTCGATCCGTTCTTTTTATCTACGCTCCCCAAGCGTCAGCTGCGCTGCGGTCTGGGGGAAATAGTAAAGTACGGCGTGTTGAACGCCGATATCTTTCATGAGCTTGAAAGTCATCGCTCATCGCTGTTTTCGTTTGTCTTTGAAGACGGGATTGTTTACGATTGCATAGCGCATAAAGCTGCCGTTGTCGCGGCGGACGAAAGAGATACCGGCGGTCAAAGAAAGACGCTCAACGCAGGTCATACCACCGGTCATGCCTTCGAACTCTGCTACGGGCACAAATCTCACGGCGAATTTGTTCTGATAGGGCTTTTTTATGAAACTTATATTGCTGTAAAACTCGGGTATTGCGAAAGCGCCTATGCTCAAAAACTTACGGCGCTCATAAAAAAGGTTTTGGGCGACATACCGTATTTTGCGGATGCGGGTTCGGCGGCGCGTCTTGCAAAACACGATAAAAAGAACGTGCTGGCTACGCAGGTTTCGGTAATTGCTCCCCAAAGTGAGGGCAAGAGCGTCGAAATTATTCTTTCATTGAATGAATACTGCCGTCTTATAGATGAATGCAACGACCTTATTGCGGAGGGAAAGATATGAAATTGGCGGTCATAGGAAAGGATGTATCAAAATCCGACAGTCCCAAAATGCACACGTTCATTGCCGACAAAATGGGCAATAAAATCACGTACGATGCAATATCCATACCTCAGAGCGCTTTTGAAGGCTGGATAAGCGGAGTCATCGCCCGTTACGACGGGTTCAATGTCACAATACCTTATAAACTTTCGGTCATGCCCCATCTCAAAAGCATCGAAGGCGACGCCGCTCTCTTCGGTGCCGTAAATACGGTGAGATGTTCCGACCTCTCGGGACACAATACCGACGGGCTCGGCTTTATGCTCATGCTGAGAAGCAACGGCATAGAAGTTGCCGGCAAAAGCGTGTTGCTCCTCGGCGCAGGCGGCGCGGGGCGTGCGGTTGCAAAAAAGCTCTGTGCGGCAGGGGCGAAGGTCAGCGTCTATGACAGAAATTCTTTCAGCGCCATGGCGCTGAAAGATGACTGTGAAGGCGTTGCCGTGCTTGAATGCGTTGAACCTGCCGATTACGATATAGCAATAAATGCTACGGGCGTAGGCATGCACGAAACCGAAGGTATATCGCCGGTCGGAATCGACGTGCTTGCAAGAGTGGGTGTGGCGGTAGACCTCATCTATGTGCCTGAAGAGAGCGCCTTTCTCTCTATGGCAAAATCGCTGGGCAAACCTGCAGTCAACGGCAAGGCAATGCTGTTCTATCAGGCATATTACGCCCAGTGTATATATTTTGATGTCTCTCCCGACGACGTTCAGGCTAAGGCGCTCTTTGAAAGCTATTTAAAGGAAATGTGAACTTATGAAATTTTTATTTATAAACGGCGTAAATCTCAATATGACGGGCAGGCGCGAAAAAGGAGTGTACGGTACACGTACTCTCAGCGATATAAATGCGGATATCTCGGCTCATTTTGCTGAGGACGAGTGCCTGTTTTATCAGAGCAACCTTGAAGGCGAAATATGTACAAGACTTCATGCGGCGGCAGATGAGGGGGTGGACGGAATAATCCTCAACGCGGGTGCGTTCACTCATTACAGCTATGCAATACGCGATGCGATTGCTTCGATAGATGTTCCCGTCGTTGAGGTGCATATGTCCAATGTGCATGCGCGTGAAGAATTCAGACACGCTTCCGTAATTTCCGCGGTGTGTCGCGGCGTGATTGCGGGATTTGGTAAAGACAGCTATATTCTCGCTGCGCAATCATTTAAGTTATGATAAACATAGTACTATGCGGAATGATGGGAAGCGGCAAGACAACGGTCGCTGCCGCGCTCGGAAGGCTCTACTGCCTTGAAATAATCGATACCGACGAAGAAATAGTCAAAGAATACGGCGATATAACGTCGATTTTTTCAACCTGCGGCGAGGAGAAATTCCGTGATATCGAAAGCGAGGTGACGGCAAAGATATCCGAAAGGTGCAAAGGCGCCGTCATTTCCCTGGGCGGCGGGTGTGTTCTGCGCCATGCCAACGTGGAAAAACTCAAGGGCAGCGGCAGGATATTTTATCTGCGTACGTCGCCCGAGATTATAATAAAGAGACTTAAAGGCGATAATTCCCGTCCGCTTTTAAAGGGCGACCTCGAAGAACGGGTGCGCACCATATCGTCTGCAAGAGCTAAAATTTACGAGGCTGCCGCGGACTATATTGTGGATACCGACGAAAAATCGCCCGAAGAGATTGCGGCAATAATCATGGAGCATATGTCGGAATGAAAACGGCGCTTATAACAGGTGGAACAAAGGGAATAGGCAAGGCTGTCGCTCAGCGCTTTCTGGAAGAAGGCTACGAGGTCATACTCAATTATTGGCACGATGAGGACAGTGCTCTGGCTACGCAGAACGAGTTCAACGAATTGGATTATTGTCCCGTTCTGATGCGTGCAGACGTCTCGGACGAAGTGCAGGTCAAGGAGATGTTTGCGGAAATTTTCCGCATATTCGGTGGACTCGATGTGTTGGTGAACAATGCCGGCATATCAAAGGTGAACGTCATTCAGGATACGACGCTCGCCGATTGGGAAGAGGTGAACGGAGTAAATCTTCGCGGAGTGTTTTTGTGCAGCAGAGAAGCCGTGCGCTCCATGATATCTCACGGACGTGGGGCGATCGTCAATATAGCGTCCGTTTGGGGCGAAGTTGGGGCGAGCTGCGAAGTGGCGTACTCTGCGACCAAGGGCGGAGTGATAGCTTTTACAAAGGCTCTTGCCAAGGAACTTGCTCCCTCGCATATAACGGTAAATTGCATTTCTCCCGGCGTCATTGATACCGAGATGAACGGCAATCTTTCTGCCGAGGAGATGGAGGAGCTGATAAATCAGATTCCTCTCGGCAGGCTGGGCAACGGTGAAGACGTTGCTTCTGCCGTGCTGTTTGCCGCAGAGTCGAGTTATATGACAGGCGAAGTAATATCAATAGGCGGAGGCTTTGCCAAATAACCGTTTTTTGAATTATTCGCTTTGACTTTGTCAAAAATAAAGGAAAAAATTTACTTATTTCGTATATTAAATTGTAATGGAAAGGGATGTTCGTTTAAGGACGTATGAAAACGAAAAACTTACGCTTTCACGCTATGCCACACGTTCGGATAAGACGAAGGGGCGCAAGTTTGATGAGCCGCCGTGCGCCATGCGCACGGATTTTCAGCGCGATCGCGACCGCATAATTTATTGCAAAGCTTTTGCACGCCTCAAGAACAAGACCCAGGTATTCTTTTCGCCGGAAGGCGACCATTACGTAACGCGACTGACGCATACGCTCGATGTCGCGCAGATATCGAGATCCATAGCCCGTGCCCTGGCGCTGAATGAAGACCTCGCCGAGGCAATAGCGCTCGGTCACGACCTCGGGCACACGCCGTTCGGGCACAGCGGCGAAAGAATATTGGATAAGCTGTCGCCAGAAGGGTTCAGGCATAACGAGCAGTCTGTGCGGGTAGTTGAAGTTCTTGAAAAGGACGGAAGGGGGCTCAATCTTACATACGAGGTGCGCGACGGCATTCTCAACCATAAAAAGTCGCTTACGCCATGCACTCTCGAAGGTAAATGCGTAAATATAGCCGACAGGATTGCCTACATCAATCACGACCTCAATGACGCAATTCGTGCTGGCGTGCTCAAAGCGGAGGATGTCCCCCGCGATATCGTAGGCGTGCTCGGCTCAACTTCTCGCGAACGCATAAATACCGCCGTTACTTCCGTGTGGCGGAACAGCTGCGATAAGCCGTGCGTTGAAATGGAGAGCGAGGTGGAAGAGGCGAGCGAGGCGCTCCGAGCCTTTATGTTTGAAAGGGTATACAGGACAAAGTATGCCATGGGCGAGGAGGAGAAGGCTGAACGCATGCTTTCGGAAATGTATTATTATTTTGCAAAGCATCCCGAAGAAATGCCGGCAGTCTACCTGAATATAGCCGATAAATGCGGTGCGGACAGAGCCGTGTGCGACTATATTTCGTCGATGACCGATAGGTACGCGGTGTATATGTTCAACAATATTTTTGTGCCGCGTGGCTGGACGTTCTTTGATGAATTGAACTAAGTTTGAGGAAGTATTTCAATGCCTGTCGTCGACCAGGACTTTTTGCGTACGCTTAAAGATAAACTGAATATAGTCGACATTGCCGGCGGTTACTTTTCCCTTGAAAAGAGGGGAAGCAATTATTGGGCATGCTGTCCCTTTCATCATGAAAAGACCGCGTCCTTTTCGATAAACGAAAGCGGGCAGTTTTATCATTGTTTTGGCTGCGGAGCATCGGGTGACGTAATAAAGCTCGTCTCCGAAATGGAATCGCTCGACTTTATAGATACGGTCAAATTGCTTGCCGAACGTGCGGGTTTGCAGATGCCGCAGACCGCGGTCGACAGCCGCCGTACTGCCGAAAACAAGCGGCGCAGAGATACAATTTTAAAAATAATGAACGACTGTGCGCATTTCTACCTCGACAATCTCAATTCGGGCAATGCTGATGCGCACATCCAGTATATTTTAAACAGAAAGATACCGGCTAATGTCGTGCGTTCGTTCGGATTGGGGGCAAGTCTCAATTTTGACGAGTTGCCGAGGTTCTTGCTGCGCAAAGGATATTCAAAACAGGACATCCTGGACAGCGGCACTGTAAACGAAGTCAAGGGGAGGCTCGTCGATGCTCAAGGCGGCAGACTGATATTTCCCATAATAAACGCCTTGGACGAAGTGGTTGCTTTTGGCGGGCGTATACTCGGCAAAGCCGATTTTGCAAAATACAAAAACACAAAAGAGACAGTCGTATTCAACAAAAGCAAGACGCTTTATAATATAAATCTTTTAAAAAAGCTCAAAAGGAGCCAGACTATAAAAGAAGTCATCATGGTCGAAGGCTACATGGATGCCATTTCGCTGTATTCATCGGGCTTCAAAAACGTGGTGGCAAGCATGGGCACTTCGCTCACGCAGGACCAGGCAAGGCTGATTAAGAGATACACCGATACGGTGCTCATTTCGTACGACGGCGATGCGGCAGGGCAAAAAGCCAATTTGCGCGGGCTCGACATTTTGAAGGGTGAGGGACTGAACGTAAAAGTCGTGCCTATGCCCGACGGGTTGGACCCGGACGATGTGATAAAACAGCGCGGAGCGGAAGGTTACAGGCAATGCCTTGAGGCCGCCATGCCGCTTATCGACTATAAATTGCTCGTGCTGGAAAAGTCATACGACCTTGAAAAGTCTGAAGATAAGCGCCGTTTCGTAGCCGAGGCGATAAAGATTATAAAGACTGCCGATAGTGCCGCCGAGCAGGAAGATTTATTAAAAAAACTGAGGGATAAGACGGGGTATACTTATGAAAGTTTAAACCGCGACCTTGCGTCGTCGCCGAGTCAGCTCGAAATCAAGCCGGACGTGCGCGAAGAACGGTCGGATAATGCGTCTGCATCGCTCAAAGCTTCGAGGTTTGTCATAGCCGGACTGCTTTTCGGCGCCGATTATGCAAAGGACACGGATATTTCTCAGATACCGTTCGTAAACGATATCCACGTCATTCTTGCAAAATACGTATTGTCAAAGCGGATGCTCGGCGAGCGCATACATTTGAGCGAGATATTTGAATTTTTTGAAGAAAATTCGCCAGAATACGAAGAATTGGGAAGAATACTCGATTATTCCGACGGCTCGGGTCTCGAAGGGGCGGTCGCCGAAAAGTACTATTTCGACAGTATATTGAAGTTGAAACTCGATTTCATTGACGGTGAAGTAGGCGAGTTATCCAAAAAATTGGGCGCTGTTTCGGATATTGATGAGCGCAACAAGCTTGCGCAGCGCATTACCGAACTTATTAAACAAAAAGAAAAACTAAAGCACGGAGTACAATAATGAATTTATCCGACCAGAAATTAAACGAGATATTAAAAAAGATTATCGATGACCATCAGTCCAAGGGCTCAATCACGACGAACAGCCTGTGCGACATAATGGAGAAGTACGAAACTACTCCCAACCAGATGGATTATGTTTATAAATCCATTGCCGAGGCTGGCATTCAGATAATCGACGAGGCGGAGCGCGACAACGAACTGTATGAACAGGCGCTTTCGGATATAGGGCTCGATGACCCGGTAAAAATGTATCTCAAAGATATAGGCAGAGTGCCCCTTCTTTCCGCCGACGACGAGATAGAGCTGGCAAGAAGGATGCAGGAAGGCGACGAAGATGCAAAAAAGAAACTCTCCGAAGCCAACCTTCGCCTTGTCGTCTCCATAGCAAAGCGCTATGTCGGCAGGGGCATGCTCTTTTTGGACCTCATCCAGGAGGGCAACCTCGGTCTGATGAAGGCGGTGGAAAAATTTGATTATCAAAAGGGTTTCAAGTTTTCAACTTACGCAACCTGGTGGATAAGACAGGCAATAACCAGGGCTATCGCCGACCAGGCGCGTACAATACGTATTCCCGTGCATATGGTCGAAACTATAAACAAACTGACCCGCGTATCCAGGATACTTTTGCAAAAGTACGGCCGTGAACCCACTCCTGCTGAAATTGCGCAGGAAATGAATATTTCGGAGGACAGGGTGCGCGAAATTCAAAAGATTGCGCAGGACCCCGTTTCGCTCGAAACTCCCATAGGTGAAGAGGAGGATTCTCATCTCGGCGACTTTATCGAAGACGACCGCGCCGTCACGCCTTCGGACAGCGTTTCTACGACCATGCTCAAGGAGACGCTGCTGTCAGTGCTAAACAGCCTGACGCCCCGCGAGGAGAAGGTGCTGCGGCTGAGATATGGCGTCGACGACGGTCGTCCGCGTACGCTTGAAGAGGTCGGCAAGGAATTCAACGTCACGCGAGAGCGCATCCGCCAGATAGAGGCAAAGGCGCTGAGAAAGCTTCGTCATCCTTCAAGATCTAAACATCTCAAGGATTTCCTCGATACCTGATGAGGCAGAAAACTTTTGGCGGCGCAAACGGACGCATACCTCAGATATGTGCAAGGTTGGACAAGTGCAGCGTATTTGCCGATATCGGCTGCGACCACGGCTACTGTACGCGCTATATGCTCGATAACGGGCTGTGCGACAGGGCGATAGTGACCGATATCAGCCAAAAAAGTTTAAATAAGGCCGCTAAACTTTTAAATGAAGAGGTTCGAAAAGGCAAGGTAGAATGCGTTTGCTGCGATGGGCTGGATAAAGTCCGCGGCGCCGACCTTGTGCTCATAGCGGGCATGGGCGGAGAGGAGATAGTCGGCATATTAAAGCGAGGCTACATCCCCGAACGCTTTGTCTTTCAGCCGATGAAAAATGCCGGGCTTCTGCGCAGGTACCTCGTCGAAAACGGGTGCCGTATAATTGAGGATACATTGTTCAGGTCGGGCAAGTTTTATTTCATTATCAAAGGAGAAAGGGAAGGCGGTACCTATGAGTATTCCGATGCGGAATATGCGTTTGGCAGAGACAGCATTAACGAAGTACTATTTCAGACATATATAGATTTGGAATTGTCAAAAATTTCCGGATATTTGCAGAGCGGCATGAGTTCGGAAAGCCGCTCAGAACTTTTAAGGCGACAGGAATTTTTGAGGAGCGTTCAAAGACATGAAACTCATTGATATATTCAGAATAATCGAAAATAAAATCGCGCCTGTTGCGTTGAGCGATGAGCTCTGCAAAAAATACGGGCATTACGACAACAGCGGCATACTCGTCGAAAATGAGGGCGAAATCACCGGAGTGCTCTTTTCGCTCGACTTTACTCCCGAAGCGGCGGAAGAGGCGGTAAGGCGCGGGTGCAATCTCTTGGTTACTCACCACCCTGCAATTTATCACGGACAAAAGAGCATAAAGCCTTCCGACGATGTCATATCGCGAGCTCTTGTCATCTGTATTAAAAACAACATCGGCGTGATATCCATGCATCTCAATTTTGACAGTGCACCGGAAGGTATAGACTATTATCTTATGCGCGGTCTGGGCGGCGTCGAGGCGAGAAGCGTCATGAACGATTTGTCTTCGGGCGGTTACGGCAGATTGTACGATATAGAGCCGGTCACGTTTAAAGACTTTGTCAAGCGCACGTTGAAGGCGTTTGAAACGCGCCGCTGCTTTGCATATGGCGACGATGAAAGAATAATCAAAAGGGTTGCATCGTTCTGTGGTGCGGGGTGTGGCGCCGACGCTGCCGACCTTGCAATAAACGGCGGGGCAGACGTGCTCGTATCTGCAGATATTGCGCATCACATGATAACCGGGCTCTATTATAATAATGTGAATGTTCTGCAGCTCACTCACTATTCGTCCGAAGTATACGGTTTTAAGCGCATAGCTAAGGCATTGGCGCCGATGTTCGGCGTGCAGGTCTGCGTATATGTGGATGCACAACTTATGTAATAATCTCAAGGAGACAAATATGTCACAGGTTGAAAAACTTTTAAAGTATCAGGAGGCTGATTCCCGCCTCATTAAAGTCGAGCAAAAACTCAATTCGAGCGATGAACGCAAAAAGTATATTCAGGCGCGCTCGTATCTTACCAAAGCTTCCGAAAAGCTCGACCAAATCGAAGCCAAGGCTCAGGAGCTCAGAGCAAATATCGACAGGCTCAATGCCCGTTATGCCGAACTGGCTGAAACGCTCAAAGACTTTGACCACCTCGATGAGCTTGCGGAAGAGAGCAATGCGCTCTCCTTTTATAAGCGCAGCGCGCAGAGCCTTTTAGAAGATTTCAAAGCTCTCAAGAACGAGCTGAACAATCTTATATCCAATATCAAAGACCAGGTAGAAGAATATCAGAATTTAAAGAAGAACGTCATTGCCGCGCAGAAAGAATATCCCAAATTGCAGGCTGCATTCAAGAAGTATAAGGATACTGTGCAGGTCGAAGCCGAAGCGATTGCCAAAGACCTCAAAGAGCTTGCAAAAGATATCGATGACGATGTGCTTAAAAAATATCAGGCAAAGCGCAGCGAGAGAGTTTTCCCTATTCTTTGTCAGCTGAAGGGCGATGTCTGCCCGATGTGCGGAACTTCGCTTTCGATAGCTGAAAAGGAGAACGCCGCTTCGGGAAAGGTAATCGAGTGTGAAAATTGTCATAGATTTTTGTATAGATGACATAACTTTTTCGCCGGGGACATATAATTAGTTTGTTCCCTGCGGCGGTAAAACTAAAGGGATTCAAAGCGCCCGCGCAACACAAGTTGCGCGGGCGCTTTTACGATGTGGCATGCAGGCAAAAAATCTGTCTGTCACTTATGCTTGTCAGGAGTTTTGTATTGTGCTATAATCTCTTTTATGAAACAATACGATTGCGGAGAGAAGAGTATGTTCAGAAAAGTGATTTCGATAGCGCTGGAAACATGCGTCGTCATATGCGCTGTTGCAGGCATTGCGCTTACGGCGGTGCAGGGCATGCAATGCTTTTTGTATTTTACAATACAGTCGAACATTTGGATAGCTGCAATTCTCGCGGTGTTTGCGATTGCGCAAATTGTAAGGTTAAAGACTTCAAATGGTGATATTCCGTCCGCGCTGTGGATAATAAAGTTTGTTTTCACGGTTGCTATCACATTGACGGGCGGCGTGTTTTGCGCCGTGCTGGCGCCCACAATACCGGGTGCTTTCAATTCTGCCGCAAATGTGCTCACACATGTAGTTGTGCCGATATGCGCCATTGCCGATTTGTTTGTTGCAGGGCAAAAAGCGCCGCGCTACAATGTGATTGTGTGGGCGCTGGTGCCTCCGATATACTATCTGATATTCGCTTCGATAGGCTATGTAAGCAATTGGGATTTTGGAAACGGACTCAACTACCCGTATTTCTTTCTCAACTGGAATTCTCCTGTGGGCGCTTTCGGGTTCGGCGGCGGGGGTGAGTACTTTATGGGCACATTCTGGTGGATAATTGTAATGATATTGCTCGTTTCGGGTATTGCCGCACTGTATATTAAGCTGCTCAAGCTGCAAAAGAGGTGCATTTAGTGATTTTAATCAAAAAACGGAAGGTCATATTTTTACCTTCCGTTTTTTAAATATAACTGCGCACGCATACAAATTTGACTGATTTTAGTCTTAGATACAAATAAAAAAGAAACAAAGGACCGCATGAATATTTCATGCGGTCCTTTGTTGGTTGAGGTGACGGGACTTGAACCCACGACCTTCTGGTCCCTAACCAGACGCGCTACCAAACTGCGCTACACCTCAATGCAAACAGCTTATTTATTATACTGTAAATTTCTTAAAAAGCAAACTATTTTTAAGGGTATTTCAAAAATATTTTATAATTTTTTAATATTTAAATTTTATGTGTTTACAAATCGACACCGTTATTATATAATTACTGCATGTGGAGTTGGCAATTGGTATTTCAGATATTTCTTATAGGCGTATCTCTTTCAATGGATGCATTTGCAGTGTCGGTGTGCGACGGAATGTGCTATCGCGATTTGAACAGGAAGAAGGGGGCTGCCATAGCCCTGACTTTCGGAGTCTTTCAGATGGCGATGCCGCTCATCGGCTTTTTTGTTGCATTCGGGCTGTCAATGGTCATAGACACGCAGTTTATAGACAGTTACGACCATTGGATAGCGTTTGCCTTACTGTTAATAATTGGCGTTAAAATGATACTTGATTCGGTCATGGAAATGCGCAAGCCGGCAGAGCAGCTTGCGCCCAAAAAGTTCAATGTGGCTGAGATGATAGTTCAGGGAATTGCCACAAGCATTGACGCCCTGGCTGTCGGCATCAGTTTTATTGCGATGTACGATGAGGGAATAACCGAAGTTACCGTCTGGGGCTATACGGGCATCATAGGCATAACCACATTCATTATAGTCTGTGCCGGCGTGTTTATAGGCTCAAGAGTGGGCAAACTGTTCGAAAAGAAGACCGGCATAGCGCAGATACTCGGCGGGCTCATACTTGTCGCGATAGGTCTGAAAATATTGATAGAAGGATTAATTTAAAGCGCTTTCAATTTCTGCAATTATACGTTCGTTTCCGCGTTTAAAATTGTTGTTTTTAAGAGAGGATATCAGTTTATCGTCGGCAAGCAGTTCTCCTATTGCCTGTTTTAGCGACGATAGCGTCATTTGCGATTGGCGCAATATTCTGCACAACCCTCGCCCGTAAAAATACATTGCGTTATCTATCTGGTCGCCGCGGCTTGCCGCATTTTCCAAAGGTATGAAAAGAGTGGGTATTTTCAGGGCTATCAGTTCGTTTGCGGCGTTCGAGCCGCTGCGCGATACAGCGTAGTCGGCGCATGCGTACAGCTGTCCCATATCGTCGCAAAATTCTATCTGTCTGTAGCCGCTTAACGTCGAGCGCACCGCGTTGCCTCTGCCGCATACGTGTATTATGTTGTAATCTTTGCAAAGTTCCGTCAGGCAGCCGCGCAGGCATTCGTTTATAGCCGTTGAACCGCTGCCTCCGCCTAAAACGAGTATTGCCGGTCTGAGGTCGCAGCCGAGTCTGCTCTTTTCTTTAAGTTTATCTCTTTCAAATAAGTTTTTTCTGAGCGGCGTACCTGTATATACGCCGTTTTTGAATTTTGCCGCCGTTGAGGGAAATGCTGTAAGCACTCTGCGGCATTTGCGTGCAATAAGTTTGTTTGCCAGCCCCGGTTTCATGTCGGATTCGTGCGTCAGTATGGTTATACCGAGTTTATGCGCGGCAATTGCGGGAGGGAGGGAAACATATCCGCCTTTGCAAAACAGCAGGTCGGGCTTTTCTCTTTCCAAAATTTTTCGGCATTGGACTATGCTGGTGTGCAATTTGTGCGGAATAGATAAATTGCATAGTACTTTGTCACGCACAAGTTTTACTCCGTCGAAGCAGAAAAACTCTATCGAATTGCTTTTGCACAGCTCCCTTTCTATAGCCCGGGTGCCGATATAGCAAATATTATATTTTCCTTTCAGCTGTTCGCACAGCGCCAGATTGGGAACGACGTGACCGGCGCTTCCGCCGCCGCAAAACATTATCTTTTTCATATAATTATTATATTGTTTTGTCGCGGTTATTATGAAGAGGGCGCGGGGTCAAATGATTTTTGTCCCCGCGCCCCTTAAAAATTTGTCGTTACGCAACGGCGTTTATAACCGACTGCGTCAGCGTGCTTATTATTTTGCAGTGTTCTTCAAGCGACATCTTGTCCTCTCTGTCGTTGGTCGCCCATTGAATGTAGGCATCTACCATGCCCGAAATCATATAGACTATGGAGATGTATATTTTATTGAGGTCGCCTATATACTTAGATTTTGCCAGCGTGGTTGTGACGGCGTTTTGCAGCATCGTATGTTTTATGTTGGCAACGACGTATCCCGATGAGGGCGAGTGCAGCATAAAATTTTTGAATGCGGGCTTCTCATCCAATAATCTCGTCAGGGTGATAAACATTTCGTAAGAGCTGTTGAATATGTCTGAGGTGTCGAATTTTGCAAAACATTCGTAGACGGTCTTTGAAATGTTGTTTTCAATATCTTCAAGCACTTCCTTGGCGTCGTTATAATGAAGATAGAATGTGGAGCGATTGACGGACGCCCTGCCGGCAATATCCGATACCGTTATTTTGCGTATGTCCTTTTCAAGTGACAGCTCCATGAATGCTGTGGTTATAGCTTGTCTTGTTTTTATTATTCTTTTGTCTGTAGCCATAGCAGCACCTCGTTGTTGCTTGATAAGCCTATTATACAGTATTGTGCTTAAAAAATCAAATTAATTGTTGACATTAATTTTATTTACTGATAAAATAAATATATGGATGCTATCTATATTTTGATGATTTGCGCCGGCGGACTGTTTTTTATTCTGCTCTTTTCATATTTTATATACGCCTACTGCACAAAGAGGCGGAATATGCGCAAAGAGCAGGCGCTCAGAAGGGTCTATGCCGATAAAAATCTTGCAAAAATGGAATATGACGTGGCCGTCTATGATGAAGAAACGCGCAAGATACTCGACTCGGGCGAGGGAAGGCATGTTTCGGCGGAGGTTCAGCCTGCCAAAAACGCGGATGAAAAATCCGGAGAGGCAGAAAATTCTCTTTCCGAAAGTTCGGAAGACGGTGAGGAAGAGGATCAATCCGAAGTAAAATTTGCAAAAGTCGACAGTGAGGGCATGGAAGAGATAACCGGCACGTTTGATGGCGACAGGGATGAAAGCCCTTAAAAGTTATAACTTAAATGATAATGTGAATTTTTTACATTATGAAAAAAATTTCATATTTGTCATACGTTTTTTTGCTGAAATTCTGTTGACAAATAACATCATAATCAATATAATTTATTTCGATATCAAACAGTTAGATATCGAAATATTTTTTTCTGTTTTAGGGGTATACGTGTGGAAAACCAGCGTTTGTTCGGCGCCATCTGCAGCCTGCACAGGGCGATAGTGCGCAGCAACGACATCAATCTTTCTGAGTACGGCATCTCTTCCGTACAGCTTCATGCATTGGTATTTATCAGGATAAAATCGTTGCATGGCGAGCAGGTATGTCAGCGCGACATAGAACGTGCCACGGGGCTCAGACCCTCGTCCGTTTCGTCGATGCTGTCAAATCTTCAGCGCGGTGGTTTTTTGACGAGGACGTCGCCTATAGACGATGCGCGCACAAAGTATATAGCGCTGACCGATAAAGGCGTGGAGCTCTGCGAAAAAAACCGTGAGCTGATGGATAAGTGCGATGAACGCATATGCGCGGCGCTCAGTTCCGAGGAGCAGCATACATTTATTTCGCTCATCAATAAAGTGCTTGCGTATCTGGGCGACGACGGTAAATAATCTGTTTAAAATTTTTTAAGTGGAGATAAGTATGATAAAAAAATTGCTCAAAAGCGTGAGGGAGTACAAAAAAATCTCCATAATCGTTCCTCTGCTGATGGCGGTGGAAGCGATAATGGAAATTATAATTCCCTTCCTCATGACGTTTATCGTGGGCGAGCTTCAGGCCGTTGCCGAAAACAAGAAGGCGCAGGTCGACATAAATGTCATCGCCATATCGGCAGCGCTCATGATAGCTTGTGCGCTCATTGCTCTCGTGGCAGGTTCGGTGGGGGCAAAGCTGGCGGCAAAGGCCTCGTGCGGATTTGCGCATAACCTCAGGGAGGATATGTATAACAATCTGCAGTCGTTTTCGTTTGCCAATATCGATAATTATTCGACTGCCAGCCTTATAACCCGTATAACCACCGACGTCACAAATGTGCAGAATGCCTATCAGATGGCAATAAGAATGCTCATCCGTGCGCCCATTCTGTTTATCGCGTCAATAATAATGACTATTGTCATTGAACCCATAATGGCGCTCATATTTGCGGGCGCTGCGCTCGTGCTCGGGTTGGTGGTGGCGTTCTGTATGTTCAGGGTCGTGCCTTACTTCAGAACGATGTTCAAAAAGTACGACGATCTCAATGCGGTGCTGCAGGAAGATCTCACGGCAATAAGGGTAGTAAAGTCATACGTGCGCGAAGATAGGGAGATATCCAAAATGAAGAAGGCGAGCGGAGAGGTGTATACATACTCCGTAAAAGCCGAAAGAATACTTACGATAATGATGCCCAGCGTCATGCTCGTAATGTTTCTTGTCAACATAGTCATTCTCACCATGGGCTCAAATATGTACGTAGGCAACATCGCGGGCGGAATCCAGCCCAGTGAATTGCAGACGCTCATTCAGTATTCCGCTCAGATACTCTCCGGAGTAATGATGGTGGCAATGTGTCTCAACTTCATTTCGCTTTCAAGGGGCTCTGCGGAGCGTATCGTACAGGTGCTCGAAGAAACCACTACCCTTCCCAAGTCCAAGGAGCAGATAACCGAAGTAAAGGACGGCTCCATCGATTTCAACAACGTAGATTTCTGCTATTCCCAAAAAGCCGATGTCAAGGTGCTCAAAAATATCGACCTGCACATAGCTTCGGGTGAGACTGTAGGTATAATCGGCGCTACGGGTTCGGGCAAGAGTTCGCTCGTGTCGCTCATTCCCCGCCTTTACGACGCCGCCAACGGCAGCGTTAAGGTCGGCGGTCTTGACGTACGCAAGTACAATCTCGACGCTCTGCGCAACACCGTAGCTATGGTGCTGCAGAAGAACGTGCTCTTTTCAGGCACTATAGCCGAAAACCTCAGATGGGGCGACGAGAATGCCACCGATGAACAGATACGCGCAGCTGCCGAACAGGCGTGTGCCGACGAGTTCATACAAAATCTCCCCGGCAAGTACGATTATGACCTCGGTCAGGGCGGCGTAAACGTCTCAGGCGGACAAAAGCAGAGGCTCTGCATTGCGCGTGCGCTTCTGAAACACCCCAAGATAATAATCTTTGATGACTCCACATCGGCGGTCGATACCAAGACGGATGCAACAATACGCGCAAACCTAAAAAAGTACGCCCCCGAAACCACAAAGATAATAATCGCCCAGCGTATAGCTTCGGTGCAGGACGCCGACAAGATAATAGTGCTCAACGAGGGCAAGATTGACGGTATGGGCACGCACGAGCAGCTGCTTGCTTCAAACGAAATATACAGGGAAATATTCGAATCTCAGGTAAAGGGAGGTGAGGAGTAATGCCTGCAAATAGAAAAGTCAACGATTGCGGCGGAGACCTTATAAAAACTTCGCACGGGGCAAAGACTCCCATGAAGACGCTGGGCAGATTGCTTAAATATTCTTTCCTCCGCAACAAGTTTGCCACTATCTGTGTCATAATATTCGTATGTATATCCTCTGTTGCAAACGTTACCGCAGCTTCACGAGTTTCGGTAATAACGACAGAACTCATCGACAACCAGGTAAATGCCGACATGGGGCTGATAATGAACAACATCATTATGATGGGCTGCATTTATGCGGCGGGAGCCATTTCATCGTTCGCTTGTAACCTCATCATGATGTACATTGCCCAGGGCACGCTCAAAAAAATGCGCGACGACATGTTTGCCACCATGCAGACGCTGCCTTTGCAGTACTTCGACACGCATACTCACGGCGACCTGATGAGCTTATATACAAACGACGTCGACACCATGCGTCAGTTGCTCACCCAGACCATCCCGCAACTCATCTCATCGGTACTGACGCTGATTGCCGTATTGGCATTCATGATAATGTACAGTGTCACGTTGCTTTTAGTCGTGTGCGTTGTTCTTGTTGGAATAATCTTTGCTACAAAGATAATCGGCGGACGGTCGGCAAAATATTACCTTGCCAACCAAAAGGCTTTGGGTGCGCTCAACGGATATGTCGAAGAGATGACCGAAGGTCAGAAAGTAATAAAAGTATTCTGTCATGAACAGAAGGCTCGTGAAGAATTCAAAGATGTCAACGACAGGCTCAACGAAGCGGGCAGCATTGCAAACGGCTATGCTTTTCTGATGGGACCTGTAAACAACAATCTCGGTTATCTTCAATATGTGCTTGTTGCTCTCGTCGGCGTGCTTATAATGGTATTCGGCGGAGAGGGCGGACTGCTTTCCATATTCTGCAGCGTGCAGAATGCCGATAAAGCCAACAGACTGGCTGTTATGGCGGGTATGCTCGTCTCATATCTGATGTATACAAGGCAGTTCAATATGCCCGTAATGCAGGTATCGCAGCAGTTCAGCGCCATAGTTATGGCGCTTGCGGGTGCCGAGCGCATATTTGAAATGATTGATACGACCCCCGAAGACAAGGGAGGCGATATAACTTTGACGCACGGCGAATGCGACGACGGCGGCTGGGCATGGAAAAAGCCTCTTTCCGACGGTTCGTATGAATATATTCCTCTCAGGGGCGATATACGTTTTGACGACGTCGTGTTCGGATATACTCCCCAAAAGGTAATTTTAAAGAATATAAGCCTGTATGCAAAACCCGGACAGAAGATAGCGTTCGTAGGCGCTACGGGTGCCGGCAAGACGACCATAACAAATCTTATAAATCGTTTTTACGACATCCAGTCGGGCACGATAACCTACGACGGAATAAATATCAGGGATATCAAAAAGTCAGATTTGCGCCGCTCTCTTGGCATAGTGCTTCAGGATACTCACCTGTTTACGGGCACGGTAATGGACAATATACGCTACGGCAGGCTTGAAGCCACCGATGAGGAATGTATCAGGGCGGCAAAACTTGCCAACGCCGACAGTTTTATCTGTCATCTGCCCGATGGTTATCAGACCATGATAAAGGGCGATGGCGCCAATCTTTCGCAGGGACAGCGTCAGCTCCTTGCGATTTCCAGGGCGATGGTCTCCGAATGTCCCGTTTTGATACTCGATGAGGCTACTTCGTCCATCGATACCAGAACCGAAAAGCTCATCGAGCAGGGCATGGATAAACTGATGGAGGGCAGAACGGTCTTTGTCATAGCGCACAGGCTGTCCACTGTAAGGAACAGTCAGGCGATAATGGTGCTTGAGCATGGCGAAATAATAGAGCGCGGCAGTCATGAACAGCTCATTGCCCAAAAGGGCAAATATTATCAGCTCTATACAGGTGCATTCGAGCTCGAATAATTAAACATAGTGTCTTTTAAGCCGACAGGTCTGCCTGTCGGCTTAAAATTTATATATAAAAAACATGTCAATTAATATTGCAAAATAAGTGGGGTTATGTTACAATATAACATGGTTTGGTATGGACGTTATCAAAGAGAAATTAAAACTTCTGCCCGATTCTCCGGGCGTCTATATAATGCTCGATAAGTACGGCAACGTCATTTACGTCGGCAAGGCGAGGGTGCTTAAAAATCGTGTCAGGCAATATTTTCACAACACTCCCAAGCCGCAGAAAGTTATGCAGATGGTTGCAAATATTGCCGACTTCAATTACATCATAACAAACAGCGAAATAGACGCATTGGCGCTTGAAAATAATTTAATCAAAAAATACAAGCCTAAGTACAATATTCTTTTAAAGGACGACAAGACGTATCCGTATATCAAAGCCGATATGCGCGACAGGTTTCCTTCTTTTTATATAACCCGTAAAATAAAAAAAGATGGCGGCAGATATTTTGGTCCATTCATGGGGGGTATCAACTGTAAGGATATACTCGAAGTCGTTCAGCTGCTGTTCGGCGTCAGGTTGTGCCATACGTCGGTTACGGCAAAACCCAAACGTGAGTGTCTGAATTATCATATAGGCCGCTGCACGGCGCCGTGTGCGCACAAGATAAACGAAGAAGAGTACGGTTTGAGAGTTAAAAAAGCTCTGAATTTTTTGGACGGCGACTATAAAAACGCGCAAGCCGTGCTCGAACAGAAGATGATTGCGGCTGCCGAAGGCGAGGCGTTTGAGCTGGCGCTCGATTATCGCAATAAGATATCGATGCTTTCCAAACTTGAAGCCAAGCGAATAACTTCGATAAATAAGGTGATCGACGCCGACATAATCGCTTACGCCACAAATAACCTGTATTCTGCCGTCAATGTTCTGGTTACAAGAAAGGGTATAATGCAGGGGGCTAGCTCGTTTGCGCTGGACGAGGCGCATATTTCCGATGCCGAAGCGCTTACGTCGTTTATTACACAGTACTATGCCACGCATGAACCGCCTGCCGAGATAGTTGTTCCCGAATACTGCGAAAAGTTGCTCGTGTCGCAATTTTTCAAAGAAAAGCTCGGCAAGAGCGTAGACATAACCGCTGCAAAACAGGGCGTCAAGGCAGAACTTTTAAAGATGGCGGAGCGGAACGCACACGATTACCTTGAAAAATCTGTAGATAAAATCAGGCATCGCGACGATATGACCGTCAATGCCTGCAAGAGATTGCAGCAGATGCTCGGGCTCGTCCGCTATCCCCGCAGGATGGAGTGTTACGATATTTCCAATGTGTCCGGCGTGGACAAGGTCGCTTCGATGGTGGTATTTATCGATGGCGAGGCGGACAGGACGCAGTACAGAAGGTTCAAAATAAAGACCGTTGAAGGGGCGAACGATTTTGCGTCTCTTCAGGAAGTTTTGCTGCGCAGGTTGTCGAAACTCGGAACCGACGAGGAAGAGCGCTTTCCCAAACCCGATTTGATAGTTATCGACGGCGGCAAGGGACAGCTTTCAGCCGTGGCGGAGATATTCGGGCAGCTCGGAGTGACGGATATCGAGCTCATCTCCATAGCAAAGCAGCAGGAAGAAATTTTTACGCTGACTTCGGATGACGCCGTAAAAATACCCGCTCGCGACTACGCGCTGCGCATGGTACAGAGGATCAGGGACGAGGCGCACAGATTTGCTATAACATATTTCCGCAATCTTCATTCAAAAAACATGCTAAAGAGTGAGCTTGAAAAGATTGAAGGCGTGGGCAAGCAGCGCAGGATAGCGCTGATGGAGCGCTATTCCACAATAGACAAGATAATGAGCGCCGAGGCAGAAGATATAGCCAGGACGCACGGGATAAGTTTAAAGGTGGCAAAAGCCATCAAAGATTATTTTTCTAATTAGGATATGACTAAACTCAATGCAAAACTGATAGTTTCCGATTTTGACGGCACTCTGATAACTTCCGACGGCAAAATATTGCCGAATGTGGCTGAGGCAATCGATAGGTATATTGCCGATGGCGGCATATTTGCTGTGTGCACGGGAAGGGTGCTCGCTTCCATATTGCCTCAAGTGCGCAGGCTCGGATTAAAGGGGCTCGTTTCGGCGTGTCAGAGCAGTGTTATTGCCGATATCGAAACGGGTGCGTTTATTCGTCACGGCGGACTTTCCTGCGAACAGGCGTCTGAAATATGTGAGGCGATAGAAAGCTGCGGACAATCGGTAAATGTATACAGCGACGACAGATTTTTTTCGGATATTCCCGCCGACAATAAATTTTTAAAACTGTATGAGAGCATAATTAATCTGACGGCGGAGCATGCCGACGTAAAGCTCTCACGATATGTAAAAGAAAAGCATTTGACTTGTCAAAAAGTTGCAAGTCTTTGTCCTGCCGAGGCAAGAGAAGGGCTTTTTGAGTACCTCAGCGAAAAGTTTAAAGGTAAATACGATGTTACGTGCAGCGCCGAAGTGCTTGTCGAAGTTTCGCCTCTCGGCGATACCAAGGGCGCAGGCATAAGGTTTATGGCGTCGCATTACGGCATAGATATAGCGCATACCGTTGCCATAGGCGACAACCTTAACGACCTTTCCATGATAGAGGCCGCGGGAGTGGGTGTTGCCGTTGGAAATGCCGTGCGGGAGCTCAAGGAGCGTGCCGACTATGTTTCGGCGACAAATAACGAAGGCGCCGTGGCTGAGATAATCAAAAGGTTTGGTTATTGCCATGACTGAACTGCTTGCCCCTGCAGGGGATATGAATGGTGCGCTTGCCGCGATAAACAGCGGTGCCGATGCCGTGTACCTGGGATTGAAGAGTTTTTCTGCCAGGGCGTCTGCTGAAAATTTCGATTGTGACATGCTGCGCAGGCTATGCGAATATGCGCATGTGCTCGGCGTCAAAATATATGTTGCCGTCAATACGCTCGTAAAACAATCGGAGCTGACCGATTTTATCGGAGAGGTCGTTGCCGCGCACAACGCCGGCGCCGATGCGCTCATTATCCAGGATATTTTTTTGGGTAAATATTTAAAGGAGGTCTATCCGCAGCTTCACCTGCATCTGTCTACTCAGGCGGGCGTAAACAATGTGTACGGCGCACGCATGGCTAAGCGATTCGGCTTTGAACGCGTCATCCTTGCAAGAGAAACAGCGCTTAAAGATATTGCCGAGATAGCCAAAGTCATAGAGACCGAGGTGTTCGTTCAGGGTGCGCTGTGCACTTGCTTTTCGGGACAGTGCTATCTGTCCTCGTTTGCCGGCGGAAACAGCGGCAACAGGGGAAGATGCAAGCAGCCATGCCGCAAACAATATGCCATCGACCGTCAGGGCTATACCGAAAAGGCATATGC
The DNA here is from genome assembly GCA_944327465.1 of uncultured Clostridia bacterium. GTDB lineage: Bacteria > Bacillota > Clostridia > Christensenellales > Borkfalkiaceae > Coproplasma. Next base: position 9,819 of record CALVHH010000022.1, on the reverse strand, counting down.
TCTCTCGCTTTCGGACCTTTCTGTCGGTACCGATATTACAAAGCTCATCGATGCCGGCGTGTATTCATTTAAAATAGAGGGGAGGATGCGCCGCCCCGAATATATCGCTGCGGCGGTGAAATATTATCGCGGCTTGATCAACGGCAATGACGCGGGAGGGGGACTTTCGGCGCTCAAGCGCACTTATAATCGCGGCAACTACACAAAGGGACTTGCCTTCGGGCAGGACAAATCGTTTATATCTCGGTCGGTACAGGGGCACTTGGGCGAGTTTTGCGGCAATGTGGAAGTGGTAAACGGCAAGTATGTGTGTCATAGTACTATGCATTGCGTGCATGGTGATGCGTTCAAGGTGCTCAGAGGCGGACGCGAACTGTGCGGAGCCGTCTTTGGCGGCGTGACCAGGGGCGGATTTTTTGTGAATTCCCAGACGAGACTTATAAATGGCGACAAGATATTTATAACGACGGACGTTCGACTGAATGAGCGGCTGCTTTCGGACAGAAAGCTGAAAAAAATATCCGTTTCTTTGAAGATAGCCTGTGGCAGTGCAATGTCCGTGGCTATAGACGGGAAAGAATATGTATCCGAATTTATTCCCTCGCCTGCGGTCAACCGCGGACTTACGGAGGAAGATGTTTTAAAGTGCTTTTGTAAGGTGGACGGGTATCCGTTTGAGCCCGAGTTCGCCGATATCTCTGTTATCGGCGAGCCGTTTGTGCCTGTCTCGGCGCTCAATTCGCTGCGGCGCCACGCATATTCTGAACATTTTAAAATGCTTTCGTGCAATTTAAATGAAATTATCGGCGGCATGTTGCCGTTGCCCGAGAATAGGCGCTGCGGCAAAAATAGTCTTAATGCAATAATTTCCGGCGAATTTTACGGCGTTGATGCGGATATCGGCATACTCAAACCCGAAGATTATCGAACTGTGGATATCGGTGCGTTCGGTTCTTTTAAAGGTAAAAAATATTTGTATCTGCCGCCCTTTTTCAGCGGTGACGATATTTGCGGCATTTCAGATGTTTTGAAAGAATTTGACGGAGTCTATTGCGACGGTTATTGGGCGTGGGAGTTGTGCATGGAAAGTGGAATTAAACTTTTTGCCGGCTGCGGCTTCAATTTGTCCAACGACGTTGCGCTTTCCATGCTCGACGCCGAGTACGTTGCTCTTTCGAAGGAACTGACGATTAACGAATGTCAATCCTTATTTTCTGATAATACTTTCTATTTGTCTGCGGGCGATATAAAGGTGATGGATATCATCTATTGCCCGTTTGAAAAGTCGTGCAAAAGCTGCGACAAGAGGTTGAGTTACCGTTTGACCGATGAGAGCGGCAGGCGCTTTTCTCTTCGAAGATACAGCGCCTCGTCGTGCAGGTTCGAGCTGTTCAACTGCGACAGACTCATATGCATGCAACAGCAGACAGGCAGGCTTTTGGATTGTTCACTGGGCGATGCGTGTATGATTGGTGACGCCATGGCTGCAAATGACGGCGAAAAATTGAGGAAGTTATTTAAAAACTATACTGCGGGACACAGCAAAAATCCCGTACATTGAAGTTATGGATATCAAAAGTATCGAAAGGTTAGAACTCAATAAAGTGCTTGACGGCTGCGCGGAGTATGCCTGTCTTGAAGGGACAAAGAAAATCCTGGGCGAATTGATGCCCGTAACCGACCTTTCGGATGCCCGAGAGGCGCTGAGCCGCACGGGCGAATGTCTGAAACTGCTGTTCAGATACGGATTGAGCGGCATACAGTATTTTTCCGACGTCGAAGAATTGTTGGTCAGGGCGTCCAAGCGTTCCGTGCTGTCGTGTGCGGAGTTGAGGCAGGTGAACGAGCTGTTACGTTCGGCGAGGATGGCGTATACTTCGATAAACAGCGTGGATGACGACGAGATCGTAAAGATAAAGGGCGACAGCGCGAATATCTATTTTGATAAAAATCTCGAAGACGACATAACCGAAAAAATAATTTCCGATGATGAAGTATGGGACCACGCGAGCGCGGCGCTCTATTCAATCAGGAGCAGAATAAAGAGTCTCAACGAGCGCATCCGCTCTAAACTTTCGGAATACGTCACGGGCGAAACGGCAAAATATCTTCAGGACGGCATTGTCACGATGCGCGGGGACAGATATGTCATCCCCGTCAAAGCCGAATATCGTTCGCGTGTGAAGGGGCTGGTGCATGACCGTTCCCAGACGGGCGCGACATTTTTTGTCGAACCGGAATATGTGCTTGAGCTGAACAACGAGCTTGTGGCTCTGCAGATAGACGAGCGCGAAGAAGTTGAGCGCATTTTAAAGGAGCTCTCCGCTGCCGTAGGAAATATGTCCGAACGACTTAAAACGGATATCCGCGTCCTGAGCGAGCTGGAAAGCTACTATGCCCGCGCGCAGTATTGCTATGCAAATAAATGCGTTCAGCCACAGGTAAACAAGCGCGGGTACATCAATATAATAAAGGGCAGACATCCGCTTATTGACAGAGAAAAGGTCGTGCCCGTTTCCGTGGAGCTGGGCGGAAGTTATAACTTTTTGTTGATAAGCGGCGCCAATACGGGCGGCAAAACGGTGACCTTAAAGATGTGCGGGCTGTTCTGTCTCATGGCGGCTTGCGGCATGTACATCCCGGCTGCGGAGGGTTCGTCCGTATGCATATTTGACGATATTTTCTGCGACGTGGGCGACAGTCAAAGCATCGAAGAGAGCCTCTCCACGTTTTCAAGCCACATAACTGCCGTAATTGACATGTGCAAAAGAGCGACTCAGGGCAGTTTTGTGCTCATCGACGAACTCGGCGGCGGCACCAACCCCGACGAGGGGCAGGCGCTTGCCAAAGCCGTTGTGGAGCATCTGCTGAAAATAGGCTGCAGAGGTATTGTAACTACCCATTTTACGCCGCTGAAAGAATTTGCATATACTGTCGACGGCATAGAGAATGCGTCTATGGAATTCGATGCCTCCACACTCAAGCCGCTGTATTCCATAAAGATAGGTCTGCCCGGCGCCAGCAACGCTCTGGCAATATGCAGGCGGCTGGGTATGGACGATAAAATCTTGCAGCGCGCGGTATCCTTTCTCTCCGAAGGAGGCAAGGCGTTTGAAAATATCGTGCGCCGGGCAGAGGACAGCAGGATAGAAGCCGATAAAAAACTGCAGGAAGCTAACGAACTTTCGGCTCAGCTCAAAACCAGGTTGGCTGAAGTAAACAAAAAGATAGATGAACTTGAAAGACAGCGCGAAAAGCTTACTGCCAATGCGCGTGCAGAGAGCAGGCGCATAATTAACGAGCGCACGGCAATGGCTGAAGAACTGCTTGACGAGATGGAAGAGCTGTTCAGAAAGGAAGAACTCGGTCAGGCAGATTTGATAAAGGCGCGTACGCTCAAAAACAAGCTCAAAGATGCAGCTTACGGTGAAGAGCGGGCGGAAGAAAAGCTGAACGAATACGAGCCTGCCACCGCAGATAATTTGCATGTCGGCGACAACGTATATTTTGCAACTCTGGAATCTGTCGGTCAGGTGCTTTCGGTCAATGCCGGGAAGGGAGAAGCCGAGGTACTGTGCGGAACCATAAAGACGCGCTGTAAAATATCTGCGCTGCAAAAGGTGAACATTTCCGCCGACAGACAGAACAAGCGTGAAGTAAGGATAAGAAAGAGCGGCGATTTTGCGCCGTCAAAGCCCGAACTTGAGATAAATCTTTTGGGCATGACCGTGCCCGAGGCGCTCAGCGAAGTCGATAATTTCATAGACAGAGCAGTGTTGAACAACCTCGAGGAGATAAAAGTAATACACGGCGTGGGCACGGGCAAATTGCGCGAAGCCATTTCGGCGCATCTTCGCAGGCATAAAAACGTCAGCTCGTTCCGGCTCGGCAAATACGGAGAGGGTGAGACGGGCGTTACGATAATCACCCTCAAATAACAAGCAAAATTTTGCCGACTCCTAAATAAAATATTAATAGTATTTCTGTTTAGGGGTAAACTTATTTTGAAAAACAAACTTACGCCATTCATAGTCAATGCTGTTCTGTGCGCAATAATTGCCGTTACCTGCGTTGTGGGCTTTGCAGACGGCAACGCCGTGCAGGTTTCGGGTGAACATGATCAGCCATATTACTCTGCAAAAGAGACAGCTTGCGGCGTTTCGCTGATGTTCAATGTCTATCAGAATACTTCGAACGTCTATAAGATACTCGATATCTTGAACGAATTTGATGTCAGCGCAACTTTTTTCCTCGGCGGGTGCTGGGCGGACGACAACGTCGACTGCGTGCGCGAGATAGCAAAAAACGGACACGAAATCGGTTCGCACGGGTATTTCCATAAAGACCACTCCGCCATGACTTATCGCCAGAACTATGACGAAATATTGCCGAGCATAAAATTGTTGAATGCCATTCTCGGCAGCGATATCTCGCTGTTTGCTCCGCCTTCGGGAGCATTCAACGAAAACACGCTTTCGGCATGCTCAATGTTGGGCGTAAAGGCTATAATGTGGTCGCGGGATACGATAGACTGGCGCGACAGCGATACCAAGCTGATTTGCGAGCGCGCCACGCAAAATATTGTAAACGGCGAATTTATTCTGATGCATCCTATGGACGTAACGGTAGCTGCGCTGCCTGATATAATATCTTACATATCTTCGAGCGGACTTTCGTTTGTTACGGTTTCGAAGAACTTAGGAGAATGATGGTACACTTTAAACAGTTAGATAACGGAATAAGGCTCATCGTAAAGCAGATGAGCGGACTTTTATCGGTAACAATGGGCATTATCGTGGGTACGGGCGCTTGTGTTGAAAGCGACGAAGAGGACGGCATCTCGCACTTTATTGAGCACATGATGTTCAAAGGGACAAAAAAGCGCACGGCGTTTGATATCTCTGACGGAATGGACGCCATCGGCGCGCAGGTCAATGCTTTTACCGGCAAGGACATGACGTGTTACTACGCGAAGTCCACGTCAGACCACGCCGCCGAAGCTTTTGAAATACTTGCCGATATCTTCCTTAACTCGACCTTTCCCGCCGAGGAGATGAAAAGAGAAAAGGGAGTAGTGCTCGAAGAGATAGCCATGAACGAGGATACCCCCGATGACCTCTGCCTCGATTTACTGTCGAAGGCGTTTTTCGGGGACAGGAATTACGGCAGAAATATTTTGGGACCCCGCAAAAACGTGCGCTCCTTTAAAAAGCAGAATATTCTCGCCTACATGGCGGACAGATACACCACCGACAACATCGTCATATCTATGGCGGGGAATATTTCGGTTGAACAGGCGCAGGAGCTTGTTGAAAAGTATTTTTCGGATTTGCCCGCAGGCAGCGGCTCGTACCGCGCCGTCGAAGTCAATCTGCAGAGTAAAAATTTGTCTAAAAAGAAGGACATAGAGCAGGTACATGTAGGCATAGCTTATCCTTCAATGAAGAGATATGAGCCTTTGGCCGACGCTACCATGATTGTCAACGCCGTTCTCGGCGGCAGTATGTCTTCAAGGCTCTTCCAGGAAGTCAGGGAAAAGCGCGGGCTTGCCTATACCGTCTATTCCTATCTCACTTCCTATAAGGATACGGGTTCGCTCGTGATATACGCCGGTGTGAATGCAGATAATTATGAGCATTCCGTTGAAGCAATCTATTCGTGTATTGAAGATATCAGGCGCAAAAATATAACCGAATACGAATTTAAACGCGGCAAAGAACAGCTCTTGGCGTCGCAGATTTTTGCCCAGGAAAATACCAGCTCGCAGATGCTGCTGTATGGTAAGGAGCTTATTTACAGCGGAAACATCTACAATTTCGAAGACAGGGTAAAGAAGATAACTTCGGTTACGTATCAGGACGTTTTGCAGGCTATCGAATATAATTTTGATGAAAGATACAGGGCTACTGCCGTTGTCGGCAAGGTGGACAGGCATCTGTGAGCGAAAGGATGAAAGGCTTCGAGCCGTTTTTCAACAGAGACAGCGAAGTTCTCATTCTCGGCAGTTTTCCCTCCGTAATGAGCAGGCAGCAAAGCTTTTATTACGGAAATCCCAGGAACGACTTTTGGCGTCTGCTTGCGTCGGCGTTCGGCAGACCCGTTCCGCAGACGGTGTCCGAAAAGAAGGATTTTCTGTGCGGCAATAAAATAGCGCTGTGGGATATTGTCACATGCTGCGAGATACGCGGCAGTGCGGACAGCAGCATAAAAAATTATCAGGTGGCAGATCTTGGTTTGGTGTTGGATGCCTGCAGTATAAAAAGAATAATTTTAAACGGCGGCACTGCGTATAAAATTTTTTTAAAGCATTATGCAAATTTGCCGGTGCCGTACATAAAGCTGCCTTCAACAAGTCCTGCTAATACTTCAAAAAAGGAGGACGCCTGGCTCAATGAATTACGGACAGTTTTTGGCATACCTCAATGACGCCGCGGATGAAAAATATCGTCGGTTCCATACAAAGCTTTTAAAAAACGATGAGATAAGCGTGCTGGGCGTTACGATACCTAAACTGAGAAAGGCGGCAAAACTTTTTAAGGGAAGAGAGGACGAGCTCATGTCCTTTCCCGACGAGTTTTATGAAGTTACGTTCGTCAAACTTTCGGCTGTGGCGCAGCTTCCGTATGACAGGTTCATCGGCTATGTCGACATATGTGTCGGGCTCATCGATAATTGGGCGACTTGCGACGGCTTTTCGCCAAAATGTATTTCTTTGCATCGCGACGAGTTTTTACCATATATACAAAAATATCTTGCCGCTCCGCGTGAATTTTCGCAGCGCTTTGCAATAACTACGCTGCTCTCGTATTATATGGAGCAAAAGTATCTGGATATTATATTTTCGTGTTGCCAAAAAGCCGATACTTCTATGTACTATGTGCATATGGGTGTGGCATGGCTCATTGCCGAAGTGTTGGTAAAATTTTACGATGAGGGCGTGCGGTTTTTGAAAAGCAACGCTCTTACGGCAAAGACGCACAACAAAGCAATACAAAAAGCTAAGGAAAGTTACAGACTTACGTCTGAACAAAAAATAAACCTCAATAAATTAAAGAGATAGGAAGATGGAAATTTTACAGCAACTGACAACAGAATTCAACCTTCGGTCCGAACACGCAAAAAACATCGTCGAGCTTTTGGATGAGGGCAACACCATTCCCTTCATTGCGCGCTACCGCAAAGAGATGACGGGTGCCATCGACGACCAATTGCTTAGAAAATTTGCAGACAGATATGAATATCTGCAAAACCTCAACAAGCGCAAGGAAGAGGTGGCAAAGGCGATAACCGAACAGGAAAAAATGACCGACGAGATACGCGCCGCTATCGATGGCTGTACTACGCTCACGGAAATCGAAGACGTCTACCGTCCGTTCAAGCAGAAAAAGCGTACAAGGGCATCTGTCGCCATCGAAAAGGGCTTAAAGCCGCTAGCCGAGTTCATTTTGGAGCAGAACGGTGACCCCTATGCAGAGGCGCAAAAATATATCGACGCCGAAAAGGGTGTCGAAGACGTCGCTTCTGCCATATCGGGAGCCCGCGATATCATAGCCGAAATAATTTCGGATAATGCCGAGCTGCGCAAAAAACTGCGGTCGCTCTTTGAAAATCACGGCGAAATACAGGTGAAGATGATAGAAGACGACGAAAAGGGTACGTACGCGATGTATGCCGACTACGCCGAACTTGTGCCCGAAATTAAGAATCACCGCATACTTGCGGTAAACCGCGGCGAAAAGGAAGGGCATTTAAAGGTAAAGCTCTATTTTAATCCCGAAATGGCAAAACGCGTTTGCTCGGCTAAGTATATACATACAAAGGGCGACTGCGCGGATATAATTGCCGAAGCCGCCGACGACGGTTACGACCGCCTTATCGAACCTTCTATCGAGCGCGAAGTGCGCGCTATTCTCACCGACAGAGCGTCGGAGCAGGCCATAAAGATGTTTGAAGTCAATCTTCGTCCGCTGCTGCTTCAGCCGCCCGTAAAGGGCAAGGTAACTTTGGGGCTTGACCCCGGTTACCGCACGGGCTGCAAGGTCGCCGTCGTCGATGCTACGGGTAAAGTGCTTGCGACTTCGGTTATCTATCCTGTGCCTCCCCACAACAAGATAGAGGAGAGCAAGAGGATAATAAAGGACCTCATTTCAAAGTGCGGAGTAAACGTGATAGCCATAGGCAACGGCACGGCGAGCAAGGAGACTGAAATTTTTGTTGCCGAGCTGTTGAAGGAGGTGGATGCCGATGTCAGCTATGCTGTTGTAAACGAAGCCGGGGCGAGCGTGTATTCTGCAAGTCCGCTTGCGGTCGAAGAGTTTCCCGACTATGACCTCACGCTTCGTTCGGCGATATCTATCGCCCGCAGGCTGCAGGACCCTCTGGCGGAACTAATAAAGATAGACCCCAAATCGATAGGCGTAGGTCAGTATCAGCATGATATGGATAAAAAGCGCCTCGACAGCGTGCTTGGCGGCGTGCTCGAAGATTGCGTCAATTCGGTCGGCGTCGATTTAAATACCGCCAGCGTGTCGCTGTTGCGCTTTGTTGCGGGGCTCAACTCAGGAATTGCTAAGAATATTGTGGCGTACCGTGAGGAAAACGGCGCGTTTACCGAACGCAAACAGCTTTTAAAAGTTTCAAAGCTTGGCGCCAAGGCGTTCGAACAGTGCGCAGGCTTCCTGCGCGTGCCCGGCGGCAAAAATATATTTGATAATACCGCCGTGCATCCCGAAAGTTATGAAAAGGCAGAAAAGCTTTTATCGCTGTTCGGATATACCACCGAAGACGTTGCAAACAACAAACTTGCAGACCTTCCACAAAAAGTAAAACAGTTCGGCGAGGACAAGGCGGCAGAGTACTGCGGGTTGGACAGGGCGACTATGAACGACATCATTGCCGAGCTGATAAAGCCGGGGCGAGACGTCCGCGACAGCCTCCCCGCGCCTAAACTGCGCCGTGATATAATGGGCATCGAAGACCTTGCCGTAGGCATGGAGGTAGAAGGCACGGTACGCAATGTCATCGATTTCGGCGCGTTTATCGATATAGGCGTCCACCAGGACGGGCTTGTGCACGTCTCCGAGATAAGCGACAGATATATACGTCATCCCTCCGATGTCTTAAAGGTGGGACAGCGCGTAAAGGCTGTGATAATCAATCTCGACGTCAAAAAACAGCGCATAGGGCTTTCGCTGAAACAGGTCAAAAAGCAGGCAAATTGAAAAAGTGCTTGACAGTTTTGATAGTTTATTGTAGAATTTTGTTATAACCATTTAAGGAGACACAATAATGTTTGAAGAAATAGCAAAGATGCTTGCAGAGCAGCTCGATCTGCCTCAATCCAAAATCACCCTCGAAAGCAACATTATCGAAGACCTCGGTGCCGACAGCCTTGACATTGTTGAAATGCTCATGACCCTTGAAGACACCACGGGAAAGACCATTCCCGACGATAAGGTGGCATCGATAAAGACGGTCGGCGATCTCGTTGAAGTTCTCAATTCATTATAATTATTTCAGCCCGTGCCTATTTTGCATATGCACGGGCGTTTCTTTTTTATATTTTGCTTGACAAGCATGTATTAAGTTCTTAAAATAAATATTGACGGATACGCAATGCCTGATTTGATGACGTGCTTTGATAACAAATCAGGTAAATTACGGGAAATTAATAACAGAAAAATATATAAAAAATGCCCGTTTTTCGGGCAAAAACCAACGAAAAACGGGCATTTTTGAAGTTTGGCAGGGGAAACACGATTCGAACATGCAACCGACGGTTTTGGAGACCGCGACTCTACCGTTGAGCTATTCCCCTAA
>CALVHH010000021.1 GCA_944327465.1 uncultured Clostridia bacterium | reverse complement strand
GGACGCTGCGGGAGATCTTGCCGAATCAATAGTTGATAGTGTTGAGTCAATAAATATTCCGGATGTCTCTAATGTTCATATATATTGAAAACGGTAAATTTATTTTGGATGAAATGAGAACAGTGATGGAGTGATTGTACAGTTTTATTGAAACTTAAGATGTATCAAAACAGCAAACGAACGGCAAATTTTTTGCCGTTCGTTTGCTGTCTAAAGCTTACGTATTTTGACCAAGAACAATAATTGATAGACCTTGACATCGACTGCCGATATGCGTATAATATTATTCAGGTGCTTGATGTCATTAAAAATAAAAAAGATGCAGCAAATTACTGCATCTTTGGTGCCGCTGACCGGGGTCGAACCGGTATGGTATCGCTACCACTGGATTTTGAGTCCAGCGCGTCTGCCAATTCCACCACAGCGGCATATCCTTATTTATTATATATTAACGACAAGTAAAAATCAAGCAATTTTAAAATTAATTTATGGATAAACTCGTTCTCATCGACGGCAACAGCCTGCTCAACCGCGCATTTTATGCAACACCGGTATTTTCCACAAAGGACGGACAGCCGACAAACGCTATATTCGGATTTATTAAATTGCTACTTAAGATAGAAGACGACCTTAAGCCCGAATATTTAGCGGTCGCATTCGATGTCAAGGCGCCGACTTTCAGGCACAAGATGTATGAAGGCTATAAAGCCACGCGAAAGCCAATGCCTTCGGAACTCGCCGCCCAGATAGAGCCGCTCAAGAGTCTGCTTTCAGCCATGAATATTGCCATGTATGAAAAGGAAGGCGTGGAAGCAGACGATATAATAGGTACTCTGTCAGACATATTCGATGTGCACAGCTATATTTACACGGGCGACAGAGACAGCTACCAGCTTGTCAACGATAAGACTGATGTGTATTTTACCAAGCGCGGCGTAAGCGACCTTGTAAAACTCAATGAGGCAAACTTTTTATCCGAAGTAGGAGTGCTACCCAAACAGATTATTGATTTGAAGGCGCTTATGGGCGACAAATCGGACAACATTCCGGGAGTTGCCGGCATAGGCGAAAAAACAGCACGTGACCTGATTTGCACATATGGTTCCCTCGACGGCGTATATGCAAATATTGAAAACATAAAGGGCGCTGCAAAGGACAAGCTGATAAAGGGCAGGGAGAGTGCCTACCTTTCATATGAGCTTGCCACGATAGACAGAAATTGCGGAATACAGGCAAATCTGCAAGATTGTGTTGCACCCAAAAGGTACACTCAGGAAGTAAAGGATATTTTTGTAAAACTTGAATTCAAAAGCCTGCTCGCCTTGGATATTTTTGAAGAGGGAGAGAGCAAAAGCGCTATCATAAACTACCCCGCCACGCAAAGCCTTACCGATGAACGACAGCTTATGTCTCTCGCCGAGCATGACGGCTGTTTTTGCATCGACTTTGACGGCAACGACGTAAAAATTTATGTCGGCGGCATTCAGTATGAGGCAGCTGTCAACCATGACCTGTTGGGTGAGATTTCCGACCGGTCATTTTCGGATTTTATAAAAAGGATAGCAGGCAACCCCGATTCCGAACTTGTCGTCTACGATTTAAAAAGCTTTTTACACATAATTGAATATGACGGGTCGGAGCTCAAATGCAAATTCGATGATATTTCTGTAATGAAGTATCTTTCGGACTACTTTGATCAAAGCAAAAATATTGGCGAGCTTTGCAGTTATTATGGGTATGATTGTCGATATTCTGCGTTTATATTGAGTACTCTGCGTGACATATATTTAGAGAAGCTGAAAAATGACGGCTCACTGAAATTATATGAAGACATTGAAAAACCGCTCATCTTTGTGCTTTACGACATGGAGCGCGAAGGCGTCAGAATAGATCGCGACGCGTTGAATGATTTTTCAAAAAATTACAACAAAAAGCTTGAAGAACTTTCCGAACGCATTTACGATATGTGCGGTTGCCGATTCAACATAAACTCGCCTTCGCAGCTTGGTCAGGTATTATTTGAAAAGCTCGGTTTAAAATCGGGGAAAAGAAATAAAAACGGCAAGTACTCCACAAATGCCGAAATTCTTGAAAAACTTGCCGATGAAAATGCCGTAGTCGGGCAAATATTGACATACAGGCAATACCAAAAACTCAATTCGACATACATTGAGGGCATACGTCCGCTCATCGACCGCACTACGGGGCTTGTGCACACCACGTACAACCAGACTGTGACGTCGACAGGCAGGCTTTCAAGCGCAAATCCAAATTTACAAAATATACCAATCAGGGAAGAGGAAGGGCGCGAATTGAGAAAATTGTTCGTGCCCCGCGAAGGCAACGTGTTTATCGACGCCGACTATTCGCAGATAGAACTGCGTCTTCTTGCTCATTTTTCGGGGTGCAAAGAGCTTATCGAAGCTTATAAAAACGGAATGGACATTCATTCGGTCACCGCTTCGCAGGTATTCGGCGTTCCGCTTGCCGACGTCACACATAAAATGCGCTCCGAAGCAAAGGCCGTAAACTTCGGCATCATCTACGGCATCAGCGATTTCGGTCTGGCAAAAAATTTGAATATTCCCGTCAAGACCGCACGCGACTATATCGACAGTTATTTCAAGACATACAGCACCGTCAAGGACTATATGCAATCCAACGTCGAATTCGCAAGAAGCAACGGCTATGTTGCCACATTGACCGGCAGAAAGCGCTATATCCGCGAAATCAATTCAAGCAACTACAATTTGAGACAATTTGGCGAGAGGGCGGCAATGAATATGCCCCTGCAGGGTTCAAGCGCCGACATAATAAAAATTGCCATGATAAATGTCTGCTCGGCACTCAGACGTGAGGGACTGCATGCAAAGCTGATATTGCAAGTCCATGATGAGCTTGTGCTCGATTGCCCCGAAAGCGAGGCCGAGAGGGCGTCATCAATACTTAAGCATGAAATGGAAAACGCAGTAAAGCTGAACGTGCCGTTAAAAGCAGACGTAAGTATCGGTAAAAGTTGGTATGAAGCAAAGTAAAAAAATCGCCGTGACGGGCGGCATAGGCAGCGGGAAATCTACGGTGATGAAAATAATAGCGGGAAAGGGCTATCCTATATTTTCCTGCGACGAAATTTATTCTCAACTGACATCCGATAGCGATTTTTTAAATATTCTGCGCCATAGTTTTGGCGATATTTTAAACAGTGACGGAACTCTCGACAGAAAAAAATTGTCAGAGATAGTTTTCAATAATCCCGCAAAATTGGCAGAGCTTGACAAAATTACGCATCCTTCCATTTATAAAGAAATGTTCCGTATGGCAGACGAGGCAGGAGGGATATGCTTTTGCGAGGTTCCGTTGCTGTTTGAAAGCGGAGCGGAGAGTTTGTTCGATGGCGTAATAATCGTCATGCGCAATGAAGAGCAACGTATAAAAAGCGTAACCGCCCGCGATAAATTGCCTGAACAAGATGTAAAAAAACGCATATCAAACCAGTTTGATTACAATTCTGCCGATTTTGCGATGTACTATGTCATACATAATAACGGCGATTTGAGTGAGCTTGAATGGCAAACAGAGGAAATTATTAAGAAAATCAACGAAAAATGACTTACAACATTAAATTAAGACGCTTTGAATACGAAGACGCACAGGCTTTGGCAGACTTTTGCAACGATGAAGATTTGCAGAGATACCTTTTACTATGCAGATTGCCCTATACTGTCGATGACGCGCATGCATTTATTAAATATGCAAAGGACTGTCAAAAAAGCGGCGGCGAACAATGTTTTGCCATAACGCTTGACGATAATGTGATAGGTTGTATTTCCTATACCATCCAATCAGGATGCCATTGCAACAGTGCCTCAGTCGGTTACTATATAAGCAAAGAATATTGGCATAATGGAATTATGCCTATTGCCGTTAAAAACCTTCTTGAAATAATATTTCAAAACAGCGCAATTAACAGGGTATTTGCTGAAATTTTTGCTGAAAACACACCTTCTGCACGCGTTTTGGAAAAGTGCGGGTTTGTTCGGGAAGGATATCTTCGCAAAGGCGTAAGTAAAGACGGCATTATGCATGACGCAATTTTATACGCTTTGGTAAGATAATTTTATGTATCCTTGATGCCGGCAAATTTCATTTTGTCCGTTTTGTCTTGCATTTTATGGCGACATTTTACATTTAAATATTTTATGGAGCAAACTATGCCTCAGCATGTATTTATTTCAGATTATAATACAAAATGGCCGTTAAAATTTTCAGAAGAAAAGCAGGCAATTTCTGCGATACTCAAAGATAACTGCATTGCAATCTATCATATCGGCAGCACCTCGGTCAACGGACTTTCTGCTAAGCCTATAATAGATATTATGGTCGTTGTTAAAAGTCTCGGCGCCGCCGACTGCGTGCGGGATAAATTTTTACATCTTGGCTATGAGTGGCTGGGAGAATTCGGAATCGCGGGCAGAAGATATCTTCGCAAAGGCGGAGATAACCGTACCCATCAGATACATATTTTTGCAGCCGACGACTGGCAGAATATCCACAGACACCTCGCTTTTCGCGATTATCTGCGCACCCACGACGACGTCCGCAAAAAATACGAAGCTTTGAAGCGCTCACTTGCCGCCAAATTTGAATACGACATCGAAAGCTACTGCGAAGGAAAAGATGCTTTCGTAAAACGTATTGAAGAGCTTGCCGTCGGCGAATTTGATGAAGCGTGGGAACATCTATACATCTGTGCAAAAAAAGTGCTGCAGCCCCGCGCCGTTTCAAAATTTATAGAAGCAGGCTCGGTTGCCGCCGCGTTGATGACAGACAGAGGAAATATATACACGGGAGTCTGTATTGATACCGCATGTTCCCTCGGCATGTGCGCTGAAAGAAATGCCATAGGACAGATGATAACAAACAGCGAATATACTATCTGCAAGCTTGTCGTCATCGACGCAGACGGAGACCTGCTCATGCCATGCGGAGCCTGCAGGGAAAATATGATGCAGCTCTGCAGTGAAGGTGGCGATATCGAAATTCTTAAAGATAGGGACAGTTGCGCCGCCGTCGGTCTCAAGTCGCTTCTGCCCAAGTGGTGGGCGTGAATATTTTAAACTTTAGTTATTTGTATCCGAGTTTTTCGGCGCAGCCAAAAACAGAGAGGACGGTCTGTACCGTCCTCTCTGTTTTTGGTGCACTCAACAGGAGTTGAACCTGCATGGATCGCTCCACAAGATCCTTAGTCTTGCGCGTCTGCCAATTCCGCCATGAGTGCACGACTTATCAAAAGCTTTTTTATAATATAATATTTTAATTACAATGTCAAGCCAAAATATTTAATTTTTTCAAAAAATCAATTTTTTTATTAGCAGGATTTATGTTGCATTTTTTTGTGATTATATTTACTTTTTACAAACAAAAATTACAGTGACAATGTAAAAAGAATACCTCAACATGTAACCTTTAAATAGATTTTAAATTTTAAAACAGCTAAGAAGCAAGTGGCTTTAATACCGTTTTAATATTATTCGGCATCTAAGCACTGACGGCGTCAATTATCGCTTCAACCGTCTGGTCGAGGTTGAGCGAATCGCAGTCAACTACGATGTCGGCGTACTTTTCGTATAGTGGAGACCGTTCGTCAAACAATTCGGCAAGCGTGGTGCCGGGATTACGCATTACTACGCCGCGGGTAAACAAATCTTTGCCCGCAAGCCGCCTTTCAAGTTCCCCAAGGCTTACCTTTATATAAACTATTTTGCCGATAGTCTGCAAGTGCCGCATGGCTCTGTCGCCATAAATTACGCTTCCGCCGGTTGAAATGACGCACCTTTCCGCCCAAAGCTCGGAATTTATCTGCTCTTCGATATCTATAAACTTATCAACGCCCTTTTTATCTATTATATCGCACAGCAGCGCCTTCTGCTCATTTTGAATCAACAAATCGCAGTCGATGTAACCATAACCAAGCGTCTTTGCAAGCAAAACGCCCGCCGTGCTCTTTCCCGAAGCCGGCATGCCTATGAGAATTATATTATCCATAATTATATTATACAATGCCCGCACGGAGCTGTCAAACTTATGTTAAAGATAGTTTTGCGCTGCTCCGAATATCATTTTACTATTGATTTTTTGTGACTCATATCTTATAATAATTGTACGGAAGTTTATTTCAAAGGATGACATCGATGGATATCTTTACGGTGACGCTCGGTCTATGTTCGGAAAACAGAGTTGCGTATGACGAGTTTTCTCGCAGCTTTGTAAATACGGCAAGCGTGGGCAGAGTACGCATCTGGCTCGGAGAGGGCGATATATGTCTGTGCGGCGATGTGTGGCGAGGCAGAATAGCCGGAATGTGCGGCTGCCTATACAAGGCTCTTCCCGTAAAAGCAGGCAAATTCGAGCCGTTTCCAATATTGGACGGCACTGTCACTATGAGCTATGGCGGAAAGCTGCTCGGTGCAATGTATATAAACTACTCCGGCAGAGGCATTTATGCAGACAAGCAGAATAACGTCATCTGGTTTGGCAAACCCCAAGAAAACGATATTGCCGTAAGAGTATGTAAAAACCTTATAATCTGCATGAAGAACGGGGAACTCTGCGGCGCAGTCATCGAAAATATAGTCATTGATGACGAATGGTTTCATTTTAAGGGGCGTACACGTTGATACTTTAAGTTTATTGCAATTATTTTTATAATAAAATATCGATTATTTTTTATTTGACTCTTGAAAATTCCATAATGATATGATAGAATAAATAATGGGTATGGAAAGATTGAGCGCATCGGACATGTTCCATAGCGGTACAAGCTGCACCGCATATGAAATATACGGCTGCCATAAAAATGAGGGCGGCGGGTATATTTTTCGCGTATGGGCACCACATGCAAAGGATGTCATCCTTGTACTGAACGGCGCCGATGTTTGTTCGATGGCACTCATGCCCGATAACGAAAGCCGCGAATGCGTATGTTTGCAGGCACGCGCCGGCGACAGATACAACTACAAAATAGTTACTTTTGAAGGACGCGAACTTTTTAAAAGCGACCCATATGCCTTCAGAAGCGATCTGCCAAATTCCAAATGTTCTGTCGTGTACGACCTTCCGCATAGGAACGGCAGACTTGAAGCTGCGGATCTTTCGGACAGACCCGTAAACATCTACGAAGTCAATCTTCTGAGCTGGAAGCGCCATTCAGACGGCAGTTATTTATCGTTTAAAGAGCTCGAAAGACAGCTCGTTCCCTACGTAGTCGATATGGGATATACCCATGTCGAATTTATGCCTGTGACCGAATATCCTTACGACGGCTCGTGGGGGTACCAGGTAACGGGGTATTTTTGCGTCACCGAGCGCTTGGGTTCCCCTGCAGATTTTGCGTCGCTTGTCGACAGCTTTCATCGCAGCGGAATAAGGGTAATACTCGATTGGGTGCCCGCGCATTTTCCCAAAGATGATTTCGGACTGTATGAGTTCGACGGTCAGCCGCTATATGAATATGCACTGTGGGACAAAATGGAGCACCGCGGCTGGGGAACGCGAAAATTCGATTTGGAAAGGGGAGAAGTCCAAAGCTTTTTGCTGTCGAGTGCAGCATTTTTTCTTGACAGATATGCCGTAGACGGACTGAGAGTCGATGCCGTTGCTTCAATGCTCTATCTCGATTACGATAAGGGCGAGGGGCAGTGGACACCGAACATCTATGGCGACAACAGAAACCTTGAAGCGATAGAATTTATCAAAAAGCTGAATACTCTGCTGCATGAAAAATTTCCCGGAGTCATGATGGTCGCCGAAGAATCTACAGCCTACGGCGGAGTTACCACCCCCGTTGAAAAGGGCGGGCTGGGCTTTGACTATAAATGGAACATGGGCTGGATGAACGACGTACTGTTCTATTGCCGTCAGGACCCGCTGTACAGACACTATCATCATACAAAAATAACTTTTTCAATGATGTATTCGCTCAACGAGCGGTATATTTTGCCATTATCTCACGACGAAGTCGTTCATGTCAAGGGTTCGATAGTGAACAAGTTCCCCGGAGAATATGCAGATAAATTCGCCGGAGAGCGGGGGCTGCTCGGCTTTATGTTTGCGCATCCCGGCAAAAAGCTCAACTTCATGGGATATGAAATAGCTCAGTTTGCTGAGTGGGATTACAGAAAGTCGATAGAGTACTTTTTAAAGCAATACGAAAAGCATGCAAAAATACAGGTTTTTGTCAAATATCTGAACGAGCTTTATAAAAACTGTCCTCCACTCTACGAAATAGAGACCGAATGGAGCGGGTTTGAATGGCTCGTCGTTGACGACGTTATAAACAACGTCATTGCCTTCAACAGATATGACCGAAACGGCGGCACGCTGATGTGCATAGTAAATTTTTCAGGCATAGACCAGCCCAATTATCGCATAGGTCAGCATAAGGGTAAATATGCGCTCATCCTCGATACCGATAAAAAAGCATTCGGCGGCGAAGGTAAATTCAGAAAGCGCGTTCTTTATACAAAGAAACAGCCGAGCCACGGCAAGGAATATTCTTTGACGCTGAATATTCCCAAACTGGCTTGTTTGTATTTAAAAAAAGAAAAATAAATTATTGGGGGATTCAGCAATGCTCAGAAAAAAAGAATGCGTGGCAATGTTACTTGCCGGCGGACAGGGCAGCAGACTGTACGCTTTGACAAGCAACATAGCTAAACCCGCGGTTTGTTTTGGCGCCAAGTACAGGATAATCGACTTTCCGCTTTCAAACTGCATCAACTCAGGTATCGACACGGTAGGCGTGTTAACGCAGTATCAGCCCTTGATACTCAATGAGTATGTGGGCAACGGGCAGCCGTGGGATCTTGACAGAACTTTCGGCGGCGTACATATTCTTTCGCCCTATGAGGCAAAGACGGATACGTCATGGTACAAGGGAACGGCAAACGCCATTTATCAGAACATAAGGTTTATGAAGATGTATGACCCCGAATACGTGCTCATACTTTCAGGCGACCATATATATAAGATGGACTACGATAAAATGCTTGCCGCGCACAAAGCCACGGGAGCCGACTGTACCATTGCCTGCATGCAGGTACCCATGAAAGAAGCTTCGAGATTCGGCATTCTGAATACTAATCCCGATGGTTCGATATATGAATTCGAAGAAAAACCCAAGCAGCCCAAGAGCGATCTGGCTTCGATGGGTATATATATCTTCACTGCGTCAAAGTTATTCAAATATCTCGAACTAGACGAAAAAGACCCCAATTCCGAAAAGGATTTCGGCAAAAACGTTCTGCCCGCAATGCTCAATGCGGGAGAAAAAATGTACTCCTACAGATTCGAAGGCTATTGGAAGGACGTGGGCACCATCAGCTCGCTCTGGGAAGCCAACATGGACCTTTTGGGCGACGTTCCCAAATTCGACCTTCGCGACACCGAAAGAGTAATCCATTCGAGAAGCCCGCTTGCGCCTCCCGCGTATGTTGAAGGCAAGGTCGTCAACTCAATGATTGCCAACGGCTGCGACATAGAGGGCACGGTCATCAACTCGGTCGTAGGCACCAACTGCGTGATAGAAAAGGGCGCCGAAGTCAAGGACTGCGTGCTCATGGGCAACACAGTCGTAAAGGCGGGCGCCAAAGTCAATTATTCGATAATAGACGAAGATGTCACCATAGGCAAAAAAGCCGTGATAGGCGACGTGATAGAAAAGGCGTCTTTGGTAGAAAGCAAGACGAGCGGCATCGCCGTGCTCGGCAGGGGCATCTGCATAGGCGACGGCAAGGAAGTTGCCGCCGGCGATATTGTCGATAAAAATATATAAGGTAAGGGAGGAATAACAAATGGCTTCGACAGTAGGCGTTATATTTTCAAGCACAAACGATGAAAACGTACCCGAACTGACCAAGGTCAGATCGAAGGGATCCATCCCTTACGGCGGACGTTATCGTCTCGTAGACTTTGCTCTTTCCTGCATGGTCAACTCAGGCATTACGACGGTCGGCATGATAACAAAGAACAATTATCAGTCGCTTATGGATCATCTCGGCTCGGGAAAGGAGTGGGATTTAGCAAGAAAGGAAGGGGGACTTATATTATTGCCTCCCTACAGCGACGAGAGCGAAATGCTCTATCGCAACCGTCTTGAAGGGCTTAAGGGCGCTTCCGCATTCCTTAAAAAGTGCAAGGAAGATTTTGTTGTAGTTGCAGACAGCGACGCCGTATATAAGCTCGATTACCGCAAGGTCATTGACCAGCATATCAAGACAAATGCCGACCTTACGCTTGTATATCATGAACATGAGGGCGGCGACATAAATTCATACATCATGCTCGACACCGATTCGAACGGACAGATAATATCTATCGACGTCAACCAGCGTGCGAGCGGCGTGCGCAAGCACTATATCAATGTATTCGTGGCGCGCACTTCATATCTGCTCAATCTCATACAGACGTCTATTGCCCGCGGATATTCAAGTTTTTCGGGCGATATACTCGTCCCCGCAGCAAAAACAGGCAATATCTACGGATATAAATACGAAGGATATTACCAGAACGTCGATTCGCTGCAGTCTTATTTTAAGGCAAACATGGATTTGCTCGATAAAAAAATCCGCACCGAGCTGTTCGCAGACAGGGATATCTATACGAAAGTCAACGACGCGGCTCCCGCAAAGTTTAGCGAAACCGCAAAGGTCAGCAATTCGCTCATCCATGACGGCTGTCTGATAGAGGGAACGGTAGAAAACTGCGTGCTCTTCCGCGGAGTAAAGGTGGGCAAGGGCGCCGTTCTGAAAAACTGCATAATAATGAGTGAAAATTACATAGGCGACAACTGCAAACTTTCGTATGTTGTTAGCGATAAGGACGTTGCCATACGCAACGGGGTAACGCTTGCAGGTTGCGCCCAGAAACCTTACTTCATAAATAAGGGAATGCATATTTAAGTTTACCTAAAAGGGGGATTATATAATGGCAACAACAAAGACAACAAAAAAGACCGCAACAACAAAAAAGGTGAAGGAGGCAGAAAGCACTGCTCCCGCAGTACAGTATAAGCGCAAAATATTATTCGTGGCTTCCGAATGCACTCCGTACATCGTCACGGGCGGACTTGCCGAAGTAATCGGTTCGCTGTCCAAGGCGCTCGCCGCCTCGGGGAAATTCGATGTGAGAGTGGTGATACCCCTTTATTCGGACATTAAAAAGGAATACAGGGATAAATTCACTTACCTTGGAAACATCTACGTACACCTTGCATGGAGAAACCAATACTGCGGCATCTTTTCGTATGAGCAGGACGGCGTTATCTTCTATTTCCTCGATAACGAGTTCTATTTCAAGCGTCCAGGTTGCTATGGCTATTTTGACGACGGGGAGAGGTTTGCGTTCTTCTCGCGAGCTGTTCTCGAAATAATGCCTTTCCTAAATTTCTACCCCGAAGTCATGCATTGCCATGACTGGCAGTCTGCGCTTGCGGCCATATATCTGAAGACAAATTATTGCTTCAGACAGGAATATCAGTTTATCAGAGCACTGTTCACTATTCACAATATTGAATATCAGGGACAATATTCTCTCGATATACTGTCGTCTTTGTTTGACATTTACGGAAAATATCAGTATCTTGTAGAGTATAATAATTCGATAAACCTCATGAAAGGCGCCATCGAGTGCTGCGAAAGGTTTTCAACCGTTTCGCCGAGGTATGCACAGGAGATAAAGGACCCCTATTTTGCGCACGGTCTCGACCCCATTGTCAGGCGCAACGAGTTCAAACTTTCGGGCATATTGAACGGTATTGACGACGTCGGCTACAATCCCCAGTTCGACACTCATATATTTGCCAACTATACGCCCGACGACATGAGCAATAAGGCGGTCTGCAAAGCAGAGCTTCAAAAAATGCTCGGGCTGCCCGTCAAACCGCAGACGCCCATGATATCAATGATATCGAGGCTCGTGTCGCATAAGGGATTTGATCTTGTGCTCAATATTATAGAAGAATTGCTTCAGGACGATGTTCAGGTGGTTGTGCTCGGCACAGGAGATTCGCATTACGAAGGTTTCTTCAAGGATCTTGCAAGGAGATATCCCGAAAAGATGAGCGCACAGATAATGTTCAACAACGATTTGTCGCGCAAGATATATTCCGGTTCGGATATTTTCCTTATGCCATCCAAATCGGAGCCTTGCGGACTTTCGCAGATGATAGCCTGCAGATACGCAACTGTTCCCATCGTCAGGGAGACGGGCGGTCTTTATGACAGCATAAAGCCGCTTGTGAACGGCTATACGTTCACAAATTACAACGCGCACGACATGCTGTATGTAATAAGAGAAGCAGTGGCAGACTATAAAAACAAGAAAGTTTGGTCACAACTTATGTACAGGGCAGCTACTTCAGATTTCAGCTGGACAAATTCAGCAAAACAGTACGAGGCGTTGTATCTGAGTATGCTCAATTAATTTTACTGTAAATAGGAGAATATTAATGGCAACAACTATTACCGAAAAAGAAGTCAGGGAGCTTGTAAAAGGTAAACTGGCACGTTATTACGGAGTAAGTCCCGTCGAGGCAAATAGAGACCAGATATATAAAGCGGTCGTTATGAGCGTCAGGGACATACTTCTTCAGAAACGTCAGGTCTTTTCGAAAAAGATGAAGACGAAGAGGGCAAAGAGGGTGTACTATCTGTGCATGGAATTCCTTCTCGGCCGTTCGCTCAAAAACAGTCTGTACAATTTAAGCGCTACAGAGACATTCGAAAAGGTGCTTGACGGCTATGGCGTAACGCTTGACGAACTTTATGAACTGGAACCTGACGCAGGTTTGGGTAATGGTGGACTCGGAAGACTGGCTGCATGCTTTATGGATGCGCTGGCAACCGGCAACTACCCCGCAATGGGCTATTCGCTGAGATACGAATACGGTTTGTTCAAGCAGAAGATAGTCGACGGCTGGCAGACCGAGCTGCCCGATGTGTGGCTGCCCGGAGGCGAGGCGTGGCTTACTCAGCGTTCGGATAAATCGTACATTGTTCGTTTTGGCGGCAGAGTGGAAGAAAAGTGGGCTGAAAACGGCATACTCGAAATAAATTATGTCGACAGTCAGGACGTTGAAGCGGTCGCTTACGATATGATGATATCGGGCAAGGACAGCGAAGCCGTGTCCGTGCTCAGGCTCTGGAAAGCAAAACCCATGCAGGACTTCAATATGAAGCTCTTTTCGCAGGGTGATTACTACCAGGCAATGGTCGAAGACAATGACGCAGACGTGCTTACCAAAGTACTCTATCCGGCAGATAACCATGTAAACGGCAAAGCACTTAGGTTAAAACAACAATATTTCCTGTGCTCGGCGTCCATTCAGAACATAATCAGCGACCACAGACACAGATATGGCGATTTAAGCGACCTTCCCAAGCTGGCAGCCATCCACCTCAACGACACGCATCCCGCAATGGCAATTGCCGAACTCATGAGAATACTCATTGACGAGTATTATTATAAGTGGGATGACGCATGGGCGATAACGACGGCATCGTGCGCATACACAAACCATACGGTACTTGCCGAAGCGCTCGAAACATGGCAGGAAGACCTTGTTGAAAGGACCGTTCCCAGAATTCATTCTATAATCAAAGAAATAAACAGAAAACTCTGCGAAGAGCTTTGGAACAGATTCCCCGGCGAGTGGGCAAAAATCTCGAGGATGTCTATAATAGAGCACGACAGAGTTAAGATGGCAAATCTTTCCGTGTACGGCAGCCACAGCGTAAACGGCGTTGCGGCGCTCCACAGCGAGATAATCAAAAAGTCTGTATTCAAGGATTATTACGATTTTACGCCCTATAAATTTACAAATGTAACAAACGGCATTGCATACAGAAGATGGCTCTGCCAGGCCAATCCCGAGCTTACCAATCTGCTTGTCGAGTGCATCGGCGACGGGTTTGTACACGACAGCATGAAGCTTGCCGATTTCAAGAAGTTTGAAGACGACGACAGCGTACTTTCGAAACTCGAAGAGATAAAGGCAATAAAGAAGCAGCAGTTTGCCGACTACGCCTACAAAAAGCAGGGCTTTGTAATAGACCCCAAGTCGATATTCGATACTCAGGCAAAGAGACTGCACGAATATAAGCGCCAGCTCTTGAACGCACTCAATATCATCGACACATATCTCGACCTCAGGGATAATCCCGACATGGATATCCAGCCCAAGACGTATATCTTCGGCGCCAAGGCTGCACCCGGATATTCCATGGCAAAACAGATAATCAAGCTCATCAATTTCATTTCCGAAGAAATCCGCAAGGACAAAAAGATAAACGAAAAGCTCAACGTCGTGTATATGGAAGACTACAACGTCACCATGTCAGAAGTGTTGATGCCCGCTTCAGAAATATCCGAACAAATATCGCTTGCAGGCAAGGAAGCGAGCGGCACCGGCAATATGAAATTCATGATAAACGGTGCGCTCACGATTGGCACGCTCGACGGCGCAAACGTCGAAATGGCGCAAGCAGTCGGCGATGAAAATATCTTTATATTCGGTCATAAGGCAAACGAGGTCGATGATATTTGGCGCTCCGGCTACAGCTCAAGCACATATTATAACGAATCGCCCAGATTGCGCAGGATAATCGAAGCGCTGATAATCGGCTTTAACGGACAGTCGTTCTCTGATATGGCAAATTATCTGCTTACAGGTTCGCCCGTAGCCGACCCTTATATGTGCATGGCTGACTTTACGTCTTACAGCAAAACCCAGCGCGAGCTTTCCGACTTGTATGTAAACGACAAGCGCAGGTGGAATCAGATATCGCTTCGCAACATCGCGGCGTCGGGATATTTTGCGGCAGACAGAAGTATAAAGGAATATGCCGAAAATATTTGGAATTTGAAGCCACTCAAGTAATTGTGTAACAGAATAAAAAGCGGGCTATAGCCCGCTTTTTATTCTAATATGCATTTTTTTAATAGTACTATGTGTGACATAATATATTATTATTGATTTTCCATCAGCTGCTCTGATTTCTAAACTATGACAGAGTGTGGGCTTGAAAATTGGGTAAATCACGACCAAAAAGCAAGATTTTAATCAAAAAATGCAGATATCTTAAGAATTCTTTTGTGTAAACGTCTAAAATTCCATAAAAGGCGGCTCAATTTTAATTCAATAAATTTTAAATTAATTTAATCTCATTTCATTGCGCTTAATTGTTGCCGCACTGTCAAATCTAATTATTTCCGCACAATATTTTAAATGGATATGGATGATGTATATATATTAAGTTTCGTTTAAAATATTTTAAAGTTCCTTTCAAAGCTATTGACAAATTATTCGCTATAAGTTATACTTAATTTGGCCCATTTCTTCGTAAAAGCTGTGTTTTACGAAGAAATATATTCTCTCCCTTTCTTGCGACTTTTTTATTTTTTACACATCTTCTATTAATCTGTTATTAATCTTCAAATGAATTTTAATTGAGAGGTCACTGCATTGAGCACTAAAAAAGATAAAACGCCAGCTTCACCCAATTATTACGTTGAGAGAAACAACGGCAATCTCATTGCAATCGAGCATCTGCTTGCAGAAGAACTGCCCGATTTTTGCGCCGACTACTTTTTGGGGATAGACAGCCAGACATCTACTCTCACGCGCTTGAATTATGCACATGACCTTAAAATATTTTTCTATTTTTTGCTTACAAGGCGCTTTAAACAGTATTCTTCGGTAAAACAATTTACGCTTATCGATATTGAAGGCGTAACCAACAACGATATTGAAATGTTTCTCGCATTTCTGTCCCGCTATACCTACTGCGGAAAAACACACGTATGTAACGACCGTGCCAAGGCGCGCAAACTCTCTTCGGTACGTGCTATGTATAAGT
The DNA here is from genome assembly GCA_944327465.1 of uncultured Clostridia bacterium. Taxonomy (GTDB): domain Bacteria; phylum Bacillota; class Clostridia; order Christensenellales; family Borkfalkiaceae; genus Coproplasma. The sequence continues at coordinate 34,041 of CALVHH010000021.1, read as the reverse complement.
ATTTTTTCAACCGCGGCATGATTTCGGTAAATAATTCTGCAAAAGTTGCCACTCCTAAATTGCACGAAAAGCCCATAATCCGTCTTGACGGCGATGAAGTATTTAATATCGTCAATGTTGCAGAATCGGGCGACGGTCTTTCCCCTCATCAACGAATTTTTCACGAGCGCAACAAGGTGCGCGATACCGCAATAATCATCCTGTTTTTGGGTACGGGAATTCGTATCAGCGAACTTGTAGGGCTGAATAATGAAGATATCAATTTCAACGACAATTCTTTTATAGTCACGCGCAAGGGCGGCAGCAAATCAATACTCTTTTTCGACGACGACGTTGCCGACGCATTGAAGCGATATATTGAATATAAGCGGGAATGCGGCGTGCCTGCAGAAGCTAAGGACGCCCTCTTCCTGTCCTCACAAAAAAAGCGGATTACTGTGCGGGCAGTGGAAAATCTCGTTCAAAAGTATGCAAAAATAGTCTCTCCGCTAAAAAAAATTTCACCGCACAAACTGCGCAGCACCTACGGCACCGCCTTGTACCGCGCCACCGGCGATATTTACGTAGTTGCCGACGTTTTGGGACATAAGGACGTAAACACCACGCGTAAGCACTATGCCGCGATAAGCGAAGACGCCCGCAGGTCGGTCGCAGGTAAAGTCAAATTGCGGCCCGACGATGAGGATAAATAAATGAAAACACTGGAAAAAGTATTTATAATACAACCCGTCCTCGACGACAATTGGCGCACTCTGCACAACGAGGCAAAGGCCCTCATCGAAAGCGCCGGAGGCGCTTACTGCGGCTCATGCTATCAGCATATAAAACAGGTCAATCCCTCTACCTTCATCGGTTCGGGAAAACTGAACGAAATAGCCGAACTATTGGACGGTCTTGAAGACGTCACCGTGCTGTTCAACGGCGAACTCACACCCTCGCAGACTCTAAATATTTCAGCCGCTCTCAACGACAGAAAGGTCATAGACAGGACCACCCTCATTCTCGATATATTTGCATTGAACGCCGTTACTAGCGAAGGTAAGGTACAGGTCGAGCTGGCACAGCTGAAATATATTTATCCAAGACTAAAAGGCAAGGGCGCGGCGCTGTCGCGATTGGGCGGAGGCATCGGCTCACGCGGGCCCGGCGAAACTCAGCTCGAAACAGACAGAAGACATATCAGATACCGCATTAAATACCTTGAAAAACGCCTTGAAGAATTGTCAACGCGCCGAACTCTGTTCAGCGACAGACGTTCAAAGCGCGGCGTCAATGTGATCGCTCTTGTCGGATACACAAATACAGGAAAATCGAGCCTGATGAATGTACTGACCGGCGCAGGGGTACTTGAAAAAAATGAACTGTTTGCTACTCTCGACCCGACGGCGAGAAAATTGGAAATAGACGGCGTTGAATATCTGCTCATAGACACCGTCGGATTTATTCAAAAACTTCCGCACGATATTGTTGAAGCTTTTAAATCGACGCTTGAAAGCGCGGTAAACTGCGACCTTGCGTTATTTGTAGCCGACGCTTCGGATAATTTTACAATGCAGCTTGAAACTACCTGTTCTACCCTTGCTTCACTCGGATTCAACAAGCCGTACCTAAAAGTTTTAAATAAGTGCGACAAGCTTGAAAGCACCGAGCATCTGCCTTCGGACTGCATATGCATTTCGGCTAAAAACCGTCAGGGTATCGAAGAGCTCAAAAAAAGCATCTCATGCAGCTTCGCCGACAGATATACACCCATCGAACTGTTCTTCACATATGACAAACTGAAAGAATATTCGTCTATTGAAAATTTTTTCAACGAGCGGTCACGCAGTTACACCGAGAGCGGCGTTGAGATAAGCGGAACCATAGATAACAGGTATATTTCTTCCGTTGCCAAATATATTAGACGCTGAATGGTCTCCACATTAAAAAAGCAGGGCTACCCCCTGCTTTTTTAATCTTCGTCAAAAACTATCTTATCTATCTTGATTACCGCGTCGTCGCGAAAATCCAAACATTTTCCACAATTATCGCATATCTTTTCCGGGTCGATATCGCACATATCACACTCGCCGCACTCTATGCACTTTCTGTCATAGAGAACGCAATCTTCTCCTCTCTTATTCATGACATGCCTCCTTCACCCGTTATTATATACCACGAACATTGAAATTGCAAGCTGTAAAATAAAGTTTTCCAACGTTAAGCAATATAATGCCGATAATATAAATGTTTTCTCGTTTACATTTTTAAATTCATAATACACAAAAAATTTAAAACAATCGTTTGCATTTTTAAAATTTATGTGCTATAATCTAACTAAGGAGCAAATTTATGAAGAAATTGGAAAGACAACAACAAGTTTACGGCTATATAACAAAATTTATTGCCGACAACGGCTATGCGCCGACCGTAAGAGAAATTTGCCGCGCATGCGACATACGTTCAACTGCGACGGCATTCAATATAATGAACAGCCTTGCGGAAAACGGGCTTATCACAAAGAGCAAAGTCGGCGAAAATAAGCGCCGCGCGATTTCAATAAATCAGCAAGCAATTAAAATCCCATTGATAGGCACCGTTGCGGCAGGCGAACCTATTTTTGCTCAGGAAAACTACGAAGATTACTACTCGATTCCTTCAAATATGTTCAAGGGCGACGATTTGTTCATGCTCACCGTTAAGGGCGATTCCATGGTCAACATCGGAATGTTCAACGGCGATAAAATTGTTGTAAAAAAGCAATCGGTCGCCGAAAATGGCGAAATAGTCGTCGCTCTTGTGGACGACAGCGCCACAGTTAAGCGCTTTTTTAAGCGCGACGGTAAAATAGTGCTGCATCCGGAAAACGACGATATGGAAGATTTTATCTTTGACGACGTCGTCATCCTGGGTAAGGTTATCGGTCTGATACGAAATATTTAGTATAAAAAAGCGGAGCCGAGCTCCGCTTTTAACTTTATAGTGACATCAGATATTCAACTTCCTGCCTGCTGAGTTTGCGCCACGAACCTCTGTCAAGACCGCGCAGCGTCAGTTCGCCCACCTTAATGCGCTTCAGCAATACAACTTCCCTGCCGATGGCTGCAAACATCTTTCGTATTTCACGGTTCTTGCCCTCGGTTATGGTCATGTGTATCTTGGTGTACTGCTTATTTGTTTCAACGATATGCGCCTTGCACTTTTTCGTAACATATCCACCCTCGATTTCAATGCCGCTGCGCAGAGGGTTCAAATCGCTTTCCTTTAAAGTACCCTCGATTTTAACAAGATAAGTTTTGGGTACCTCGTTGGAAGGATGTGTAAGCCGCTGGGCGAGCTCTCCGTCCGTAGTGAGAATAAGCAGCCCTTCGCTGTCGTAATCGAGCCTGCCTACGGGATAAATGCGCCCGACGGTATCGGGCATGAGGTCGAGCACAGTTCTGCGCCCCTTTTCATCAGAGACGGTCGAAAGATAGCCCTTGGGCTTATTTAAAAGATAGTACTCATTCTTTTTTAACGTGACCTGCCTGCCATCGACCGTAACGCAGTCACTATCAGAAACATCTACGCCGAGAACGGCAGCTTTGCCGTTTACGCACACCCTGCCTTCGGCAATTAGCTTATCGCAATCCCTTCTCGACGCAATGCCGCACGCGGCAAGAAATTTATTTAAGCGCATGTTTTACCTTAGTAAATAGTTTTCTTATTAACTATACTATATAACTTTGCGCTAAAAATCAAGTCATTTTCACAATAAATTTCAATTATTCCTGCCTCGCCTCCCTTGATAATCTGTAAGCGTTCGTTTGGCACGGTCTTAACAATTAGTTCAGCCCCCGTTGGAATCAACAGATTATGCGTATCATTAATTATGCATGGTACTTCGCCACACATAAACACCTTATTTGCAGCAATAACTTTGATTTCATATTTTGAAAAGGCGTCATCAATCAGTTTTTGGCATCTTTCATACATATCCGGGCAGTTCAAAACGACGCAGACAATATCCATTCCGTCCCTCTCAGCCGAAGCCACAAGACACCTACCTGCCTTAAGCGTATACCCCGTCTTCACACCGTTTGCACCCTCTATGCTGGAGAGCGCTTTATTTTTATTAACAAAGCTGCGAAATTGCCCCGTATAACTCTTTGAGGACACAACGGCTTTAAATGTATCGTTCCGCATAGCCGCACAGGCAATAGTGCAAAGGTCGCGTGCCGTGGTAAAGTGTTCATCATCCGGCAGACCGCTCGGATTTACAAAATGCGTGTCGTCGGCACCCAGCTGTAGGGCTCTCTCATTCATTCTTGCCGCAAAATTTTGTACGCTTCCGCTGTGATGTATCGCCAGCGCCACAGCGCTGTCGTTGCCTGAGCGCAGCATGAGTCCATATAATAAATCGCGTACCGAAACGCGCTCCCCCTTTTTAAGATATATACTTGACCCCTCTACGCCAACCGCTTCGTCAGGAACGGTGATCACCTCATCAAGCTCGCATTCTTCAATAATTATGAGCGCAGTCATTATCTTTGTAGTGCTCGCCATCGGAAGTTTAGCCGAATCGTTTTTTGCATATAATATTTTACCCGTATTCAGCTCTGCCGCACACTCAGCCACACCGTCCGCACGCACTTTTGGTGTATTACCGGCAGATAATGTTACGCATAGTACTATATAAAATAGCAAAATTATTGCAATTGCATTAATTATCGGCGATGTTGTGTACCAATTCCCCCGCCTTTTCAATGAGTGCATTGACAGGTTCTTCCTCCATTTTAAGCAGTCTGCAATTTTTTCCGTCGTCCACCAAAAAACCACGCGGCTTGAGCGTTATCACCGACCCGTTTCCTCCCACAAGTTTGAAGCCTTCCGCCTCTTTAAAGGTTTTTATGTCGCCGTATTCTCCTCCGCCGCCTATGTTTACAACGGTGATCGAAGTCAGCGGTATCACCTGCGCTCCGCTTGCCGTTATTATCGATTGTCCCACCACCGTATTTGCGTCGACAATCTTTTCTATCGGCAGTGCCGGTCTTTCAAATTCATTCTGTCTTTGGCTATCTTTTTTGTATCTGTTCATTTATCCTCCCCAATGAAATTTTAATAAATATTTTCAGCAGCGTTATAATATTGATAATGCAGGATATTTTTGCATAATGTAAGATATTTTTATGTGCCGTATTTAAAACAACAAAGTTTTTAAGCTTGATTTTTCTCCTATAATCCATATACGCATAGACCGTATTCGTAAGCACACTCTGCATCAGTGCCGCATAGGCATTATTTTCCGATTGCATTCCGTAATCGCCGAGCTGAACGATTTTTGTCAGCGTCAGTTCTTTAACGATTTTCAGTGCGTTCTTTTTTATAACGTCAGCCTTAATGTTGCGTTCCCTGCCGTTGATCTGCATTTTTGTCGGAGAATTCTTTACCGTATTTATATTGAATACTCTTATAAACGAATATAGAACAATATTCAGACTTACATATTTATCGTCTTTATTTATATACAGATAATTGTCTATGTGTATAGGAAACAGCAGAACGGCGCACAGGCATACCGCAACGACGGCAGCGGAGTTTTCCATGATTATATTATCTGTAAATTACCAAAAAATATGTGCGCCCGAAAGCTTGCAGCTTTCGGGGGCACATAAAATATATCACTTTATTTCAATCACGTCATCGTCGCCGTCGAGATGCTCGGGCAATTCGTAGCCGTCTTCGGTCACCTTCAACTGCTCGGGTTCCGATTTCTTTTTACGTTCGGCCTTTATTTCGGGGTCGTCGGCCTCGGAATATTCATCCTTATGATACAGATAGTTGCTGTCCTCCTCATCGAGGATAGAGCTGTTCAATTGCGCTATCTGAGCCATAAGCTCGTCGTAATCGGGGAGCTCGTCTATCGAATTCAGCTTAAACCGCTTCAAAAAGTTGTCAGTCGTTGCGTACAGTATCGGCTTGCCCACGGCGTCCTTTCTGCCGCACGGCACTATCATGTCCAGATCAAGCAAAGTATGTATTGCGTAATCGCAGCTTACCTGCCTTATTTCTTCAAGCTCGCCCTTTGTCACCGGCTGTTTGTATGCAATCAAGGCGGCGCATTCAAGTATTGTTCGGGTAAACTCCTTCTCCTTTATCGGCTGAAGCACCGAAGATATCTGCTGCTTATATTCCGGATTGGTGGCAAACTGGATTTTGCCGTTAAAGGTCAGCAGCTGTATGCCGCTTTCGCCGGAATATTTGACCTTCAGCTCGTCAATTGCCGCATTTACATCCTTTAATGAGCAACCAAGCTTTTCTATGATATATTTTACCTGAACCGCATCGCCTGAAGCAAATACTATAGCCTCAATTATATTCGTCAAATTGTTCAATGTCCACTTCCTTTAAATCCGAATCGGGATTGCGTTTAATGATTATAGTGCCGAAAGATTGCTGCTGCTCGACAACTATATATTGATATTTGAGCATCTCTAGCAATGCCTGAAACGTAGTTATTATTTCATTGCGCGAAAAATGAGTGAATAGCTGCCCGAATTCAATCTGATCCTTTTCAAGAAGCGCGTTGCCGATGAATTTTACCTTTTGCTCTACGGTATACTCATCTTTTGGTATCTCCTTGATATTCTCCTTTTCGCGCTGCATGCTCTCGTTTTTTAACAGTAATTTTGCAAACGCATCAAGCATTGCCGTAACGCTGAAATCGGTATAGACGACCTTCACTTCGCTAAAATCCTTTGAAGGCGGCTTAAAATAGAACCCGACGGTCTCCATCTCCTTGAGCTGCGGAGTCTTTTCCTTTATGAGCTCAAATTCGCGTTGACGCAACTGCTCGATAAGCGCCTGTTTTTCCTCGTCGGCGCGGTCGTCGATATCGTCGCCCGTATCTATGGCGGGCACCATTGCTTTGGATTTTATATACACGATGAGTGCAGCCATGGCAAGATATTCGCTCTCCTTGTCCACATCGCGCGAAGGCTGACTCTTCATGTATTCTATATAGTCGAGAAACTGCTCCGTAACTTTTGAAACAAAAATATCCTCAATATTTATCTTGGCTATATTTATCAGGTGCAGCAACAAATCGAGCGGCCCTTCAAAATTGTCGAGAACGGTATCATAATCGACTACCGATTCAAAATTTGAATAATCTTTAGATGAAGTCATAGTTTCAAAATCCAATCCCAGGCAAGTTTTATGGGATAACCGATAATATCTGTGGCGAAGTACATCACATAACCTAAAATATCGCAGTATTTCGCCCACTCAACATAGTCTGAAAGTATGTCGCATATAAAGCTTTCGGCAATGAGTATTATAAGTATCATCTGGCCGTAGTTGCGCAGAAAGCGCCTTACGGGGTTTATCTGTCGAGTGCATGACTCCACTACCCTGAAACCATCCAGGGGATAGAGCGGCAAAAGATTGAACACAAAGACGGCGAGACTGAATGAATATATGTTTAAAAGCGTATAGAAGATGAGCTCGCCAAGATAGCTCATAAAAGCGCCGAGCGTAAGCATTTCGGCGAGAGCAAAGCGCACAAACAACACGTACAGCAGGTACACAACAAAGGCTATCAGGTAATTTACCAGAACGCCGGCTATAGCCGTTAAAAACAATCCCTTTCTGTAGTTTTTAAAGTTGTAAGGATTTATCGGCACCGGTTTTGCCCAACCGAATCCTACAAGCGCACAGCAGACGAAGCCCAACGGGTCGAGATGCTTTATAGGGTTTAATGTAAGCCTGCCATAAGCCTTTGCCGTACCGTCTCCGCACTTTGTGGCGGCAAATGCATGCCCCCACTCGTGCGGGCAGAGCACAAATATCACCGCCAAAATTGAAGAAAGATAATAAATAAAAGTATCCATCAATTAAAAGTATCCATCAATCGCTGTTTAACCTTTCCAATGCAACGTCGTTGCGAATAAGGTCTTCAAAAGTCTGCTTTTTTATTATAACATCCGCCATTCCATCCTTTACAAGCACCGCCTGAGGAATAAAATTGCGGTTATAATTGCTAGCCATTGAATAATTGTAGGCGCCCGTCGAAAGCACTGCCAGAATGTCGCCGCTTGCAATCTCGGGCAGCGGCACGTCTGCCGCTATAATATCTCCGCTTTCGCAACATTTACCAGCAATAGTGACATTTTGCGTACAGGGAGCATTCATGTTACCCGCAGCAACAACACAGTATTTCGACTGATAGAGTGCATAGCGGGGATTTTCGAACATGCCGCCGTCGACGGCGACGTATGTCTTGATGCCAGGAATCGTTTTAATGGCGCCAGCCGTGTACAGAGTGACCCCTGCTTCGCCGACTATTGAACGCCCGGGCTCTATTGCAAGATAGGGCAATTGTAAATTCAGCTGCCAGGCTTTGCGTTTGACGGTTTCGCACAGCGCCTTTAAATACTCGGCATAATCCTCTTCTTTGAGTTTGGGGTCTTCATCCGTATAATAAATTCCGAATCCGCCGCCGAGATTGAGAACTTCGGCTTCAAAACCGGTGGACTGTTTTATTTGTAACACGAAGTCCATCATCTTTTCGGCAGCAATTACAAACGACTGTTTTTCGAAAATCTGCGAGCCGATGTGACAATGAAAACCCTTTAAAACGATATTCTCTTTGGCAAGAATGTATTTTGCCATGTCTTCGGCTGTGCCGTTGGCAACCGAAAAGCCAAACTTGCTGTCGGGCGTCGCTGTCTGAACATAGGCATGCGTATGTGCCTCGACGCCGGGATTGACTCTAATCAGCACATTGCATTTTTTGGACCTTGACGCGCACAATTCATCAAGCCTGTCGGCTTCAAGAGCAGAATCGACAACTATAGTGCCGACATTGCTGTCCACGGCAAATTCAAGTTCTTCCGCAGTCTTATTGTTGCCGTGCATATATATTTTTTCGGCGGGAAAACCCGCCTTCAATGCCGTATATAATTCTCCGCCAGAAACGACGTCCACGCCGATGCCTTGGCTTTTGGCTATTGAATATATTGCCAGGCATGAAAACGCCTTTGAAGCGTATAAGACAATGCCGTGTCCGCCATATTCCTTATCTATCGTGTTGCTGTATACCGACATCATGCGGCGGATATAATCTTCATCAAATACGTACAGCGGAGTGCCGTACTCCGAAGCGAGCTCAAGCGCGTCGCACCCGCCTATTTCAAGGTGACCCGAACAATTTACCGTAAGGGTTTTTCTTTCGTTCATTAAAAAAGACCTCTGAAAAAATAATCACAATTATTTTACCAAAGGTCTCTCTTTTAGTCAAATGTTTTACACAACATGTAGTTGCCGCCTGCGTCACATGCACCAATTATCGGCAATTTTTACCCAATTATCATAAAAGTTTGCCTTTGGAACATCTTCCGCACACACAAGCGTCACCCTGTCGCAGAGAACGCCGTCGCTGTACACTTCGGCTTCGCCTACAGGGTCACCCTTACAAACGGGTGCGCATACTTTTTTCGTAACGATATTGAATGTTATGTCCGGCTGACTGTCGGCGGAGCAGAACACATAGCCGTTTCTCTGCGGCCGTATGCTGACATATTGCTTTTTGCCGCCGTTGACGCACAGTTTATCGTTGAGATTCACATTGCTGTCAAGAACTATTTTATTTTTAAAATTTGCAAAACCATAGTTGAACAGATTTACCGTCCCGTCAAAACGGGCGTCACTGGTACTTCCGCCAAGGACTACCGAAACAAGTCGCATATTGTCTCTTTCGGCAGTGGCGGCAAGACAAAATCCCGCGTCGTTTGTAAACCCGGTCTTGCCGCCGTCGCACAACGCGTATTTTTTTATTAGCTTATTGGTGTTTGTCATGGAAGTTATCCTATCGTCGGGATGTTTGAAATCTTCAAGCCAGATTTTGCTGTAAGAAAAATATCGGGGATTTTTTATCAGTTCTCCAAACATCACGGCGACATCCTTCGCACACGAATACTGAGTAGCCTTAGGCAGACCGGTGCAGTTGGCAAACAATGTGTTTGCGCAGCCGAGCGCTTCCGCCCTGGCGTTCATATCGGCAACAAACGCCTCTTCGCTGCCAGAAATTGCCTCGGCAAGAGCGACGCAGCTGTCATTTGCTGAGCAGACGATTATCGATTTGATAAGTTCGGACACGGGGTACTGCAGCCCGCTCTGCAAAAACACCTGCGAGCCTCCCATTCCTGCCGCATTTTCAGATACGGTAATTAACCCGTCCAGCTTAAGTTTTCCACTTTCAACGGCGTCAAAACACAATGTAAGCGTCATCACTTTGCATACACTGGCTATAGGCAGACGCTCTTCGGCATTACTTTCATAAATGACTTTGCCCGTCGATGCCTCGGCAAGACAGGCGCTTTTACAGCCCGACGTCATTGACTGCTCCGCCAGGACATAGCCTGCCTGCCGCCCAGCAAAAAATGCGCATGAAATCGCCGCAACAGCGATAAAAATAATCCTTTTCATACTATTATTTTGCGAAACATCCAAATAAAATATGCGCACTGTCAGATGATTACGATAAACAGCCTGAACACGACATTCAACAGAACTATAAGCAAAACACACCCTGCAACTACGCATGCCGCCGGACAAAACAACCAATACTTTTTATTTATTACGCATCGGCAATGCACAATAAAATAGTAAGTCGCAACAGCAAAAAGCAAGCTCGGTATGTACACTATTACGGCACATGCTATCCCTTCAAATCCAAGCCGCACAAATATAAGTGCGCAATAAAGTGCGCTCGTCACCGCCCTGACGGCAACTATGCACACCACGAAAATTTTAGATTTTTGCGAACGCGAAAGAGCAAAAGCCGCGTAACTGCACGCAAGCTCGCGGAACATGTACGGCAGCACAATAGCGAATGTGTTAAACTCAAATACAAATTTTGTGTATTTTTTAGCATAAACAAGAAAGTAATCATTAAAATTTAATGTTTTGCATAGTACTATGCCGTATATAACAGACAGTATAAACGCAGCACAAAAAGCAATAGAAAAGCTTTTATCAAATTTAATTTTGTCAAAAGATAAAATCCTCATACAAATTTATATGAGGATTGAAAAATTAATATGAATTCAACATTTTATCTATCGCAATGCCGTACCCCCTCGTCGGGTCATTGACAAACACGTGTGTTACGGCGCCTACCAGCTTGCCGTTTTGCACTATGGGACTGCCGCTCATCCCCTGAACTATGCCGCCTGACAGCTCAATAAGCTCATCGTCGTCGATTTTTATTACGAAGTTTCGGTTGTCTTTATTGAACGCATCTATCTTGACAATGCTTATATCGTACTCCTTTACCGCATTTTCGCTGACAGTGGAATATATCACAGCCTGCCCCATCTCGACTTCGCCTATGTTTGCGGTCTTTATTTTTTGCAGCTTTGAAGTATCTACTTCAGTCGACACATCGCCGAAGATGCCGCAGCTGCTATTTTTGGTCGCAGCCCCTATCATATAATTGTTCTCTATACTGCCCTTCAATTGACCCGGGGTACCCCTTACACCTTTCTTTACGCCGTATATGGCACACGTATATATGGTACCTCCGTTGATTTGCATTACGTTCTTTGCCGTGTCCGTCACAGGATGACCGAGCGAGGCAATAACATTCTTTGTCTTGTCGATGTAGGTAACCGTGCCGATGCCGTTTATGCTGTCCTTTACCAGCATGCCCAACCTTTTTTGACCCGAAGCTTTATCTGTGACAGGGTCGATATTATATGTCAGCGATTTTCCGCCGCGCGTAACGCTTATTTCATAACTTTTGTAACTTCTCTCCATTGCCTCCGCCAAATCCTCGGTGGCGTCTATATCCATGTCGTTTATGCGCTCTATAATATCCCCCGTCCTTATACCACAGTTGCGGGCAGGGCTGACCACACCTTCATCCGTCAGAACATCGCAGAGCCCGACAACCTGAACGGTTGAAGTGTTCAGTATGAACCCTGCCGCAAACCCGCCGAGATATATCTCTCTTTCTTCTGCATACGCGACCGAAGTCGTCAATGCACACAAACACAGTAATGCACAAAGTATTATCAGAACCAACTTTTTGAGTCTTTTGGAATAGAGCATACAATTATCTTGCGCATAAACAGCCGTCCTATGCGCCAAAAGGGCAAAAGTTTGCAAGAAAAAAGCCGACGCGGGTCGGCTTTTACTTTATGAATTGTTCGATAAGTTGTTTTGCATGTTCGCGGGCAGCGTTGCTATCGATATTGCCGGTAAGGCGGACGATTTCGCCGATCTTCTGCTCGTCATTGAGTCTTGAAACTCTCGTTACGGCTTTTCCGTCCTCTTCCGTCTTATAGATAAGGAACTGAGCATCGCTAGCAGCGCAAACCTGCGGCAGGTGCGAAACGGCTATTATCTGGGTATCCCTGCCGATATCGACAAACTTCTGCGCAACGGTACCCGCCGTAACGCCGCTTATGCCCGCATCTATCTCGTCAAAAATATATGTAGAAATACCGTTTATGCCCTTTAACTGAGTTTTGATTGCGAGCATGAACCTGCTCATTTCGCCTCCGGAAATGATTTTGCCGAGCGGTTTAAGAGGTTCGCCCTTATTTGCAGAAAACATGAACCTGACTGCGTCAGAACCGTTTGTGCTGTTAAGCTCGGCGGTCTGTCTGTCGTATGAGTTAAATTCCACACAGAACTTTGCGTCTGGAATATTTAAACTTTTCATCTGTTCAACGACGCGCATCGACATCTGGCCGGCACAAGTTTTTCGCAAATCCGACAACTCCATGCAGATAGCGTATATCTCGTCGTCTATTTTTTCGAGTCCGCAATTGAGCCTTTTGAGTTCTTCCGCGCTGTTGAGCAGAGCTTCATGACGCAGCGAGGCGCTTTCAAGATATTCTATCACGCTCCTTTCGTCCGGACCGTACTTCTTCATAAGCGAACGCAGGAGCTCCAATCTCTCTTCCACATACTCGGCTTCGCCCTCATCGAAGGACACCTCATCGAGCATGTCGTTCAGACTGCGGGCAATATCATCCGCCTCGGAATAGAGATTTTCTATGCGCTCATACATTTTTGAATATTCCGCGCTTATATCGGAAATACCCGCGAGCTGTCTCTGCGCCGACGAAATAAGGTCGAGGCAGCCGCCGTCAGAATTCAGATACTCCGCCGCGCCGCCTAAAGAGGACAAAATCCTTTCGGTATTATTTATAAGCTCGCGCTTGGTCTTGAGCTCGTCGTATTCACCCTCCCTGACTTCCGCCGCACGGATTTCATTTATCTGATAAGAAAGAAGGTCTTTCTGCCTTTCGCGCTCCTGTTCGTCGCCGCCCAGCTCTGCAATCTTTTTTAAAATTTTGCGCTTATCGGCGACGGCTTGCGCCAGTTTTTTCTTTACGTCGTCGGCAGCGCTCCCGCAAAGACTGTCGAGCACCTTGAGCTGATTGCTTTCGCTGAGCAGAAAAAAGTGCTCGCTCTGTCCGTGAACGTCTACAAGGTGAGATGTCACACTTTTAAGCATTGCAGCCGTCACGCTGTTGCCGTTGAGCTTTATGCTGCCTTTGCCATCCAAAGAAAATTTGCGCGAGATGATTATCTGACCATCACATTCGATATCGAGCTCTTCTACCGCCTTTGCCGCAGGGCTTGAGCCGTCAACTTGGAATTCGGCTGTGACCTGCGCCTGTGACTGCCCGTGGCGTATCATTGATTTATCTGCTTTTGAGCCGAGGACAAAATTTATCGAGTCAAGAATGACCGACTTTCCCGAGCCAGTCTCACCCGAAAGGACATTCAGCCGACTATCGAACTGAATATCGGCGCTGTCAATAAGCGCTATGTTTTTGATGGATAACCTGACTAACATAAAAATTATCGGATGTATTCTTTCAATCTGTCTGCAAGTACGACGGTATTTTCGTTATTATCCACAACAATAAGCACTGTATCGTCGCCGGCTACAGAGCCGATTATTTCTGAAAATTGAAGGGAATCGATAAACGCACCGGCCGTTGAACCGTTGCCGCGCATTGTTTTGACCACTATTATATTGTTGGCATAATTGATGCTCTGAACGCATTCGCGGAACAGGTTGCGCATCTTGTTCGTAACGACATCGCCTTCGCCTTCGATATATGCATATTTATACTTTTTGGTGGTACCGGCAACTTTATAGAGTTTAAGGTCCTTGATATCGCGCGAAATCGTAGCTTGAGTGACGTTGAAGTTCAGTTTATTGAGTTCCGCACACAACTCTTCCTGGGTTTCAATGTCCTTTTTAGAGATAATGTCGAGAATTGTAGCCTGTCTTGCGTTCCTATGCATGGTTATTTACTCCATATGTTTAGTTTTATTAATAGCTTGTTGAAAAAATTGTTGTTGAGCGACGTAATGAACTCAACCTTAAACGGCGACTTTTTAACCGTTATGCAGCCCGTCTCGAGCACGCAGTCGACCGCTCTGCCGTCGACGATAATGTTGACGGCACCCCTTCCATCCGTTCTGGTAATTGTGAGTACGGAATCGTCACTGTACACGACGGGACGCGAATGCAGCGAATGTGCGCAGATAGGCGTCATAATGAAGGCGTCGATGTCCGGCGTAAGGACGGACCCGCCCGCCGCAAGAGAATATGCGGTAGAGCCTGTGGGAGTGCTGACTATAAGCCCGTCTGCCGTATAATTATCGACAACGGAACCGTCGATTGCAGCACATAGGTTGATCGTATTCGAAAACTCGTTCCCGGAGGTACAGCGCTGGATCACGAGGTCGTTTAAGGCAAGAAACTGCCTGCCGCCGTAGTTTATTTCGATAAGGCTTCTCCTCTGCAAGCTATATCTGCCTGAACAGACGATATCTATTGCCTCGTCAAGTTTTTCAGGTTCAAACTCGGCAAGAAAGCCGAGGTGTCCGTAATTAATGCCGATTATCTTCACTCCGAGCTCGGCGCATTTGGCGGCAATATTTAAAATCGTTCCGTCGCCACCGAATACCATCAACACATCCAGCCCCGCCAGCTCGCCGCAATCGTTTACCAAACGATACTCCACGCCGCGCTCGCCAAGCGCCTTGACAGTGCGCCGAAAAAGTTCGGAGCCGTCGCAACCGTATTTAAAATACAGACCAACCTTTATCATATGAATAATTATACCACCAAATATACAAATATGCAAGAAAAGTACGTTAAATTTTTTATAATTCAACGTACTTTATTAATTCATTAAATGCAATTGCATAACCATTTTTTACAAGAAGAATTAAATACTCCTTATTCTTGCCTTCCCTTATAGGTGCATTTGTCAACTTGGACGGCGCCAAGTTCAAATCCGCGGCATAATCGTAAATTTTTTTGATTGCCGCCCTGTGCATCGCCGCATCACGCACTATGCCGTTCTTACCAACCTTTTTCTTATCAAATTCAAACTGGGGTTTGATGAGCGCAATAATATACTTCGCGTCGCATAGTACATCGCAAACAGCATCTAAAATGACTGTGAGAGATATAAAACTCACATCCACTACCACGCCGTCGAGCCGTTCGGCAAATAAATCGGCACGCATATTGCGGGCATTGAAATTATCTATGATGACTATCTTTTCCCTGCAAAGTTTTGGGTCGAGCTGAT
Organism: uncultured Clostridia bacterium; assembly: GCA_944327465.1. Lineage (GTDB taxonomy): Bacteria > Bacillota > Clostridia > Christensenellales > Borkfalkiaceae > Coproplasma. The sequence goes on along the minus strand of CALVHH010000021.1, from coordinate 18,448 downwards.
TTTCACCGACATCTATGCAATAGACTTTCTTTGCGCCGTTTTGAAGCAGGCAATCGGTAAAACCGCCCGTACTCGCACCGATATCGGCTACCACATCGCCGGAGACGTCAAAATTGAAATCCTTTAGAGCCTTTGCAAGTTTGTACCCGCCGTTTGAGACATAACTTTCGCACTTTGTTTCAACGGCGATATCATCGCCATCTTCAACTTCATACGACGGGCGCACGATTTTCCCGTTCACTTTTACAAGCCCTTCCGCCACCGCCTGCGCCGCGCGGGTGCGCGAACCGAACTGCGCGGAAAGATATTTATCTATTCGCATTTTTTAATATATATTCGCTTACCTTATCCACAGAGATACCGTACTTTGATATCAGCTCACCCACGCTGCCGTGAGGAATAAATTCGTCGGGATAGGCAAAATTCTTAATTTGCTTGCGCGTCTCGCTGTAATAGCAATCAATAAGCGAACCAAAACCGCCTATCAGGGCATTGTCTTCAAGCGTGACTATCAAATCCTGTTTAAGACCTTCGAGAACTTCTGTGTCGAGCGGCTTTACAAATCTTGCATTGACCACGCAGCAGGATACCCCTCTTTCGGCGCAATGCCCGGCTGCCGCAAGAGCCAGCGTTATCATGCGTTCGCCGCACGCGATTATCGCGCAATCGTTTCCCTCACACATAATTTCCCACTTGCCGATTTCAAAAGAAGACCCTTTAAAAGCGTTGTATCCATCCTTTGGATACCTTATCGCAAGCGGGCCGGAAAATGCCGATGAAAGCAGCAACATTTTCCTGAACTCGTTGATATCTTTAGGTACGGCTATCGTAAGATTGGGAATGAGGCTGAGAAAGGACAAATCGAACTCTCCTTGATGAGTTTCCCCGTCTGAACCCGAAATACCCGCACGGTCGATACACATGACTACGGGCAAGTTCTGGCTGCATATGTCAACAACTATCTGGTCAAATGCGCGCTGTAAAAACGTGGAATACACAGCATAGTACGGTCTCATCCCCTCCACCGCCAGACCGGCGCAGACAACCGCGCCGTGGGATTCGCAAATACCGACGTCGATAGAGCGCTCGGGAAACTCAGTAAAAAATTCAGAGAGTCCGACGCCGGGCGTCATTGCCGCCGTTACGGCAACTATCCTATCATCGCCGCGAGCCATTGAAATAAGAGTTTCGCCGAGCACCGACGAATACTCCACTGCTCCGTTCGTCGCCGAAATGCCATGGGTCTCCTGAGGATTTTCCTCGCAATAGAGATACCCCTTGCCCTTCTTTGTGGCAACGTGCAATATTACCGAACGTTCGCGAAGTTTTTGCTTTACGCAAGTCAGCTTGTCTATCATCAGCGCAAGGTCGTTGCCGTCGTATACGCCGTCGTAAGACAATCCGAACCGTTCAAATATCGTCTCGTGTCTCTTCTTTTTTGCATTGCCCTCGCTTTCGGAACTCAGTTCTTCAAGATATTCATGCATCGAACCAACCGTAGGACTTATAGACATGTGGTTGTCGTTAATTATAATTAAAATATTTGAATTGATTTCGCTTACGCTGTTGAACGCCTCGTATACAAGCCCGTTGTTGAACGACCCGTCCCCTATCACGGCAATCACGTTGAAATTTTCGCCCTTTATGTCGCGCGCCTTTGCTATGCCGAGCGCAGCCGATATCGACGTCCCGGCATGACCGGTATTGTAACAGTCGTAAACGCTCTCTTCGCGCTTAGGAAAGCCTGATATCCCGCCCAGCTTTCGGAGCGTGGAAAACTTCTGACATCTGCCCGTGAGCAGTTTATGCGTGTAACATTGATGCCCAACGTCATAAATTATCTTATCACGGGGAAAATCAAACACATAGTGAAGTGCGACAGTCAGTTCAACCATGCCGAGATTGGATGACAGATGACCGCCGTTCTTCATTACTGTATCTATTATCTTGCTCCTGAGCTCGTCACATAACTGTTTGAGTTCGGGAATAGATTTGTTTTTTAAATTTGGCACTTCGTCCCAGACAGACATTTCAACCCAGCCTCGTCTTTATAAACGTCACAAAATCGTATAAGAACCGCGTATCGCCGTCGATGCCGTCAATAATTTTTATGCAGTCATCCCCGACGACGTCTACGCGCAGTTTACTTTCGGTCAACCCGTACACTTTTACGCCTGTGAGCTTGTCCTCCTTTTTGTCCTTTCCGAGGCTTTTGCCCAGTTTTTCGAACTTGCCTTCGACGTCGAGTATGTCGTCGGTAAGCTGAAACAGATACCCAAGCTTTTTGCCGAGAGCTTTGAGTTCGGAATAATACCTGCCTCCGCAGAGGATGGAAGGCACCAGCACAGCCGCAGTTATCAGCTTGCCCGTTTTGTTTTCATATATAAATTCCAGCGTCTCTTCATCGCATGAGGCGTCGTGCTCATGCAACAGGTCAGCCGACTGCCCCGCTATCATACCGTGAATGCCGGCACATTCGCAGATGCATTTTGCCGCGGAAATGTACTCGTTGCCCCTGAAACATTCGTCAAACAACAGCGAATACGCCGTATTCAGCAATCCATCACCCGCTAAAATGGCATTGCCCGCACCAAATACCTTATGATTGGACGGCTTGCCGCGCCTGAAATCATCGTTATCCATATCCGGCAAATCGTCGTGAATGAGCGAATATGTATGTATAAGTTCCAGCGCCAACGCAAAGTTTTTAACTTTTTCCGAGCCGACGCCTATTATATCCGCAACGGCAGACATCAGCACAGGACGCACCCGTTTGCCGCCGAGTTCAAGACTGTAAACAAGGCTGTCCTTCAATATCTGCGGTTTGCAGACAAGCGATGTGCAGAATTTTTCAAGATGAGCATTGAACGCGCCAAGATATTTTTTGTACGTTCTATCGAAATCAGACAATTGTCAACCTCTCCTCTTTGCGGCGATAAGCGTGTTATACAGCAACATGGTTATCGTCATTGGCCCGACACCGCCGGGAACGGGTGTTATAAATGAGCACTTGTCTTTGACGCCTTCAAAATCAACGTCGCCGCACAACTTGCCGTCTTCATCCCTGTTCATGCCCACATCGATGACGACGGCGCCCTCTTTTACCATGTCGGAAGTTATAAATTTAGCCCTGCCGACGGCAGCAACTAAAATGTCTGCCGACGAGCAGATTTCTTTAATGCCGACGGTTTTACTGTGGCAGACGGTGACGGTGGCATCCGCATTCAGCAGCAACATAGCCATCGGCTTGCCTACGATATTAGACCTGCCGACTACCACCGCATTTTTGCCTTTAAGCTGTATACCCTCACGTTCGAGCATCTTCATTATCCCGTTCGGAGTGCACGCAACAAGGCAGGGTTTGTTCATGCATAAACTACCCATATTGCTCTCGCTGAATCCGTCGACGTCCTTATCTACAGGGATAAGAGATAAAATTTTTTCGGCATCGAGCCCCTTTGGAAGCGGCAACTGAACAAGTATGCCGTGAACCGCATCATTTTCGGCGAGTTCACACACAAGTTCTTCAACTTCCTGCTCGGACGCAGTTTCGGGAAGATAATAGGCAAACGATTTTATGCCGACTTCTTCGCACGCCTTTATTTTATTTCTGACATAAACCTGCGAAGCCCCGTCATTGCCGACGAGCACAACAGCAAGACCTATATCTCTGCCTAAGCTTCTCTTGTACTCCTTTACCTCATCGGCAATTTGCTCTCTCAAGCAGCGCGAATGCGCTTTACCGTCTATCAGTTTATACATCTTCTCCTCCGCTTATTGCCGCCAAAACTCCCGAAATGAATGAAGCGCTCTTTTCGGAAGAGTACTTCGAAGCCAAATTTGCCGCCTCATTCAACGATACCTTCCTAGGGATATCATCCATATAAAGAAGTTCGGACAGGGCGATGAGCATTATACTTTTATCGGCAGGAAAAATTCGGCTTTCGGGGAACGAATGTGAATACTCGTTCAAAAGCGACGCAAATTCTTCAGAATGCCCGGCTATGACACCGAGAACCCTTTCGCAGTACTCCTTATCGCTGTCATCGAGCTTATTAATTTTATACAAGTTACTTTTTAAGGTCCTGTCTATCCCCTCGTCGCCGAACTGCGACGAAAAAACCAATTTGAAAAGTGTCTCTCTTGCTATAGTTCTCATAATAATACCGTTTAAAAGTAAAATATTCCCTTAAAATATATTAAGGGAATACGTTTAAATTATTTCAAATAATTGCGTTTTCAGGAAAATTGACATCCTGAATGTGAACGTCCACCTTATCTACCTTGTATTTTGTCATGGATTCGACGTTGTGCTTTATAGACTGCTGAATGCGGAAAGCAAGCGAAGGCACGTTGTATCCGTAATCGACCTTTACGCTGATATCCGCAACTATACCCTGCTTTTCAAACAGCAGCTTAATGCCCTTGCTCTTTGTATTGAGTAAGGTGACTCCGTCCACTTCGGAAACAGCAAGGGCGACTATGCCGCTCACTATCCCCGCATTGTAAGAAATTTTGCCCTTCTGTGTGTTGTCGGGTCTGATGTGTGCCATAAGCTTCTCCTAAAAAACAGATTAATCTGATTTCCATATAATTATAGCACAACTTTTAGCGCTTTGCAACATTTAATTTCAAATTTGTGAATAAACAGGCATTATAATTATGTTTGTCGGAGCGACATCGGCTTCATTGCGCAGTAGATTATATATCGACAGCGCGGTATCCGTCGAGAGCTCGTCGGAATTGATAAAGACGTTTACGTTTTCCGAATCCATGCCTATCGATACAACTGCGTCGGAAAAACCGAGCGATTTTATCATGGATTCCAGAACAAGCTCATCTTCCATCACTTCGATTATCTGCATTTTGAGATCGACAGCCTGCTCATATCTCTCGCTGCCCTCGTCGTACAGTTCTATGACGCTGTCAAGCTGCAGCAACTCTTCGCTGCGCGTAGTCGTGCGCTCGGAGCGATATGTAGAAAAGTAGTTTGCCGTTGTCACCGCATCGGCGTCGGCTGCAGCATTGTTTGTAACGAGCAACACATTGAGTATAGCCGTAACTGCAAGCAAAAACACCAGCGACGACATGATGATGATTTTTTTCTTCTTGGTCATAAGCCTCTCCTTATTAATTCATAGCGTATACGGCTATGATATTTTTATTGATATCAAGTATTGTGGACAGCGCGTTTATGATATCATTTCGCGTCATGATGCTGTCGGCGCCGCTGCACACAACCACTATCCCCTCTATCTCCCCGTCTGTCTCGGTCACGAACACTTCGTTTTCTCCCACGCCGTCTATGCGCGAAAGCATGGATTCAATTTTTACCTCAGTAGAAGTCTTATTCGCCTGCGCTCCAGCAGACACATCATCGTCATAGAAAACGACAACGACTGCAATGAGCGCAAAAACTATGACAAGAATTATAAGCAGTGTTTTATTGGTCTTTAACGCCTCAATAAATTTTTTCATTTACGTTTATATTTATATAGCCGAGCTCGCGCAAATATGATACGATTTCCTCAATTAGACTGCTTTCGGCATCATCCGCCGATATCAGCACACCAGTCTGATTCAACGATTGGCCATCGTAATCTATATACACGCTGCATTCGCACCCGACGCCGAATTGTTCAAAGATAAGTTTTTCAAGTTGCGCGCTCTGGTTTGAAGAAAGTATATCCGACAGACCGTCATAATCGATTATCGCACCAGTCTCCGCGCCGATATCTATAGAAAAAATATTGATGAGCGGCGAAAGCAACACGAGAATACACGCTATCTTCAACACAAAAGTTATGCTCTTTGCCATTTTTCCGTCGGGAATTATCATACCGACGACAACGGTCAGAAACACCGCACCGGCAGCCGAGGCTATATATGCCGTCATATAAAACTTACCGCCGAATTTATTATAAGCATAACAACTACAATATACATGAAAGCAACGGTGAACAGCCCTGCAATAAAGTATTCAATGTCGCCGCCGAGCTCGGAAAACAATGCAGACAGAGTGCCTTCGCCCACGGGCTGTGCAACTGCGGCAATGAATTTTAATATCAGCGAAAACGACGCAAAAAGTATTATGGGCGGTGCAATTTCTGCAACAAGAAGTACTATGCCTATCATACCTACCGAACTCCTTATTACGGAACCTGCAGCCACCATCATATTGATGCCCGATGACAAAAAATTCCCGACTATCGGCACGGAACTGCCTACAAGATACTGCGTCGCCTTAAAAAATATGCCGTCAAACAGCGACGATGCCGTACCCTGAATGGTAATAAAAATTGAAAAAATTGCCAGTGTAATACCTATAACCCACTTTAAAATGCTCTTGATCAGCTTTGCCGCGTTGGAAAAAGACAACTCCGGCGACAGTTTTGATATAAAATTTATTATTATAACGGCAACAGCTGCGGGAAATATCATATCGCAGACGATATCTACGGCGGCACCGGAAATAAAAAGTGCCGACGGAGAGTATATCGCTCCCGAATTGCTGCCGCCGGTGAGGACGGTCAATGTCACAAGTATGGGCGTTACCACCTCTACCTGTGATTTCAAGTTATTTATGCTCTCCGAAGCCGAAGATATTATTGCCCCGAGCAGCGCCGCAAGTATTGCTATTATAACGGCGTAGCAAGCCATACAGACCGCCTTTGCCGTACTTCTGCCTATTACACTGCCTTCGGAACTTCTGACAACGGCACACAATATCATCAACGCGGCTATCTGGGCAAACGACGGCAGCAGTTTGAGCACGTTATCGAACAACAGCGCTAAAATTTCACCTATGTAGCCCGAATAATCGATACCGAGATTGCCGCGGATGAGATATTCCACGATGCTTCGGGCGCTATCGCCGAAACCGGAGAGCGTTTCATCGGGATGATTTTTTAAATACTCGTCGAGTTCGGATAAATCCAGCCCGTTTAAGATATCAACAATGTTCTGATTGAGCTGCTGTTCGCCGTCGTCGGCGGCGGCTGCACCGCCTACAGACAAAAGCAACAAAAGAGAGAGCAAAGCCAAAATAATTGCTGCCGCAATCCTGAACCTTATGCCATATCTGCAAGAGAGATAATGAGCGTGAACATCGTTTTGAGAATGGGCACAGCCATTAAAAATATGATTAGTTTGCCGCATAATACAAGTTTGTCCGCAAGACTTTCGAAACCGAGATCCTTTACCGCGCCTGAGGTGAGCTCAATAAGATAGCCGACGCCCACAATTTTAAATATCAGGCGCAACAGTGAACTGTCTATACCCGTCTGCTGCGCAAATTGCTTTATGAATTCAAGGCTTGCCGAAAGATAATCGGACGCAAATACCAACAGCAGCACTCCGCCAGCCGTAAGGCAAACGGGAACGTATTCGGGTTTATTTATCTTAAGAATTACGGCACTTATCGCCGTAACTATCGCAACAAAACAGATACGCAGTATCATCGGAAAATATCAAAGAGCGCACTCACCTGCTCGAACAGGTCGGCTATCATGGATATTACTACGGTGAGCACTATTATCAGACCCACAAGACTTACTATTGTAGCTATATCGTCCCTGTCCGATTTTTTAAGTATCTGACAGATAATCGTGACGATTATTCCCACCGCTGCTATTTTAAAAATTATGCTGATATCCATTACGCAAGCAACACCGCAATAAGTATACCTATCATCAGTGCAATCTTTATATACAGCGAGCTGTACTTTTTGTAGTTGTTTTGGCTTTCTTCCATATTTTTCCTTATCGCGTTTCTGCGCTCATTTAAATAGTCTATCTGTGACGAACTGTTACTTATGCCTATATTCTTTATATATTCATCTATAAATCGTCCGTCCTCGCCGCCGAGAACACGTTTGCCAACTACTATGTCAGGCATATATCTGAACTGTGCGGCAATTTGGGATATCTTCATTCTGCCGAATTTCAAATTTATGAGCATTTTTTCGTTGAATTCATATAATTCGGTGTAGACCTGCGCCCTCCTCTTTTTATCAGCCGAAAGGATGACTCCTATCGAAGTCGTTGCCGCTATAATCGCGCACAATATCAAAATTTTTATCATAGATGATGACCCCTCTGCCGATGCCGGTCAGCCGACAGAAAAATTCAAACGGCATTTCGCGCAAAAGCGACTCATCCGTCACGTGTGTCGAAGCACATACCGCCATTCCGCAGTCGTGCGCATATTTGATCGCAGCGATATCCCTTTCACCATAGAGCTCGTCCGTTACTATAACCTGCGGGTTCATGGCCCTTATGGCGCTTGAAAACGCGCTCAGTTTATCCCCTCCGCGCACCACGTCGCACATTTCACCAAGCTTGTAGCCGTCGCCGTCGGCATCCGAAGCGTATATTTCGTTGCGCTCGTCAACTATGAGTACGTTATACGATTTTGCAAAATGCCTTGCCATATCCCTCAACATCGTTGTTTTGCCAAACCCCGGCGGAGAAAATATTAGGACGCTGCACGCATTTTTACGCTGGGTTGCTGCAAAAATATCCGCCGCACAGCCGCAAACGTCGTGCGGTATGCGCACATTGAGAGAAGTTACACCTCTGACGGTAACTATTTTTAAATTTTCGGTGACATACTCACCGGCGATGCCTATGCGCACACCGCCCTCCAATGTTATAAACGCACTCTTGAGCTGTTCGGCGTATGCGTACAACCCGTCCGACAGCGCCGAAGCCAACAGCCCGTCCACATCGTAAATCCTTATCGCTTCATCCGCACACCTGCATACGCCGTAGCGGTTTATATATACATATTCTCCGCAGTACTGTATTATTACAGGCTGTCCCCTCCTTATCCTGATTTCAGTCAAGAAGTTATTGTTTATACAGTCGATGCCGCATTTGAGCTCCGGCGGCAAAAATTTTAAATTCACACTTTAAGTTATTCTTAATAACACAAAAAAAGACCGCCTGTAGAGGCGGTCGAAAACTTTTTTTGATTATTTTACATACTCGTTTAACAATGTCAAATTTTCCGAAATGAATTTTTCGAATTCTTCCGGAGTCAGCTTTTTATAAGCGAGCAACGCCAACGAATATATATAACCTGCAACAAATTTCTGCTTTTGGTCGTCAAGTTCCTTCAATCTGGCAACAACGGGGTTTGCGACGTTTATTATCATTGTCTTTGCCACGTCGCCGTCGCTCATGCCATAGAAAGAACCCATCTCCGAATATCTGCGCATATATTCATCTACGTTTATCACAGCGGGAACGGCAGAGTTTTTCAGCGCCTGCGTTTTGATAGTAAGCTTATCGTCGGCAATGGCGTTTTTAAATATATCTATAAGCACGCTGTCTTCGGCGACGTCGTCGCCTTTGAGCGCCCCCGCAATATCTGCATCAATGCGCATGAACTTGAGTTTATCGGGCGCTTTATATTCAAGATAACTTACAAAATGAGGGTCAATGAAGTTATCGCAGATTATGGCGTTCAGCCCTGCATCCTTAAACATCTTTATATACTGCGCCTGTTGCTGCTCGTCAGACACATAATAAATTGTAGCAGGCTTCGATTGCTTGTCCTTATCGTCCGACTGACTATCGGCACTCTCCTCGCCGCTCTGCTCTTCTGCGGGAAGTCCTAAAAATTCGTTTACATTTTTATATTGCCCGTTGATATCTTTATAAATTATTATATCTTTTACGCGCTGATAAAAGTCTTCATCCTTTATGCAGCCGAATTTTATAAAGTTTGCAAGGTCACCCCAGCATTCTTCATACTTTTTCCTGTCGTTGTTGAAGAGCGCCACAAGTTTATCGGCAACTTTGCGCGTTATATACTTTGAAATGCGCTGTACCTGACGGTCGTTTTGCAGGAACGAACGCGAAACGTTCAGCGGGATATCGGGGCAATCGATGACGCCGTTCAAAAGCATGAGAAATTCGGGTATGACTTCCTTGATATTGTCGGCAATGAATACCTGGTTGCAATAGAGTTTAACTTTGCCCCTCTCAAGCTCGACCTTATTTTTGACCTTGGGGAAATACAATATGCCCTTGAGTCTGAACGGATAATCCATATCGAGGTGCACCCAGAATATGGGCTGATTGAAATCGAAGAATGTATTGGTGTAAAACTCCTTGTATTCTTCGTCCTTGCAATCCTTTGCCTGCTTTGTATATAGGGGAACCGTCGTATTCAAAGGTTTGTCCTTTCCGTCACCCTTATATCCGACATAGATATTGTAAGGCATAAAAGAACAATATTTATTGACCAGCTCCCTTATTTTGCTCTCTTCAAGGAACTCCTTTTCCTCGTCGAGGATGTGCATTACTATCTTTGTACCGCGTTCTGACCTATCGAACTCCTCTATCGTGTACTTTTTATCGCCATCGGACTTCCAATGCACACCAGCGCTGCCGTTATATGACTTGGTGTATATTTCGACATTGCCCGAAACCATATATGCGGAATAAAAACCGAGACCGAAGTGACCGATTATGCCGTCGCCGCCCGCCTTTTCGTACTTTGCAAGAAAATCCGAAGCTCCTGAAAAAGCTATCTGCGTAATATATTTTTCGACCTCTTCTTCGGTCATGCCTATGCCGTTGTCCTCCACGGAAAGAGTTTTGGCATCCTTATCGACGGATATTTTGATGCAGTACTCTTCATCGGCGTTTTCCTGCGCCGAACCTACCGATACAAGCTTTTTAAATTTTGTTATGGCATCGATGCCGTTTGCTACTATTTCCCTCAGGAATATATCCTTGTCGGAATAGAGCCATTTTTTGATTATAGGCATCATATTTTCGCTGGAAATTTTAATATTGCCTTCCTTCATAATAAGCCTCCATGTGTTATATCACATTAATATATATAACCTTTTACAAAGACAGTTAAACGCCTGAAACGCATGCGAAAAGAAAAAGCTCCCCGCAATTATGCGGAGAGTTTTTCATGCATATATGACTATTACTGTGGGCTGAATTATTTGTTGTTCTTCTGGGCATCGGCAAGCAAATCGCCAAGCGAAGTACCGATAGAGATAGAACCTTCGCTCCAGTCGGAGTATTCGTCTTCAGACTTTCTGGGAGCGCGACTCCTTCTGGGAGCACCCTCTTCGCTGACTTTCTCCGCTCTGGGCTTTCTTTCGGGTTCGGGGAGAGTTGCCTTGATGGAAAGATTCATTTTCTTGGCTACGGGGTCAAGGGAAATTATCTTTGCATCCACTTCGTCGCCGACGTTGAGCACTGCGGCAGGAGTTTCGATCCTTTCATAGCTGATTTGGGAGACGTGAACAAGACCGTCAACGCCCTTTTCAACTTCAATGAAAGCTCCGAATGGAACTATACGAACTACTTTACCGTGGATAACTTCGCCTACGGCATACTTATCTGCAACAATATCCCAAGGCTGAGGCTGAAGCTGCTTATAGCCTATCGATACTTTCTTGCTTTCCTGGTCAACTTTAAGTACCTTGAACTGATATGTCTTGCCTATCTCAAGAACGTCGGTCACAGCCTTGGCACCCGTCCACGACAGGTCGGAAATGTGAGCCAGACAGTCGAAACCGTTGACGGAGACAAAGGCGCCGAAGGAAGTAACTCTTTCAACTTTGCCCTCTACAACGTCGCCGACGGCGATGTTTGCAAAGAACTCGGCTTCCTTTGCGGCCTTTGCGGCTTCCCTTGCATCCTTTTCTTCCTGAAGGATGACGCGCTGCGAAGCGATTATCTCCTTCTTTCTCGCATCCTTTTTGACCTCGAGGGCGCGGAGACGAAGCGTCTTGCCAACATACTTTGTAAGGTCTTTTACAAAGCTGGGACGAATTTCCTTTGCGGGTACGAATACGGAATAACTGCCTATGGCTGCGGTAAGACCGCCCTTGTTATAACCGGTGCATTCAACCTGGAATTCCTTGCCGGATTCTATTTCGGCAATCTTGGATTCTTCCTCGGCGAGAACTTTTATCATCTTCTGCGAGAGCTTTAAAGAGGGCTTAAGCTCAACGACCAACAAATCGATAGGTTCACCGACCTTGCCTGCATAGTCTGCCGCATTATATTCTTCACAGTCAAGTTCATCCTTACTCAAAGGAATTTCCTTCTTTGAGAAAGGCAAAAGAATCTGCAGACCGTCGTCCGTAGCTTCGGATATGGTGGCAGTAACTATCTGACCTCTCTTGAACTTCGATTCGCTGTCAATCTTTGCAACAACATCCGCCATGGAGCTTGCTGCGTTTACTTCTGTGCTTTTTTCTTCCATCTTTAAGAGAACCTCCCGGTTTTGCGCCATCGGGGTAGATGCCCCCGATACAATACCTACACTTTTAAATTTTTTAATTTTATCGAAATCCAGGTCCTCGGGACCTGAAAGTCTGAACACGTTATTGCAATGCGATAAGCATATTTCGTAGAGCTTATTTGTATTGCTGCTGTTTAGACCGCCTATGACCAGCATGGCTTCGCACTCAGACGAAAGCCTGGCTGCTTCAAACTGACGATCATAAGTAGTATAACAAATTGTTTTGAAAACAGCAACTGTTTTTTCACACAGATTTTTAATATTTTCTATTATTTTTTCAAATTTTTCTATAGAAAAGGTAGTTTGAGCAACTACACAGACATCTTTGTCAATAATATCGCCAAAATCGGCAGAAGGATCGTTGACTACGAGTGCGCTGTTGTTGCACCAACCCTGCAATCCTATGACTTCGGGATGCGCCGCCTCGCCCACAATCACTATCGACTTGCCCGAAGCATATTCATCCTTTACTATCCGCTGGGTGTTCCTGACGAAACTGCAAGTGCAGTCAATAACTTTTATATTGCGGTCTGCGCATCTGTCATAATAAGCCGCGGGCACGCCGTGCGAACGGAAAATGACCGTAGCGCCGTCGGGCACTTCGCTTAAATCGTCTACCGTCGTTATGCCTCGCGACTTTATCGCCTCGACGACGTGTGAATTGTGGATTATCTCTCCCAAAACATAGGTATTTTCGGGCGAAACGCTCATCGCCATGTCGACAGCTTTCTGCACGCCTCTGCAAAATCCGCTGTTTTTTGCTATTACTACCTTCATCGTTATTTTTTCTTGGGCTTCAACGGTTTTATTTTGGGATGATGCCTGTCGATAAACGCCCGGCGCATATTCATCATCACCGAGCGCAGCCATTCGTCGACTTTTTCGAGCTCATCAGCAGTCATACGTTTGCCATAGTACTTCGTCAAATAGATGGGGTCGCCATAAATGACGTCGACTTTGTGCAAAAATTTGAGTCTCTCCACCTCTACAACAGGCACTATTGGCGTTCTCGTCTTTATAGCCAGTGCGGCTGCGCCGCTCTTAAAGGGCAAAAACTCGTCGTAACTGTGATTCCGCGTACCTTCGGGAAATATATTGACAACTTCTCCGTTCTTTAAATATCTTAAAGCCGTCTTGACGGCCTGCACATCGCTGCCGTCACGCTTTACCACTATGCACTGCAGCCAGTCCAACGCGGCGCGACCTATCTCCCACTTTCCAAACTTTATTTCGGCAAGCTGGCTCTTTGCCATAAAATGTATAGCTCTGTCGGTCGCCATAGCTGCGGGTATGACATCCCAGATACTGTAATGATTGCCGATTATTATAAGCGAACCTTCGTTATGTCTGGTAAGATTGCCGTGCTTTTTGTAGGGAAACAGAGGATGAAATATCACCTTTTCCCATTTTCTTAATTTATCGAAAGTTCTGCGCAATTTTGCCATGCGCACTCTTTCTTCATTGTCCATCATATCTTTTCCTGTATTCTTTCACAAATTGTATTGGCTACTTCTTCGGCAGTCATCTCGGATGTATCGATAACCACGGCGTCGTCAGCACACTTCAATGGCGCAACGGCGCGGTTCCTGTCCTGAGCGTCACGCTCGTTTATCTCAAGCAAAATATCTTCGTACGTCTGCGTCGATCCCTTGAGCTTGTCCTCTTTAAATCTCCTTTCTGCTCGCACTTCGGGCGATGCCGTAAGGAAGAACTTATACAAACAATCTGGCAGTACGTTTGTGCCAATATCTCGACCGTCGAGAATGCACGAAACGCGCGAAGCTATCTCGCGCTGAAGGCTGACCATCTTTGCCCTGACCGACGGATAGGCGGAGACATACGAAGCCAGCATGGAAACCTGCGAAGTTCTTATGTCGCCGGACACATCCTTTCCGTCGAGCAGCGTAAGCTGTCCGCCATTGCCGTATTCAACCCTGAGGTCTATGTTTTCGACTACCCTGTCGACCTGGCTCTTTTCGGAATAATCTACGCCTTCATTTATACATTTCAGCGCAACGGCGCGATACATGGCGCCGGTATCAAGACTTAGTATATCGAGTTTTTTTGCCACAAGCTTGGACACGGTACTCTTGCCGCTGCCGGCAGGGCCGTCCAGGGCGATATTTATCACATCGCTGAGGTCTTTGCGAAGCGACTTTGCGCCGCGCAGATACACATACTTTACTTTGCGGTCGATATCGGCGAGCACCATGACCCTTATACACATGGCAAGCGAACCTGAAATATCGGGTTCGAGCGACGAATAGAGCGCACAATCGCAAAATCCTGCCTCCCTGGCAGCTTTCGCCGGATACAATGACTTTATGTCTGCGGTAGAAGAAAACATCATACAGACTATCTCGTCATTTTTGAGTCCGTTTATCTTAGCTATCGATTGCAGCAATTCACGCGTAGCCGTGCGTACCTCTTCGGCGGTATCGCAGCTGAGCGTCGTTGCTCCTCTAATTGCTTTCATAAGCTGTTCAATCCTTTATAGACTTGCCTGCGGCATAGCCGGTGGAAAAAGCTATCTGCAAATTGAATCCGCCGGTAAACGCGTCCACATCGAGAACTTCTCCGCAAAAATAGAGCCCTTTTACAAGTTTGCTCTCCATTGTCGCAGGGTTTATCTCTTTCACGTTGACGCCGCCGGATGTGATTATAGCTTCTTCGGCTCCCCGCAAAGACACAACAATCATATCAAAATTTTTAATCGTTGTCAATAGCGCAAGGCGTTCGGAGCGCGTAATAATGTTAACTTTCTTATCTGCAGGCAGACCTGCTCTGCCCAGCACGACATCGATGAGCGAGAGCGGCAGCAAATTTCTTAAACAATTGAAAATGCTCTTATTTGCATTCTCTTCAAAATCACGCAGCAGCCGCCTGTCGAGCGTCTGCTCGTCAAGGGCAGGTTTCAGGTCGAGCCGCACTTTGAGTCTTTTCAAATCGAGCCTGTTTATGACCGACGAGAGCGAAAGCACCAAAGGTCCCGAAACACCGAAGTGCGTGAACAGCAATTCCCCCATCTGACTGTATATAGTTTTGCCGTCATACGTAGCGCCGAGCGCAACATTTTTCAGCGTAAGTCCCTGCAATTTTTTAAAAAAGCTGCCTGCAAGGTTAAGTCCGCAGAGCGCCGGCACAGGAGCAACTATAGAATGTCCCGCCTTAAGCGCAAATTTGTAGCCGTCTCCCGTCGACCCCGTCGACGGATATGTTATGCCGCCCGTGCTAACGATTATTCTGTCGACACTTTTCCTGCCTTTTGTAGTTATTATGTCAGACACAGTACCATTCAAAATACAAAAATCCAGCACTTCTTCATCCAGACATATGCCAACATGTTCTTCTTTGCAATACTTTTCAAGGCACCTTGTGATATCGCTCGCCTTGTCCGATGCAGGGAATGCGCGGTTGCCGCGCTCCACCTTTACGGGAACGCCGCCGTCTTCAAAAAACCTTATACAGCTTTCGGGCGTGAACGCATAGATCGCCCTCATCAAAAATTTGCGATTGTTTACGACGTGTTCCAAAAACTCTTCAGGTGAAACGGCATTCGTAAAATTACATCTGCCCTTTCCCGTTATGTAAATCTTTTTGCCGCACTTGCCGTTTTTTTCATAGACGGTCACGCGGTTACCGTTTTTTGCCGCAGCATACGCCGCCATGAGCCCCGCGGCGCCGCCGCCGATTATTGCAACTTCCATATTTTCCACACAGTCAATGCCCGTAGTTGCCCGCGGCAAACATATTGTTTGCCGCGGGCAACATATCATTTTTTATCAATATTTTTACTGTCTCTATTTTTCTTGCTGCCGAGCTTCAATTTATTTTTTATAAAACTATCTATCCTGTCCGAATACTTGCATACAAGATAAAACGCCAATACAACTATCGCCAGAATGACAACCCAGGTGATTATACCCCACCATTCGTTGAACGGTATGAGGTTTATCGACGGCGCAACGGTAAAGCATGATATCAGCCTTGTTATTGCTATCATTATCAAGAAATACGGCCACGTCATCGATGAAAGCCCCGCGACAAAACACAGGACATCGTCGGGAAACATAGGCAGCAGAAACATCAGCGACAGAATGAGATAGTCCTTGCCCTTTATCTTATCCAGCCACTTATCCAAGTCCTCTTTGCCGACTATCCAGCAAACTGCCTTATAGCCTATCAATCTGCCTATGGCAAAAGCTGTAATTGAGCCCAGAACGATGCCGATAAAGCTATATACCGCACATTCCAGCCAACCGAACAACATGACGCCCGCCGCCACAGTGACAGACCCCGGCACGGGGAGAATGACCACCTGCAGATAGGAAAACAATATATAAATTATCACAGCCCAGGCACCGAAGCCGTCGATGTACTGCTGCAGCGCCTGTTGGTCCGTAACAAAGCGTATTCCTCCCGTATGACAGAGGATATAGAATATTACTGCAAAAATCGCCGCGCATACGACCCCTAAAAAAAACAGTCTGTACAGCGATTGTTTTTTCATCAGGTAGAATACTACATACAGCGCGAGAACTATGAACGCTATCGCCGCCGCGACCCACACGAACACTTCGTAATAATTTACAAGAACGGCAAGATATTTATTAATTTTAACGTCGCGCAGCCCCAACAACACAAACATCAGCGCTACCGCGCCGATCGCTATTGTCAGGAGAATATTCGAAACGTCTTTCAGAACAGCAAAAACTGCCTTTTTATCATATTTCATTTACTTTATATTATATCTTTTATGTGTCGCCTTTATAATTAATGCGTGAAATTTTTGACGGCGTCGGTGGCAAGCTTATCGCAGAGATTGTTGTATTCGTTGTCGGCGTGCCCCTTAACTTTGATAAAATTTATCTTATGTATACGCGTCAGAGCCAGCAGCTCCTTCCACAAATCATCGTTCAACACGGGCTTATTGTCAGCTTTCTTCCATCCGGATTTTTCCCACGAGTATATCCAGCCGTTGTTGAAAGCATTGACGGTATAAGCCGAATCGCTGTATACATCCACCTCACACGGCTCTTTAAGGCACTCCAAGCCGCAAATGACGGCATATATCTCCATGCGGTTGTTTGTGGTATCTGCAAAGGCGCCCGAAAGCCTCTTTTCGTGCCCGTTATACATCAGAAGACAGCCATACCCACCGATGCCGGGATTGCCCGAACAGGCGCCGTCGGTATATAAAGTAACCCTCTTCATCTCTTCGCCAACTCTTTCGAACGCGCCACACACGCATCCACGGCTTCGCCGATTATTCCGCGGAAATTGTTTTCTTCGAGCGACTTTACAGCTTCGATGGTAGTTCCGCCCTTGCTGCACACACTCTCTATCAATTTTTCTATCGGTTCTTCGCTATGCTGAACCATCTCCGCCGCACCAAAAACCGTCTGCGCAGCCAGTGTCGCCGCCTCGTCCCTTGTAAGCCCGTGCTTAACGCCGGCATCCGTCAGCGCGTCTATGAACATAAACACATATGCAGGACCGCTGCCGCTTATGGCGGTGACGGCATCGAGCTTGTCTTCGGAAAGACTTACCACGCTTCCGAGACAGCCGAACAGCATTGTTATAAACTGCGTGTCGTCCACATTCTTATTATAATCCGACATATCGATCCCCATTGCTCCGCTGCCTACCGAACAGGGAAGATTGGGCATGCAGCGGGCAACCTTTATCAGCCCCACGCCCAGCGCATTTTTTATATAACTGCGTTTGAGCCCCGCCATTATGGAGATAACTTTTTCTATCCTGATATCGGATATTTGCGCGGCAACTTCTTCAAAATTCTGCGGCTTTATTGCAAAAAGCACATACTCGCTCTCCGAAGCGACCTTACGGTTATCCGCAGTAATGTCAACGCCGAGCTCTTCGTTTACGTCCTTAAGTTTTAACTCGTCGCGATCGCTGACGATTATTTTTCTGGCACTGAGATAATCGGACAGCACCACCCCCCTCAATATCGCATGAGCCATAAAGCCGCAGCCGATAATACCCAGCTTATATCTTTTTTTCATAAATATATCTCCAAAAACAGTTGACTTAAAACTGTGTTTATTATATACTAATTAAGCTAACTTTTAGGGGAATAGCTCAACGGTAGAGTCGCGGTCTCCAAAACCGTCGGTTGCATGTTCGAATCGTGTTTCCCCTGCCA
>CALVHH010000020.1 GCA_944327465.1 uncultured Clostridia bacterium | reverse complement strand
AACGTCAAGATATTTATAGGTTCGGACGATCCGGATACGCGAAGAGAATTTTCGGAACTTTGCGGACAGAAGAAAGTCAAAAATTTCTCTGTCAATACGAGTGCGGAAAACCCTGCGTCGTCGAATACGGGTGCAAGCAATCAACCGCTCATTACGATCGGTATGCTCGAACGCCTGAACGGAAACGAGAAGGGCGACGCGATCGTATCGGTCAGAGGGTACGAGCCTATATGGTCACGCTTTACGCCGTCGTATGAACTGAAAGATGTTTACTTCGCGGCAGGCAAGGCGGACATATCCAAGCGAGAGGCGCGGCTGTTCGATAAGAGCGAATATGTGTTCGATATTCTGGGCGGAAGCCGGAAAGAGGAGGAGGAAAAGCAGCTCGATGCCATAGAGCGGCGCGAAGAAGAGCAGGCGCAGGAGGAAAAAGAAAAGATGCACGATTTCGCCGCGCTCGATAAGGCGTGGAACGATAAGGTCAAAGAAGTACACGAGAAAATCCTCAAAGTGGCGCAAATGCTTGACGAGGAGGATGCTCAGGCGCTGATGGGGACAAGGCTTGAAGATAAGCAAACGCTGATTGCCATGCTTCTCAAAGAGTACACGGACATCAGTACACAGCAAAAACTGAATACGCTCAATAAATATCTGAGCGAAGAACTGCCGAAACTGCTTGAATTGCAGGCACAGGCAAAAAAATAAAAGGAAAAGGAGAAGAAAGTTGAAGAAATTTTTGAAATTCATTCCGCTTCTTGTAATCGGCATTATCGCAAGCATAGCGATGGTCGGTTGCGGGAATATCGAAAAAGACGCAAGCACGTCGGCAAATGTCAAAGTTGCGGCGGCAATGCCGCTGGCGATGACGTATTCCGAAAGCGGCGAGCCTTGCGAACACGATTTTGAAGCAATCAATGTGGTTGCGGCAACGTGTACCGAGCAGGGATATACAGTCTATACCTGTACGAATTGCGGCGAGCGCTATACGGACAATTTTGTTCCCGCTCTCGGACATTCGTTCGTGGACATCACCGTTCCTGCGACGTGTACGCACAAGGGATATGTGACCCACTTCTGTACGGCTTGCGGATACGAGTATTCGGATACGTTCGTGGACGAAAAGGGGCATACATACACGGATGAAGTTGTTGCGCCTACCTGTACGGAACAGGGCTATACGCTGCATACTTGTTCGGACTGCGGATATTCGTTTAAGGACAGCTATGTGGAAGCTCTCGGTCATACCTATTCGGAAGTTGTGACCGAACCTACTTGTACAGAGGGCGGCTATACTACCTATACCTGCGAGACCTGCGGTGAGGAGAAGGTATCCGATTTCGTCGAACCCAATGGACATACCTATCTTGAAACGGTAATGCCCGCAACGTGCGTGAGCTATGGCTATACCGAACATAAATGTGCAGACTGCGGCGACAGATATGTTACCGATTACACCAAGGCAACGGGGCATACCTATCTCGACATTGTTGTGGAAGCGACAGAGGACAGCGTAGGTTACACAAGACATCTTTGCGTTGTCTGCAATTACAGTTATCTTTCGGATTTCGTGACCAGCGGCGATACGGGATATATCGAAGAGGAAGAGCAAGAACCTCAGCACAAGCATCTGTATCAGTTGCATGTGCAGGATAACGCCGAGGATAAATATTTCATTGCTCTCCGTGTCTGTGCTTGCGGTGACAGCAAAGTCGGCAATCTCACGGTAAATCTGAAAAGTGAAAGCGGCGAGGAAATTCAGCTTTTTGCCAACGAATACGGACAGGTTGACTACGCCGGATTGTATGGCAATTACATCGTAACCATTATGGATGAGAACGGCACAGAGCTGACGATGTTCGATATTTCGGCAGGCGAAGCACCCGAAATTCCGGATGGCGGCGACGAGGAACTGCCCGACGAAACGCCCGACGGCGGTGACGAAGAATTGCCCGACGAAACGCCCGACAGCGGCAACGAGGAACAGCCCGACGAAACACCCGACGGCGGCAATGAGGAACAGCCCGGTGAAACACCCGACAGCGGCAATGAGGAACAGCCCGGTGATACGATGGAACCCGCAGAAGATGATGGGAAAGGAAGTGCGGGAACGGCAATCATTCTGCTTGTCGTATTCTTACTGCTCGTGGCAGGCGGAATCGGCGCGGTGATCTTCATGAAGAAGAGAAAGAACAAAAATCAAAATTAAAAAAGGAGGACTACATAACACATGAATATCAATTTGTTGGCAACGGGGCTGGACGAGAATCTCGCCCAGATCGTAGAAAAACTCAAAGGGCTGATCGACAGCTTCTGGATTTACATTGTCATCGCGCTTGCGGCGGTGGTCGTTATCTGGGGTGCCTATATCGGCATTAAGATTGCAATCGCACACAGAAACGAAGAAAAGATCAATGCGCGTGATATGGTCAAGAACCTGATTATCGGTATCGTTATAATTTTCGTCGTGGCGATGGGCGCGCCTCTTCTCATCAACGGTCTGTCCGCTTGGGTTGGCGCATAAAAATATAATTTCTGAACGGAAGGGCGGCGAGGCGTTCTCGCCGCCCTGTTTTCAGATAAAGGAGGATAAATGCTGATATTTTTGCAAGAAATAGCCTTGCAGCTATTCCTATGGCTTTTACAGCTCATAGACGGAT
>CALVHH010000019.1 GCA_944327465.1 uncultured Clostridia bacterium | reverse complement strand
ATAGAGCGCTCGATCATAACCAAATTCCGCAAGGGGATATGGTCGCGCTTTTTAGAGGCGGTCAAGGCGTATAACCTAATAGAGGAGGGCGACAGGATAGCCGTGTGCGTTTCCGGCGGCAAGGATTCCATGCTGCTCGCCAAGTGCATACAGGAACTTCACCGTCACTCCGATATCCCGTTCGAAGCGGAATATATCTCTATGGATCCCGGTTACAGCCCGACCAATGCCAAGCTCATAGCCGAAAATCTGCAAAGGCTGGGCATCCCCGCTCGTATATACCGCTCGGACATATTCGACGTCAACGACCTCATCGGCGGCGAGCATCCCTGCTATCTGTGCGCCCGCATGCGCAGGGGGTTTCTCTACGACAGGGCAAAACAGCTCGGCTGCAACAAGATAGCTTTGGGGCACCACAAGTCGGACGTCATCGAAACTACGCTCATGTCAATGCTCTTCGGCGGGCAGATACAGGGCATGATGCCCAAACTGCGCTCTGCCAATTTCGAGGGCATGCAGCTCATCCGTCCGCTGTACTGCGTGCTCGAAGACGACATAGTGCACTGGCAGCAGTACAACGATCTCACCTTCATAGCCTGCGCCTGCAAGCTCACGGCAGGACTGGCTGTGGGTCAGCAGGGTCAGTCGGCGCGGCAGGACGTAAAAAAACTCATAAAGGATTTCCGCGACCGCAATCCCGATGTCGACGCTTCGATATTCAAGGCGCTGCACAACGTGCAGCTCGACACCCTCCCCGCGTTCAAATACAGGGGCGTAACTTACGACTTCAATAAAAAATTTGCCAATCCCGTTCGGATAACGCTGTCCGAAGACTGATCGCCGCGCAGATATCGCCTTCGGGCGGGGTAATTTTGGCTATATCACGCTTTAAATGCGCCGCGCGCCGCCCATATGGCGGTGCGCGGCGCATAAATTTATGCAAAACACTTGAATGCGGGCAATGTATGTGGTAAAATCATATTATGAAGATAACAGAAATATTGCAGAGCAAAAACGCGGTGCTCTCGTTCGAAGTCTTTCCGCCCAAGACGGACGATAAGTTCGAAGACGTAGTCGCCGCAGTCGATAAAATAGCCGCGCTCGCCCCCGACTTCATGTCGGTCACCTACGGCGCGGGCGGCGGCACTTCGGAATACTCCGCCGCGATAGCCGAGCACATGAAGGACGAACTGCACGTCACGCCGCTGGCGCACCTTTCGTGCATATCCTCCGATCGCGCCGACGTGGCTGCAAAGCTCGCCCGCTTAAAGGCTTCGGGCATCGAAAATATCCTGGCGCTGCGCGGCGATTTGCCCAAGGACTTTTCGGGCAATCTCGACTATGCCTATGCCTGTCAGCTCGTGGCGGAAATAAGGGAGGCGGGCGGTTTCTGCATAGGCGGCGCATGCTATCCCGAAGGTCACCCCGAAAGCGCAACACTATAT
This sequence comes from uncultured Clostridia bacterium, assembly GCA_944327465.1. Classification (GTDB taxonomy): domain Bacteria; phylum Bacillota; class Clostridia; order Christensenellales; family Borkfalkiaceae; genus Coproplasma. Next base: position 9,388 of record CALVHH010000019.1, on the reverse strand, counting down.
GACGACATAGATAACCTCAAAATAAAGGTGGATGCCGGCTGCGACTTTCTCACTTCACAGATGTTCTTCGATAACGACGCGTTCTATTCCTTCCTGTGCAAGATACGCGAAGCGGGCATATATGTGCCCGTCATTGCCGGCATAATGCCAGTCACCAACGCAAAGCAGATAAAGCGCATGATGTCCCTTTCGGGCAGCACGCTGCCCGCCCGCTTCAGGCGGATAATCGACCGCTTCGGTTCGGATGCCGCCGCCATGACCCAGGCGGGCATAGCCTATGCCACCGAGCAGATAATAGATCTGTACGCCAACGGCGTAAAGGCTGTGCACGTGTATTCTATGAACAAGCCCAACGTCGCCGCCGCCATACGCGCCAATTTAAAAGGCATAGTATGAAAGTTATATACGGCGGCGCGGACCGCATAGACAGGGACGAGGCGTTGCGCTATCTGGGCTATATGCGCGGGACAGCGCCTTCGGACGAAGTCGAAGCCGAGCTCGCCGCCTGCGAAGGCGAAGTGCTCTCTTCGTGCAGGCTCGCGGCGGTGTACGCGCATTTTTCCGTCACCCGCGGCGAACGGCTGGATATGGGCTTTGCTTCGACCGACAGCCGCGACATTGAAAAGTATCTTTCGGGCTGCGGCGGGCTGGTGCTGTTTGCCGCCACCGCGGGCGCCGGCATAGACAGGCTGATCGCAAAATATGCGCGGCTTTCGCCCTCGCGCGCGGCGATCGTGCAGGCGCTCGGTTCCGCCCTCGCGGAACAGTGGTGCAACCAGGTGCACGCCCGCATACGCGGGGAATATGCCGCCCTGTCCGCCCGCTTTTCGCCGGGCTACGGCGACTTTCCCCTCGCGATCCAGCGCGACGTGTTCGCCGCGCTGCATGTAACAAAAAATATAGGCGTCACGCTTTCGGAAGAGCTGTTCATGACGCCTTCAAAGTCGGTCACGGCAATAGTTGGTATAAAAGATGACGTTCAAAGATAAACTTAACTCAATAGTTGTGCTCGACGGCGCCATGGGCACGATGCTCCAGAAGGCGGGGCTGCCACTCGGCACTCTGCCCGAAGAGTGGAACGTTACCCGCCCCGAAGTCGTCGAAGACATCCACGCCCGCTACATAGCCGCGGGTGCGGACGTAATATACGCCAACACATTCGGCGCCAACGCCTTAAAGTTCGGCGACCGCACTCGCGAAGTCGTCCGTGCGGGCATAGTCTGCGCCGTGCGCGCAGCGGCGTCAAGCGGCGCTCTCGTCGCCCTCGACGTCGGCTCGCTGGGAGTCATGCTCGCCCCGCTGGGCAGCATGACCTTTGAAGAAGCCGTCGAAATATTCAAGATCACCATATCGGCAGGCGCCGAAGCGGGCGCCGACCTCATCGCCATAGAGACGATGAACGACATATACGAAATGAAGGCGGCAATCATAGCCGCAAAGGAGAGCTGTTCGCTGCCCGTGCTCGCCACGCTCGTGTTCGGCGAGGACGGCAAGACCATGACGGGCACCTCGCCCGAAGCCGCCGTGGCAGTGCTCGAAGGTCTGGGCGTGGACGCGCTGGGCGTCAACTGTTCGCTCGCGCCCGCGCAGATGACCGAAGTCGTCGGGCGCATGCTCGCCGTCAGCTCCACTCCGGTGGTGGTAAAGCCCAACGCCGGGCTGCCCGCCGAAAGTGAGGGCGAAACTGTGTACTCTGTCGGCGCCGAGCAGTTTGCCTCGGACATATCCGCGCTCGTAAGGTCTGGCGTGCGCGTCGTTGGCGGCTGCTGCGGCACCTCGCCCGAATATATAAGCGCGATAAGGCGGGCGGTATCGGGGCTGCAGCCCCTGCCCGTGACCGAAAAGGACATAACGGCGGTCGCCTCGTACACCCACGCATGCGCCTTCGGCGGTGCGCCGCTCATCATCGGCGAAAGAATAAACCCCACGGGCAAAAAGAAGCTAAAGGAGGCGCTGCGCTCGGGCGACACCGCATACATTCTCGGCGAGGCGGTCGCGCAGGAGGAGAGGGGGGCGCACATCCTCGACGTCAACGTCGGGCTGCCCGAACTCGACGAAAGCCGCGTGCTGCCCTCGGTCATATGCGAAATACAGGCGGTCACCGATTTACCGCTGCAGATAGATACTTCCGATATCCCCGCCATGGAGCGCGCCATGCGCGTGTACAACGGCAAGCCGCTCGTCAACTCGGTCAACGGCAAGCGCGAGGTCATGGAAGCCGTCTTTCCCCTCGTAAAAAAATACGGCGGCGCAGTCATCGCCCTCACGCTGGATGAAGACGGCATACCCCCCACGGCAGAGGGCAGGGTGGCTATAGCAAGGAACATTTTAAAAGTCGCCGCCCGCCACGGCATAAAAAAGCGCGATATAGTGTTCGATACCCTGGCAATGGCTGTGTCGGCTGATGGCGGCGCCGCGCTCGCCGCGCTCGACAGCCTCAGCTATATCCGCCATACTCTGGGGTGCAACACCTCGCTCGGCGTTTCAAACATCTCGTTCGGGTTGCCCAACCGCGACTTTATAAATTCCACATTCTTTGCAATGGCGCTCGCCCGCGGGCTGTCGGCGGCGATACTCAACCCCGCCTCGCAGGAGATGATAAAAACCTATAAAAGCTTCCTCGCTCTCACGGGTGCGGACGAAAAGTGCATAGGCTATATAAATTACGCCTCGGCGCTGACCTCGTCGTACACCCTTTCGGGCGGCTCCTTGGCGGCTGAAGGGGGCGAAGACCTCCGCGCCTGCATAGTCAGGGGGCTGAAGGCAAAGGCGGCGCAGCGTGCGGCAGAACTGCTCGCCACCGTCGCCCCGCTCGACGTTATTAACAGCCATATAATCCCCGCCCTCGACGAGGTGGGCGAAAAGTTCGAAAAAAAGACGCTCTTTCTGCCCCAGCTTCTCATGAGCGCGGAGGCGGCGGGCAGCGCGTTCTATGCGATAAAGAGCAGATTCGCGGGCGGCGCTCCCGCAAAAAAACTCAAAGTGGTCGTCGCCACCGTCAGGGGCGACATTCACGATATAGGCAAAAACATTGTCAAAACGCTGCTCGAAAACTACGGCTTCACGGTGTACGACCTCGGCAGGGACGTGCCGCCCGAAGCCGTCGTCGACGAAATAAAGCGCACCGGCGCAAAAGTGTGCGGGCTGTCCGCGCTGATGACTACCACGGTGCGCTCCATGCAGCAGACGATAGAGCTCATCCGCGCCCAATGCCCGGGCGTAAAGGTCGTTGCGGGCGGAGCGGTCATGAACGCAGAATATGCCGCCGCGATAGGCGCCGATATATATTGCCGCGATGCCATGGCAACCGTGCGCTATTGCGAGGAAACGGAGAAGAATATATGAAAAGACCAAGGGTAGTATTTCCTTATACCGAGGCGGGGCTCGGGCACATAATGCCCATGAACAGCATTGCCGACGAGTTCGAAAAACTCTACGGCGACAGGGTGGAGTGCGTGCGCTCCGACTTCTTCACCGAAACGGGCAATCCCGACCTCATCAGGTACGAAAAGCACCTTGCCGACAGCGTCATCGAATACAACAAGCATCCCTGCATAGGCTTTTTTGCTACGTTCAACATGGACTTCTGGGGCACCACCATTTCAAGCTGGGGCGCCGTGGTATACATAGAGCAGAACGCCGCCGAAGCCGGCATAGCGCACATGGAGGAATTGAAGCCCGACCTCGTGGTCAGCACCCACTGGGCGACCAATTACTACGCAATGCACATGAAGGAGCGCCCGCTCACTGCAATGTATTGCCCCGACGTAAAGGTCAACACGCTCTTCCGCTACAAGTGCGACCTCACTCTCACGTCCATGCCCACGGGTTATCGCCGCGCCCGCAGAATGCACTTCCGCCGCTATAACGACGACAACATAAAGCTCGTGCCCTTTTTAATAAGAAAGGAGGCATTCTCGATAAGCACGGATAAGAAGGTCAACAGGGAGCTCATCGGCGTCGACGCCGATAAGTTCACCGTGCTGCTTGCCGACGGCGGCTACGGCATAGGCAAGCTGAAGCCGATGACCGAAGAGCTTTTAAAGCGCGATTTGCCCATAAACCTCGTGCCCGTGTGCGGCCGCAACCGCGAGCTCTACGAATATTTCGCCACGCTCTCATCAAAGGGCAACACCACGTTCAAACCGTTCGGCATGGCAGACAACATGCTCAACATAATAGCCGCTTCGGATATAGCCTGCGGCAAGAGCGGAGCATCTATGATGGCTGAACCCTGCTTTTTCGGCGTGCCGCAGCTCATAACGCACTATGCCACCGACATAGAGCGCTGGATAGGCAGGTATTATATAAACACGGTGGGCAGCGCCATAAAGATATTCGATGTATCCAAGGCGTGCGACAAAATAGAAGAATTCGTCGCCTCGCCCGAAAAATTGCAGCCCTACAGACAGGCTGCACTGGCGCAGCGCTCCAACTACGGCGCGGAAAAGTGCGCGCGCTATATCTTCGGGCTGCTGTGTAAAAAGTTTCCCGAGCTTAAAGACGGCAGCGAACTCACCTGACAGCAATATGGCTTCAAGGCTGCAGTCGTCCGCCGCTTAAGGACTAAGAGATGATTTTATAAAAGGGGCGCGCCGCGCCCCTTTTATTTGTGTGAATGTTTTGTGACGGCTGCCGCTTTATTTTGTGAGCGCTCCCGTGCGGCACGTTCAAGGTGTTGCTTTTTTTTTACCGTTGTGCTACAATGGTAAAGAATTCAATTTGTTTCAGGTTTTTACAATGCAGGGAGATAAAAAAATACTCTATTCGGCGGTACAGCCGACCAACAATCTTACAATAGGCAATTATATAGGCGCGGTAAAAAATTTCGTCGCGCTGCAGGAAGAATACGACTGCATATACGCCATAGCAAATATGCACGCCATAACCGTCAGGCAGGACGCGGCGCAGCTGAGGAAGAACACGCTCAGCCTTCTTGCACTGTACCTCGCCTGCGGCATAGACCCCCAAAAATGCGTGCTCTATCTCCAGTCGCACGTGCCGGCGCATGCCGAACTCGCGTGGACGCTAAACACCTTCACATATGTCGGCGAAATGGAGCGCATGACGCAGTTCAAGGATAAATCGGCAAAACATGCCGACAATATCAATATGGGGCTTATGGATTATCCCGTACTGATGGCTGCCGATATCCTTTTGTATCAGACCGACGTTGTGCCCGTAGGCGTCGACCAGCGCCAGCATCTCGAAATAACGCGTGATATCGCCGTTCGGTTCAACAACGCATATTCGCCCACATTCACCGTGCCCGAGGGCATATATATGAAGGTGGGGGCAAAGATAAACGACCTTTTGGACCCCTCGAAAAAGATGTCCAAATCGGCGGAAAACGCCAACGGCGCGGTGTTCATGTCGGATGACAGGGATACTATTATCCGCAAATTCAGGCGCGCCGTCACCGACAGCATGGCAGAAATAAAGTACGACCCTTCAAACAAGCCCGGGGTCAGCAATCTCCTGTCGATATACTCGGTGTTCGGCGGCATGGACATTGCCGACTGCGAAAGGCAGTTCGAAGGCTGCGGCTACGGCGACTTCAAGCTTGCCGTCGGCGAACTCGTCGCCGATAAGCTCGCGCCCATCCAGGCGGAGCAGGCAAAACTGCTTGCCGACAAGCAGTATCTCAACGACGTTTTAAAGAGCGGCGCCGAACGCGCCGCGCACAGAGCGGCTAAAACGCTTGCCAAGGTGTATAAAAAGATAGGCTTCTACCAGCTGTAAGGGGGAGTATATGTTCGGATACATCCATCCCGAAAGGCCGCACATGTTCGTCAAGGACGAAATGCTCTATCAGGCGCTGTACTGCGGAATGTGCAAGTCTATAAAGGCGGGCTCCGGTCAGCTCGCCCGCACGGCGCTCACTTACGACATGGCTTTCATGTCCGCCCTCGTACACAATCTTTCGGGCTGCGACGTGCAGATAAAAAAGCTGCGGTGCGCCCTTCACCCGTTCAAGAGGCGGTACATGGCTCTGCCCGATAAAACTTCGGTGCTGCTCGGCTGTATAAATACCGCGCTCGCGTACCATAAACTTTTAGACGACCGCGCCGACGGCGACAAGAAGGGGCTGTTCGCCTTTTTGTACAGGCGGGGCTACAGGCGTACCATAAAGAGCCACCCCCGCGTAGCCGACATCATCTCGGCAAGGCTCAAAGAGCAGAGCGAGCTCGAAGAGCAGGGCTGCGCGATCATAGACCGCGCCTGCGAGCCCACCGCAATGATGATTAAGGAACTTTCGGCGTATATCCTCGGCGACGGCGCGAGCGAGCATACCGACGCGCTGTTCTACGACATAGGCAAGTGGATATACCTTGCCGACGCCTTCGACGACTACGACAAGGACGTAAAAAAGGGCAGGTACAACGTGCTTTACAACGCATTCGGCTTGAATACAAAGGCAGAGGCGGTTGAAGCGTTCGGCGACGAGATAGCGTTTATCTTCAACAGTCTGTTTGCCGACATGCGCCTGCACCTTGCAAACGTAAAGTTTCGTTTCAATCATGATCTGACCGACAACATAATACTTTTGGGCATACCCGCAAGAACGCGAGCCATAGTCTACGGCCGCTGCGGCTGCGGAAAAAAGCCCGCACAAGCCGTTCCGCCTTCAAATGGCGCGGCAGACGGCAGATAACCCCCGGAGAGGAGTGATATTATTAAATGAATAAACGCAATCTTGAAATTTTAGGTCTTTCCGAAGGCGCAACAAAGGAAGATATAGAGCAGGCATATGCCGCCCTTAGGGAAAAGTATCTCGAGGACAGATTCCTCGACGGCGAGGCGGGCAACAACGCCGCCCGCATGCTGACAAAGATAGAGACGGCAAAGAACGAACTGCTCGCCGAGCTCGCCGAAGCCGACTCCTCGCCCGAATCGGGCGGCGGCACCGCCTACGAAAGAGTGGAAGAACTCATAAAGGACGGCAATCTCGATGAAGCCCAGCGTCTGCTCGATACCTTCAACGAGCGCCCCGCCCACTGGCACTATCTGCAGAGCGTGGTGTTTTACCGCAAAAATTGGGTCAACGAAAGCAAAAAACAGCTCGAAATAGCCATGCACCTCGATGCCGGCAACCAAAAATACAAGGACGCATACAAAAAGCTCAACGAAAAGCTCGAATACGACGCCTCCCGCCATGCCGCCGACGGCGCAAACCAGAGCGCTTACCGCGGTCAGGATATGAACGCCGCCTCCGATGAGCAGATGGGCGGCAACTTCTGCACCGACTGCATATCCTGCTGCTACCTCAATCTCTGCCTCAACTGCATGTGCAACATGTGCTGCAGATAACGCAATGTCAAAAAAACGCAATTCAAAATCTTTTGAAATCGCCCTCTCGGCAATATCCTGCGCACTCGCCATAATCTTTCTTCTGCTCGGCACGCTCAGCGGAATATTGCTCGCAACGGGCTACATAATGGCGCAGATATGCCTTATGCTTCCCCTTTCAAGGGGGTTCTACGTCGGCGACGTTCTGGCGTATATCGGCACCTGCATACTCACTGTGCTGCTCGGCGCAATGGGGCAGGCATGGCTTCTGGTGCCATTTGCAATGTTTTTCGGGCTGCACCCTCTGCTCAACGCGCTGCAGCTCCGCTTCAACGTGAACAGGTGGATAGCCTATATAGTAAAGGCTGCGTGGTTCGATTTTTCGCTCTGGGTAATGTACGTGCTCGTGTTCGGCTCGTCGATAGGCGACCCGGACATCGAAATTTACCGCATCATAAACGACTATATCCTGCTTATCATCTTTGTCGGCGGGACGGTGGTCTTTCTCGCTTACGACTATATAATGTTCAAGTTTCAGCTCATAGTAAACACTCTGGTATACCGCATCAAAAAATAATATGCAAAAGAATGAAACTTATAAAGGCGTCGTCGCCTCGCTCGGCAGCGAGGGCGAGGGCGTCATTAATTTAAACGGCGCACGTGCGTACGTGCCCGGCTGCCTGCCCGGCGAAGAGGTGGAATTTACTGCGCTCAAGGTAAAGGGCGACGTCATCTACGGCAAGCTTTCAAAGGTGAACTCGCCCTCTCCGTGCAGGGTTCAGCCCGTCTGCCCCGTATTTTCAAAGTGCGGCGGCTGTCAGCTGCAGCACATGTCGCGGCAGGCTCAGCTCGACTTCAAGCGCGGGCTGGTGCAGAACTGCCTCAATAAAATAGGCAATCTGCACTGCGACGTCGGCAATACTATCGGCGGCGGTCAGGAATACCGCTACCGCAACAAGCTTGCCCTGCCCGTCGGCGTGGACGCTTCGGGGAAAAACATAGTCGGCGTCTATGCGCCGCGCTCCCATCGCATAGTGCCCGCGCGCGACTGTGCAATCCAGCGCGAATGGTGCGCTCCGCTCATCGGCTTGCTGCTCGCATTTATGGAAAATTGCGGGCTCAAGGGCTACGATGAGTTTGCCAAAAGTGGGGATATCCGCCACATAGTGGCGCGGCAAGTGGGCGAAAACTTCATTTTTACCGTCGTTGCGGCGCATAAAATAAACATATCGCCTTTCGCCGGAATGCTAAAGGACGAATTTAAAAATTTTTCGCTTTGGCTCAACGTAAACGGCGGCACGGGCAACGCCATTTTCGGCAAAGAGTGGCACATATGCTGCGGCAGATCCTCGTTCGAAGGCGAGGACTGCGGCGTAAAATTTACTGCGGGCGCACAGACTTTTTTGCAGGTAAACGACGACGTGCGCACTCTGCTGTACGAATCGGTCAGGCGCGAGGTCTGCACGCCGTCATCCGTAGTCATCGATCTGTACAGCGGCGGCGGCATGCTCACCGCAATGCTGGCGGGAGGCTGCGCGGCGGCATACGGCATAGAGATAGTGCCCGAAGCCGTGCGCTGCGCCGACGAGCTGGCTGCGCTCAACGGGCTTTCGGACAAAATGCATAACCTCTGCGGCGCCGTGGAAGACAGGATAGGCGAAGTTCTGGCGGCTACTCAAGGCTGCGGGCGCGTAATCGTGTGCGACCCTCCCCGCAAGGGCATGGAGCGCTCGGTCGTGCGCGAAATTTTAAAGAGCGGCGCAAATAAGGTTGTGCTCGTCTCCTGCGACCCCGCCACGCTCGCAAGGGATGCGGGGCTCTTGTGCGGTTCTCTCGTTGAAGACGGCAGCAAAATAATCAAAAACCCCGCATATACGCCACGGGCAACGGCGGGATTTTACGATATCGTCTCAGTGACCCCCTTCGACATGTTCCCTCAGACCAAACACGTTGAGACATTGGTTCTCCTTTCCAAAAATTCGGACAGTCATATCAACGTGACTGTTGAGTTCGGCGAAGGAGAGGGGCAAATCTCTCTGAAAGAAGTAGAAAAACGAGCGGAAGCGCGTAAGCCGAAAGAGAAAGTAACTTATAAGAT
>CALVHH010000018.1 GCA_944327465.1 uncultured Clostridia bacterium | reverse complement strand
GTCTCGGCGGCAGTAAGGGAATGCAGCCGCCTCGGTCACCGCTCGGGCGACCTGATGCCCTCGCTCATCTCGCTCGGCAAAACAGCGGGTGACCGCTGTTTTGAGGATTCCTCGCTCGTCTCGGCGGCAGTAAGGGAATGCAGCCGCCTCGGTCACCGCTCGGGCGACCTGATGCCCTCGCTCATCTCGCTCGGCAAAACAGCGGGTGACCGCTGTTTTGGGAACTCCTCGCTCGTCTCGGCGGCAGTAAGGGAATGCAGCCGCCTCGGTCACCGCTCGGGCAGCGTATAAGATTGTACGCCGATATGGCGGATTGCCGCAAATCATTTAATATTATATCTATATTTTGTCTGCCCGTCAATTAAAAATATCGGCAGGTAACTTATTTTAGTTGATTTATTTTGTCTTATTCGGTTATAATATTATATATAGGTTCTCTGCGTAAAATATGGGGCTGATACAGTTTCGATTGCGTTACGCGGACGAAGTAAGCATACCAAAGGCTCGGCTTTGTAAAAACGGAAACTTAAATTTAAACGCAGAATCCAAGAATTCTAAAGTTGTAGCTTTCCCCGGCTTCCGTGCGGCAAGCTGCGCTTGCGCTGCTTAACTTAAGCAGTCCGTCGCATTCCGTTGCTTCCGTACGGCGCAATGCGGCGCTATTTTAATGCGGAACTCGTTTGCGGTTTTTACCGCGCCCGCAAATGAGTATTTTGCGGTCTGCATGCGTCAATAGCCCTTTCGCCGGCGCTTGACGCATAAAGCTCAATAGGCGGAATAAGTATGTAGAAAGCTCGTTCAACTACCGTAAGACCGGGGTGCAAGTCCCCGCAGCTCCACCATAGCCGCAGGCAGGCGCATTGGCGCCTGCCTGCGGCTATATATTGTGTGGGCTGCACAGGGGGCTTGCGGGGAGGCAAGCAAGCATTTATGCTTGCGCAGGTCGGCGGGTTCTACCGTGCGCTCTCTGCGTTTGTAATGAAAAAGCAAACGCCTCGGTCACCGCTCGCACTAAACGTATGTGCTCGCTCATTTCGCAAAGCAAAACAGCACACCGTGCTGTTTTGAAAATCTTTGCTCAACGCCCAAGGCACAAGTCCCCGCAGCTCCACCACGTCGCGGCAAACTGCGCTTAAAGCAAGCCGAATAAAACTCGGCTTGCAGCTTCGCTCCGTTGTCGCTCCTTTTTCGCGCAAATACTACAGTTTTGCGCGAGTACAGATGTTTGTGCAGGCAGGCGCATTGGCGCCTGCCTGCGGCTATATATTGTGTGGGCTGCACAGGGGAATTGCGGGGAGGCAAGCAAAAAATATCGCCTGCGGACGGCATACGCCGTCCGCAGGCGATATATCATTTTGTAGTTGTCCTTTCAATGCGGTATCAGTGCATCTTTGTCAGCCTTTCAGCCGTCTCTTCAAGCTCCTTGGGCGGGATCTTTTCTTCCGAGCCCTTTACGCTCATATCTACGAACACTTTTGCCTTTGCGGGGTCTATTATCGTGCCTACGCCCGCCACGCAGCCGCCGGGGCAGCCCATGCCCTCGATCATGTACCCGTTCAGCTTGCCCGTTCTTGCAAGCATCAGCATCTTTCTGCACTCGGCAAGGCTCTCGGCGTGCTGTATCTTTACTTCGGTATCGGGGAAGTACTCGTTTATGCACTTTTCTATCGCTGCGGCAACGCCGCCCGCTACCGCATAACCCCTGCCCGCGCCCGAAGCGTCGGTATTCAGCGTATCCTCTTCGCATGCGGCGGGGTCTATATTCTTGGCGGCGAACATGCCGTTCAGCTCTTCAAAAGTCAGAACAAAGTCTACAAAGCTCCTCAAATCGCTTCTTGAAGCTTCAAGCTTTTTGGCGGCGCAGGGACCTATGAATACCACCCTTGCGGCGTCGTCCTTTTCCTTTATCTTTCTCGCGGTGGCAACCATGGGCGTCAGCTCCTGCGAAACTTCGGGAGCAAGGTCGGGGAAGTGCTTCTTCGTCAGCGTTGCCCATGCGGGGCAGCACGAAGTAAACAGGAAGGGCAGCTTGCCCGTGGCAACTTCGTGCACGTAGTGGTGTGCTTCGGCTATGCAGCCCATGTCGGCGCCTTCGGCAACCTCGTAAACGTCGGCAAAGCCCAGCTTTTTGAGCGCGGTCTTAATCTTGGCGAGGTTTGCCTTGGGACCGAACTGCCCGGCAATGGCGGGTGCGACCGTGGCGACTACCTTGTCGCCCTGCTTTATTGCCTGTATAAGCTGGAATATCTGCGATTTATCGGCAATCGCGCCGAAGGGGCAGGCGGACATGCACTGTCCGCAAGCCACGCACTTTTCGTTGTCGATGTGCGCCCTGCCGAACTCGTCCGAAGATATTGCGTTGATGCCGCACGCCTGCGCGCAGGGGCGGATTTTGTGCGATATCGCGTCGTAGGGGCAGGCTGCCTTGCACCTGCCGCACTTTATGCACTTGCTCTGGTCAATGAACGATTTGCCGTTGACTATGGAAATTGCGCCCTTGGGGCAGCTCTTTATGCACGAATGAGCCACGCAGTTGCGGCACATATTGGTCACTTCGTATTCGTTGTCGGGGCACTTGTCGCATGCCGAAGGAATGACCTGCATGAGGGGCGGTTCATAGTACTTTTCGGCAATATTGGTGTTGGCTACGCCCGAAGTTATGTGTACGGGCTTGTTTGCGGGGCGCAGCGAAAGTCCCAGCGCAAGGCGCACGCGCTCTGCGGCTATCTGTCTTTCGCGGTAAATGCTTTCGCGGTATTTGGGTTCTTCGTCGGGCGTTATTATATACGGAATTGCTTCGATGTCGCTAAGGATATCTTCCGATTCATATGCAACTCTTGCTATCTCGGTGAATATCTGTTTGCGGAGGTCGGTTACTACGCTCTGGCTTTTCATTTTTTACTCCCGTTATTATTTTTTATTGTAAAAATTATAGCATAGCTTTTTATCATTTTCAACCCGTTTTGAATATTTTTTGAAACATAAGGCAAGTATTTTGCGGCGTTGCGGCGCCTGATAAAAATTTTTACAAACTTATTACATGCTTGTTGCGCCCTTATTACACTTGTAACTTGTAAAATTTTTTCCGCCGTGATAAAATATAGTAAAGACAGCTTTGGAGGCGACAGAATGGATAAAGTGTTTATATTGGAAGACGACGCCAGCATCTGCGGGCTCATACGAGTTGCGCTGCAGATGAACGACATAGCTCTTTCGTCGTTTGCCTGCTGCGAAGATTTTCTTGCCGCTATCGAAAAGGAACAGCCCGACGTCGCCCTTCTGGACGTCATGCTGCCCGACGGCAACGGCTTCGACGTGTTGAAGAAGGTAAAGGCGGAATATCCCTTTGTCAGCTGCATAATGCTTTCTGCGCTCGGCAAGGAGGAGGACAAGGTCAACGGGCTCAACCTCGGCGCCGACGACTACGTATCCAAGCCCTTTTCCGTGCTCGAGCTCACAGCCCGCGTCAATGCGGCGCTCAGGCGCAAGCGGCGCGAAAACGTGATAAAGGCGGGCGAACTCACCCTCGACTACGACACTATGACCATCTCGTTCCGCGGCAAAAAGCTTGACCTCAACCGCAAGGAGTACGAATTGGGGCGCTTTTTCATTGAAAATGCCGGCAAGGTGCTCAAGCGCGAAACGCTGCTCACCGAGATCTGGGGCTATGAATCGGGCGAAACGCGCACGCTGGATAATCACGTCGCCCGCCTGCGCAAGCTGGGCATATCCATCGATACGGTGTTCGGCGTCGGCTATAAGCTAAACGTGTAAGTTGCGGTCTGCGCTCGTTGCCGACCAAACTTTTCACTTTTTGTCATTTCGACCAACGCGGAGAAATCTCGGCGCGTCAGCGACGGACAAAAAGGGAATCGACCGAGCTTTACAGTCAGATTTCTCCATGCGCTCGCTCCGCTTACTTAGTCGAAATGACGGGGAGGGCGGCGACCGGCGCGGAGGGACGTAAGTTTAAACCTCATATTCATTAATTATATAAAGCTATGCGAAAACGAATACTTTTGATATCGCTGCTGGTCACAACGCTGGCAATAATAGTCTATTCGCTCGTCTCTACGCAGCTGTATTACAAGCTGACCGAAAACGAAAAGAGGGACGCCCTCGAAGTGTACGCCTCGATGTTTTCCGAAGATGAGTATACTTTCGACGACGCGGGCGCCGAAGAATTTTCGCGCGCGCTCGGCGGCGCCAGGGTCACTTTTCTCGACGGCGAAGGCAACGTCGTCGGCGAGAGCGAGGCGGACAGGATAGAGGAGGACCACTCCGACAGGGCAGAGATACGCGACGCCATGCAGTATGGCAGCGGCTATGCCGTGCGCTCTTCGGATACGCTGTCGCGTGATATGATGTACTACTGCGTGGCGGCAGAAGCGGACGGGCAGCGCGTATATGTCAGGGTCGCCGAATTCATGATAAGCAGTTGGGCTATGTATGCGCAGCTGCTGCCCTCGCTGATATCCTATTTGATAATCGACGTGCTCGGCTGCTTTGTGTTTACGTTTATTGCCACCTATTTCATACTCCGCCCCGTTGAAGACCTCACCCGCGAGGCGGCGGGCGGCGGAACGGTCAAGACAAAATATTCCGAACTTTCGACCATAGCCGATATCCTGAACGAGCGCAACCGCAATATAGAGTGGAAGATGAACGAGATAGAGGAGGAGAGGAAGCTCGTGGTGCGGGCACAGGATTCAAAGAACGAATTCATTGCCAACATCACGCACGAGATGAACACGCCGCTCACCTCAATAAAGGGCTATGCCGAACTGCTCTCTTCGGGCATGCTTGACGCCGAGCAGAGCAAGCAGGCGTATAAGACAATAGCTTCGCAGAGCGAAAGGCTTTCAAACCTCATCGCCTGCATAATAAATTACAATGAGATAGACGACGACGCGTTGCCCGCGTACGACGTCGATTTGACCAAACTCGCCCGCGAAATGCTCGCCGTCGTCCAGCCCGAAGCCGAAAAGCGCAGGGTGACCATAATAGATAAGATAGATGACAACGTAATAGTAAAGAGCCGCCACGAGCTGATGACCCAGCTCTTGGGCAACCTCATCCGCAACGCCATCCGCTACAACAAGGAGGGCGGCACGGTGACTGTGGAGCTCAACTATAAAAGGCTCGTCGTTTCGGATACGGGCATAGGCATCGCTCCCGAAAATATGGACAAGGTATTTTCGCGCTTCTTCACCGTCGATAAATCGCACTCGGGCAAGAACGGCGGCTTCGGTCTGGGACTCGCCGTGTGCCGTAAGATATGTCGTCGCTCGGGCTGGCGGATATCCGTGCAGAGCGAGCTGGGCAAGGGCAGCACGTTCACAGTCGACTTCGGGCTCAGGTGAGCGCCCTGCGGCAGTAAAAAAATTAATTAAAAATCGCCATGCGATTGCAGCGGCGGGCGCCGGTTTTACCGGCGCCCGCCGCTGTTTACTTTTTTCATGATTTGCAAATACTTATTAAAAAGGGGAATTATAGTTATTTTCATCAAAAAATAAGTGCGAAAGGGCGCAACTTTTTACAATTTTATTACAAAGTTGTGTATAAGTTTATTACAAGTGACTGCTACAATATAGTCAGTAACAAGGAAATAAAATTTTTATTTTAAAGGAGTTAAACCCAAGTATGAAAAAGTTGACAAAAGTAGTTATGAGCGTAGCTGCGGTGGCAGCGCTCGGTACAACGATGGCATGCGGCTTCACCGCCTGCGGCGGCAACGGCGGCACCATCAATATCTCCGGCTCCACTTCCGTGCAGCCCCTGATGCAGTTGCTTGCCGATGCTTACATGGCTGAACATGACGGCGTCACCATCAACGTAGGCGCAGGCGGTTCGGGCGTAGGTATCTCCAATGCCAAGGACGGCACCGTTGACCTCGGCATGGCTTCCAAGGAGATAGTCGGCGAAGATGCCGAAGGCATCACCACCATTCAGATAGCTACCGACGGCATCGCCCTCATCGTAAGCAAGGATTGCACCGTAACCAATGTTACCAAGCAGGAAGTTTACGACCTCTATGTAAACAGCACCGCTATTCAGAGCGTCATAACGGCAGCCGTCTCCAGGGACGGTGCTTCCGGTACCCGCGAAGCTTTCCAGGATATAATGGATATCGAAACCATCGCCAAGATGCCCGAGCTCTCTTCCCAGGATACCGTCATTGAAAATGTTGCGGCAAGCAACAATACGATAGGTTATGTATCGCTTGAAGCTCTCTCCGGCAACAGCTCCATAAAGGCCGTCAATTTCGAAGGCATTGCGCCCACTGCCGAAAACGTTTCAAGCGGCGAATATACCCTCGCCCGTCCCTTCAACATCATGTACAACACTGCCAACGGCATGAGCGAACTCACCTCCGATTTCGTTGACTTCATCTTCAGCGATGCCGCGGCAGCCATTATCGAAGATAACGGTCAGGTAGTAGTAGAAAGAAAGTAATTGAATAGGTAAAATATGGCTGAAATTATGACTGAAGAAAAAGAAAAGCGTTCTTTCAAGGATATAATTGCAGCCGCGTTCACAAAAGAAAGTTTCGCAAAGGGGGTCTTTACCGCCTTTGCGGCATTTTCGATTTTGGCGGTTTTTGCAATTATATTCTATATTCTGTACGACAGTATACCTGCATTCAGAGAGATAGGATTCTTCAATTTCATCTTTGGCGATATCTGGAATCCCAAAGCGGGTGAGTACGGCATACTGCCGATGATACTCACCACTTTGCTGCTCACCGTGCTGTCCGTCGTCATCGGCTCCGTGTTTGCGATATTTACGGCGGTTTTCATCGTATACTATTGTCCCAAGTGCATCAAAAAAGTCTACACGCAGATGGTCAATCTGCTCGCAGGCATACCTTCGATAATCTATGCATATTTCGGCTTTGAAATGATAAAGCCGATAATCGAGGACATGTCCGGCAGGACGTTCGGCTACGGAATTCTGCTGAGCATGATAATCCTCAGCATAATGATACTTCCCACAATAGCTTCCATTACCAAAAACAGTCTTGAAAGCGTTCCCGCTCAGTATTACGAAGGCTCGCTTGCCCTCGGCAATACCAAGAACCAGACCGTATTCAAGGTAATGCTGCCCGCCGCCAAAAACGGCATACTCGCCGCTATAATCCTCGGCATAGGCCGTGCCGTCGGCGAAACAATGGCGGTGCAGTTCCTTTTAGGCGGCGCCGTATCATATCCCACCGACTTCATAATCCCCATAAGCTCGCTGACTTCCAAAATAGCGCAGGAGTTCGGCGAATCGGGCGGTCTGCACCGCCAGGCGCTCATTGCCGTCGGCTTTATACTGCTCGTGTTCATCCTCATCATCAACCTTGCGCTCTGGTTTGTAAAGCGCAACAACGCCGTTGCGGGCAACAGCTTTTTCACCCGCAAGATAAAGGAGAGCGATATAGAGCATACCGCACCCAACTACAAGCGCACCGGCACCATACAGGACGCCCTTCGCATAATTTGCTATGTGGTTGCGGTAATCGTGGCTGCGGCACTCATGTCGATAGTTTTGTACACCCTCATCAAGGGGCTGCCCGAAGTCACGTGGCACAATATGTTCGGCAAAAGCTTCAATTCAAAGCCCACTCTTGCGCCGGCATTCGTAAGTACTTCGGTAATAATCTTAATTTCGCTCGCCATAGCGCTGCCGCTCGGCATCGGCGCGGCAATATACCTCAACGAATACTCCAGGCGCGGCTCAAAATTCGTAAGCACGATAAGGCTGTTCATCGATACGCTCGCCGGCGTGCCCTCCATACTGTTCGGTCTGTTCGGCTATATCTTCTTTGTTAAGCTGTTCGGCAGCGCAAACCTTCTGGCGGGCTCGTTTACGATAGTTTTAATGATACTTCCCACCGTAATACGCTCCACCGAACAGTCGCTTTCGGAAGTGCCCGACTCGATGAGGGAGGCAAGCTACGCGCTCGGCGCGGGTAAGCTGCGCACGGTATTCGTCGTCGTCCTGCCCCAGGCTCTGCCCGGCATAATCACGGCTATAATACTTTCGATAGGCCGTATAGTCGGCGAATCGGCTGCGCTCATCTACACCGCCGGTTCCAGCTTCCTTATGCCCAACAGCCTTGTCAGTCCCGGCAGCACGTTTGCCGTGTTCATGTATAATCTGCAGGCAGAAGGTCTCGACACCAAGTTCCTCGCCTATGCAGCCGGCGCAATACTGATAATATTTGTATTGTTCCTCAATATACTCATAATGCTGCTTGAAAACTACTTCAACAATAAGGCGGCAAACAGAAAGGGCAAGATAAGAACGTATATCGATAAACTAAGGAAGAGAGAGGCAAAAAATGAAGAAAATTGAAAATTTTAACATCACCGGAGACGTGGCGATCTCGGTAAAGGAAATGAACCTGCACTACGGCACCTTCCACGCCCTCAAGAGCATATACATGGATTTTCCCGTCAATCAGCTCACCGCCATGATCGGTCCTTCGGGCTGCGGCAAGTCTACGCTCATAAAGTCCTTGAACCGTATGAACGACCTCATCGAAGGCTGCAAAATAACGGGCGAAATAAAGGTGGGCGATACCAACATCTACGATAAAAAGACAGATCTGGCGCGGCTCAGAAAGAATGTCGGCATGGTGTTCCAGCGCCCCAACCCCTTGGCAATGAGCGTGTACGACAACATAGCCTACGGTCCCCGCACCTTCGGCATCCGCTCCAAGAGCGACCTCGACGGAATAGTCGAAAAGTCGCTGCGCGGCGCGGCGATGTGGAACGAGGTCAAGGACAGGCTGAACAAATCCGCCCTCGGTCTTTCGGGCGGACAGCAGCAGAGGCTGTGCATAGCCCGCTCGCTCGCCGTTGAACCCCAGATACTTTTGATGGACGAACCCACTTCCGCGCTCGACCCCATCTCGACCGGCAAGATAGAGGAGCTGTGCACCGAGCTCAAAAAGAACATGACCATAATAATGGTCACGCACAATATGCAGCAGGCATTCCGAATCGCCGATAAAACCGCATATTTCCTCCTTGGCGAGATGATAGAAATGGACGATACCAAGGTCATTTTCTCCCATCCCAAGAACAAAAAGACAGATGACTACATCAACGGCAGATTTGGTTGATCGAAAAAAAGATTGCCGCCGCGGACGCGTCCGCGGCGGCAAGTTTTATGTCCGCGCCGCAGCGGGCTATTCGGCGTGCGCGAACAATTTTGAAAACGCTTTCCATAATGTGAACAAAATGTAAAATTAGATAAAATATTAACGGAAAGGTTTAAAATAATTGCTTAAACGCTTGAAAAGTTTTAAAATATATATTACAATAGAGTAGTTGAAAGAACAGTTATTAAAGCGTTCGCGAATAAATAATCTTCAGGAGGAAAAATTTACATCTATGGCTAAAAAGTATTGCTATCTTTTCAGCGAAGGCAATGCCGGCATGAGAGAGCTGCTCGGCGGCAAGGGCGCAAACCTTGCGGAAATGACCAAAATCGGTCTCCCCGTTCCCCAGGGCTTCACCGTCTCCACCGAAGCCTGCACTCAGTACTACGAGGACGGCAGAATGATCAATCCCGACATACAGAAGGAGATAATGGAGTATGTCGACAAGCTTGAAGATATCACCGGCAAAAAGTTCGGCGATAAGGAAAATCCCCTGCTCGTATCCGTGCGCTCGGGCGCAAGAGCTTCGATGCCCGGCATGATGGATACCATCCTCAACCTCGGCCTCAACGAAGACGTAGTCGAATCTCTCGCCAAAAAATCGGGCAACCCTCGCTGGGCTTGGGACTGCTACAGAAGATTTATTCAGATGTTCTCCGACGTCGTAATGGAAGTCGGCAAAAAGTACTTTGAAAAGCTCATAGATAAGATGAAGGAAGAGAAGGGCGTCGAATACGACGTCGAGCTGACCGCCGACGACTTGAAGACTCTTGCCAACCAGTTCAAGGCAGAGTACAAGGCGCAGATAGGCAAGGACTTCCCCTCCGACCCCAAGGAACAGCTCTTCGAAGCCGTAAAGGCGGTATTCCGCAGCTGGGACAACCCCCGCGCCAACATATACCGCATGGACCACGACATCCCCTATTCGTGGGGTACGGCCGTCAACGTACAGATGATGGCGTTCGGCAACATGGGCGACGACTGCGGCACCGGCGTTGCATTCACCCGTAACCCCGCCACCGGCGAAAAGGGTCTCATGGGCGAATTCCTTATGAACGCCCAGGGCGAAGACGTCGTTGCGGGCGTCCGCACCCCCATGCCCATCTCCGAGATGGCAAAAGTCCTTCCCGATGTATATAAGCAGTTCCTCGAAGTATGCAACATTCTTGAAAATCACTACCGCGACATGCAGGATATGGAGTTCACCATCGAAAAGGGCAAGCTCTATATGCTCCAGACGCGTAACGGCAAGCGCACCGCAGCCGCCGCTATAAAGATCGCGTGCGACCTCATCGACGAGGGCATGATAACCGAAGAACAGGCGCTCATGCAGATAGACGCCAAGTCTCTGGACATGCTTCTGCATCCCCAGTTCGACCCCAAGGCTTTAAAGGAAGCCGATAAGAACAACGTGGTCGGCAAGGGTATAGCTGCATCCCCCGGCGCTGCCGCAGGTCAGATAGTATTCACCGCCGAAGACGCGGTCATCCAGGGCAAGGCAGGCAAAAAGGTCGTCCTCGTCCGTCTGGAGACCTCTCCCGAAGATATCGAAGGCATGAAGTATGCCCAGGGCATACTCACCGTGCGCGGCGGACAGACTTCGCACGCAGCCGTCGTTGCCCGCGGCATGGGCACCTGCTGCGTATCGGGCTGCGGCGACATAAAGATGGATGAAGAGAACAAGTGCTTCACCCTTGCAGGCAAGCTGTACAAGGAGGGCGACGGCATCTCCCTCGACGGCTCCACCGGCAATATCTACGACTGCATCATCCCCACCGTTCCCGCCGACCCCAACTCCGGCTACTTCGGCAGGATAATGGAACTTGCAGATAAGTATAAGGCTCTCGGCGTAAGAACAAACGCCGATACCCCCAAGGATGCCAAGCAGGCTGCCGCATTCGGCGCACAGGGCATAGGTCTGTGCCGTACCGAGCACATGTTCTTCGACCCCGCAAGAATAGGCGCCTTCCGCGAAATGATTTGCTCGGATACCGTTGAAGAGCGCAAAGCCGCTCTCGACAAGATCGAGCCCATGCAGCAGGCGGACTTCGAAGGTCTCATCGAAGCTTTGGAAGGTCAGCCCGTCACCATCCGCTTCCTTGACCCCCCTCTCCATGAGTTCGTTCCCACCGAAGAGGCAGATATCGAAGCGCTCGCAAAGACCCAGGGCAAGACGGTCGCTCAGATAAAGCAGATAATTTCCGACCTCCACGAGTTCAACCCCATGATGGGTCACCGCGGATGCCGCCTCACCGTCACCTATCCCGAAATCGCCGTAATGCAGACCAACGCGGTCATCAAGGCAGCCATCAATGTTCAGAAGCGCCATCCCGACTGGAACGTCGTTCCCGAAATCATGATCCCCCTCGTAGGCGAAGTTAAGGAACTTGCGTTTGTAAAGAAGACCGTGGTCGAAACTGCCGACGCAGTCATCAAGGCTTCGGGCGTCGACCTCAAGTACGAAGTCGGCACCATGATCGAAATCCCCCGTGCGGCACTCACCGCCGACGTCATCGCCAAGGAGGCAGATTTCTTCTGCTTCGGCACCAACGACCTCACGCAGATGACCTTCGGTTTCTCGCGTGACGACGCAGGCAAGTTCCTGCCTTCGTACTATTCCAATAAAATCTACGAATTCGATCCCTTCGCAAAGCTCGATACCACAGGCGTTGGCAAGCTCATGGAAATGGCTGTAACGCTCGGCAAGGGCGCAAACAGCAAGCTCCACTGCGGTATCTGCGGCGAACACGGCGGCGATCCTTCGTCCATCGAATTCTGCCATCAGATTGGTCTGGACTATGTTTCCTGCTCGCCTTACCGCGTGCCCATCGCACGCCTCGCCGCCGCTCAGGCGAATATCCGTAATCCGAGGGGCTAAGAATTAGCGCCAAAAAGCGGTAAAAATTCAATTTTTAATTAAAAAACAACGTTTTAGTAGTCATTCTTTTCGGAGAGTGACTACTTTTTTTTCTCTTAAAAATTTCTTGTCAAGTCAAAAATCGGTTAAAAAAACGGGGTGGTTCCTCAAATTGAACACTTTTCTGTATCTACCGCTATGGGTAAAAA
>CALVHH010000017.1 GCA_944327465.1 uncultured Clostridia bacterium | reverse complement strand
CGCCTTATATATTATATATTAAATGTTTTGCAATCTTTTCGAAAGCTTTACAAAATCCTGCGGGGAGAGCGTTTCGCCCCGCGCCTTGGCGTCGATACCGCAGTCTGCAAGCACCACGCCCGCCTCCCCGCGTGACAGCGAAAATGCGCGGCAGAGGTTGTTTTCAAGCGTCTTTCGCCTTGCAGAGAAAGCCGCCTGAACCGTGCGGCGGTACATTTCGCCGTCCACGTCGCCCAGCCTGCCACGCGCGATATCGATGCGCACGACGGCGCTGTCGACGTTGGGGGCGGGATAGAACATTTCGCGCCCGACCCTGAGCACCTTTTTGCAAGAGGCGTACAGCGCCACGTTTGCGGTGATCGCGCCGTACTGCGGGGTATCCGGCAGGGCGCACAGCCTGTCGGCGACCTCCTCCTGCACCATGACGGTCAGCGAGAGGCACTTGATAGAATGCTCCAAAATCATCATTATGAGCGGCGTGGTTATGTAGTAGGGGAGATTTGCCACCACCCTGTATTCGGGGAGGGTGCGTTCGACCACGTCGAGGCGCAGCTTTAAAAAGTCCTTGAACAGGACTTCGACGTTTTCAATACCCGCAAGGGTATGCGCGAGCACGGGCTGCAGGGTGCGGTCTATTTCGTAGGCGTGCACGAACAGCGCCTTTGCCGCAAGCGCCCGCGTGAGAGTGCCGGCACCGCAGCCTATTTCGACCACGTGGCAGCCCTCCGCACCGGAGATATCCACTATTCTGCCGAGCAGACCTTCATCGGTAAGAAAGTTCTGACCGTACTGTTTTTTGAAGTTGAACGCCGAGCGGGCGAGAACGGATTTGATATTGTCTTCCATAATATTACAGCCGGCGCCGCGCATTTGCGGCGCGTTTGCGCACATACTTATAGCGTGAACTCCGCGCAGGCGGACTTCGCCCTACAAATGATGAGAGACCGCGGGGCGCTCCCCGCGGTCTCTTTTATTTTTTGAGCTTGGGGAAAAGCCTTTCGGCATTACTGCGCACTATGGCGCACATTTCATCTTCGTCAATGCCCTTTATCTGCGCCATGTTGCGCGTTATTTCGGGGATACTGCGGGGTGTATTGGGGAACTGCCCGAACGCGGACGAGGGCGAAAGATAGGGGCTGTCCGTTTCGGTGATGAGCCTTTCGGCGGGGATGCACTCTATTGCGCGGCGAGGTTTTTTGCTGCGCCTGAAAGTTGAAGTGCCGCCGAACGAAAAGTATGCGCCGAGCGAGAGAAAGCTGCCCGTCATTTCGGGCGAATACGAATAGCAGTGCAGTAAAAACCCGTGCGAGAGCAGGGCGCTGTTTTGCGTCAGGAAGTTCAAAGTATCTTCGGCGCAGTCGCGGGAGTGTATCTGCACGGGCATGCCGTGCCTGTGCGCGAGCTCAAGCTGAGCTTTGAAGAAGTGCTGCTGCCTGGGCTTATCGGTATCGGGATAGTGATAGTCCAGCCCTATTTCGCCCAGAGCTATGCACTTGGGGTGAGAAAGCAGCCGCTCTATGCCGCAGAGGTCGTCGTAGGAGCAGTGCGAAAGCTCGGTGGGATGCAGCCCCGCCGAAAAGTAGACGCAGTCGTACCACTCCGCCAGCTTTTTGCACTCCTCCGAAGACGGCAAATCGTACCCGACCGTGACTATGCGGTCGACGCCTTCGGCAAGACAGCCCGAGACGAGTTCTTCGACGGAGCCGTAGTCTTTGAAATTGAGATGACAGTGGATATCCGTATACATACACTTAAGAAAGCGGCGAACCGTCGGGGATATCCCTTTCGGGCGACACCAAAGAGAGCGTGCCGTCGGGAGCCTGGGCGCACACTATCATGCCCTCGCTGGTGATGCCCTTCATCTCCCTGGGGGGAAGGTTCACCACTACCACCACTTTTTTGCCGACCATCTCTTCGGGGGTGTAGTACTTGGCTATGCCCGAGAGTATCGAGAGCGTCCTGTTGCCGACGCGCACTGTTTCGTGCAGAAGCTTGCTCTTTTTTACCGCCTCGCAGGCGACGACGGTGCCGACGCGCAAATCGAGCTTGTCGAAGTCGTCTATCGAAATATCGGGCTTTGCCTGCACTTCGACGGCAGGGGCGCTTTCAGCCTTCTGTTTTTTTGCTATCTCTTCCACCTTGGGCAGGATGTCGGCAAATTTAAGCCTTTCGAAGAGCGCCGCGGGAGCGTCCGTGACGGTGTACTGCGCGCAGAGCCCGAATTTATCGAGATCGCAGTACGCCCTCTCCTCCCCGCCCGTCTGGGCGAGAATGGCTGCCGAAGTGGCGGGCATGAAGGGCTTGAGCAAATTTGCGCCTATATTTATCGCCTCGATGAGGTTGTACAGCACGCGGGAAAGGCGGGGCTTTTGCGACTGCTCCCTGGCGAGCAGCCAGGGCGTCGTTTCATCGATGTATTTATTCGCCCTGCGGAAGAGCTGCCAGAGTTCATCGAGCGCGTCTGCCACCCTGCATCCATCCATTTTGGCGGCTACGCGGTCGCGGGAGGTGCGGGCGATTTCAATGAGCTCGCCGTCGCAGTCCGCTGCCTCCTCTTCGGGGCGGACGGTGCCGCCGAAGTACTGGTTCGTCATGGCGACGGTGCGCTTTACAAGGTTGCCCAGAGTGTTTGCCAGGTCGGAATTATGCCTGTCGCACATGAGCTCCCATGTGATGACGCCGTCGTTAAGGAAGGGCATTTCGTGCAGCACGAAGTAGCGCACGCTGTCGACGCCGAACACCGAAGCGAGGTCGTCGGCGTACATTACGTTGCCCTTTGACTTTGACATCTTGTCGCCGCCCTGCAATAGCCAGGGATGTCCGAACACGTTTTCGGGCAGGGGCAGCCCCAGCGCCATGAGGAAGATGGGCCAGTAGATGGTGTGGAATCTTATTATGTCCTTGCCGATGACGTGGATATCTGCCGGCCAGTATTTTTTGAAGTTTTCGGAGGGAGAGTCGACGTCGTAGCCTATGCCGGTAATATAGTTGGTGAGGGCGTCGAGCCAGACGTAGACAACGTGCTTGGGGTCGAAGTCGACGGGCACGCCCCACTTGAATGACGTGCGCGAAACGCACAGATCCTGCAGCTTTGTCTTGAGAGTGCCGTTGTCGGCTGCGGCGAGCAGCTCTTCATCGGACTTGCCTATGAACTCGTCGGCGAGCAGGAAGTTGTTCATCATCTCGTTCTTGCGGGCGACGGGGCGGATGAAGCCGGGGTGCGTGACTATGTGCCTGACGAGTCTTTCGGCATACTTACCCATTTTGAAGAAGTATGCCTCCTCTTCGGCGGGCTTTACTTCCCTGCCGCAGTCGGGGCATTTGCCGTCGACGAGCTGGCTCTCCGTCCAGAAGCTTTCGCACGGGGTACAGTACATGCCCTTGTACGACGACTTGTAAATGTCGCCGGCGTCGTAGAATTTTTTGAATATCTTCTGCACGCAGCGCTCGTGATAGTCGTCGGTGGTGCGTATGAATTTATCGTAGGAGATGTTCATCAGCCCCCAGATATCCTTTATCTGCGAGGCTATGCCGTCGACGAACTGCTTGGGCGAGACGCCCTTTTCGGCAGCCTTTTGCTCTACCTTCTGCCCGTGCTCGTCGGTGCCGGTCATAAAATACACGTCGTAGCCCTGCATCCTCTTCATGCGGGCGAGGGCGTCGGTAAGGATTATTTCGTAGGTGTTGCCTATGTGCGGCTTGCCCGAAGTGTAGGTTATAGCCGTGGTTATATAAAATTTTTCCGCCATCTGATTGCTCCTTGAAGCGGCGACAGCCGCATGATGTTCCAAATAAATATACCATATTAAGAAATAAATGTAAAATATTTATAGGCGGCTAAAAAGCGCGGCGGGGCAAAAAATTTGCCCCGCCGCGCTTTTTAGACCTTTTGCGGCAATTTAATTGAAATGCAGAATATCGGGCGGCGATAAATAATATCAATAAACATGAACGTAATTTTTTGCGCGGTTTTTATCGCCGCCGCAGTGCTTGCAGCCGCAGACCCCGAAGCGTTTTTGCCCGCGCTCATAGACGGCGCCGAGCAGGCGGCAGCGGCGTGCGTTTCGCTGTTCTGCATATACGCGCTGTGGATGGGACTTTCACGCGTGGCGCAGGACGCGGGCATAAACGACGGTGCGGCGCGGGCGCTGCGCCCCGCCTGCTTTAAGATATTTGCCACCCGGAACAAACAAGCTGCCGCCGCGGCGGCTGCCAACCTCACCTGCAACATGTTGGGCTTGGGCGGCGCGGCGACGCCCTACGGCATTGCAGCTATGCGGGCGTTTGAACGGGAAAACAACGACTTCGCCTGCGGACTGCTGTTCGTGCTCAACGCCTCCTCCGTCCAGCTGATACCTTCGACCGTGATAGCGCTGCGGGCTTCGTGCGGGAGCGCTGCCGCCGCCGATATATTTTTGCCAGCGCTCATATGCACCGCGGCGTGCACTTTTACAGCCGTGGCGATCTATCTTGCAATGTACAGACTATGTCACTTGTCATCCCGGCGCTGTTCATAATTATTTTTACAGTTGCAGCGGCAAAAAAAGTAAACGTATTTTCATCATTCTGCGCGGGCGCGGGCGACGGGTTAAAGTTCACGCTTTCGGTGCTGCCCGTGATAGCCGCCGTGTTCATGATGTGCGCGATAGCGCAGGCTTCGGGCATAGCCGACGCGGCGACAGCCGCGCTTGCGCCCGCAATGCGTGCGCTGGGCATACCCGAAGAGCTTGCAAAGCTTGCGATAATAAAGCCCTTTTCGGGCAGCGGCTCGCTTTCGCTGCTGACCGAGACGGTCAAAGAGTACGGCGCCGACAGCTATATATCGCGCTGCGCTTGCACGCTGTACGCTTCATCCGAGACGGTCTTTTACGTGTACGCGCTGTACTTTGCGGGCGGAAACAAAAAGGGACGGGCGCTGCCGCTGGCGGCGGTCGCATTTTCTTCGGCGCTCGCTGCCGTGCTTGCCTGCCTGTTGTGCAGAGTAATGTAGAAAATCGGAGGTTTTTACAATTGTTTGTAGATTTCAAAAAATGATTGTCGTTAAAAAATATTTTATTTATAAAAATTTTTTGCGCAAACGATTTACTTTTTTTTATATTTGGATATAATGATACATGTAAACGATAAGTGATGCGGCACGCGGTAAAGCGTAGGCATTTTTAAAAATTCGTTTACCATTACATAGCTCATCATTTTCCCCCTTATCATATAGAGGTAGCACGGACTCCGGTTCGTGCTATCTCTGCTTTTACGCGTTTTTTAATGCCTTGATTCAACCGAGCGGCGCCGCGGCGGAAAAATATCTTTTCCGCCGCGGCAAAATTTTGCATAAAAATGTTGACGGGCGGCGAAATTTGTAGTACACTTAATATAGTTAATACAGTTAATACAAAGGAGAAGGCGCACAGTGGCACAGCAAAAGATGAGTCTGTACATAATGATAGGCGAAAACATAAGGCGGAGAATAGCCGCGGGACTTATTAAGGAGGGCGACAAATTGCCGAGCTGCCGCGAGTGCGCCGTGCAGCTGGGCGTAAACCCCAACACCGTGCAGCGGGCGTACACGATGCTCGAAGAGCAGGGCGTGGTGTTCACGATAGCCAAGAAGGGCGTGTTCGTTTCGAGCGGGCGCAGGCAGAACATTGACCGCGCCAAAGTGCTGGCGGCAAAGGTTGCCGAGCTCAGGGGAATGGGATACAGCCGCGAGGAGATCGAACGCACGCTTTCGGCGGTGTACGGACGGGATCCCGCCTCCGTGTGAATGGCGATATGCAGAGTGCGGCGCAGGAGCTTTAACTCCTGCGCCGCACTCATTTTTTTATTGATATTATCAGTTTGCGCGTCTTATTGCAGCAACCACTTCTTTGAGAGCCGCATAAGCGGCAGCGACGTCGTCACGAGTATTGCCTGCGCCGAATGAGAAGCGCACCGCCGAGCGCACTCTGCCTTCATCAGCCCCCATCGCCTTTATTACGTGCGAGGGCGACGATGCGCCCGCCGCACACGCCGCTCCGGCAGACGCCGCCACGCCGCGCATGTCGAGGAGCATGACGATGTTCTGACCGTCGCAGCCTGAAAAAGATATGTTTGAATGACCCGCAAGCCTGTCCGCACCGCCGTTGAGCGAGGCGCCCTCTATGCCGCCGAGCACGAGACTTTCGAACTCGTCGCGCAGGGCAGCCGCACTTGACGCGCACGCCGCGCTCCTTTCAATGCTCAGTTCGAGCGCCCGCGCCATGCCGACAATGCCCGGCACGTTGAGCGTGCCGCCGCGCATGCCGCGCTCCTGGTGTCCGCCCGACATCTGCGCGGCAAAGCGCACCCCCCTCTTTATGCACGCCGCGCCCACGCCCTTGGGTCCGCCGAACTTGTGCGCCGACAGCGCAAAGCCGTCGCAGGGGAACATGCTCATGGGCAGCACGCCTGCGGACTGAACGCAGTCGCACCAGAGGAACGCACCGCCCGAGCGGACGACATCGTATATTTCACCGACGGGTTGGATGACGCCCGTCTCGTTGTTTGCAGACATTACCGCGACCAGAACGGTGTCGCCGCGCATGACTTTTTTTACCGCCTGCGCCGTCACGACGCCGCGGCTGTCGGGAAAAACGTAGTCGACTTTAAAGCCGTTCGCCGCAAGATATGCCGCGCTGTTGAGCACTGCGGGGTGCTCGATTGCAGACACTGCAACGTGCCTGCCGCGGTCGGCATTTGCCAGCGCAATGCCCTTTATGCCGAGGTTGTCCGCCTCGGTGCCGCAGCCCGTGAAATAGAGTTCATCGGGGTATATATTGAGGGCAACCGCCATTTTGTCGCGTGAGCGTGTGACCGCCTCGGCGGCAGCCCTGCCAAAGGCGTGCTGCGACGATGGGTTGCCGTACACGCCGCAAAAATAGGGGCGCATGGCATCGAATACTTCTTCATAGACGGCGGTGGTTGCCGCGTTGTCGAGGTAGATCCTATCTTCACAAGAGCGCATCGCGTATCTCCCTGAGGTTATCGAGGCGCGCCTTTGCAGCCTCGTATTCTCTGCCGGTCTGCGTGCGGGAATTGTCGCGGTTCATGCGCACCCTGCGGTAGGTGACCGAAAACGAGCGCAGCGCAAACAGCAGCGCCACAAAGAATACCAGCGCAACGCCTGCAAACACGGCGGTGAGCACCACGTTGACGCCGCTCGTATTTGCGTACATTATTGTTGAAAAGAATATCGACAGCGCCAGCATGACGGCAAACGATATGCCTGTGACTGCAAGCTTTATGACCGAACGCCTGTTATCGGCGGCAAACGCCGCGGCGCGCTGCGCCTTGCCCTTCTCGTTTTCTTCAGAAAGCGCCTCAACCTTTGCCGAGAGCTCTTCCATCATTGCGTCCAGCCGACCGATGGCGCTCTGTCCCATGAGACGGCGCCTCTCCCCGCCGCAGTACTCCTTTACGTCGCGTGCTGCCGACGCCGCCTCGGCGAGCGCGCCGTCGGAAAAGTCGGTGAGCCCTCTTGTGTAAATTTCGAGCTTTGTCGCCGCGACCTCGCCGTCGCGGGGGGATATCTCCCACGCCCTGACGGCGTACTCAAGCGCGGTCGAGTAATTGCCCGCCGCCATGTCGGCGCGGGCGCTTGCAAGCAGACCTTCTACAGCTTCACCGTCGGAACAGGCCTCGCCGCCGTAGACGTAGTCGTCGTCGAAGGCGTGCTCCGCGAGCTCTTCTTCGTCGCCGTCCCGATAGGTCTGTTCGCCGCCCATATCGATGACGAGTTCCTCCTCGCCGTCGGCGTTTATGCGAAATCGATACTTTTTGTCCTTGTCGTCATCCATCAATCTTTCTTCTGCCATGATTTCCTGCCTTTAAAGTATTGTCTGCGCCGCGACCACCGGGAAGGAGCCGCGGTAATTTTTGAGAGCCGAATTGCGCGACGCCTCATCGGCAAACAGCGCGTACACGGCGCTGCCCGAGCCCGACATGTTGACGCCGCAGCAGCCTAAAGCCGAAAGGGACGAAAGCGCGTCGCGTATTTCGGGCAAGATGACCGCCGCCGCGGGATAGAGACCGTTTGAAAGGCTTGCGCCCAATTCATGCGGTTGACCCCGCAATATGGCGCGCTGAACGCCTTCGGATGTGCGGCGGTGAGCGGGATAGACATCGGATAGGGCATAGCACGCGGCTGTGGAGACGCCGCCGCCCGGCAGGGCGATCAAAAGGTAGAAAGTGCTGTTGCAGCTTATGGGGCAGACGCGCTCGCCCCTGCCCGTCAGGCGGGCAAATCCGCCGCCGAGCATATAGCCGCAGTCGCTGCCGATGCCGTCGGCTATGGCTTTGAGCTGCCCGAAGCCGCCCCTGCCCGTCATGCGGGAAAGAGCGTTGAGCACGCCCGCGACGTCCGCCGAAGAGCCGCCGAGGCCGGCGCCGACGGGGATGTTTTTGCGTATGGAAATATCTGCGCCGCAGCAACCGAACGCCGCGCCGAACGCCTTTGCCGCCCTGAGCGCGTTGTTGCCTTCGGGCGGGATATTTTCGCAGCCCATGCCGTGCATGGCAATTGTAAACGCGCCGTCCGTGCGGGGCGAAACGGTCACTTCGTCGAAGATGTCTATCGACGCCACAACGCTGTCTATCAGGTGATAGCCGCCGCGGCAGCCTGTGATATCGAGGCTGAAATTTATTTTTGCGTATGCTTTGACCGATATGCCTTCCATACGGACATTATAGCACACATTGCCGCGCTTTTCAATTGTTTTGCGCAAAAATTGCCCCGCCCGCCGCCTGAGCGGCGGGCGGGGCAATTTTAAAAGCCGTCACCTGCTCTTTTTATACACGAGCACCCTCTCCCTGCCCGAGAGCGGATATTTGAGCCCGGGGTTGAAGGCAAACACCTCGTCGGGCGGACAGCCGAGCTTTCGGGCGGCATCCCACAGGGTATCGCCCGAGGCGGGCACTATCACCGTTATTGCGCCCGGGTCCGGCGGCAGGGGCTGCCCTTCTTCGGCGGAGACGAGATAACTCACCGATGAGTTCCTAGGGTACTCCACCGAAACTTTTACAAGCCCTTCGCCCTCCACCCTGCCTTCTGCGGGCTGTTTTACCGAAACGCCGCACACCGATGCGCTCACGCGCACGCCCTCGGATGAGCCTACGCGCACCGAAAACGGCATGCTTATCTGCGTTGAGCGCACCTCGCCGCCCTGTTCATACAGCAGCACGGCGAGCACGGCGCCTTCGACGGCGCCTGCCGAGGAAGAGTATTCGTACTCCACCCTCGGACAAGCCACCGCAAGAAAGCGGCAGGAAAAATCGAGCTTAGCCTTTGACGAAGCCGCGGAGGATATGCGCTCGGAATACACTTTGCGCTCGCACACCACGCACGCGCTCTCTTCCGCCCGCACGCTTTCGACGGCGTTGGTGCAGCTGAACGCATCGGTGGCGACAGTCTGTTCGGAGCGCACGCCGAAACTGCCGCGGACTGCAAGCGTGCAGGTAAACTGAATGCGGCACTTGCCGCGCTCGTCGTCGACGGCGGCGTTGACGTTCATATCGCGCACCTCGGCGCAGACCCGCGGCAGCGCGCCCGGAGCGCTGTCCTCGCAGGGGACTATGCAGCGGAAGGGTATTGCGCGTTCAAAGCCCGCGGGCGCGCCCTTACGCATGGCGAGCAGGCTGAGGTTTATATCGCCCGAAACTTCCACTTCGCCCGTTCCGCACGAAGCGGCACAGACGAGCGCTTCAGCCGCCGGAACCAATATGTCGTCCACGCCGTCGGCTTCGAAGTCGTCTTCGACCTCGCACTCGCCCGAAAAGGACACATACGAGAAAAATTCCTTCAGCTGCGTCTTTAAATATGCGCCGTCGCAGGAGGTTATGAATGTGCGCTCGGCGGGAGAGAACACGTCGATTTGCGCGGTGACGACCGCGGAGAGCACTATCGCAGAGCCGTCGCGGCGGATACCGACGCGCTCGCACGACAGCGCGCAGACCGCCGTCTGAGCGGGCGCAAGCGAGGCGTCGTCGCAAAAATGCGAAAATTCGGCGCCGCGCTGCATGCGGCAGAGCTTGCCCTCCTCATCGCAGAACGCCACCGTGAAGATAATTTTTCCGCTGTAATTGACCCTGCCGGAGGAGACCTCGCAGCCGATGAGGCTGACCTGAGGACAGACGACGAGCACTTCCGAAACGCCGTCGGAGTCGGCAAGGCGGGTCTGAACGACCGACTGCGCGGTCAGCCGCGCAACTGCGCGTGTATAGGCGATTGAGCTGGTTTGAGGCTTTATCATACATTGTACTCCTTGATTTCTTACAAGGTATAATATGCGCCCGTCTTAAAGGATATGACTGTTTTCAGCCCGAACGCTCGGCACCGCCCTGCGCCTTGGTTATCTTTACCCTGCCGCACAGTATCTCCGAATAGGAATACGCCGTTTTGCCGACGAAATTTTTATCGTGCGGAGTGACCGTGAAGATGGCGGGATACACGCCCGAAAGCGTGGCTTTGAAGGTGGTGAATTTGTTGCGGCCGAGGTTGAGTTTTACTATGACGTCGCAGTCGGCGCACTCGGCTATCGCCTGTTTGACGGCATAGATTGAAGTTCCCGATTTTATCATACACATGTTATTGCCAAATACGCAAAAAATTATTATGGCGGTGCGGACGGCAAAAGCCGTCCGCACCGCCTGCCCGCCATTGCAGAGCCTGATATATGATAACCGCCGCGGGCGCAGGCGCCCGCGGCGGTTATTTAATTGTTTTTCAATTCAAAAGGCGATCGCGGCGGCATCAGAACAGGTCGTCATCGTCGTCATCGTCGTCATCGAAGTCTTCATCGTCTTCATCAAAGTCGTCGTCGGAGAGGTCCGAAAGGTCTTCGTCGAAGTCGTCGGGTTCGGAATTTTCCTCCTCTTCCTCCTCGTCTTCGAAGTCTTCTTCAAGCTCTTCGTCGTCTATCGTCAAATCGTCCATGTCGTCATCGAGATAGCTCTTCCACTCCTCGTCCTTGTCGGGGTCGACTTCCTCTTCCTCGTCGTATTCCGATTTGCGGCGGCAGGATTCGCACATCGAATCGCCTATTGGCATGCGGTTTACGCCGCACACGGGGCAGAGTTCGGTGTTTTCGGCTTCGAGAGCTTCGTCGAGCTCCTCGTCTTCAAGGTCGGCAAACTGAAGTTTGTTGCCCTTCATTTCGGCTATGCACACGTCGCAGTATTCCTGCTTGTCGGCATCGATGTAGTTGAGTTCGCACCTGGGGCATTTTATATATCTTACCATATGATTTTCTCCCGTTAACATATAAATATAACGCACTTGGCAAGCGCGGCAGAATGCTTATGCAATCAAGCGCTATCATTATATTAATATTTATCCCGTTTGTAAACTATTTTAACAAAATATTTTGGTCAATTTTAAAAAAATATTCCAAAAAATGTACAGGGCTTCATTCGTAGTCGCTCATATCCCGCCGCTGCCCGCCGCCGATGCCGGGGGAACAGCCCATGCCGCGGCCCGGCGGAGGAGGCGGCGGGCAGTTTTTGCCCTTACCGTCCTTTACGAGCACTACGTCTTCGCCTATGCGCACTACTTCGGAAAGGGGTATGAACTGCTCCTCGCGTGAAAATTTGAAGCATTTTCCGCCCGTAGCCACAAAGCCCTTTATTGTGTTTTCGGGATAGAAAAATATGATATTGCACACTTTGCCGAGGTTTTTTCCGTCGTTCAAGTTTATAACCTGCAATTTTTTGATATCGTTGAAAGACAGTTCCATAGTATAATGGTATGCGCGTCATGCCAAAAGTTGAACAAATAATGCAAAATGTGCGGCGGGGCAGCTTTAAAGCTGCCCCGCCGCACGCGGTCAAATAAATTTTTTATGCAAAGAAGTCTGCCAGCGAACGCAGGGGGTTGTGCTCATAGAGCCAGCCGAGCCCGAGCTTGCTGGGCGCGAGCGCCAAAGACACCTGTTCGGCGGTGGAGCCGTCTACCCAATAGATTATCTGGAACACCAGCAGTCCCAAAACGGTGACCACTGCCGCCATGGCTATTACGCCGAGCGTGCGGTTGAACGCCTTTACCACGCCGTTATCCATTTCAAAGAGCGAAACGACGAGCTTTACCGCTATTATGCGCAGTATCTGCACTATGACAAAGATTATCACGGCGAGCAGGATCTGGTCGACAACGGCGGCAGCCTGAGCGCTGATATCCATTGTGCCGTTGAGTTTTACAAGGAGATCTGCCACGAACTGCCAGGAATTGACTATGCCGAGCAGAAAATAGGTGACTATCACCGAGATTATCACGCCGAACACGCCGCTTGTGAAGAACTTCAAGCAACTGCCGAACCCGAAGATGAGTCCCAAAATTATGACCGCCGCTATCAAGCCGAGGAATATCCAATCGGCGATTATCATTTTGTACACCTCCGTTATATTATTTTTGCATATCGATTATACCACGCCGCGGGGCGAAATGTAAATAATATGAGCACAAATTTTTGCATGTGAGCAGCCGCGCACACTAAATTTATTGCCACATGCGCAGTTAAAATACATTTTAAACGCATTAGCGGCGCGGACGGCATGCGCCGTCCGCGCCGCTGCTGCGTTTTTAAGCGTTATATCTTGTTGTTGAGCAGGTAATCCTGCGCGTCTACGGGCTCTTCGCCCTTTTCCACCCTGCGGTATTTGCCGTCGGGGCAGAGCTGCCTTGCCTTTACGTTGTCCGAAAGCATTATGCGCAGTATCTTCAATATGCGCTCTTCTATGGACCTGTCGAGCACGGGCGCGGCAATTTCCACGCGCTTATCCACATTGCGCGTCATGAGGTCGGCAGACGATATATACGTCAGCCTGTCTTTGCCCTTGCCGAAGGAATACACGCGCGAATGTTCCAAAAATCTGCCGACTATGGAGATGACGGAGATATTATCCGTTTTGCCGGGCACGCCGGGGAGTATGCAGCAGATGCCGCGGATGATGAGCTCGACCTTTACGCCGGCACGCCCCGCTTCGCGCAGTTTTTCGATTATCGCCTTATCGGTGAGGCTGTTCATCTTTGCAAGGATGTAGCCGTCTTCACCCTTCTTTATCTCCCTGTCCATGCAGGCTATCAGCCCCGACTTCAATGTTTCGGGCGCGACGAGCAGCCTGTTGTAGCGGTATTCGGTGTTGCATATCGAAATATTGCGGAAGAACGCGGTGCCGTCTTCGCCTATCGCACGGTCGGAAGTTATTATATTTAAGTCGGTGTACTGTTTGGAAGTCGATTCGTTGTAGTTGCCCGTGCCGAGGTGGGTGATGTAGCGCACCTCGCCTTCGTTTTGCAGCACTATGGAAATTATTTTGGAGTGCACCTTGTAATTTTCCATGCCGTAAATTATGGTGCAGCCCGCCTCCTGCAGTTTGCGGGCGAAGTACATATTGTTCTCCTCGTCGAAGCGGGCGCACAGCTCTATGACGACGGTGACCATTTTGCCGTTTTCGCTGGCGCGGCACAACAGGTCGGCTATGCGCGAATGATGCGCAAGGCGATATATGGTTATGGATATCGCCGAAACGCGGGCATCGCGTGAGCACTCGTCCAAAAGCGTTTCGAGCGGCGTCATTGCGTCGTACGGGTAAGAGAGGAACACGTCGTGGTCGAGGACGGTCTCAATCATAGAAGGCGCCGCCGCGAGCTCTTCATCCACCCTGCCCTTGAATGGCTTGTATTTTAAGGGCGCGGCGAGCTCTTCGGGCAGGCATCTGCCTATCTGGAAGAGGAATTTGTAGTCGAAGAAGCGCTTATCCACAAAACAGTACTTGGCGTCGAGCTTTAAAAGCTTCAAAACAAATTCCTTGAGCTTTGAATCGCGGCTGTCGACTTCGACCCTGACAATGTTCATGTGGGCGCGGGAGGCGACCTTCTTTTTCATTATCTGCGAAAAATCCGTCTCCATGTCGGCGTCGTCGATATATGTATCGAAGTCGGCGTTGCGCGTGCAGCGCACGAGCATGCTCTCCTTTACCTCGTAGCCCGTGAATGCCGAAGCTCCGCAGGCGCGTATGACCTCTTCGAGCGCGATGAGCTTTATGGTCTCGCCCGAGCCCACGCGATAGAGCTTGGGAAGATTTTCGTTGAGCGCCATTACGCCTATCATGGAGCGGTCGCCCTTTGAAAGGTCGTACAGCATGTAGTTGCGCTTATTTTCGAACTGCATCATGGGGTGCTTGGCATCGAGCACCATTATTGAAAGCTGGGGCAGTATGTTGAGCTTAAAGTAGCCCTGGCACTCCTTTAACTGCCTTGCCGAGAGCTGCGAAGCCCTGAGGAGCTTTACGCCGCACGCCGCCAAATCCTTTACGAGCGCGGAGTAGCACACCGAGCGCTGTTCGTACTGCTCGGCGACGACCTGGCAGATGCCGTCTATCTGTTTCTGGGCGGTGAGACCCGTTTTGTTGTCCCTGTCGTTGGGGTTGGCGGCGGCTTCGTTGTATAGGCTGCCCACCCTGACCATGAAGAATTCATCGAGGTTGGAAGCGAATATGCCCAAAAATTTTGCGCGCT
This sequence comes from uncultured Clostridia bacterium, assembly GCA_944327465.1. Taxonomy (GTDB): domain Bacteria; phylum Bacillota; class Clostridia; order Christensenellales; family Borkfalkiaceae; genus Coproplasma. Next base: position 4,185 of record CALVHH010000017.1, on the reverse strand, counting down.
CGAGCACGGGCACGCTCCTGTCCGATGCCTGGTCCATGACGCGCTTATTGAACAGCAGCCAGCTGTATTCCCTGTTGATGCAGATGTCCTTTATGAATGATTTTTTTGCTTTAAGCTTATCGGATGACATAAAATAAACCTCAGTCAGTGCGGTATAAATTGTAGTTACCGTCGGTACGCGTCACTCGCCCAAAAAGATGCCGAGCTCTTCGGCACACTTTACCATGCGGTCGCCGCGGGTGACGTACTTGTACTTGCCTGCGATGTCTTCGAGTTTGTTTGCCACCAGTCTGTTGCCCTTCACCGCGACGGTGACGCCGAATTTGCCTTCGGCAACATAGTCGGCGGCAGCTTCGCCCAGGCGGGTGCACAGCAGCCTGTCGTAGGCGCAGGGAGCGCCGCCGCGCTGAACATAGCCCAAAACGGACGTGCGCGTGGCATAGCCCGTCTTTTCTTCGATATATTCGGCGAGATGGGAAGTTACAGTGGTCTCGTTGAATTCAGCGCGGGCAAACGAGCGCTTTTTGCGCTTTAAGCCGGCTTCGGACTTGATGTGTGCGCCCTCGGCAACGGCAATTATGACGCTGCGTGCCCCGACCGCCTTTTTGGAAGCGACGAACGAGCACAGCTTATCCTCGCTGAAGGGGATTTCGGGTATGAGTATGGCGTCGGCGCCCGCCGCAATGCCCGAGTGCAGCGCCAGCCAGCCCGCCTTGTTGCCCATTATTTCCACGAGCATGACGCGGGCGTGGCTCTGCGCGGTGGTGCGTATCCTGTCCATGCAGTCGCAGGCAACTTCCACCGCCGTCTGGAATCCGAACGTGACGTCGGTGCCGTAGATGTCGTTATCTATCGTCTTGGGCACGCCGACTACGTTGCAGCCCTCGCGCCACAGCAGCGCGGCGTTTTTGTGCGTGCCCGCGCCGCCTATCGCTATGAGACAGTCGAGCCCCATTGCTTTATAGTTGCGCACCATCTTGGCGAGCTTGCTTTCGCCGTCGTCGCCCACCACTTCCATCTGCTTGAAGGGCTGGCGGGAAGAGCCCAGAATGGTGCCGCCCTTATCGAGTATGCCCTTGAGGTCGTCGCGGCCGAGGAGATTGCCCTCGCCGCGGATGAGTCCGCCGTAGCCATCGGGAATACCCACGAGCTGCACGCCCTTTAAATTGTTGTAAAGCGAAATACCTGCCGCACGGATGACGGCATTGAGCCCCGAGCAGTCGCCGCCGCTCGTTAAAATTCCTATTTTCATACTCTTTTGTCCTTAAAAATAACTTTGCAATTATATTATACAGACATTATAACACATATTTATCCATTAAAAAAGTATTAGCAGGCAAATAAATTGTAAAATTTTTTGTCTCAACATCCTCAAAATTCTTTTAAGGGAACGAATAAGCTAAAAGTCGTCGGCACAAGTAAGGACGGCGAAAACACGATCGATATCGGATAGATAACGCAAAAATGCCCCCGCGCCATGTTTGGCGCGGGGGCATTCCCGTGCGGAAAGGTGGCTGCGCTCTATAAGTCCGCGGCGACGCGCACGAGAGCGCTGCCTTCGGCGGCGGAGGCATCTAGCGCAACGCTCTTTTCGGCGCCCAGATGAGTGCGGAATGTATACAGGCGGTTGGCTGCATCCATACAGCATGAATAGAGCGTGTGCTCCCACCCTTCCGCCCCGCGGACGGCGCCGCGGGGCACTGTGACGCAGGACAGCACTTTGAACAGTGCGTTGCGCCCGCTTTCGCCTTCGGCAGGCGCATAATTGTTCCTGACGTATGCCGCCCGCACAAAGCGCGACTGCGACGACCAGTCGCCGGGCAGCCCCAGCCCGCCCATACCGAAACAGTAAGGCGCCAGCCGCAGCCCGCAGGCAAAGCTGTTTTGGGGCTGTGCGGGCGAGACGCGCATGTAGTTATTGAGGTTGAACAGCTGTGCTTCGAACGGCGGCTCGTTGGTCAGCACGCCTACGGGGTCGTCGAATGTGCGCAGCCCCGAAGCGGTGCTCTCGACGACGATATCGCGCCTGCAATCGGATATCATCCAATGCAGCGGCGCGGGCGGCATGCCGGCGGCAAACGGCTCATCGATAACGGTCATGCCCGCGACAGCCCTTTCAACCTCGTCAACGGTGGCGCAATTGCCGAGTATATAAGGGATGAATTGCCACTGCGCCAGGCACTTCCTGCCCGAAACCGACTTGCGATAGTGCGTGCTGTGCGGCAGATTGAGTCCCGCCATGCACAGCCCCCTTTCGTTCATTGCGTCATAGTAAAGGGGATAACCTTCAACTACAGTCGCCATGCCTGCAACGGCGTAGCGGGCGGCGATGCCCTCAAGCTCGTACCTGCGCGGCGAGATCACCGCCTCGGCGCAGTATGGGCGGTCGACGTCGAGCGTTCTGCCGAACATAAAGGAGTGCGTTCTTAAACTTACAGCAGTGCACATAAATTTTCCTCCGCACGATGGTTATTGACTGTTCGACAGACATTTAAAACCGCCCCGCCGAGGCTGGAGCCTCGGCGGGGCGGGCATGCGATTTGCCGCAAAATTCATTTAGTTGAGTCTTTCGGATATATCCTTATCCTTGTCTAGAAAGCGATAGAGCAGAGCTGCCGCAGCGCCGCCGAGCAGAGGTCCGACGATAAATATCCATATCTGCGAAATGGCGGTAAAGTCGCCGCCTATCATCTGCAGGAGCGCGGGACCTATTGAACGGGCGGGGTTTACGGAAGTGCCGGTCAGCCTTATGCCCAGCAGGTGAACTAGGGTGAGCGACAGACCTATTACTATGCCCGTTACCGCCTTATTATCCGTCTTGGAAGTGACGCCCATTATGGCGAGCACGAACGCGAACGTGAGCACTATTTCGGCAAGCAGACCTATGACGAGCGCGGGACCTTCGCCGTATGCCACAACGACGGCATCCTGAACGGCATTGCCGCCGAGGTTTTCGAACGAACCGAAGAACAGCGCCACTATCGCCGCGCCGAGTATGGCGCCGAGCACCTGGCTGACGACATAGCCCAAAAATTCCTTTAACGTTAGCTTTTCATCTATCAGCATGGCAAGGCTGACTGCGGGATTGATGTGGCAGCCCGAGATGTTGCCTATGGAATATGCCATTGCTACGATGACGAGGCCGAATGCAAGCGCCGTGGCAATGAGTCCGTCGCTGCCCACGCAGCCCGTTGCTACGGCTACGCCGCAGCCAAAGACGACCAAAAGCATGGTGCCTATGAATTCGGCTGTACACTTTCTGATAAGAGACATTCTTATAATATCCTCCTGAATTTTATCGCACGGACGACGCCGTGCTTTTTAATTATTATACCACCAAAGGCGGCATATGTTAAGCGCTTGCAGCTTATAACTGCGGATGGTGAGCAAAAAATAATGTCTTTGCGCAAAAGAGAAAACCTGCCGTGCGGCAGGTTTTCATTTTGTACTTACCTACAATTACTTGCGGGGATTTTTGATATTCGCCTGCGCTCGTTATCTTTTGCCCTGTGCGACCGATTGCAGGTCTGGCGGTACGCCGTTATCGCAAGACTATATCCCATATATTTTTCCGCCGTAGCGGTTGTATTCAATTTTAATTTTTTTAAGTTTTTCCCTATCATTCTTTGGTTATATAAACACCCTTACCGTTAAATCTTGCCATTGATTTTGCCTGAGCATACCGTTTTTTTCCTTTCTGTAAGACAGTGCCGACTTATAATCAATGGTAAATTCCCAAACCAACTTTTTCATATCGTTAGGCTTTTCAATTAGATCGAAGTTCATATACCAATTAAAGCACGTTTCCGTTACAGGAACAATAGTATGAACGAACTGCTTAATCACTTCTCTATCGATATAATGCTCGGTAAAATCCATCTTTGATAATAGAAAATCTTCTACCTTTTTCGCAGGTTCTTCTCCGTCTTCGTTTGGAACCATTCCCGCATCAAGAACACGCCTTTTGTTGATAAGCTCGATTTTCTCTTGCTCGATTTCCTTTTTGAGTTCCAAATAAGAGTCTTTGGGGATTTCGTCTTCTAAGCGCATACGAGTTAAGCGTTTTAGCTTTTCGTCTAACTTTGCTATCTCTTTATCAACCGTTGCTTTGATTTCCGCTGCTTTTTGATATTCTTCAAACACACCGATTTGATATAAAGACGACACGTTGTTCAGAATATCTTT
>CALVHH010000016.1 GCA_944327465.1 uncultured Clostridia bacterium | reverse complement strand
AATAGCAAAAACCCTGAAAAACTCATCGTTTTTCAGGGTTTTTACAGTGGACAGCATTTTTATCCACTAAACATGGTGCGGATAACAGGAGTTGAACCTGCACGGTCGCCCACAGGAACCTGAAACCTGCGCGTCTGCCAATTCCGCCATATCCGCGTGACGTTGAAAATTATATCTTAAATATCATTTAAAGTCAAGTGAATTTTACCGAGCTTGTTACAATTTGAGTAAATTTATAAAGTTTATAGCCACAAAAAATGGCATACCGCGCACATTCTGCAATGTTGCAATGATATAAACGTATTGCACAAACCCGGTTGAGGCCAAAAAAGTCTTTTGTCCCTCAACCGCAATGATTGGCGTTACTTCATCTTCTGCTGTTTTACTTTATGGTCTATTACATGCCGTTTTGAAAGTTCGTCAATGACGTCTTTAGGTTCAATGCCCGTTTCGACCATAAGAACAAGCACGTGATACATCAGGTCGGCTATTTCAAATATTGTTTCTGCCCTGTCGCCGCCCTTACCCGCGACAATGACTTCGGTGCACTCCTCCCCCACCTTTTTGAGTATCTTATCTATGCCTTGTTCAAACAGATATGTCGTATATGAACCCTGCGGCATATCTTTTTTTCTGCCTTCAAGCAGCTTATAGAGCCCTTCAACAGAAAACTCGTCGATTGAATTGCTTTTATACACATAGTCATTGAAACAACTGTCCGTGCCGAGATGGCAGGCGGGGCCGTCCTTGACAACTTCAACAACGAGCGCATCTCTGTCACAATCGGCAATTATTGAAACAATATGTTGAAAATTTCCACTCGTTTCGCCCTTGCGCCAAAGCGTTTTGCGGCTGCGGGAATAGAAGCACGTCTTTCCCTCTTTGATGCTGATATCAATGCTTTCGCGGTTCATGTAAGCTACCGTCAGGACCTTTTTTGTATAATAGTCGGTCACAACTGCGGGAATTAGCCCGTCCTTATCAAATTTAAGACAATCTGTACCAATCATAATCTCACCTCTACACCTGCCTCTTTTAGCGCAATTTTAAGTTTACGGATGTCAGTTTCGCCGTAGTGAAATATTGAAGCGCCCAGCCCGGCATCGACGTTTACACGCCTGAACATTTCGATAAAATCATCTATGCCGCCCGCGCCGCCGCTTGCCACGACGGGAATAGAGACCTCACTGCATACGGCTTTGAGCATTTCAATATCGAATCCGCCCCTTACGCCGTCGGTGTCGATGCTGTTGACGACTATTTCGCCCGCGCCGCTGTCACAGGCGAACCTGGCCCACTGCTGCATTTCAAGCGGAGTTTCAATTCTGCCGCCATGGCTGAAAACTTTAAACTTTCCGCTGATGCGCTTGACATCCATTGATAGCACCACGCATTGATCACCGTACTTTTTTGCTGCCGCCGCTATAAGCCCGGGCTGCGCTATGGCGCCGCTGTTTACGCTCACCTTGTCGGCACCGCACTTCAAAACCCTGTCAAAGTCATCAAGACTGTTTATACCGCCGCCGACGGTGAGTGGTATAAAGACATTGCTTGCCACGTCCTTAAGTACATCTGAAAACAACTTGCGCCCCTCGGCGCTTGCAGTGATATCATAAAAGACGAGCTCGTCGGCGCCGCTTTCGGAATAATAAGCAGCAAGCTTTACAGGGTCGTCGACATCTTTAAGACCTTCAAAATTTTTGCCCTTGACTACCCTGCCGTTTTTTACGTCCAAACAAGGAATTATGCGCTTAGCCAACATTGCGCCCCTCCGCGGCGGCTATCGCTTCTGCAAGGTTTAGCTTTCCTTCATAAATCGCCTTGCCGACTATAGCGCCATAAATATTCATTTTCTTTAATTTTTGCAATTCATGCAGATAGGTTATGCCGCCCGAAGCAGTGATATCGATCTGTAATGTCTGACATAATACTTTGTATATTGCAATATTAGTGCCATTGAGGCAACCGTCCTTCGATATATCGGTATAAATTATATGCCTTACACCCATATTCTGAAGTCGGCGACAAAATTCGAGTGAATCGATATTTGTAACCTCCTTCCACCCGCTCACGGCAACTTTACCGCCGGCGGCATCGACGCCGACCGAAACGGCCTTAGCGTATTTTGAGACCATGCGCTCGGTAAACGCCATGTCCTTTACGGCTGCGGTACCGAGTATAACACGCGACACGCCGCAGTCGAGATACTTTTTTATCTGCTCTTCGCTACGGATGCCTCCGCCCACTTCGACAAACATATTAAAGCATTTTACTATTCCTTCAATAACTTTGGCGTTGTCGGCATTGCCGCTCTTTGCGCCGTCAAGGTCGACGATGTGCATATGCGAAGCCCCGCAAGCGCAAAATTCCGACGCCGCATCAAGCGGCGTTATTGAATATTTATTTACCTTGTCATAATCGCCACGCGTCAGTCTTACGACATTGCCGCCGATTATATCGATGGCAGGAAAAATATACATCGGCTCACCCCGCAATTTCAGCAAATGCTCGCAAAATATTCAATCCGGCATCGCCGCTCTTTTCGGGGTGGAATTGCGTTCCGAACACATTGCCGTCCGCAACCGCAGCGGTTACTTCTATGCCGTACGAGGCGGTGGCAGTCAGCTGCATTTTGTCATTGCAGACGCCGCAGTATGAGTGCACAAAGTACATATAATCTCCGTTGGATACATATTTAAAGAGCGGACAACCGGCATTTTTTATATCCAAGCTGTTCCAGCCCATATGCGGTATCTTTAAGTCTTTGACATACATATCGAGCGGTTTAATTTCGCCCCTTATTAGTCCCAGACCGACATGCTCGCCGTACTCAAAAGATTTTTCAAACAATAGCTGCATGCCGAGACATATGCCCAAAAGAGGCTTGCCATGATATACGAGCTCTTTTATTACCTTATCCAACCCGCTTTCTTCAAGTTTTTCGGCGGCATTGCCAAACGCGCCCACGCCCGGGAGTATCAGACCCGAAGCCGAGCGCAAAGCGCTTTTATCACTTATAACGGCACATTCTGCGCCTATTTTTTTCAACGAACACGTCAGCGAAAATAAGTTGCCTACGCCGTAATCGATTATGGCAATCATAGTACTCCCTTGCTTGAAGGTATTCCGTCCCCAACAACTTTGACCGCGGCGGAAAGCGCACGCGCAAAAGCTTTGAATGCCCCTTCGATGATATGATGAGTGTTCTTTCCATACAACTGAACAATATGCAAAGTGATGCGCGCTTCGCGCACAAATGCAGTAAAAAATTCTTCGATAAGTTCAGTGTCGAACAGTCCAACGGCGCGCGGCTTAACCTCTTCGCTCCGGTCGGTGACCTTGGCGCTGTCTATATGCAGATCGTAGTTGAGCGTACCCCTGCCGCTGATATCCACCGCACACAGAACGAGCGCTTCGTCCATAGGCAATATTATGTGTGAATATCTTGCAATGCCGCATTTATCGCCAAGCGCTTTCCAAAACGCCTGCCCCAATACAATGCCGACATCCTCCACCGTATGATGATAATCAACGCGTACATCGCCGCGGCAAAAAATATTTAAACCGAATGACGAATGGCAGGCAAACAGTTCGAGCATGTGGTCAAAAAATCCGCAGTTGGTATCTATCGCATAGCTGCCGCCATCCAGATCAATGCTAAGTTTTATGTCGGTTTCGCGCGTTTTGCGCTCGATTTTCGACTCTCTCATTTTTCCTCCAAAATTTGATTCAATACACAAAGCAGAGCCTTCGTCTCCTCGTCGGTGCCGACCGTTATACGAATAAAATCGGCTATGCGGGCGTCATTGAAATGTCTGACGAGTATTCCGCGCATTTTAAGCACTTTATAGAGTTCTTCGCCAGACATCAACGGAGTGCTTGCGAGCACAAAATTTGCCGACGACGGCAGAACGCGGAAGCCCAGCTTCTTTAGTCCGGATACAAGAGATGCACGGGTGCGGACAATCTTAGCAACGCTCTCCTTGAAGTATTCGTCGTCCTCAATCGCGCCCTTCGCAAGCAGCATCGACAATGTGTTCACATTATAGGGATGGAAAGAATTTTTTACCTTTTTTATGTCGGCAATCAAATCTTTGTTTGCGACTACAAACCCGACCCTTGCGCCGGCAAGCGAACGCGACTTTGAAAATGTGTTGACGACAATCAGATTATCATGTCTGCCAACAAGCGATATGGCATTCTGCCCGAAAAAATCGACATACGCCTGGTCGATTATGACCACATTGTCGCGATTTTTCAATAGTACATCTTCTATATCGGAAACAGAAAGCGCTATACCCGTCTGAGCATTCGGATTGGCGATAACCACCGTTCTTTCCGACCCGTAATAATCGGAAGGGTCAATCGAAAAATCATCTCTGAGAGCGATATGCCTGACATTCAGCCCGAGCAAATTTGCTATGACATCGTAAAACCCGTACGTGACATCCGCATAACATAATCCGGCTTCGCCGTACGCACGGAAGCAGAATGCCAACGCCTCGTCGGAGCCGTTTGTGACTAAAATATTGTCATTATCTATGGCATAGTACTTCGCAATTGACGAAATGAGCGCACTGCATTCGGGGTCAGAATATCTCTTTAAATTTTTCAGCGCGTCTTCCGTAATATTTTGAATGGCGCGCGGTGATGCGTAATAGGGATTTTCGTTTGTGTTGAGCTTTATATAGCTCCTGTCCCCCGGCTGCTCGCCAGGGACATATGGCGCTATTTTATTTATTGAATCGCAAGCATATCTGCTCATCTCTTCACCCTTACCTTGACGCTTTCGGCGTGCGCCGTCAATCCCTCAGACTGTGCAAATTTAATTATATCGTCTGCGCAGTCGGCAAGTTTCTGGGCGGTGTAATACACATACTGAGTAGTTTTGATAAAGTCCTCCACGCCCAGCGGAGATGAAAATTTTGCCGTTCCGCTTGTGGGCAGCGTGTGGTTGGGACCCGCATAATAGTCGCCGACCGGTTCGGGTGTATTGTAGCCGAGAAATACCGACCCGGCATTATTTATTTTAGAGAGCAACTCAAACGGTTCCTTCACGCAGAGCTCAAGATGTTCGGGCGCAAGTTCGTCCGAAAGTTTTGCCGCGCTTTGGAGGTCTTCTGTTATTATTATTTTGCAGTTGTTGTTTATCGATTCCTGAGCTATCGCTCTGCGCGGAAGATCTTTGAGCCTTCTGTCGAGCGAGGCGGAGACGTTTATTGCGAGCGGTTCGCTGTCTGTTATCAGAACGGCAGTTGCTAATTCGTCGTGCTCCGCCTGCGACAGCAGGTCGGCAGCCACGTTTTCGGCGTCGGCGCCGCTGTCTGCTATTATAAGTATTTCGGAAGGTCCGGCAATCATATCTATACCGCAGACGCCATAGACGAGTTTTTTTGCTGTTGCCACAAATATGTTGCCCGGGCCCGTTATTTTATCAACTTTTTTAATGCTCTGCGTGCCATAGGCAAGCGCAGCCACTGCCTGCGCCCCGCCCACTTTATAAACTTCGGTTATTCCCGCTATCTTGGCAGCAACCAGCACCTCGGGCTTGATTTTTCCGTCTTTTAACGGCGGAGTGACCATTACTATCCGGTTTACGCCTGCAATCGCGGCAGGCACGGCATTCATCAGCACTGTCGAAGGATACGCCGCCTTGCCGCCGGGCACATAAATTCCGGCGCTCTCCAACGGAGTAACTTTTTGTCCGAGTATGCAGCCTTCCTGCTCAATTTCGAACCCTTCCCTCAGCTGTGAGCGGTGAAAACTTGCTATATTTTCTGCAGAACGGCGCAAAATACCCACATACTCTTCGCCTACGGCAGACATCGCCTCGGCAAACTCTTCGTCGGTGACGGCAAAATTCTGTATTCCTACGCCGTCATATAGCAGTGTATACTGTCTCAGCGCATCATCCCCGCGCATGCGCACCTCGTCAATTATCTCTCTTACGGCACGCTCCTGCTCGGTCGTATCGAGAATTGCACGGTGAAGTATTTCTGCTTTGCTCTGCTCACTGTATCTGATCGGATAAATCATTTTTTGACCTCACTGATAAGTTTTTGCGTCAATCCCGATATTTGGGCATTTTTGAATTTATACGACGCCTTGTTGACGATGAGTCTTGCGCTGATCTGAAATATTTCGGCAAATACCTTCAGGTCGTTTTCCTTTAAAGTTGTACCTGTTTCAACTATGTCGACTATTACGTCGGACATACCAAGTATGGGAGCAAGCTCGATAGAGCCGTTCAATTTGATTATTTCGATATCTCTGCCGAGTTTTGCATAGTACCTCTTTGCCACATTTACAAATTTAGTAGCCACGCGCAGCGTGCGCGAGGTGTCGTCGCGCCAATCGCTTTTGGCTGCCACGCACATCCTGCACCTGCCCATACCGAGGTCGGCAAGCTCGTATACGTCGGGATTATTTTCTTCGAGCACGTCTTTTCCCGCAACGCCGACATCGGCAGCGCCCCTTTCAACATATACGGCGACATCGGCAGGCTTCACCCAAAAATACTTTACTCCGCCTTGCTCATCCGAAAAAATGAGCTTACGGCTGCCGCTCTCGTATGCGTCGCAGCCATATCCTGCACCAGCCAGCATGGAATATACTTTTTCGCCCAGCCTGCCCTTTGGCAATGCAATGCCAATCATTTTGATTTGCTCCTCATATCAACTATCTTGCCATAACGGATATCCTCGGGCACGGTTCGCGATATCCTCACCGCTCTGCCGCCGTCAGCCATATGTTTGCCCGACTTCAACGCCTCAAGCATGCTGTCGTCATCGTACAATATCAGCACATCCACGGCATTTCCTACAGGCTTGAAAAATCTTTCAAGCTCCCCCAAATAGAGGGCAAATCCTATGGCGCCGCCCGTCTTGCCAAGTTTTTGCAGCAATTTATCATATCTGCCGCCCGAAAGCACGCGCTTTGGCACGCCGTCGATATAGCCGTTGAAGATTAGACCGTTATAATAATCTGCGTTATTTGCTATTGAAAAATTAATGGCGATGTTGTCCTTGTAACCTGTTTCAGAGAGTGAAAATATAAGCTGTTCAAGCTCGTCCGCGGCAGCAGCCATCTCTTGGTTGAGTACGCATTGTTTGACTTTCAAAATTGCCGACGCCGCATCGCCGCCTATTTCGGCTATCCCGGCAAATGTCGAAACAGCGCTTTCGTCAAGACCGCACAGATTTTTCAGCTGAATGAAATCATGCACGTTTTTGCCCCGAAGACAGGCATAAACAAACTGTTTTTGGTCGTCGGGTATATTCAATGCCGCCATCATGCCTTCGGTATAGCCCATGTGAGATATATCGAGCATGCAGTTCCTGCTCACCATCGAAAGCGTATCCAATATCAGCTGCGCAACTTCGGTTTCGCAGGCACGGTCGATGTCGCCGACGACCTCCACGCCCGTCTGATTTATATCCCTGAATTCACCCACGCCGTCAGCACGGCGGTAAACTTTTTCGGTATAGAACAGCTTTCGCGTCTGTCCGTCGCACTGCATATGGCTTACCAGCGAAAGCGTTATATCCGGGCGGAGCGCCAGCAATCTGCCTTCGGCACCGCTGAACGTGATGACGTTTTTGCTTATCAAAAAGTCGATATTGTCAAGATACAGCGAATAATCTTCAAAGCAGCCGGGGCGATAGCGCATATACCCCCTGCGCTCATACAGCGAAGCCAGTTCCGCCAGGACCTTGTCCTCAGTTTTTCCGTTCATTGCTCTTTTCCGTCGTATTCGATAAATTTTTTATATCCGCCGCTGCCGTGAGAAATTGAGCGCGATATGCGTGAAAGCGTCGTGCTGGATATATCCGTATCGGCGATAATTTCGCTGTACGTTTTCCCTTCAAGAAAAAGTTTTGCCGCATAGGCGCGCTGTGCCATCTGCTCAATTTCTTTGAATGTGCACAGGTCGTCCAGCAATGCTTTACAATCTTCACGCGATTTAACCTTGATGAACAGGTCATATAACTGATTTATCTGAATATCGTTGTCCTTCATAAATCCACCTTGACAATTGTATAATCATTATACTTTATTACAGTAAAGAAGTAAAGCGTTTTGACGTAAAATATTGCGGAATTTTAAAATTCCGCAATTTATGTCATTTGCAATACTTTTTTTCAATAGCCGTTATTTTATCTATCCTGCGCTGGTGACGGCCGCCTTCGAATTGCGTCGTCAGAAAAGTTTCCACTATTTCAAGGGCATAACCGACGCCCACCACTTTTTCACCCATGGCGAGCATGTTTGAATCGTTATGCAGGCGGGTAAACTTTGCGCAATAGCTGTCGTGGCAGTGTGCGCAGCGTATGCCGGGAACTTTGTTTGCCACTATCGATACGCCTATACCCGTAGAACAGACAACGATGCCCCTGTCGCATTCGCCGGAAGCGACGGCTTCGGCTGCAGGCAGGGCAAAGTCGGGATAATCGCAGCTGTCAAAGCTGTCCGTGCCGAAATCAATATATTTATAGCCGTTTTTCGAGAGATAGGAAATTATCTCTCTCTTTAAATTGAGTGCACCGTGGTCGCACGCAAGAGCAATTTTCATACTGTTATTCCTCATATTTTAAAATATAGTTTTTAATGATATTATCGCAGGCGATGTCGAGAATGTCCCGCGTTCTCCTGTAGAGCTCAACGCTCCCCCCAAACGGGTCAGGCACTTCGCAGCCGCAAAACTCACTTATGCAGCGTACGTTGCCGCAGTCTTCAAGCATCTGACGATGGCGCTCCGTCATTGTAACGACGAGCACGCTGGAATCGATTAATTTTTGCGTAAGCTGTCTGGCAGCAAACTTTTGTCTGACTTGAATACCGTGCTCCGTCAGTACGATGACGGCATTTTCGTTGACGGGAGCGCCGCGCTGAGCGTGCACCCCGCACGAAGCGGCATCCCACCACTTTATCTTGCGCGATTTTATCTTTCCTCGCAGCAGCATTTCAGCCATCGGGCTCCTGCATGTGTTGCCCGTACAGACAAATAATATCTTTTTTCTCTTCATTTTATCCGCAAGCCTTAGATAATCTGTTCATTACGCCCACCATGACGCCGTCCTGTTTTTCCGGTGCAACGGCTATAATTATGTCGGCCAGCCTTTCGCCTTCGCGCAGTTTGTCGTACAGATTAGCGGCTATTTCATTCTCGCTTCTGCCGAGCTCTAAGACATATCGGGCACCAAACTGTTCGGCGACGCCGCTATCGCACAGCATGTACGCCCGTCTTCCTTCAGCCAGACAGTTTTTATACGCTTTAAACGCCTCTTCGCGATGAGCATAGTCATACAGCGCCGTGGCACAGCGCGGCGAATAGTGCTTATACTTCATGCCCGGCGAACGCACACGCTCTCCTTCAACCATATGGTATTCGTCACATTCGCCTGCAACCCGGGCAATCATATCGCGCGTGACGAGTCCGCTGCGCAATACGCATGGCACGCAGCCCGTGCAGTCGAGCACGGTGCTCTCTATGCCGCCCGAACACTTGCCGCCGTCAAGGATAAGTTCTATCCTGCCGCCGAGGTCGCTGTATACGTGTTGCGCCGTGACGGGACTGACGTGTTTGGATAGGTTTGCGCTGGGCGCGGCAACAGGCATCCCGACGAATTTCAAAAATTGCTGAGCGCCTTTATGCGAAGGTACTCGCACCGCAAGGGTATCCAGCCCGCACGATACGACGGGACTGACCACCCCTCTGCTCTTGTATACCATGGTCAAAGGACCGGGTAAAAAAGCTTTGGCAAGCAGTTTCGCATAGTCCGGAATATCAGTCACGAGCTGCGCTATATCATAATCTTTATCGACATGGACAATCAAGGGATTGTCCGAAGGTCTGCCCTTTGTGGCATAGATGAGTTTTACCGCCTCGTCGTTTCGCGCATCCGCACCGAGTCCGTAAACAGTCTCAGTCGGAAATGCCACAAGCTTGCCTTCCGACAATAATTTTTCAGCCAGCTGCAAAGACCGGCTGTCTATCGGCAAAATTTTAGTTTCCATGGTCAGAATTGAACGTCATCGGTAAATTCACCGCCTTCGGGAGGCTGCTCGCCGCCCATGTATGAGCCGTCATCGGGCGGGGTGCCGTCGGTGTCGTATTCGGGCGGCTGCGCGTCGTCGTCGCGCTCTGGATTGACAAACTTTGTAAGTTCGCCTTTGAAGCGCAGTTTTATTCTGTCGAGCCCGCCGTTGCGGTGCTTGGCGATTATGAGGTCCGCCATACCCTTTACTATATTGTTCTTTTTTATCTCTTCATCTGTGGCGGTCACGTCGGGACGGTTGATAAACATTACGATATCGGCATCCTGCTCAATGGCGCCCGATTCTCGCAGGTCTGAAAGCTGAGGCTCCTTTGTCTGCATACGCCTGAGCTGGGACAGAGCAATGACGGGCACATCGAGTTCCTTTGCCATGATTTTGAGCTCGCGGGTTATTTCGGCGACTTCCTGCGTACGGTTGACCTCGCTGCTCTTTTTGCCGCTGGACATGAGCTGTATGTAGTCTATCATTATGAGGTCGAGCTGACCGTTGTTCTTTGCCTTTATCCTGCGGCATTTTGAAAGTATTTCGGCGGGAGTGACTCGCGAAGAGTCGTCGATATTTATTCTGCATCTGCGCATCTTTTCGCTTGCCTTGGCTATCTTTTTCCAATCGTTGGGGGAAAGATTGCCCGAAAGCGCTTCAGACATCGAAACCCCGGCATAGCTGCACATCAGCCTTTGAACTATCTGCGTTTCGGGCATTTCAAGCGAGAAGACGGCGCAAACCTTGTCGTTGTTCAAAGCAGCGTTTTCAATGATGTTCATGGCAATAGACGTCTTACCCATACCGGGACGGGCGGCAATGACTATCAAATCGGTCTTCTGCAGACCGTTCGTCAGCTTGTCAAGGCGCGTAAAGCCCGTCATTACCCCGCGATAGGCATCCTTGTCTTCGGCGAGCAGCTGGAATTTATTTATGACCTGGTCTATCGCGTCGCTCTCGCGGATGTCCTTGACCGACGAAGTGTCGTTTGTGCGCGAGATGTCGTAGACGAGACTTTCGGCATACTGAACGCTCTGAACACTGTCCGAGCTCGTCTGCGCAAACTTGATTATGTCACGCGAAGCACGTATGAGCCTGCGGTTGACGGAATCGCGCTTTACGATGTCGAAATAGCTGTTGTAATTGGCCGAAGACGGCGTTATCTGGGCAAGTTCGGTGAGGTACGCAGCACCGCCCGCCTTTTCGAGATTGCCTTCCGTCTCGAGCTTATCTATCAGCGTGACGAGGTCCACCGGGCGGTGACTGTTGTAGTTTATCTTCATCGCAGATAAAATGTATTTATGCGATTCCTGATAAAAATCGTCCTCTGTAAGCTTTTCAAGCACGTCGGGCAATATTTCGTTGTCGATAAGCATACAGCCCAAAAGCGCCTGTTCGGCGTCGAGGCTGTTGGGCATCACATTGTTTTTGTCTGGCATAGTACCTTATAAACCCATTAATTTTTCAAATTCACGGAGTGTATCGTCAAATTCTTTCATTGCAAATTCAAACGGCTGCGGCAACGTAAGGTCTACGCCGGCATATTTAAGAAGGGAAACAGGGTCTGTAGATGAGCCGCCGGAGAGGAATTTGAAATAATCTTTGACCGCACTCTCGCCGATGGTGAGTATTCTGTTGGCTATGTTCATTGCCGTTATTATACCCGTCGAATACTTATATACATAGAACGCCGTATAGAAATGAGGTATCCTGCACCACTCGCATGAAATGTTGTAGTCGTGCTCGATATCTTCGCCATAGTATTTTTTACCAAGCTCGGCATACAGAGAGCAGAGGTTTTCCTTGGTCAGAGGTTCGCCGTTTTCAACCATGTCGTGCGCTTTGAACTCAAACTCGGCAAACAACGTCTGCCTGTGCATTGTGGCGCGGATGGTATCGAGGTAATAATTCAGCAGATATTTCTTTAAATTTTCATCCTTTGCCTCTTTGAGCATGAACTTTAAAAGCAGAACTTCGTTGACTGTGCTTGCAACTTCTGCCACAAAGATGCGGTAATCGGATTTTGCATAGGGCTGGTTGAGCGAGGAAAAATATGTGTGCAGCGAATGACCCATTTCGTGAGCAATTGTGAACACTTCGTTCAACGTAGGCTGATAGTTCAGAAGCACGAAAGGATGGATGCCGGTAATACCTGTAGAATATGCGCCGCTACGCTTGCCTTCGGTCTCCTCCACATCTATCCAGCGCTCGTCGTGACCCTTTTTCAGCAACGCCTGATACTCTTTGCCGAGGGGCGCAAGTCCCTTTATGACATAGTCGTACGCATCGTCGTATGACATCTTGAAATCGACGTCGCCGACGAGCGGAGCGTATATATCATAGAAATACAGTTTGTCGTAACCGAGGATGCGCTTTCTGTCTGAAATATATCTGTGCATTGCAGGGAAGCTCTTTGCCACAGAAGACAGAAGATTATCATAGACGGCTCGGTCGACATCCTCTTCAAAAAGCGCTCTTTCGAGGCAGGAGTTGAATTTGTATGCCTTTGAATAGAAGACATCCTTCTTCACATTGCCGTAATACGTTGAAGTAAGCGTATTCAAAAGACTGTTATATGCGGCATAGTACTTCTCATATGCCTCCTTTCTCTTCTGCCTGTCGGGACAGCGCATGATGAGCCCGTACAGTCCGTGCGACAATTTGACCTTTTGACCTTCGAATTCTATCTCGGGCAGAGGCAAATCGGCGTTATCTATCATTCCGAACGTCTCTTTAAATGTAGAGAAAGTTTCGCCGGCAAGCGCTATGAGTTTTTCCTCTCCCTCACCGAGAACGTGCTCTTTGCGCTTTAAAAGCTGACCGAACTGGTAGTCGTAATCCGAAAACTTTTCATCGGCGATGAGTGACTTGAGATACTCTTCGCTCATTGACGCCATTTCGGGCTCGTAGAAGGCGACGTCTTCGGCATACTTTGAAAAGAGCATGCCTATTTTACTGTTATACGAGGTATACTTTGCAATCCTTGCATCCTCGTCATGCTTCATATATGCATACACGGCAAGCTTTTCGACAAGCTTCATGAAGTCTTCGCTTGCCTTTAAATATTCAAAAAGTTTTGATTTATCGCCAAGCGTGCCTGCATATTTTGAAAAATTTATCATGGAGAGGGCTCTATCGTAGTCGCTCTCCCATGCCTCATCGGATGCATAGACGTCCTCGATAGCCCATTTATACTGTTCTTTAACTTCGCTTCTCTGCATATTGAAACACCTCTCAGTTTTTATTTGAATGTATCGGTGCGGGAATGAGTCCGCCCCTGCGTATAAATTTACTTGCCGAACTTTCATGAACGGGCATTATAGGCGCCCTGCCCAAAAGTCCGCCGAAATTTACCTGGTCGCCCACGCGCTTGCCTGGCGCAGGTATTATCCTGACGGCAGTAGTCTTGTTATTTATCATGCCTATAGCCGCCTCGTCTGCAATTATCGCGCTTATCGTATCGGCGGAAGTATCTCCCGGCACGGCGATCATATCTAATCCGACAGAACATACAGCGGTCATTGCCTCGAGTTTGTCAAGGCAGAGCACACCTTTTTCGGCGGCTTCAATCATACCGATATCTTCGGAGACGGGAATGAAGGCTCCCGAAAGCCCGCCCACGCGGGAACTTGCCATCACCCCGCCCTTTTTGACTGCGTCGTTCAACATTGCAAGGCAAGCCGTGGTCCCGTGCGTGCCGACGCACTCGAGCCCCATTTCCTCAAGTATCTGTGCCACCGAATCGCCGCGAGCCGGCGTAGGTGCGAGCGAGAGGTCGACTATACCGAATTGCGCATTCAATCGCTTTGCCGCCTCCTTGGCAATGAGCTGACCGGCACGGGTAATTTTAAATGCCGTACGCTTTATCATCTCGGCAAGGTCGGAGAGGTCGGCATCGGGAATAGCTTCGATTGCGTGTTGAACAACGCCCGGACCAGACACGCCGACATTTATCACTGTATCGCTTTCGCCCACGCCGTGGAAGGCGCCCGCCATAAACGGATTATCCTCTACCGCGTTGCAGAACACGACGAGTTTTGCGCAGCCGAAGCCGTCGCGGTCTGCGGTGGCTTTTGCCGTATCTTTTATTATACGCCCCATCAACGCAACGGCATCCATGTTTATGCCGGACTTTGAAGAACCGACGTTTACCGAAGAACACAGCCTGTCGGTAGAAGCCAGAACTTCGGGAATACTCAGCAGAAATTTTTGCTCGTAATCTGCCATGCCCTTGTGGAGCAGCGCGGAATATCCGCCCAAAAAGTCTATGCCGAGCTCACTTGCGGCGTCATCCAAAGCCCTTCCTATCAGCGCAGATTTATCGGCAAAGGGCGCACAGATAAGGCTAACCGGCGTCACAGATACGCGCTTATTTACGATGGGTATGCCGTATTCACGCGAAAGTTCGCCGGTGACTTTGACGATATTTTCAGCCTTCTTGCATACGGTATCGTATACGCAGCGCGCCGTCTCTTCAGCCGTCGCCCTGATGCACGGCAGCAGTGAGATACCCATTGTGACCGTGCGGATATCGAGGTGCTCCCTCTCTATCATGTCGATGGTTTCAAGCACATCTTTATAATTGAACATTTTTACACCTTAAATATTGTGCATGGCATTGAAGATATCTTCATGCTGGACATGAATCGACATACCTATCTTTTGTCCCATCTTTTGACACTCTTCGGCAAGCGCGGCAAGCTCCATATCCGAACCCGACGGGTCGACAAGCATTATCATGGCGAAGTATTCGTCCATAATAGTCTGACTGATGTCGAGGATGTTTACCTTTCTTTCCGCGAGAAATGTGGACACTTTTGAAATTATGCCCGTCTTGTCCTTACCAACAACGGTGACGACCGCACGCATAAAAGTTCTCCTTAAAATTTATTGATTTTTACAACCCGAAAATATCGAAGGCAGGGTAAAATCGAAAAAGGTATTGAAAGGCGTTATCAACCACCTTAAATCAAGCGACCATTGTTCGACCACGCCGACTACGTCGCCGATATCTATCATTCCGTAGTGGTCGCGGCTGTCTATACTCGCATTTCTGTTGTCGCCCAACACGAATATGCAGCCTTCGGGTACGATTTCGGGACCGTACGTGTTATAGTTGTTTGAAGGGTCGTTACATTCTGGCAACACATAGGGCTCTTCAACGCTCTCGCCGTCGATGTACAGCTCGCCTTTGATGAGTTCAACCGTTTCGCCTCCAAACGCTATCACCCGCTTTATTATCGGGTAGCTCGGCTGCTCAATAACGACAATATCAAACCGTTCGACGTTTGCCGACGTATCGGCATATACATAGTCGCCGCCGGGCGAATTGATGCGGTTTCCCGAGACATCAGTCTTGTACTCCGCGCCAACAAGCGTGGGATACATGGAATCGCCCGAAACATAGAATTTTTTGAAACGGGTAAAGAATGTCAGCTCGAGCAATATGATAACTACGAGCAACACCAACAAAATATTTATTAAAACCGACGAGGCTTCGCCCCGTCTCCTGTCTATGGATATGGGAAATTGTTCCATGCTTACAGCCACATTACGTTATTGACGGCATATTCGGCGGTACACTTTATAGTCAGCATGAGCCCTTCCGAAAAGCTCGCAAGCGCCATACCTTCTGAATTTTTAAAGAGTTTGCTTTCGGCTACAACATTCTGCCACATGCCTCCGATGAGCGGCATGCAGAGCGCATATTTTACGCCTTTATCAACTGAGGTCATAACTATCTCCAGCTCGCAGTCCTGCATGGCGTAGATATCAAATTTGAGCAAACTGTCGGGCGAAGGCATGAAACGGGGACTGTTGAGCCTGTAAGTACACAATCCGCACGGCGAATATATGCCTTTAAGCCCGTCGCCGCGCTCGACTACGCGGGGAAAGAAATCTTCGCTGACAAAGAAAGTTTTTGCTATCGAATAATCGGCGTAATCCGCCAGGGAAAAACAGTCGCTGCCGCTGCGCGACGAGTACATGACCCGGCTCTTGGAGCAGCTGTTCCTGAACGCTCCGCTCAACTTTTTTACGGTTATTTTTGACCAGACAGTAAATCCGTTAGTATATGTTACATAACAGATGGCAAACAGAATAGTCGTCTTTTCATATATATCCAAAAAGAAGTCTCTGCAATCTTCATCTTTTTCTACCGGGCGGGCGCGCATCCAATCGCGCATGGTGGGATTTATGCAGTCTTCCGCCATAAATACGCCCACCTGCTCTATTTCGCCCGCGCCGTCTATATCAACGTGTGCCACCAGGTTTGAATTTTCATCGACGCAGACGGATAACTCTGCCGGCTTAGAGATAAATACCTGCCTCTCCTTTACAAATTTATCAAGGAACATGAACATATCCTTGACGCTCTTCATGCCGATGCAGGCGTTGCTCTTTATTGAATATGCAATTACGCTGTCGCTTATGAACTTGGGATTTATGCGCGAAAACGTATCGTAAGCTCGGTCGTAATCGAACGCCGGATCGTTCGTGGAACAGAGCATCAAGATGGGACATCTGACATACGGCGCGTACGCCTGCGAATCGACCGCGGCAATGAAGCGGTGGCGTTCCTCGTTGAATTCGGGCTCTTCGCCGCCGAATTTGCAGTATCCGCTGTATGAGCGCCAACCGCCCGCACATACGGGCACTGCACAGGCGAATTCGCCCGCATAAGCGAGCTTCCACGCCACTTCGCCGCCGTCCCTGATGCCCACTACGCCTATCTTTGCGCAATTGAACCTTGTTTTCAGGTATTTCCTCGCATACAGTCCGACAGCTACCCACTCGTACCATGCAGTCTTATCCGCGCTGTCATCGACATGGTTGAGGCGCCTGCCGGCTTTTGCATAATTGGCATATTCTATCGAACGGGGATAGACAGTATACAGACTTTGCCCCTCCCATTCGCCCCTGATATCCACCATGAGCGCTATATAGCCGTTCTTTGCAAAGAGTTCCAACAGCCCTTCATCGATTGTTTCGCGGCTGTCGGGTATTATGAGCACTCCGTCCTCTGCGGCGTTGTCTTCGGCATAAGCCACCATGCCGCTGATGACGACGCGGCCGTCGCCGGCGTCGCGTCCGGAAAACCTGACGCGTTCGAATGTGACGCCGTTGTGCGTCGAAATATCCGCTACGCTGTCCAAAAGCGGCAGATTGTCGTCGAAGTTTTTCCAAAGGGATATAGGCGTTAAAATAGATGACACAATTCTCTCCCTGCGGCACGCCATGCAGACGCAGCCGATTTTGAAAGTTGACCGTGCAAATATTATTGCAAAATTTTTGCGGTCAAGTTATAATGTAAATGCCCGATTGCATGAATGATAATACTGATAAGTATTATAGCCCTTTTTATGCAATAAATCAAGCGTTGAAGCGGGAGTTTTACACATGGCTTTTATTTCTGTCGCAGAAGAACTTTCGGCAAAGGGAATGACCGAAGTCGAAAACAAATTTATTACAAAATATCTGCCGGTGCTGGATGCTAATGCCGTAAAAGTATATCTTTTTGCGCTGTATATCAGTCAGAGCGGCAAGATCAATTATTCGGTCGAAGATTTGGCAAAACGGCTGGAGATGAGCGAAGAGGACGTTAAAGGGTATTTTGAATACCTTGAAGAGTTTGAACTCGTATCAATAACGGCGCGTTCGCCGTTTGAAGTTAAACTGCTCGACGCAGAAAACGTATACGGCACGCCTAAAAAGCTTAAGCCCGAAAAATATTCGGCTTTCGTTGCCGCCGTGCAGTCGGTGATAACGGGCAGGATGATTTCGACTACGGAATTTATGGAGTACTTCTATCTTCTGGATGAGTACTCGTTTGAGCAAAATGCGCTCATAATGATAATAAACTACTGCGTCAACCTAAAAGGCAACGACATAAAACTTGCGTACATAAAGAAAGTTGCGAAAAATTTTGCCGATGAGGGTATAACGACTGCAAAGAAAGTTGAAGAAAAGCTATCGTCGTACACCTCTTCCACCCCCGCGCTGCTCAAAATTTTTTCTGCACTGTCAATAAACCGCCGCCCCGACGTGGACGACAACGCAATGTACGAAAAATGGAGCAAGCAGCTGGGGTTTGCCGACGACGCGATAATATGCGCGGCAAAATATTTCAAAGCAAAATCGACGCAAAAAATTGACGCCGCCCTCGAGGAACTTTATAAAAACAGAAAGTTTGACCCCAAGGAGATAGCCGCATACTGCAAGGACAGAAATTCACTGTTCGGATGCGCCGAAGAGACGGCAAAAGCGCTGGGCGTGTTTATTCAGAACGCCGCGCCGTACGTAGATAACTATATAAGCAGATGGCGGGACTGCGGCTTTGAGCCCGACACCATTGCGTTGATTGCCGATTACTGTTTTTTGCAGGGCAAAAATTCGTTCGAGCTCATGAACGACTACGTTGCAAGCCTGTATGATGAAGGCATCATAACCGAAACAGCAGTGACGGAGAGACTTGAAAAAATAGCCGCGGACGACAAACTGCTCAAAAATATATTGAACAGATGCGGACTTACCCGCAAGGTAATAGAGCACGACAGGCAGTGCCTGAAGCGTTGGAAAGAATGGGATTTTTCTGACGAAATGCTGTATGCAGCTGCTGACGCCGCTGCGGGAAAGAACAATCCCGTGGCATATATAAACGCCGTTTTATCATCTTGGAAGGCGCAGGGCGTGACCACCCCCGCCGAGACGTCGCAGCACGCTTCAGAGCGTGGAGGCGAAAGCAGCAAGGCGGTCATAGAGCGGCACTACTTTGATCTGCGTGCCGAAGCTCGAAGGCGCGCCGAAAATATGCAGGCGCGGGCGATGAAGGATGAAGCGTACGCGGCAATAAAGAAAAAATTGAACTCGCTCTCCATCAAGCTGGCTTTTGCAGAAGTAAACGACGAAGCGCTTGCCGCACGCATTTCCGACGAGATGGCGCGGCTCGAAAGCGACGCGGACAAACGGCTGAACGCTATCGGAATTGATAAGAGCGCCCTCGTTCCCAGGTACAAATGCAAACTGTGCAACGATACAGGCTATGACGGCAGCGGCAAGCAATGCGCATGTCTCAAAAAATTTATTGCAGACAACGGGCTGTAACTTGAAACTATTCCCGCCCTGCACTCTGTTATGACAGCAAAAATGCTTGACAGCTACGTCATGAAATGATAATATCTCTACGAAAATTTTTTGTGGATTTTTCCGGGACGGAGTCTTCTTTTCGCCACACAGCATAAACTGCGCTGTGTGGCATTTTTTTATGAGGATAAGCAATTATGGAACAGTCATTCATGAAAAACAGCAAGATATTGCCGCTGGTGCTTAAAATGTCGCTGCCTATGGTCATATCCATGCTCATCAATTCGCTCTATAATATCGTTGACAGCTATTTTGTCGCGCAGATATCCGAAGACGCCATGACGGCGCTTTCGCTCGTCTTTCCTCTGCAAAATGCCGCAAACGCCGTCGGAATAGGCTTCGGCGTAGGCATAAACGCAGCGGTGGCTTATTTTCTGGGCGCCGACAAACAACAGTCTGCAGATAGGGCTTCCGCGCTCGGGCTCATGCTTGCAGCCGCACACGGCATAATTTTTGCCGCCGTCTGTGCGCTTGCCATAGCTCCGTTTTTAAGCGTCTTTACAAACAATGAAAATATTATAAACTATGGATTGGAATATTTTTATATAGTGATCGCTTTTACGCCCGTCCAGACGCTGAGCATGGCATTTGAAAAAATTTTACAGGCTACGGGCAAAATGAAGACGACGATGTTCTGTATGGCTATAGGCGCCGTGGCAAACATCATACTCGACCCCATATTCATATGGGGGTGCGGGGCTCTGCCGGCAATGGGCGTGCCCGGCGCGGCGCTCGCCACGGGATTGGGACAAGTGTTGTCGCTATTAAGCTATATCGTAGTATTCTTTACATCCCGGCTGCCCGTAAAACTTCGCCTCGGCAGCACAACCGGCAATAAGATAGCGGGCAAATTGTACATGGTGGGAATACCTGCCGCCCTCAACCTCGCTCTCCCCTCGTTCATGATAACCGCACTGAACGCGATACTCGCTACATTTGCCGAAACTTATGTGCTCATCCTCGGCGCATATTACAAATTGCAGACATTCATCTATTTTACCGTCAGCGGCATCGTTCAGGGCATACGCCCGCTGGTGGGATATAACCTCGGCGCGGGGCGCAAAGACAGGGTAATGGGCATATTTAAAGTTACACTCATACTCAGCCTGGGCGTCATGCTGATAGGTACGCTGCTCTGCCTTGTCATACCCCGGACGCTGATGGGGCTATTCACGCAGAGCCCCTCCACGATAGCCGAAGGCGCATCGGCGCTGCGCATAATAAGCGCAGGCTTTATTGTTTCGGCACTGTCAGTGGTAATAAGCGGAACGTTTGAAGGTCTCGGAAAGGGCATTCCGTCGTTGGTCATATCGCTGCTCCGATATGTTGCAATAGTTCCCATAGCCCTCCTTCTTTCGATGCCTTTCGGTGCGGCGGGAGTATGGAACGCGTTCTGGCTGACCGAGCTGATATCGGCGGCAGCTTCGTGCCTGCTCTTTATTTTCGTATATGTAAAACCAAAAAATAATAAATATTAAAAGCGCACCCGCGCCGAGAAAGTATGCTTTCTCGGCGCGGGTGCATAAGGAAAGAGACCGCAAAATTTTGCGGTCTCTTTTTGGAGCTGCTAACCGGATTTGAACCGGTGACCTCGTCCTTACCAAGGACGTGCTCTACCTGCTGAGCCATAGCA
>CALVHH010000015.1 GCA_944327465.1 uncultured Clostridia bacterium | reverse complement strand
TATAAACACGATAAAAGGCAAAAACAGAAGCTTTTCAGCCAAAAATACGCTGATTTTGCTCAAAAATGAGTATTTTTTGAGACGTATTAAGACGATAAAAATTGCTATTTTTCGTTGGGCAACAACCCCATGGTAGGCGCAACCGTTGCCGTTGCTGTTGCAATTCAGGAAGGCATGAACAAATAATAGACACAAGATATTGTGTTTTAAATTAATATTTCAACAAAATAAAGTGGTTTTGGAAAATTTCCAAAACCACTTTTGCTCTGCATAAAATCACTCGCTGTAAAAAAACGGGCAGATTTATGTATAATACGGCACGCCGCGTAAATTTTTACGCGGCGTGCATTAATTTACATATCAATAGATTTGTGCCTGTTAGGCATAATAGGCACAGAACGCCAACCACATGGAGTCGTCGTAGGCGTCATAGTGATAGCCGTTGAATGTGCTGCCTTCCACCCAGCCCATGCCGTCCATGAAGAGCATTTGACCCTTTGCGAACAGCTGGAAGAAATCCTTTAATTCGGCGGTGACGGGATACATGCCGTCGATATTTGCATAATCGTTATAGCCCTTTACGTCTTCGTAACCCATGTACGAGCCGTCGCCGGGACGGCGGTTGGCGATGACTTCCTGTATTACCGATTCGGGCTGACCCTGATAGGAGCTGCGGACGATAGTTTCCCACTTTCTGTATGCCAGGTCATAGCCCTGGAGCATGAGCGCGTAGTCGCGACGGTCGTCGCCGACGTAGATCGTGAGGATATTGTTGCCATCGTCCTCGACATTGATTATAGCCGTGCCGTAGATGGGACTTGCCGAGGAGATATAGGCGTACAGCAGCGGACCTTCGGGCTTGCCGCTGTCATCGAGCAGATGATAGTAGCCGTCATCGGGATTGAGCCCGACAAGATCCTGGTCGAACACGGCGTAGCGGACGCCGCTTTCATCCACCCTGGTCTCTTCATACACGTAAGTCAGAGTGCCCTCTTCGGCGGTGGCATTTTTGAACTCTTCCTCAGGGACGATGACGCGCTCGGGCGTAGTTGGTCTGTCGTAGTCGTCGTCGTAGCTGAGAGCAAAGTAGACTTCGACGGGGAATTCGCCCGTATAGCTTGCGGCGGTTATGGCAAACACGCAGGCGCCGCCTATCATCGCCTTGGAGAACTGCACTTCGTACCTGAAGTTGGAAGTGAACTTGCCATTGGTGCCGCCGTCGTCGACGATGACGGGGTTATCTATGTTGACGTACTGCGCAGAGCCGAAATATGCGTAGAGCACGGGGTCGACGAGGTCTTCGGCAGCGTTCATCCACGACGTGAGCGAGAACGAGCCGTTCTGCCTGGGCGTGAAGTGGAAATATATCATTTGACCTTCATAAGTAATTTCGGTGCGGTATATGCCGATATCGCTTATGTTTATAGGGTCGTAAGGTCCCGAGCCTTCGGTGGAGCTGTTCCTGTCGGGGATGATCACTTCGTATATCGTTATTACGATATCGCGGTAGTTGTTGCTGGTCGTATATGCATTGGTGTTGTATGCATAATATACGGGGTCTTTTTCGTCGACATCGTCGTTGAGTCCCGAAATGGTGACGGAATATTCGCCGTCCAGCCCCGCGCACGAGGCAAAGCCCTGCTCGTTGAACTCAGCCGTCATGAGCGAAGTGGCGTTCTGCCACTGCGCTGTCATGCCGTCGGTGTCGGTATATTCGGTGACTACGGTCTCGCCGTTTTTATCGGTCGTTTCAAGCTGTATGGATACGGTCGAAGTGTAGCCCGTGGAGGGCGGAGTGGTGCCGCCGCCCCCGCCTCCGCCTATATTGGAGCCGGGGTCATCGATGGCGTCCCTGAATGTACCGCATCCCGCAAACGCTACGACGAATGCCGAAAGACATACCATTAAAATTGCAGATAATTTTTTTACTTTCATAATTGACTGCTACCTTGTACCATCGCCGGCGCGGGGCGTGCCGCACGCCGGCGCGGCATTTACTTTATCTTGACGAACAGACTCTTTATGTCGTTCCACTTGAGCTTGCGGATGATTATATCGACGACGAACAGCGATACTGCCGCTATGAGGAAGGGCATAGTGAGGCTGACCGTGTAGGTTGCGAGCTCGCTTTCGTGGTTGACGAGAGCCAAATTTCCGTCCTCGCTGACTACGCCCCTGCCGTTGAGAAGGCGGTTGAGCGTGGCGGCATCGAAGGACGCGAACGCGTTGTATTCCGAAAGATAGGGCACGGTGAGATAGACGTGTGCCGTATAGGACGAAGTGCCCGCCGTGTATGTGACGGTGACGGAATACCTGCCCGTCTGTTCGGGAATGAAGCCGAACGTATATGAGCTGGAAGTGAACGACATGTTGCGTTCTTCGACGGTGCCGTCTGGCAGAGTTATGCTGATGGCGGCCTTTGCCGAGCCGTTGAGTTTGGCGGGAGTAATTTCGAACGAGGCGTAGCCGTCGGCATATTCCGAAGAGAGCGTATAGGGATATTCCACCCTCTCTTTGGGGATATTTGTCTTGCCGATATTGGATATGACCTTGCTTGCGTCGTCATCATCCAGCCACGAGCTGAGCCAGCCGTTGGCGGGATCGACGTCGTTTTCGGAAAGACCTGCCGAAAAGCCCGTCGTGAGCGTTGAAACTCTGCCGTTGCCGTAGCTCCAGTAGGCGTACAGGGGCACCTGCGTTTTAGTGCCGCTGTTGGTGACGAACTCGACGGTGAGCACGGTATTTGCGCTCGACTTGGTGCGGCTGTAGTAGTAGCCGCCGACATCGGGCAGCGAGGATATTTCGCCGCCGTCGACCACGGCATCGCCTATGCTTGCGATAGTTACGGGCGAGGGCGTCGAGATTATTGCGTCGGTGGTGTTATCGGCTATGTCGCCGAAGATTATTTCATCGAACGAATCGTCGCTGTTGACGATATAGAAGTTTGTGGCTTCGGAAGCACCGCCACGACCCGCGCTGGCTATAAACTGCATTGCGCGGTAACCTGCCGCGTCTGCCATTGTACCGTCGTCGTTGGGCGCCGTGGAGCCCATGAATACTGCCGAGGTGTATATGCCGTCGTCGTACATGTCCGAGGTCACTTCGGTGGGGTCGAGGTTTGCGGCGTGGTAGCTGAGACCGTCGCTGAACAGGAACACCTGCTTGTCGACGAAGTCCATGTTTGCGATATTGTCGTAAGCCCTCTTTAAGCCTGCGCCGATATCTGTGCCCTGCTTGAGCTCGATGTTCTGAACAGCTTCGACTATGGCGTCGCGGTTTGTTGAAAGCTGCGATGCCGTATATATGATTTCTGTGTCGCCGTAGAAGGAAACGACGGATACCCAGTCTTCGGGATTCAAAAAGTTATCCATCATGGCGATCACGGCGTTCTTTGCCCTGGTCAGCTGACCGTTCTGGTACATGCTGAGCGAATTATCGATGACGAACGTGACGAGCTTGGGATCCTGCTGTGCAGAGCCGTAGCGGACGGGCAGCATATCTTCGAGCTGCGTGAGCACTTCCTCGTCCTGGTTCTGGATATACAGGTTGCCGTACGTTGTCAGGCTCTTGCCGAACGCCGAAACTACGGTATTTACGGCATCTATGAAGGATGCGTAGTTGCGTATCTTGCGGACGTCGATGTTGGCAAGGATTATTTCGTCGTAGTCGCACAGTTCTTCGACGGTGCAGGGCACGGTGCGCATCTGTTCGGTGACGACGCACTCATCGATTTCGGCATTCTCGCCGTAGAGCTGCTGCACGCCCGCTATATCGGCGCGCTTTTCGGTGACGATGAGCACCTTGTACTTTTCCACCACCTTTTGCGTGAACTCGTAGGTGTTGTTTACCGCCGTGTAGTCAGCCGCTTCGGAGATGACGGTCAGCCTGTAGTTGAGCGTACCCGCCATTGTGGTGCACAGGTCGAAGTTGAAGATGTTGGAGCCCTGCGAAAGGGTGACGGCGCGTTCGCCGCTGTTTTCGTTGGGCCAGAGCTGCCAGCTTTCGCTGCCTTCGATGTTGACTTCGAGGCGCAGCACGGCGTTGCACTGAGAGCCCGACTGCACCACCACGTCGGCGACCGAAGTACTGCCGAGGAAGGTTGTGTTGCTGTAGTCGACGGAGGATATCTGCACTTCGCCGCTGTTTTCGGGGAGGTTGTCGTCGACGTAGATGGCGTCGACATAGATGTTGTTTTCGTAGAGAGAATTTACGACGCCCGAAAGTTCGCCAAAGCCGTTGGGGTCGGTATCCTTGCCGTCGGTGATGAGCACTATGCGCTTTATGACGCCTTCGTGGAAGAGTCCGGACGTGTAGCTGAGCGCGGCGCCGATATCGGTGGCGCTGTCGTCGACATCCGCATTGGTGACGCTTTCGAACTGACCGCCGAGCTCGGTGAGCAGTTCATAGTCCCTGCCGAACACCACCACTCCCATCCGCGAATTCGAAGGGAGAGAATCGCGCACGTTGTTTATGTAGCTGTCGACCGTGGCGAGGTTTCTGTCCGCCGAATAGGACACGTCTGCAACGACGTAGACTTCGGTGCGGGTTATGACGCTTGTCACCGTTGTGCCCGCCACCGCAAAGCAGACGAGCAGCGCGATGAGCACGTGTATGACCAGCGAAGCTACGTTGTGGCCGTTTACGTTTTCCCTGCGCACGGCAAGGGCAAACGGAACGGCTATTATGGCGACGAGCGGTATTATAAGAAACAGCAAATAGACATTATCGAAGCTGATATTGCTCATAACAGTATACCACCCAATCTGCAAGGAATAATACGGCAAGAATGATGACGAGAATGAGCAGGTCGTCGTAGACGCCGTCGTAGCCCTCGTCGGTCTTTTCGCCCGTCAGAAGAAAAGCCGTGCCCGTCTGGGTAGTGTTGCTCTCTTCTATGGGGAATGCCGAATAGATGCGGTACGTGCGCGACGTGCCCGCAGTAGTTGTGATTATTTTATAAGTGCCCGTTTCATCGAGCAGCACCTCGCCCGTAGGCAGGCTGTTGTCGAGATAGCTTATCTTGCCCGAAGGACTCTCTACCCTGACGCTGTCGGTATTGGCGGCGATGTTTATAAGCGCGGTATCGCCGCAGCTGTACAGCGCGTCGTCCACGACCGCGGGGAAGGAATACTCGATGAGGTTGTACACGAGCATTATCATATCCGCCGTGACGGGGGCATCCGACTGAGCGAGCGAGAAGGCAAACACCACCTCCCTGTTGCCGTGCGCCGTCTGCGTGGTGAACACGAGCGGGTTGCCGCTGTAGGAGATGAGCGTGGTGTAGTTGCGGTAGGGGCTGCACTTTATGTAGGTGTGAACGTACATATCGCCCATGACGAGCCCGTCGAGTATCTGGCGGACGGTAGTCGAAGTAGAATCGGAGTATTCGACGGGGGCGTCGAAATCGAGCGTGACGTCGCCCTGAACGCTGAAACTTGCGTCGGGGAGGGCGCTGTCGAGACCGATGAGCCAGACGGTGCCGTCGTCGGGAAGAACCTGGGGATTGAAGCAATCGAAAACGTACAGTCCGTAGCCCGAGGGGGCGGCGGGCGCAACGCCTTCGCGGAGGTACGCCGCGGTGTAGTCGTCTTCGGAGAGATATGTTACGTCGGCAATGCCCGTGGAGATGAGCAGGTTTTCGAGATAGAAACCGCTGCCCTCGCCCGCATCGCCCGAAACTATGAGAACCTCGTACGAATTTTCGGAAGCGACGCTGTATACGGTGACGCCGTTGTCATCGGGAAGGCTGTCGCTTTGGAGAATTTCGACGGTGTATTCCGAATAGTCGCCAACGGAAGAGCAGTCGAACGAGAACGGAGCTTCGACGAGAGCGCCCGCGACGGAGACATTCTGCTCTGCCGTAAAGGGCGTGCCCGCCGTGTTTACGGTGAGGCGGACGGTGAGCTCTGCGGCGCCTTCGAACGAGATTACCGAGCCCGTGACGAGACCTTCGTCGTCTATGCTCTCCGACACGCTGTACACGGCGTAATTTTCGCCCGAGGCGTCGGCGGCTACGTTGACTACTTCTACATTGTCGTGCTGTTCAAAGTCCTTATCGGTAAAGAGATAGGTCTTGACCGAGGGGTTTGCATCGAATATCTCCTGCGCGTTTGACAGCGCGTCGTCGAAATCCGCCTGCGTATAGCCGAGCTTTGCCTGGGAGAGCATTGTGAGAACGCGGTCCTTATCGGTAGTCTCCTCGTAGACGGTGGTGACGTTGCCCACGCTTATGAACGTGTACGTGCTGCCTTCCACCGAGGAGTTGACCATGTCGGTCATGGCGGATTTTGCCGCGTCGAAACGCGTGCCTTCGCCATCGGAGATGCGCATACTGCCCGAGCAGTCTATTATGAACGTGTAGCGCTCTGCCATGCCGGGCATAGTGAATACGGGATGCGCTATGCCGAAGGACAGAAAGAGCACGATGAGTATCTGCAGTATTAAGCTTATTATGCCCGCAAGCTTGTTTATAGGGTTCTTGCGCTTTAAAAACTTTTCGGAAAGCGTCCAGATATATGTGGACGATACGGTCTGCTCGGTGTACTTATTCTTGATTATATATATTATGATAAGAATGGGTATGCCGATGAGGCCGAGCAGTCCGAGAGGATATAAAAAACTCATTTAACTACCCCCATGTCAGAGAGTCTGCCCAGGAATATCTCGCCGACGGAGGCATCGGCAGAGGCGAGCAGGTAATTTGCCCCCCTCGCTTCACAGTAGTCGCGTATGCGCGAGGTGACGTATTCCACCGCACGCTTATACGCCTTTATTATCTCCTTATCGATGTTGCGGCGATAAAATTTTTGCACGTTTTCGCTGTCGAACAGGTGTGCCTTGCCGCGTATCTTGGGATTGAGTTCGTCCCTGGTGAGCACCTGGATGCAGAACACATCCCTGCGCTTGCCGCAGAGATGGTCTATGGCGTCCTCGTAGTTGTCATCGGTGAGGAAGTCGGAAATTATCACCGAAAGACCGTCGCCGTAGCCAACTGCCGAGGGCAGTATGGCTTCGCTTATGCGGCTGTCGCCGTCAAAGACGATGGAGTTGAGCTTGCCGATTTCCTGCAGGTACATGTCCTTGCCGTGGACGGAGGTGAACACCTCCTCGAGCGTGCCGCCGTGGATGACGTAGAGCGAAACTTTGTCCATGTCGCACACCGAGACGTACGCAATGAGCGCGGCAAGCTTTAACGCCTGCTCCGCCTTGTGCCCGCCGCCGTAGTCCATGGAGCGGCTGGCATCGATGTATATCCTGGTATGCATCTGCCTTTCGTCGAGAAAGAGCTTTAAATACAGCTTTTCGAAGCGGGCGTAGGCGTTCCAGTCTATCTTGGTGATGTCGTCGCCCGCCATATAGTCGCGGTGGTCGGCAAATTCGCAGGACGAACCGAAATTCCTGGTCTGATGATTGCCGCCGAACAGGCCGGCAATATTATTTTTTATGAGTATCTGCAGCGTCTCTACCTGCTGCAGAAATTGCTCGTTTATGACAAATTTAGCCATTGTTCAGCCGTAGATTATTTGGAATTCTTTTTTGTCTGCTTGAGAAGAAGTGAAATTACGTCGTCCACGCCGAGGTGGTCGTTGACGGCGTTGTAGTTTATCTTTATCCTGTGGCGGAGCACGGGATATGCCAATACGTCGATATCTTCATACGAGACGTTGTAGTTGCCGTTCATGAGCGCACGCACCTTTGCGCAGGTGATGAGGTTCTGCGCGGCACGGGGAGACGCGCCGTAGCGCACGTACTTTTTGGCGGCTTCGGGCGAGCTCTCCACCTCGGGGTGGGTGTTGGCGACGAGATTCATCGTGTAAGACAGCACTTCGTCGATGACGGGCACGTGCTTTGCAAGCTCGCGCATTTCGAGTATTGTGGGACCGTCGACGACAGCCGTGGCGTTTTCTGCCATGGTTATCTGCGTCATGTTGACAATGTCGGCAAGTTCTTCGACGGAGGGGAACTTCATGATGAGCTTGAACATGAAGCGGTCCATCTGCGCTTCGGGCAGAGGATAGGTGCCGTCCTGCTCGATGGGGTTTTCGGTAGCGAGCACGAAGAAGGGTTCCTGCATTTTATATGTAGTGTCGCCCACAGTGACGTTGTGCTCCTGCATGACCTCGAGCATTGCAGACTGCGTCTTGGGGGTTGCGCGGTTGATTTCGTCGGCGAGGATGAGGTTGGCGAATATGGGACCGCGGCGGAAGATGGTGTTCATTTTGCCTTCGGCGTCCTTTTCGATGACGTTTGTACCGGTGACGTCGGAGGGCATGAGGTCGGGCGTGAACTGTATGCGCGAGAAGGGAAGCGAGAGCGCCTTTGAGAAGGAGCGCACGAGCCTGGTCTTGCCGACGCCGGGTACGCCTTCGAGAAGTACGTTGCCGCCCGCGATTATGGCGGTGATCACACTGTCGACGATTTCTTCCTGACCGACGACGTCCTTGCGAATCTCCTGCTTGATGTCGGAGATGGCTTTGCTGAATTTTTTGACCTTTTCGAGGTCTTCGGTGAGATTCTGCTTATCTTCCATGATATTTTCCTTTTTATAATTATTCATCTATTTGCCTGCGGACGCGCCGCGTTTGGTTTTATTGCTCCTCTTCCTCCCTCGCCTGGGCGAGAGCGTTGAGATACGCGTTTATCATTTCGATATACTTTTCATCTATCCTGCCGTCGTTTATCAGCGAGACGATTATGGAATTGTAGCGGTCGAAAACTTCGCCGTACTGTACCTGCTCGCCAGTGGTGTAGTCGTAGATGAGCGAATCGGAGCCGTAGAGGGCGTCGCCGCGACCTGCGCCGCCGCCCGAGGGGTCGTCCTCATCTTCTTTGCCGTCGTCGCCCTCCTGACCGGGCACAGTGTCTTCGTACACTTCGCCGATATCGGGCATGTCCTCATCGGCAATTCCGAATATCTCCTGAAGCTCGTTGTATATTGTCCAGTCGAGCTGCCTGTCGGCGCTCTGAGCCTGCAGTTCCAGCCTGAGGGGCGGGGCGTACTTGCCGACGGCATCGCGGGCAGCCGAAAGTATTGCCGCCTTTGCATCCGAAGCGTCGTCCGCCGCGGCGGGAGTGTTTGCGGCGTCGCCGAGCTCCGAAGCAAGCCCTGCGAGTATAGTATACAGCGCGTCGTCGGCAGAGACCGACGAAGCCGACAGCGCAACTACCATCTGCGCCGCGTACTCGGATATCGCCTTGGCGACGGTAGCCGCATCGTAGCTGTTGAAGTTGTCGTCGTCGAGCACGATGTTCCACGCCGCCATGGTGCTGTATGCCGTGCCGCCGCTGAGTGCGCGGATGTGGATGCCGAGCTCGTAGAGCGTCAAATCGACGCACAGTTCGTACATGGAATTGCCTATGGGCTCGCCCGTCACCACCGTGTCGATGGCGGCGTCGATGTTGACGACTGCCTGCGAAACTATTGTGACGCGCTCGTCGTAGGTGAGCGGTATACCCTCCTGCTTTTCGACGTCGTATACGCTTTCGATGACCAAATTGAGCTGTTCGAGCACGATCGCCTTGGGAGCTTCGTCAAGCGAGGAGTTCTGTACTGTGCCGACGAGGTTGCGCAGCCTTGTGTAGGTGTAGTTGTCGGCTGCCTGAGTATCTTCGGGCTTGCCGCCGAGAGCAGCGACCGTAACGGCGCCGGCAAACAGACCGACGGCGACTACTGACGCCACAGAGCACTGCCATGCCCTTTTGAATTTGATTTTTTTTGTGCCGGCGGCAGCCAGACGGCTGTTGGCGTCGTCGCGCTGGATGACCGCCATGGGCTCGTTGCTTGAGCTGAATGCGACAAGCGTTTGAACCTTTTCGTGCATGGCGAGTTCGGTATCCACCCTGCGGGCTATGCGCTTTTCGGTGGGACGTATGAGAACAAAGGTCAGTCCTCCTACTATGACGAACATGCCCAGACCCGCGCCGACATATATGCCTGCGTTTACCGTTATGCCCGTAAGCGTGAGGGGCAAGAGCAGCGCAGCCACGACAATGAGCCCCGCAGACAGACCCGCAATGACGCTTTCGATGACGGCATGAGCGATAATTTTGGACCTGAATTTTTTGAAATCGTCGTTCATGAGCAATCTCCGTTAAAATTATCCGCGCCGAGCCGAGGCGGGCATGAATAATTTTGCAATAAAATTACATATAACGCATAAGTTTACATTTATCGCCGCACAATGCGGCAAAATATGCCTGCCTTATACATCATAAAATTATACTATCCGCAAGCCGATTAGTCAACCGATTTTATGAGCCTGACCATTGATTTTACTTATCCATATAATAACAAGTGATAATAATTGATAAAATAATCACAATTGATTGCAATTTAAACGAATAAGCCGTGCGCCGCGCATAAAAATGCGCGGCGCACAGATAAGGAAATAATATATGAAAATGATGTATGTTCGGTTTAAAAACCTGTTGCGCCCGCTCTTTGTCGCGGCACGGCGGGCGTCGGGCACGTAAGGAATTCATTACAATGACCCCCGGCAGAGCTCGGCTTTGCGCCGAGATTGAAGAGTTTCGCAGTAAGGAAAATAAGAAATAATTATTTCTTCTTGGGCAAGATGCGCTCCTTGCCACCCATGTAGGGACGGAGAACTTCGGGAATGAACACCGAGCCGTCTGCCTGAAGGTGATTTTCAAGAAATGCTATGAGCATTCTGGGGGGAGCCACTACGGTGTTGTTTAATGTGTGGGCGTACACGTTTTTGCCCGTTGCCGCGTCCTTGTACTTTATGCCGAGGCGGCGAGCCTGAGCGTCGGTGAGGTTGGAGCAGCTGCCGACTTCGAAGTAGCCCTTTCTTCTCGGGCTCCACGCCTCGACGTCGAGCGAGCGGTATTTGAGGTCGGCGAGGTCGCCCGAACAGCAGACGAGCGTGCGGCAGGGTATGCCCATTGACACGAACAGCTCGACAGTGTAGTTCCACATCTTTTCGTACCACGCTTCCGATTCTTCGGGCTTGCAGATGACGATCATCTCCTGCTTTTCGAACTGGTGGATGCGATATATGCCGCGCTCTTCGATGCCGTGCGCACCCTTTTCCTTGCGGAAGCAGGGCGAATACGAAGTCAAAGTCAGGGGCAGGTCGCTCTCCTTTAATGTGGTGTTCATGAACCTGCCTATCATGGAGTGTTCGCTGGTGCCGATGAGATATAGGTCCTCGCCCTCTATCTTGTACATCATGCCGTCCATCTCCTCGAAGGACATGACGCCCGACACGACGTCGGAGCGGATCATGAAGGGCGGAATGACGTATGTGAAGCCCTTTTCTATCATGAAGTCGCGGGCATAGGCGAGCACGGCGGAGTGAAGGCGGGCGACGTCGCCCATGAGATAATAAAAGCCGTTGCCGCTGGTGCGCCTTGCCGCGTCGAGGTCGACGCAGCCCAGGTTTTCCAAAATGTCGAGGTGGTAGGGTACTTCGAAGGGCTTTTCTTCGGGGGTGAGGTAGATGTTCTGCTGCACGTTGCAGCTATCGTCCCTGCCTATGGGCACGTCGTCGGCGATGATGTTGGGGATAGCCATCATGTCGCGCTTTATGGCGGCTTCGGCTTCGGCGGTCTCCCTTTCAATTTCGGCTATGCGCTCGTTGTTGAGGCGCGCCTCCTCCTTTGCGGCTTCGCCCTCCTCCTTTTTGCCTTCGCGCATGAGGGCGCCTATCTTTTTGGCGATGGCGTTGCGCTGTGCGCGGCGGCTGTCGCCCTCCTGCTGCAGCGCCCTGCGGCGGGCGTCGAGTTCGATAACTTCGTCTACGAGCGGAAGTTTTTTATCCTGAAACTTCTTTTTTATGTTCTCCTTTACGAGTTCGGGGTTTGTGCGAATGAGATTGATGTCTATCATACTGATGCTCTTCCATTAAAAAAATTATCGTAATTTGCTAAGCATACTAATTATATCCCAAATTAGCAGCAATTGCAAATAAAATGTCGGAGGCAATTGCCTTTATTTATTTGAAATGCGGGCGCATAAGTGATATAATTATAATGAATATGTGTGCACGCGTCGCCCATGCGCGCGTGTGAGCGCACGAACTTTCAAGGAAAAAAGATGAGTAAAATTTATTATAAACCTAACAGACGGCAGCCCGACGACGAAAAACGGGACGAACTGCAGCATAAGGACAACGAGCCCGAAAGGGCGGCTGCCGAAGAGCCCGCCCCGCCCGCAGCCCAAGCAGCCGCAGAGCAGGCTGCCGCCGATGCCGCGCTGACGGCGGACGAAGTTTCCGCCGACTGCGCGGCGGACGAGAGCGCGAGCGACGACGAAGTTTACGCAGGGCAGTTCAACAAGGACGAGATAGTAAAATACTTCAAGCGCCACCCCAAGAAGGCGGTGAGCAGCGTAAAGCTGAAGAGATACCGACCCGAACTCGACGCCGGACTGACGCGCAGCCAGGTGGAAAAGAGGTTCAGACAGTTCGCATTCAACGACACGAACAAAAAGTATTCAAAGTCGTACGCGAGCATATTCGTTTCGAACATATGCACCTTTTTCAACCTGCTGTGCCTGTGCGCGTTCATAGCCCTTTTGGTGGCAGGCACGCCGGGAATAACAAACTACCTGGTAATTTTCATAACCTCAGCCAACATAATACTGGGCATAATACAGGAGATACGCTCGAAACTTTCGATAGATAAGCTCTCCATACTCGCCTCCTCGACTTCGAAAGTCATGCGCGACGGCGAACTGACCGAGATACCGACTGCGGAGATAGTGCTCGACGACGTCATAGTGCTGGAGACGGGCAACCAGGTGCCCGCCGACTGCATACTTGCCGAGGGCATGGTGGAAGTAAACGAAAGCCTTTTGACGGGCGAATCGGTGGCTGTAAAAAAACAGCCCGGCGACATGCTGTATGCGGGAAGCTTTATATCTTCGGGCAACGGCAAGTTCAGGGTGGATAAGGTTGGCAAGGAGACCTATCTTGAAAAGCTGACCGCCAAGGCAAAGAAATACAAGCGGCCAAACTCCGAGCTGATGAATTCCACCAAGATGATAATAAAGGCGGTGGCGTTTTTGATAGTGCCCATTGCCATAGGCATGTTCTTTACTACTTACGGCAGCGACGCCACGGGCGTGACCGACTTTATATTCTCTGCCGAAGTGAACAACGCCATACGCAGAACGTGCACCGTGGTCATAGGCATGATACCTTCCGGCATGATGCTGCTGACGACAATGGCGCTGGCTGTGGGCGTTATAAGGCTTGCCAAGAACAATACGCTGGTGCAGGATCTGTACTCTTTAGAGATGCTGGCAAGGGTGAACGTGTTGTGCCTTGACAAGACGGGCACGATAACCGACGGGCGCATGAGGGTAAACGACTGCGTCATTTTGAATACCGTGGGCGACTATTCCCTCAACGATATAATGGGCTCGATGCTGACGGCGCTGCAGGACAACAACCAGACTTCGATAGCGCTGTACAACCACTTCGGGCACAACGACATGCTGTCGCCGACGGCGAAGATACCGTTTTCTTCCAAGCGCAAACTTTCCGCCGTGACTTTTGAGGACGTGGGCACGTTCTGCATGGGCGCACCCGAATTTGTGCTCAACCCCATGCCCGCAAAGGTAGAAAGGATAGTAAAACAATATGCGCAGATGGGGCTGCGGGTGATAGTGCTGGCGCACTCCGCCACGCCCATAGTGGGCGACAAGCTGCCTTCGATAATGAAGCCCGTTGCGATAATTTCGATAGCGGACAACATACGCGACGACGCGATAGATACGATAAAATGGTTCAGGGAAAACGACGTCGCCGTAAAAGTAATTTCGGGCGACAACCCCGTTACCGTTTCGGAAGTGGCGAGGCGAGCAGGCATAGAGAGCGCCGACAGGTATATCTCGCTGGAAGGGCTAAACGAAAAGGAAGTTGAAAGCGTTGCAAACCAGTACACCGTGTTCGGCAGAGTGACACCCGAGCAGAAGGCGATACTCGTCCGCTCGATAAAGGCGGCGGGCAACACCGTGGCGATGACGGGCGACGGCGTAAACGACATTCTGGCGCTGAAGGAAGCCGACTGCGCGATCTCGGTGGCTTCGGGCAGCGAAGCGGCGAGGAACGTCAGCCATCTGGTGCTGATGGACAACAACTTCGCCTCCATGCCCAAGGTTGTAGGCGAAGGCAGAAGGGTAATCAACAACATTAAAAATTCGTCCTCGCTGTACCTGATGAAGACGCTGTTCACGGCGATACTTGCCGTAATATGTATGGCGATATTGCAGACGCCATACCTGTTCATGCCACAGAACATGCTGCTTTTGGAAGTGTGCATAATAGGCGCGCCCTCGTTCATGCTGTCGCTGCAGCCCAACAAGGAGCGCGTGCAGGGCAAATTCATAACGCACGTCATGAGCCGGAGCATACCCGGCGCGATACTGATGATATGCTGCGTAATGGCAATACACATAGTTTCGATATTCAGCGGCGCGGAATTTGAACAGTACTACACGCCGATGTGCATGATGGCTATGACTTTTGCCGGGCTCGTTATGCTGTACCGCGTCTGTCAGCCCTTCAACGGCTACAGGTTGGTGCTGTTTGCCGTGATGGTGGCGCTGACGGCGATAGCGCTGAGCGTGCCCGTGCTGGGCGACATGCTGTATAAAGTGGACGACGCAACCAAGTGGTCGACTATAGAGTGGACGACGACGCAGTTTTTGATATTGGCTGTAATAATAGAGGCGGCGTTCCCCCTTTCGAACGCGCTGATAAAGATAATGCAGATACTGCTGCCCTCTTCCACCGGCAAAAAGCCCGAGGTGCTGGAGATACATCATTCATAGCGACACAATAACTTATAGTTCAAGGCGCGGCGTGCAGAGTGCACGCCGCGCCTTGAATTTTACGCCGAAATTAATTGAATTGAATATTACGTCAATCCTCTTCGTCGGAGGGCGAGAGCTCTTCGACAGAGAGGTCTGAAGCCTGCTCTTCGGGTGTCTGCACTTCGGATTCGTCGTCGCGCTCGGTGACCGCGACGGTGGCGACCTGACCGTCCCTGAGGCGCATGAGCCTTACGCCGCGGGCTGCGCGGCCTATGGTGGAGATATCGGAGCAGTGCATTCTGATTATCGTGCCGCCGACGGAGATCATCATTATGTCGTCATCGTCGGAGACCTGTTTGAGGTTTACGAGTTCGCCGGTAAGTTCATTGAACACGCCCGCCTTTATGCCCTTGCCGGCGCGGCTCTGGATGCGGTAGTCATCCAGCCTGGAGCGCTTGCCGTAGCCGTTAGAAGCGACGGTGAGCACGTCCTTTTGAGGGTCGATGACGAGCATGTCGACGAGGCAGTCGCCTTCGCCCGACAGGGTCATCGCCTTCACGCCTGCAGTGTCGCGCCCCATGGGGCGGATGTCCTCTTCGGAGAAGCGTATGCACTTGCCCCCGCGTGAAGCTATCATTATCTGGTCGCCGCCCGTGGTGAAGTGCACGGAGATGAGTTCGTCGCCTTCGTTGAGCCTTATGGCTATTTTGCCGTTGCGGTGGATGCTGGCAAACTCTTCGACCCCGGTCTTTTTGATGAGTCCCTGCTTGGTGGCAAAGGCTATATAGCCTTCCGCCCCCACTTTTACGGCTATGAGCGCCGTTATCTTTTCATCCTGGGCTATCTGAACGAGGTTGACGATTGCCCTGCCGCGGGCGGCACGGGCGGCTTCGGGTATCTGGTAGCCCTTTATAGAATACACCTTGCCCAGCGACGAGAAGAGCAGAACGTCGTCGTGCGAGGAGCAGACGAACATGCTTTCAACGAAGTCCTCGTCCTTGGGCTTGTGGGCGGTGACGCCCATGCCGCCGCGGTGCTGAGCCTTGTATTCGGCGAGCGGCAGGCGCTTGATGTAGCCCGAATGGGTGAGCGAAATTACCACCTGTTCGACGGGGATGAGGTCGGCATCTTCGATATCGCCGTAGTCGACGGCTATTTCAGTCTTTCTTTCGGAGGGGTACTTGCGCTTGATTTCGAGAAGGTCTGCCTTTATAATTTCGAGCACGCGCCTTTCGTTGGCGAGGATGTCCTTGTAGTCGGCGATGGCGGCTTCGAGGGCGGCGAGCTCTTCGTTGAGCTTATCGACTTCGAGGTGGGACAGCCTATACAGCCTGAGCTCTGCCACGGCGGTCGCCTGACGCTCGTCAAGGACGAAGTTTGCCATGAGCTTTTCGACGCAGTCGGTCTTGTCCTTTGCGGTCTTGCACACTTCGACGACTTCGTCTATAGAAGCTTCGGCAATAACGAGACCGCGCAGGATGTGGGCGCGCTCTTCGGTCTTGGCGAGGTCGAACCTCGTCCTGCGGGTGATTATTTCCTTTTGGTGCTCGAGGTAGTAATAGATGAACTCCTTTAAGTTGAGCACTTTGGGCGTGCCGTCGACGAGGGCGAGCATTATGAGACCGTCGGATATCTGCAGGTTGGTGTGTTTGTATAAGAGATTTAAAACTACCTGAGCGTTGGCGTCCTTTTTTATTTCGATGACTATGCGCATGCCGTCGCGGTCGGATTCTTCGCGGATGTCCGATATACCCTCTACGCGCTTGTCCTTTACGAGGTCGGCAATGGATTCGATGAGCTTTGCCTTGTTGACCTGATAGGGGATTTCGGTGACGATTATGCGCTGGCGGGTCTGGTTGCCGCTCTGGTAGTCTTCAATTTCGCACTTGGAGCGAATTATTATATTGCCGCGGCCAGTGCGGTACGCCTTGCGTATGCCGCCCCTGCCCATTATCATGCCGCCGGTGGGGAAGTCGGGCGCGGGGATGTAGGTCATGAGCTCGTCGACGTCGATATCGGGGTCGTCTATCATTGCGCAGACGCCGTCTATGACCTCGCCGAGGTTGTGAGGCGGTATGTTGGTCGCCATGCCCACCGCAATGCCGTCAGAACCGTTTACAAGCATGTTGGGGAAGCGCGAAGGCAGCACCGTGGGCTGCATGCCCGTATCATCGAAGGTGGGATAGAAGTCCACAGTCTCCTTGTCGAGGTCGCGCAGCATTTCGGCAGCTATCTTTGAAAGCCTTGCTTCGGTATACCTCATCGCCGCGGCGGGGTCGCCGTCGACCGAGCCGAAGTTGCCGTGACCTTCGACGAGGGGCATGTTTATGGTGAAGTCCTGCGCCAGCCTTACCAGGGCGTCGTACACAGAGCTGTCGCCGTGAGGGTGGTATTTGCCCAGGCAGTCGCCGACTATGCGGGCGCACTTGCGGAACGCCTTGTCGGAGTAGAGCCCGAGCTCGTGCATCGAGTAGAGTATTCTGCGGTGAACGGGCTTTAAGCCGTCGCGCACATCGGGAATGGCACGCGAGACGTTGACCGCCATTGCGTAGGCAATAAAGGACTTTTTGAGCTCTTCATCGACTTCGACGTCGAGCATCTTGGTCATTGCCAGCGTCTTGGCAAATTCTTCGGTGAGTTCGGGGCTGGTTATTTTTTTAGCCATACTTTGTTGCGCCCTCCTTTACACATCGAGCTCTTCGACGAGCTTGGCGTTCTCTTCAATGAACTGACGCCTGAGTTCGGGCTGTTCGCCCATGAGTATGCCGAACATTCTGTCCGCCTCCACCGCGTCTGCAACGTTTATCCTTACGAGCGTGCGCTTGGCGGGGTCCATGGTCGTCTCCCACAGCTGTTCTTTGTTCATTTCGCCCAGACCTTTATAGCGCTGAAGTTCGAACTTGACGCCCTGATGGGTGTTGCGGAAGTCTTCGAGCGCCTTGTCGTCGTAGAGATAGAGATCATCGATGCCCTTGCCCGAGACCTTGTAGAGGGGCGGCTGGGCGGCGTAGACGTGTCCGTTTTCGACGAGCGGGCGCATATAGCGGAAAAAGAAGGTCAAAAGAAGTATTCTTATGTGCGAACCGTCGACGTCGGCATCGGTCATTATGATTATGCGGTCGTAGCGCAGCTTGCTTTCATCGAAGTTGTCCTGTATACCGCAGCCGAAGGCGGTTATCATTGCCTTTATCTCTTCGTTTTCGAGCACGCGGTTGATGCGCACCTTTTCGACGTTGAGTATCTTGCCGCGCAGGGGCAGTATCGCCTGGAAGCGCCTGTCGCGACCCTGCTTTGCGGTGCCGCCCGCGGAGTCGCCTTCGACGAGGTATATTTCGCACAGTTCGGGGCGCTTATCGGAGCAGTCTGCAAGCTTGCCGGGCAGTTTTGTCGATTCGAGCACGCCCTTGCGCCTCGTCTCCTCACGGGCGAGCCTTGCCGCGTCCCTTGCCCTCTGGGCGGTTATGCAGCGCATTACGAGCTCGCGGGTTTCGCCGGGGTGCTCTTCGAGATAGGTGCCGAATTTATCGGTGACTGCCTTTTGCACGAAGCCGCGGACATAGGTGGAGCACAGCTTTGCCTTTGTCTGGCTTTCGTACTGCGCGTCGGCTATCTTTACCGATACTACGGCGGTTATGCCCTCGCGCACGTCCTCGCCCGAAAGCTTTTCGCTGTCCTTTAAGATATTGAGACGGTGACCGGCGTCGTTGATGACCTTGGTGAGCGCCGCCTTGAAGCCTTCGAGGTGGGTGCCGCCGTCGGGCTGGCGGATGTTGTTTGAGAAGGGAAATATCTGCTCGGTATAGCCGTCGTTGTACTGTATGGCGACTTCCAAAAACTTATCGTCGCCTTCGTTGTATTCAAAGTAGACGGGCGAGGCGAACAGCACGTTCTTGCCCTTGTTGATGTCTTCGATGAAGTGCACGACGCCGCCGGCATAGCAGAAAGTATCAGTGCGGACGGAGCCGCCGCGGTGGTCGGCGAGGGTGAGCGTGAGACCCTTGTTGAGGTAGGACAGCTCCCTCAAGAGAGTCTTTAACGTGTCGTAATTGAAATCTATCGTCTCGAACATTGCGGCGTCGGGGTGGAAGCATATCGAAGTGCCCGTCTCCGAAGTGTCGCCGACTATCTTTAATGGCTCTTCGGGCACGCCGCAGTGGTACACCTGGCGGAACTTGTGGCCGTTCTGGCAGACTTCGGCGACGAGAGTATCCGAGAGGGCGTTGACGCAAGAAACGCCCACGCCGTGCAGACCCGAAGATATTTTATATCCCCCCGCCTTGTTGCCGCCGCCGAACTTGCCGCCTGCGTTGAGGTTGGTGAGGGCGAGCTCTACGCCCGAGATGCCCTCCTCCTCGTTTATGCCGGTGGGTATGCCGCGGCCGTTGTCCTTTACCGTGCAGCTGCCGTCGGCAGAGATCACAACATCTATCCTGTCGCAGTAGCCTGCCAGGGCTTCATCTATGGAGTTATCTATTACTTCCCTTACGAGGGTGTGCAGTCCGCGCTCGTCGGTGGGACCGATGTACATTCCGGGATGTTCCCTGACGGGC
The DNA here is from genome assembly GCA_944327465.1 of uncultured Clostridia bacterium. Classification (GTDB taxonomy): domain Bacteria; phylum Bacillota; class Clostridia; order Christensenellales; family Borkfalkiaceae; genus Coproplasma. Next base: position 11,680 of record CALVHH010000015.1, on the reverse strand, counting down.
TCTAATCCCTTGAGCGCTTTTAAGCTGTTTGCGTCGTAATTGGAGTTGATTTTTTCAGGCATCTTTGACCTCTTGAAATAGCTTGTATTTTACTTTAAATATTATACCATATTATATAATCAAATGCAAGCTTTTGGCGCCTCGGGAGGGCAAAAATAAGTGCTTTGAGCGGGCGGGAACGGGCGCGGCGGGCATAGAAAGAGCGCCGTCTGCACACACTGCATTTATGAGCAATAAAGGCTGTAGCGGCTGGGCGGAACTGCCCGCCGCAGAGGAAATTTTTGAGTGCCCAAGATGCGGCAATCACGTGTGCGAAAGGTGTGCAAGGGACAACGGTTTTTTGTGCCCGCACTGCTTCGGGGCGCTGAAGGGCGCCAACTGAAAGAGCAAGCGCCGCGCCCGCCGACAATATTTTGTCGGCGGGCGCGGCACATATCCTAAATCAATCCGTGCGGTATTCGGGGGGCAGATAGCACTCTATCTGCCTGTACCGCTCAAAGTATTTCTGCGCTGCGGCGCTGTCGCCCCTGGCGGCGTAGTATTCGCAGCGCAGCTTTGTAAGAACAATAAAATACACGTCGTCTTCGGGCAGCTGCGGCAGGTCGGCAATCATGTCTTCGGGCACGTCTTTTAAGGGCGTGCCCGCCGCGACCATGCCCTGGACGGCGAGCACGGCGAGCATGACACGTGAACTGTCCGAGCGCGACATCAGCCCGAATATCACCGAGCCGTCGTTGTCGCCCGCCGGAACGGCGTTGACTATTAACAGATACACGGGATAGGGCGCAAGCACGCAGCAGACGGGGTGAATGGCGGGCACGAAGAGCGCCGTCAGCCCGAGCGCCGCCATGAGAGCAGTGACGAGCAGCCCGCCCGATGCCGTTATGATCATACGAAGGCGCATGTGCTCGGCGCCACGCGGATGCACTTCGACGGACGAAGAACGGAAAGGTCTGTACTTTTGCAGCTTTACGCCCATTTTGCAGCACAGCCCGGCGAGCACGTGCCCGCATTCGTGCGCGATATCCGCAAGCACGACGCACGCCGCGAGCAATGCGATATATACGCCGATGAGCGCGTAGCCGCTCAGCCCGAATATATCTGCGCGGGTGCAGAACGCATGCCCGCAGAGCAGGGCGCAGGCGACAGCCGCAAGCAGCGCGAACGCGGTGAGCAGCCTTGCCTTCATAGTCCCTCCCTCAAAGCGACGTAGCCTTCGAGGTTGTCGCGTTCGGAAACTGTTATTTCGTTTAGCCCGAGCATGCGCATTATGCGGTACATCAGCAGACTGCCGCCGCCTATAATGTCGGCGCGGCGGGGGTCCATGCCCCTCATCTTCATGACCTCTTCGACGGGCATCGAGAGCAGTTTTTGAGCCATCTCCCCCGCCTGTGCCACGCCTATGCAAGTGCCGTCGATGACGGCGGGGTCGTACTTTTCGAGAGCCAGAGCCACGGCAGCCATGGTGGTCGCCGTGCCGCCTATGGCGCACATTGCGCCGCAGGCGGGCACTTCGCCGTACTCAGCGAGCGCGGCGGTGATGAAGCCGTTGAGTTTGTCATAGTCCCTGCCGCACGCATCGTACAGCCGTACGGCGCCCACGTCGGCGCTGTGCGCATACACGCTTTTGCCGCCGCGGCGGACGATTATTTCGGTAGAGGCGCCGCCCACGTCGATCATGCCGCCGTCGCTATTGCCGAGTGCGCCGAGGATGCCGATTTCCGCCTCCTCTTCGCCCGAGATGACGTCCACCTCGATACCTGCAACGCGCCTTACCTCGCCGAGGAATTCTTCGCGGTTGGCGGCGCGGCGGACAGCCGCCGTGGCAAAGGCGTACACCTTGGCGGCGCCCTCTTCTGCCGCCGCAGCGGCAAAGTCGCGCACGGCTGCCGCGGTGCGGTGCATTGCGGCAGGGGACATCACGCCGGTGGACACGAGACCTTCGCCCAGGCGGGTGGTGTTTATTCGCTTATATAAAGTTTTTCCGTCCGCCCACATCATAAGGCGAACGGAATTGGAACCGATGTCTATTGCTGCTATCTTCATTGTATTCAACGCGGCCTGTAGCCGTTCTCCAGGGCGAGTTTGTACATTATGGCGTCCTTGTTGAGCTCATAATTTTCCAGCCACTCGCTGCCCTCTTCAATGCGATCGAGAATCTGCTCGTACTCCTGCCTGAGTTTGCTCCTGCGCTCGCTCAGCACGCTTATTTCCACTATCTGATAGATGACGACGGCGAAGAGAATGACGATTAAAATGACGCCCGACACGGTGAACGCGGCGATTATCCTTTTGCGCTTTTCTTCGTTCTGCACGCACATCCCTCCTTTTGAGCAGTATTTTACTTATATTATTATACACTCTATTTACGAGAAAAGCAACAAATATATGTAAACTTTTTAAATAAATGAGTATGCCGAGCGCAAAAGCCGCCAACATATATGCGCGGAGCTCGTACAATTCAAAGGCGGCGAGGGCGAACAAAAACAGCGCGGCAAGGCAGGCGCACCACGCAAAGTCGCACGCAAACGCGAGCATGCGCCCCGCCGCGGCGCGGCGGGGCGCAGCAAGGCGCACTGCGGCGCGGAGCGCGAAAAAAGGCTCGTACCCCGCCCCGCCGGCTATGCCGCAGGCGGCGCACACGAAGAACGCGGCGACATCGCTCATTTGAACAGCCTGTTCTTTATGCCCGCCGCTGAGGCAAGGTACTTTACCGAAGTTATGCTGCCGCTTGCCGCAAACGCGCCCGTCTGCTTTGAAAAGGTTGTCATCTTCATATCGGAACCGCCCACCACTATCTTGCCGCCGGCATATATCAAGGTGAACTGCGTTGGCGAAAAGCCCTGCACGCCCTCGATGCCCGTTGCCGAAATGCGCTTTGTGTTTTCAATACTCAGGGAATGTTCGCCCCCTGCCGCCGTCTTGTTTTCTTCCATTATATCCTCCGTCATGTATATATATTCGCGGCGGCGGGCGGATATTCGCAATAAAACGGCGCTATTTTATGCACACAAAAGATTTTAAGCGTCACGCCAGACCCTTGCGTATCTTTGCGGCGGCCTTGGCGCGAAGTTCACTGTCTAATATACGCTTGCGGATGCGAATGTTTTTGGGCGTAACTTCCAAAAGTTCGTCGTCGCCGATAAATTCAAGGCACTCTTCAAGGCTCATCTTTTTGGGAGTTATGAGCCTCAGCGCGTCGTCCGAGTTGGAAGAGCGCGTGTTGGTGAGGTGTTTGGTCTTGCAGACGTTGACGTTGATATCCTCGTTTTTGGGGCTTTCGCCTATGACCATGCCCTCGTATACGGGCGTGCCCGGTCCGATGAAGAGCGCACCCCTGCCCTGGGCGTTGTATAGCCCGTAGGTGACCGCTTCGCCCGTTTCGAACGCGACGAGCGAACCCGTGGAGCGGCGGACCAAATCACCCTTGTAGGGCTGGTATTCGAAGAACACCGAGTTCATAACGCCCTCGCCCTTGGTGGAGGTGAGGAATTCGGACTTGTAGCCGAACAGACCCCTGGCGGGAATGAGAAATTCAAGGCGGGTGCGGCTGCCTATTGCCGACATGTGCATGAGCTCGCCCTTGCGGTTGCCCATGGACTGGAACACCGCGCCCGAAAATTCATCGGGAACGTCGACTATCAGCCTTTCGACCGGTTCGTACTTCTGACCGTCGATATACCTGTACATTACCCTGGGCGTGGACACCTGGAATTCGTAGCCTTCGCGGCGCATGTTTTCGATGAGAATGGAGAGATGCATCTCCCCCCTGCCGCACACGCGGTAGCTGTCTGCCGAGTCGGTCTCCTCCACCCTCAGCGATACGTCGCGCAGCAGCTCCCTGAACAGTCTGTCGTGCAGGTGGCGGGTGGTGACCCACTTGCCGTCCTTGCCGGCAAAGGGAGAATCGTTGACCGAAAATGTCATTTCCACCGTGGGTTCGGTTATCTTTACGAACTTGTGCGGCTCGACGCATTCGGGAGCGCACACGGTGTCGCCTATGTTTATTTTTTCAAGCCCCGAAAAGCAGACGATGTCGCCCGCTTTTGCCTGGTCGCAGTTGACGCGGCCGAGTCCTTCTATCTGATAGAGGTTGACTATCTTGCCGGGCTGACGGAGCGACTGGTTGTTGTAGTTGGTGACCACGACCGACTGACCGGCGCGCACAACGCCGCGCTCTATCCTGCCGATGCCTATGCGGCCGACGTAGTCGTTGTAGTCTATGGAGGAGCACAGTATCTGTTCGGGACCTTCGGCGTCGACTTCCATAGGTTTGATGTGGTTTAAAATGGTTTCGAAAAGGGGTGTGAGGTCCTTGCCGGGGGTGTTTATATCGAGCGTGGCGGTGCCGTCCCTGCCCGAGCACCAGACTACGGGCGACATGAGCTGGTCATCGGACGCGTCGAGTTCGAGCAGCAGTTCCAAAATTTCGTCCTGAACTTCGGCAAGGCGGGCGTCGGGACGGTCTATCTTGTTGACTACTATTATGAGGCGGTGACCCATTTCGAGCGCCTTCTGCACTACGAAGCGCGTCTGGGGCATGGGACCTTCGGCGGCGTCAACGAGGACGAGCACGCCGTTTACCATCATCATTACGCGCTCCACTTCGCCCGAAAAGTCGGCGTGTCCTGGGGTATCAACTATGTTTATCTTTACCCCGTTGTAGTGCACCGAAGTGTTCTTTGCGAGTATGGTTATGCCCCTTTCGCGCTCGATGGCGTTGGAGTCCATGACCCTGTCTTCGACCGCCTGGTTTTCGCGGAAGGTGTGGCTCTGCCTGAGCATCGCGTCGACGAGCGTCGTCTTGCCGTGGTCGACGTGGGCTATTATTGCTACATTTCTTAAATCATCTCTGAGCATATACGGGTAAATCTCTTTTTATAAAATTCAAACGCTACTATTTTAATGCAAAACAGCACGGTTGGCAATCAAATAGCCCCTCACTTTTCATAAAACTGCGTTTTTGTTTGACGTTCAAACAACTTTAAAATTATTTGCATGACCTGCTCCCTTCCGTTGCCCTCTTCAAAGGCGCGGGTGTTGAAGCAGGCGTCGCAGACGGCGTCGGTTATGGGCAGTTCAATCGAATACTTTTTCCCCAGCTCCTGCATTGCCTTGGCGGTCATTACGCCTTCGGCAAGCTTTTCGAACCTGACGCCTTTGACGAGCAGTTCGCCGTAGCGGCGGTTGTTGGAGTATTCGGAAAAGAGAGTGGTTTCGTAGTCGCCGAGGTGCGCCAGACCGTACGCCGAATTGAAGTTGCCGCCCATCGCCTTTATCAGCGAGGCGACTTCGAATGCGCCCCTTGCCATTAAGGGACCCTTTAAGCTGACATAGCCGCAGCCATCGAGAATGCCCGCCACTATGCCCAGCACGTTTTTGGCGGCGGCGCCCACTTCGGTGCCGATAAGGTCGCTGCCGTAGTAGAAGCGGATGAGGTTGCTCTTGAAATTATCGGCGAGGTATTTTGTAAGCGCGGCATCGGAGCTGTCGATGAGCATGCAGTTGGGTATGCCCTTTACGAACGCCTGGATATGACCGGGACCGACCCAAACGGCGGTGCGCTCGGGCGGGATGCCGCACTCGGCGGCGACTTCGCTCAAACGCTTGCCCGTGCCCTCTTCGATGCCCTTCATGCAGAGCACGAAAATTTTGCCGCCGACGCCGCACCCGACTACCTTTGGCAAAAAAGAGCGCAGTGCCTGCGAGCTGATGGAAATTATTATCACTTCTGCGCCGCCGACGGCCTCTTTGAGGTCGTTTGTAAGCTTAATGGAGGGCGGCAGCGAAACGTATTCGTTCCTGCCCTCTTCTTTAAGGCATTCAAAAGTGGGGTGACCCGGCTGCCCCCACAGGACGACGTCGTTATTGAGAACGGTTGCCTGATACCAGGCGAGGAACGAGCCCCACCTGCCGCAGCCCAGAACGCTTATATTCATAGCGATTTCCTTTCCGACAGGGCGCGGGAGAGCGTCACTTCGTCGGTATATTCCAGCTCGCCGCCTATGGGAATGCCGTGCGCAAGCCGCGTGACGTTTACGCCCAGCGGCTTTAAAAGTTTTGCAATGTACATTGCCGTGGCTTCACCTTCGACGTCGGGGTTTGTAGCCATTATGACCTCCCTGACCGAGCCGTCGATGCGGGCGAGCAGCTCCTTGATGCGAATATCGTTGGGGCCTATGCCGTCCATCGGCGATATCACGCCGTGCAGAACGTGGTATACGCCCTTGTATTCGCGCAGTTTTTCCATGGCGACGACGTCACGCGGGTCGCGAACGACGCAGATGACCGACTTGTCGCGTGATTTGCACACGTCGCACACCTCGTCTTCGGAAAAGTTGCCGCAGATGCTGCAGTAGCGCACCCGCCTTTTGCAGTCGACTATCGCCCTTGCGAACTCTTCAGCCTCGGCGGCGGGCATGTCGACTATCTTGTATGCATAGCGCTGCGCCGTCTTTTTGCCGACGCCGGGGAGCTTTGAAAATTGATTTATCAGTTTGCCTATCGGCTCTATGAAAATTTCCATTGACCGTGTATTTTGCGATTGCCTTAAATGAGTCCGCCCAGACCGCCCATGTTGCCGAAGGGACCCATCTTTTCGTTGTAGACTTCTTCTGCCTTCTTGTAGCCGTCGTTGATTGCCGCCATGATGAGGTCTTCGAGCATTTCGACGTCGTCCTCATCGGAGAGGTCGACCGTGGAGGATATGGCGGAACCGAACTCTATGCCGTTTATCATCTTTTTGGCGTTCATGTATACGACAACCGTTTCGTCGCCTTCGCTGCCGCCGCCCGAGGTGCCGACTATCTCCCAGTCCTCGAGCTCCTTATCGACTTCCTGCATCTGCTCCTGCATCTTCTGCGCCTGCTTCATTATGTTCTGCATGTTGCCCATGCCGCCTTTGAATGATGCCATGATGAAATTCTCCTTGAATGTCCTTTATTTAACGTATGCGCCGCACGCCCGGTCGTTGCCCGTGGTGCGTCACTTTATATCGATGTCTATACCCTTGAAATTTTCCCTGAGGCGGCGCTCGGCGCTCTCCCACTTGCTTTCGCCCTTGGGTCTGAGCCTGACTTCGTGCGAAAATACGCCGAGGTCGGCGAGAGCTTCGGATATCGTGCGCGAGTTTTCCTCGCGGCTGAGCGCCCTGTATACGGCTTCGGTATCGGTATACATTATAAATTTGTCGCCTTCGAACGCGCTGTCAAGGTCCATGCACAGCGTGAACAACACGGCGTTCCTGCGGGTGGTGCGAAACAGTTTTAAAAGGTTTGCAAAGGTGCCGTCCTTTTGCGACTTGCTTAAAGAGCCTATGTTCGCGGGCGCGGGGGCGTCCTCCCAGAGCGTGGGCTGGCTCGCCTGAGCCCTGTTTTCCGCGGGCGCGTCATTAAAGGGGGCGGCGCCCTCCATAGCTTTAAGCGCGGGACGGGACCTGACTTCCGCAGTCTCCTTTTTTGCTGCGGGCGCCGCCTTTTCTTCGCGATGAGCCCCACCTTCATTTGCAGACGCGGCGTTTGCGGCAACCGGCTGCGAAACTGCGCCGACGACTGCGGACGGCAATGCGCGCGGCATTCCTGCCTTTAAGCTGTTGACTTCGCTTTCGAGCGCGGCGACACGCGCAATGAGCGCATCCATGTTGTAGTCGGCTTGGGGCATAGCGCACTTCAAAACGGCAGTTTCAAGCGTTATCGCGCCGTTGAGCGCGTATTTTAAGTCGCTTTCGCAAGCCGCGATTATTTCGGTGGCGCGCAGCACGGCGTGACCTTCGGCACGCTCGGCAGAGCCGTACAAAAGCGAAAACCTGTCGTCGGGCAGCGACAGTATGTCGCGCGCGTTTTTACAGAGTTTTGCTATCGCCACATTATTAAGGAAAGTAAGAATATCCTTACAGAGTGTGCCTACGCCCTTACCTGTCGACAGCACCTCCTCCACTGCGGAGAGGGCGGAAGGCGCGTCGCCTTCGAACATGAAATTTACTATCTTTGCGACCGACGAAAAGTCGGCAGCGCCAAGGACGGCGTTTACGTCGTCGTAAGTCAGTCTGCCCGGGGCGTACGAGGCGCACATATCGGCAATGGACAGGCTGTCCCTTGCGCTGCCCGCGCCTGCGCGGGCGATCGCCGAGACCGCCTCGTCATCGTAGCTCTTGCCGGTGGCGTCGAACACACGCTTTATTAGCCGTTCGAGGTCCTCCCTGGGGATGAGCTTGAAGTCGAAGCGCATGCAGCGCGACAGAATGGTCGCGGGTATCTTTTGAGGTTCGGTTGTGGCGAGTATGAACAGGGCGTGGGCGGGAGGTTCTTCGAGCGTCTTCAATACGGCGTTGAAAGCCGAGGGCGAGAGCATGTGCACCTCGTCGATGATATACACCTTGCGCCTGCCAGCCACGGGCGGGTACTGCACCTTTTCGCGCAGGTCGCGCATTTCGTCGACGCCGTTGTTGGATGCCGCGTCTATTTCGACGATATCCATATTGGCTGGCGAAGAGAGGGCGCGGCAGACGGCGCACTCGCCGCAGGGCGAGCCGTCGCGGGGGTGCTCGCAGTTTACCGCACGGGCGAATATTTTGGCGAGCGTAGTCTTGCCCGTGCCGCGCGGACCGCAGAAGAGATAGGCATGCCCGACCTTGCCCGAATTTATCTGGTTTTTGAGAATTCTGACTATGTGCTCCTGCCTGACGACTTCATCGAAGGTCGAGGGGCGGAATGTGCGGTAAAACGCCAGATATGCCACTTATTTTCCTCCTCCCAATATTTTTTGCAGCTTGTTTTTTGAGCGCGTTATTGCGTTATCTATGCTCTTATAATTTTTGCCGAGCGCCGCGCACATCTCGTTCATCGACGCGCCGTCGACGTACATGCTCATCACCCTGTATTCGAGCGGGGAGAGCGACCTGCGCATTAGCGCGTCAGTTTCGGAGAGGCTTTCGCCCGAGATGAGGGCGTCCTCGGGGCTGACCGCGTGCGACGCGACGCGCAAAGCTTCGTCGCCGATGGGCACCGAGCTGTTGAGAGCGTAGTTCTTTCCGCTTGCCGAGCGCTTTACCGCGTCGACTATGCGGTTTTTGATGCACGCATAGGCATAGGAGGCAAAGTCGCCGCTTTCAAAGTTGAGCATTGCGGCGTACAGCCCGCACATACCCTCCTGGACGAGGTCTTCGGTTTCTCCGCCCGAGAGAAAAAACCTGCGGGCTATGCGCAGCACGACGGGTTTATATTTATTTAAAAGCTGTTCGCAGGCGGACTTGTCGCCGCCGCGGAAGCGGGCTATGAGGTCGCAATCGGTCATGATCTGGTCTTTACCACCTCGTACGCGGCTATGCCGAGAGCCACCGAAGCGTTGAGCGAGTTGACCTTGCCCCTGAGCGGTATCGAAAGAGTGGCGTCGCACCGTTCACGCGTAATGCGGCGCACGCCGCTGTCCTCGCCGCCCACCACGAGCGCTACGCTGCCCGAAAGGTCGGCGGAATATATGCTCGTGCCGTCGGCTTCGAGGGCGTACAGCCAGAACCCCGCCGATTTGAGGTCGTTCATAGCATTGCCGAGCGAGTTGACCTTTGCCACCTTTATGTGGTTTGCCGCGCCCGCCGAGATGCGGATGACGGCTTCGGTGACGCTTGCAGAGTTGTTTGAAGGTATTATCACGCCGTCGGCGCCCGCGCACTCCGCCACCCTTATTATCGAGCCGAGGTTGTGCACGTCCTCTATGCCGTCGCATATGACGACGAAGCCGGCACCCGGCGCAGCGCAGGAGATTATGTCATCTAAAGAAGAGTATTCGTAATCGGCGGAAAAGGCTATGCAGCCCTGGTGCCTGCCCGTGACCGAGCGCTTATCGAGCACCTGCCTTTCGACGAACTGCACCCTGACGCCGCTCTTGCGGGCTTGGGCAAATATCCTGCCCAGCGAGCCGCGGGCGTCCTTTTCCATCATTATTTTTTCAATAGGCGCGCCGCTCGAAAGCAATTCAAATACGGCGTTTCTGCCCTCAGTCTGCATTGCCTGCCTCCAGAAGTTGATAAATTCTTTGCTCATCGCCCGTAAGATACAGATAGCCGAGCACTGCTTCGAAGCCCGTCGAGCGGTTGTATTCGGCAACGTCGGCATTCTTGCTCTTGGTCGCCTTTTTGGCGTTTCTGCCGCGCATGAAAATGCCGTGCTCCTCCTCGGTGAAAAGGGACTCTACGCGACGAAGAAGTGCGCTCTGCCCGTGCGCGGACACTGCTGCGGCGCTGAGCTTTTGGAGCTCGGCGGGGCGCCTGTCGGCGGTGAGCACGAGCTTTGAACGGACGCAGAGGGTATATACCGCGTCGCCGACAAACGCCAGCGTGACGGGTGAAAGTTGTTTTGCCTCCTCGGGCGGGAGCGTTTTGAAAAAGAGCATGGTCGACCCGGTCAACTTTTTACGGCGCGGCAAAAGTAAAATTCTGAACACTGCGCCAGTATAGTATTTTCATTTGAAATTATAGCACTTTTGCATAAAAAATGCAATCGTAAAGTAGTATATAGCGTGAAAATATTGATTGCGGGCAGGCGGTGGGCAGCCATAATTGCGGGCATAACGGTTGCGGGCGCCGCGGCGGGCACCGCCGCGGCGCTGCAGACAGACACGGCTTCGGCGGGCAGCATGCCCGTCGTGGTAATAGACGCCGGTCACGGCGGCATAGACGCGGGCGTTTACGGCGTGAATACAGCCGTGAAGGAGAGCGACATCAACCTTGTCATAGCCAAAAAACTGCGGGGGAGGTTTGTGAACGCCGGCTTTGAGTGCGTCATGACGCGGACGACCAACGGCGGACTTTACGGCAACACCTCGAAGGGATTCAAGATGCGCGACATGCAGCAGCGCAGGCGCACTATAGAGGAGAGCGGCGCCGACATGGTAATATCCATACACCAGAATACCTGCCCGCTGCCGTCCAGGCGGGGCAGCCACGTCTTCTATGAGGAGGGCAGCTCAAGCTCACGCGAGCTGGCAAACGACATTCAGTACAGGCTCAACGCGCTCAACGGCGGCGACAACGCCGCGCTGACGGGCGACTACTACATTTTGAAGTGCTCAAACGCGCCGTCGGTAATCGTAGAGTGCGGGTTTCTTTCAAACGCCGAGGACGAGGCGCTGCTGTGCGACGAACAATATATAAGCGACCTTTCGTATGCGATATTTTCGGGCTGCATAAGCTATCTTTCGTGAGTATATAAAGCGGCGGACAGTTTTTCTGTCCGCCGCAAATTACGCAGAAAATATTCAGTTAAGACAGCTTTTCGAGCAGCTTCAGGTCTATGCCCTTTTCGCCTATCTTTATTATTTCAACCTTTACGGCATCGCCGAGATTGACTACGTCTTCAACCTTTTCCACGCGCTTGTTGGAGAGCTTGGAGATGTGGATCATGCCGTCCTTGCCGGGAGCGAATTCCACGAAGGCGCCGAAGTTGAGTATGCGCACTACGGTGCCGACGAACATGTCGCCCACTTCGGGATCGTGTGCAATGGAGAGAATTATCGCCTTTGCGCGCTCGGCATTTTCGACGGGACCGACGGTGGAGATGTAGCCCCTGCCCGAATCGTCGTCGTTGAAGTCTATCTGGGTGCCCGTCTCCTCCATTATCTTCTTTATCACGCAGCCCTGCTTGCCGATGACGTCGCCGATTTTATCGGGAGCGATTTCGAAGCCGAT
>CALVHH010000014.1 GCA_944327465.1 uncultured Clostridia bacterium | reverse complement strand
TGCGTTGCACCCGTTATCATGAGGTCGGCGTTTTCTACCTTTTCGGGCTGTCCGCCTTCAGAAGTGGTGACTACTTCGCCGAGCAAATCTGCTACAGACATGCCCTTGTATGCGGCGAGCAACTCATCCAAGCCGTTGAGCCAGATATCCTTGCTCTCCCAAGTGTCGGTGACGGAGACGTAGTCGCTGTCGACAACGCTGACGGATACAACTGTGCCGTTGTACACAGCTACATTTACCTTTATGCCGTAGTGGGGAGCATCGGGCGACCATGCGTTGGGGTAGTGATATTCACCCGTTACAACTTCGTATCCGGGCAGATTTGTAAGCGCATTCTGCACGGCAAGGAGCAATCTGCCCGAGCCCTGCGTTGCACCCGTTATCATGAGGTCGGCGTTTTCTACCTTTTCGGGCTGTCCGCCTTCAGAAGTGGTGACTACTTCACCCATTACGTCCGCAATGGTCATACCCTTGTATGCGGCGAGCAATTCATCTACGCCGTTGATCCAGAGATCCTTATTCTCCCACGAATCGGTGACGGAGACGTAGTCGCTGTCAAGTATGCTTACAGAAACAATGGTATTGCCGATAACGGTTACCTTTACCTTTATACCGTAGTGAGGAGCCGTGGGCGACCATGCGTTGGGATAGTGATATTCGCCCTCTGCGCTGACCTCTTGACCGTCAGGCAAAATGCTTTCCATAGCTGTGCCGTAGTTTGCAGCTGCAAATATCGCGGCATATACGCACAGCTTGTTGGAGCGGGTGGCGCCCGTAGCTATTGCCTTATCTTCGAGCAGGGCTTTGAGTTCGTCCACGCCCTTGCCGTTGATGAGTTCTGCCATGTCAGCCATCTTATCGGCAAAGCTTTCGGGTTTGGAGCCGTTGACGACTATTGCAAAGTCGCTGACCTTTTTGTCCTCGCCAACCTTCATTGTGACGGTGAAGGGCTGTGCGGGATCATATTGAAGGGTGACAATTTTATATGCAACATTTTTGCCGTCTACAGCGTACTGCGACCGGGCGGCATCTATGTACTCCGACTCCGCCCAATCGGAGCCGACGGCTTGCCAATCGTAGGCGGGGTCATCTTCGCCGGGCTGTTCGTTGCCCATGGCTATGTCGTAGTTTGCAGCTGCAAATATCGCGGCGTATACGCACAATTCGTTGGAGCGGGTGGCGCCCGTAGCTATTGCCTCGTCTTTAAGAAGGGCTTTAAGTTCGTCCACGCCCTTGCCGTTGATGAGTTCCGCCATGGCAGCCATTCTATCGGCAAAGCTTTCGGGTTTGGAGCCGTTGACTTCAATTGCAAAGTCGCCGACCTTTTTGTCCTCGCCCACAGTCATCGTTACGGTAAAGGGCTGTGCGGGAGCATTTGCAAGGGTGACGATTTTATATGCCACATTTTTGCCGTCCACAGCGTACTGTGACTGTGCGGCATCTATGTACTCCGGCTCCTTCCAGCCGGAACCGACAGCCTGCCAGTTGTATTCGGGTTGGTCTTCGCCGGGCTCGTGTTCGAGCGCGTAGTCGTAGTTTGCAGTTGCAAATATCGCGGCGTATACGCACAGCTCGTTGGAGCGGGTGGCGCCGGTAGCTATTGCCTTATCTTCGAGCAGGGCTTTGAGTTCGTCCACGCCCTTGCCGTTTATGAGCTCTGCCATGTCAGCCATCTTATCGGCAAAGCTTGCGGGGCTGGAGCCGTTGACGACTATTGCAAAGTCGCTGACCTTTTTGTCCTCGCCCACCGTCATCGTTACGGTGAAGGGCTGCGCGGGGGAGTTTGCAAGGGTGACTATATTATACTTAACCGAAGTGCCTTCGACTTCGTAAGTGGTGGCGTCGACATCGATATATTCGGACTCCGTCCAGCCTTCGGAAGGCTCGTCGGGTTCATCGGGCTCCTCCTCTATTTCGGGGGAGTCTGCATAGTTGAGATGGTCCAAAGCGTTCTGAATGGCGAGGAGAAGCCTGCCCGAGCCCTGCGTTGCGCCCGTTATTACGGGTGCGCCGTCGGAGACGGATTCGGGCTGACCGCCTTCGGAGGTGGTGACGCTCATGTGCATGACCTCCGTCTTGGTGAGACCGACATAGCTTGCAAGCAGCTCGTCGATGCCGTCGTTCCAGATCGCCTTATCTTCCCACGAGTCGGTGACGGATACGAAGTCGCTGTCGGCAATGAGCACGCGCTTTATGACGTTGCCCTTCATTACGAGCTTTACCTTTATGCCGTAGTGTGGAGCCGTGGGCGCCCATGCGTTGGGATAGTGATACTGACCGTAGAGGATGCTGTAGCCGTAGTTGCAGAGGGCGTCCTGAACAGCCAGAAGCAGCCTGCCAGACGACTGCGTTGCGCCCGAGATGGTCACCGAAGAATCTGCCGAGGTGGGCTGACCTATCGCATCGGTATTCACGTTCATTGAAAGAACTTCGACAACGTCCTTTCCGCGGTAGGTATCGAGAAGCGCCTGTTCGCCGTCGATATAGACCTGGCGGTCTTCATCAGTCCAGCCGTAGTCGGCATTGGCGTCGGAAAGCTGGGTGTAGTCGCTGTTGATGATGGTGACCTTGCGGATACGTTCGCCCTTTTCGTCGTTTTGTACCTCCACGCTGACTTTGACGCCGTATTCTACGCCGTAGTTGGTATAGTAATACTCGCCTTCGGCGGTCTGGGTGGTCCAGGCACAACCCGAAAGAGCGGCACAACCTGCGCACACGGCGCCTGCAAGGCAGACGCTTGCTGCAATTTTAGCTATTTTTCCTGTTTTTTTCATACATATGTCTCCTGAAAGCAAATAAAACAATGCTTTTTAACAGATATAATTATATCCATTCGGGCACATTATGTCAAACAATATAATGAAAATTTGATACAAAAAATAGCGGGGCGGGCGGCAAAATACCGCCCGCCCCGCTCCGCCGCATGCTGCGGCGGGAACGAGCTTTGATATCATTCGGTGCGCAGCGCAACGACGGGGTCCTTTTTTGCCGCAGCCGCAGCGGGTATGAGCCCGGATACGAGCGTGAGGCAGACGGAGAGAGCTATCATTATCAGTGCCTGCCACCAAGGCAGCGCCGCAATGCCCCAGATGCCTGCAAGGAAGAGCACTATTATATTGACTATGAAGGAGAGAATGTAGGTTATGAGTATGCCTACCAGCCCCGCGACAAAACCTATTATAAATGTTTCGGCATTGAACAGGCGCTTTATATCCTTCTTTCTTGCACCGACGGCGCGCAGGATGCCTATCTCCTTTATTCTCTCCACGACGGATACATAGGTTATTATGCCTATCATGACCGTGGACACCACTAAGGACAGCGCGGTGAACGCTATTAGCGCTATGGTTATCATCTGTATCATGGTGTTGACCATGGTGATTATGAGCCCCACGGTGTCGGTATAGGTTATTTTGTCGCCTTCGGAGAGCACCGTCTCTACGGAGTTGCCTTCGGCGTCCGTCCGGACATAAGTGTCGCCCCTCTCGCACATGGCGTTCCACTCGTCGAGATAGTCGGTGATAGCCGTCTTTGCGTCGAAGTCGACGGGGTAGATATACAGCCCTACGGGCAGTTCGGCGCCGCCGAGCAGGTCGGCATAGACGTGCAGCATGGAATTGTCTTCGGGGTCGGCGCTCCCGCCGCCCGTCAGTCCCGCCATGAGCATATCCATTATGCTGCCAGAATCGTATATGGCGCTCGACGCCGTGCCCGTTGCGGCGGGATAGTCGGAAGGATCTATCTTACCGTCGCCGTTGACGTCGGCAAAGTTGACGTAGTTTATGAAGTAGGGCAGAACGCTGAGATAGCCCTGCTCGGTGGAGTTGATGTACTGCACTATCTCGCTGTTGAGGCTGTCTTCGCGGGCGTATTGAGTGAGAGCCGCGGTGTGGTAGAAGCCTGTAGTGAGACAGCCGTAGGAGATATCCTCCTTCTTTTGCAGTATTATCTTGACGGAAAGTTCGACACTGCCCTGCGCCGAAGTGTCGATATCGGGCAGCGGCACTGAAATTTTGGTGTCGCCGAGCGTCGTTTCGGCGAAGTTGCCGCTCTCGTAGGGCTTATAAAGGAAGGTATCGCCCATGCGGTAATATATCTCGTCGTTGGGGTACCATGTGAAGGTCTTGGCGTCGGAGCCCATGAATTTGGAGTAATCGAAGCCATTGTCCTCGCCCTCGCCGCTGCCGACGAGACCGAGCTCTTCATCGTACCAGCTGCCGTTTACCGCGGCAAAGGCATAGTTTAAGAACTCCTTTTGGGTGAGATAGCCGAACTGACCCATCATGAGATCGGGGATGGTGTCGTTGCTCGTGACCATGACGAGAGTGCTCTTATCCGAAAAGATATCGGCAATCTGCTCCTCGCTCAGCTGCGAAGCATCGGTGATTATTTGGTTGCCGTCGCAGGCGGCGACAATGTCGTACTGACTGAGTATATAGTTATAGTTATCGGGGAGCTCGTCGAACGTGGCTACGGTGGAGATGGTGCCGGCGAAGTCCTTGTACTCCTCCTGTTCGGAGAGTATCTGCGTATACATGCCGCGGATAGCCGTGACCGACGTGACCTTATCGGCGGAGGTCTGCGCGTTGGCATCGACTTTGAAGTCGGTATATATATTGTTGGCGACGTCGTAGCCGTAGTCGTACTGCATGACGTTGTACAGCTCCTGCGACAGACCCGAAACGTAGCTTAAATACATTTCGCCGATGTTGTTGGTGGTGGAAAAGCCCTGCGCGAAGGTACCCAAAGTTTCCATGAGGGAATTGATGTACACTTTGTCTTCGAGGCGGGTGATGTCGACGTCGACGTTAGCCGACTGCGAAAGGTTCATCAGCGAAGTGTAGTCGATAGCCGTTTCGGTGACGGCAACGGGATTGCCGGAGAGCATGTCGTCCTGCATGCTGTTGATGTAGCTCTGCACGCCGGCGGAGATAGCCAGCACCATGGAGACGCCTATTATGCCTATGGAGCCCGCGACGGACACCATTGCCGTGCGCCTGCGCTTGGACAAAAGATTTTTGAGCGACAGCGAAAACGCCATCGTGAACGGCATGGACGCCAGCTTTTTTGCACCCTTGCTCTTTGCGGGCTGAAGTTCTGCCTTTTCAGCCTCTCCCGCATCGGGTTCGCCCGAATAGGGCATGCTGTCGCCTATTATCGCGCCGTCGAGCAGATTGATTATTCGCGTGGAGTAGCGCTTGGCGAGCTCGGGATTGTGCGTAACCATTATTACGAGGCGGTCACGCGATATCTCCTTTAACAGCTCCATTATCTGCACGCTCGTCTTGGAATCGAGCGCGCCCGTGGGCTCGTCGGCGAGGACAATTTCGGGGTCGTTGATGAGGGCGCGGGCTATGGCGACGCGCTGTGCCTGACCGCCCGAGAGCTGGTTAGGCAGGTTGTGCATCCTGTCCTTCAAGCCGACGCGCTCGAGCGCCTCTTCGGCACGCTTTCTGCGCTCGCGCTTGGATACGCCCGATATCATCAGTGCGAGCTCTACGTTCTGCAGCACCGTCTGGTGAGGAATGAGGTGATAGCTCTGGAATATGAAGCCTATCGAATGGTTGCGGTAAGTATCCCAGTCGCGGTCGTTATATTCCTTTGTGCTGCGGCCGTCTATCAGCAGGTCGCCGTAGGTGTAGTGGTCGAGACCGCCGATTATGTTTAAAAGGGTGGTCTTGCCGCAGCCCGAGGGACCGAGTATGGAAACAAATTCACTCTTGCGGAACTTGACGGAAACGCCGCGCAGCGCGTGCACCGCGCCGCCGGCGACTTCGTAATCCTTCCTTATCTTTTTGAGCTCAAGCATCGTTTTGCCTCTTGACTGAAAAATTTAACTCTGTTTGCCGCTATGATAGCACTTTACGCGACATAATGTCAATTAACGGCGGCATGCGCAAGTTTAAATTCACAAAATTTTCAAACGCTTTCACATTACTGCGGCGTATCTTCGTCCTTTTTTTGCGGATCGCCGTCGGAATAGTCCTTGAGGTCGTCTTCGAGATTTCTGTACGAGCGGAAGGCAAACAAAAAGCCCGGCTTTTTGAACTTTTTGCCCTCGGATACGAGGCGGTCGTGCGCCTCCTCGTAGCGGCGGCGTATGCTGAGTTTGAGCTTTTCGTAGGCGACGACGATATCGTACTGCTTTGCAAAGGCGCGTATGCGCACCGAGAGGTTGACGGCGCTCGCGATATCGACGAACATGACGCCGAAGAATATGCCCACGACGAAAGAGAAGGCTATGTTGGACACAAACCACTCGACCCAGCCGATGACGAACGGGTCGATGACGAAATAGTACGCCGCGCCCGCAGCCGTCCATATCAGCGAAAAGAGCGGACAGATTATGCCCTGCACGTTGCCCGGCTGATTGGAATAGTCCCAGAGTTTTATCTTCATGCCCTTGATGAAGATCAGCCCGGCGACGTATTCTATGGCGGTCATGATCACGCCCATTATAAGTATGGTGACGAGCGCGTCGCCCCAGCCGCTGCCCGTTTGGACGGGTATGGCGCAGACGGAGTACAGCCCGACGAGCCCGAAGCCGTATATCGGCAGATATGGTCCCGTTAAAAAGCCGGGGTTTATCCACTTCTTTGCCGAAACGAAGCGGCGGAACACCACCTCGATACACCAGCCCAGACAGCTGCCGACAAAGAACAGAAAACACAGCGATAAAAATGTAGTCATGTCAGTTCAGCATGGCTGCGTTCATGCGGGCAAGGCATCTGTCCCTGCCGAGTATGCCCATTATGGTGCACAGGTCGGGAGAATTGGGCATGCCCGTTATTGCTATGCGCAGTATTTCGGCGACGTCGGCAACGCTGCCCTTAAATTTTGAAGGATCTGCCTTGTAGTCGCTCATTTCGGCGGCGAAGCCGTTTTGAGCAGCCACCTCCTTTACCTTGGCAAACCACGCCTGATTGTCGTCGGCGGGATCGTAGAGCGCGGCAAACGACGAGATGACGGCGTTGACCGTGTCGGCATCGAAGCGCCAACTGCGGTCGGGCGCGAAGGCGTCGTCAAAGAAATATGCGATGAGCCGCACGCCCTGCTCTGCGCGCTCGATGTCCTTGCGGCGCTTTTTGCCGCCTATGCCCATGATGAGGGCGAGGATGCTTTCGATATACGCCCTGTCGGCAAAGTGCGCTCTGTCGGAATCGGTGCCGAACTCCTGCACCCAGCCGTTCAAAAAGTCGTACATTTGAGCTGCAGACAGTTTGGAGAGCTCGGTTTTGGAGATGTCGTTGAGTTTGTCGAGGTCGAACAGCGCGCCGCTCTTGCCCATCTTTTCTATTGTGAATTTGAACTGCGTGTAGTCGGCTTCGGGATTTTTGCGCTCCCACTCTTCGAAGTTGGAGTTGAGGATGGTCATCAAGTATTTTACGACCGCGACGGGGTAATATCCCGCCCTGCGGTAGTAGTCGAGGGAGAGTTCGGGGTCCTTGCGCTTTGAGAGCTTGCGCTTGGTGCCGCCGTCCACCTTCATCAGCGAGCAGGTATGGCCGTACGCGGGCATGGGGAAGCCGAGAACTTTGAAGAGCTCTATGTGCACGGGCAGGCTGGACAGCCATTCTTCGCCGCGTATGACGAGCGTGGTGCGCATGAAATGGTCGTCGATGGCGTGGGCGAAGTGATAAGTGGGAATGCCGTCCGACTTTAATATGACGACGTCCTGGTCGTTTTCGGTGACGGTTATTTCGCCCTTTATGCGGTCGCGGAAGGTGAGCTTGTTCTGCGTGCTGCCCTGCGACTTGAGCCTTATGACGAAGGGCTTGCCTGCGGCGAGGTTGGCGTATATCTGCTCTTCGGTGAGGTTGCGGCAGACGGCGTATTCGCCGTAGTAGCCTGTGATGAGTTTGTTTGCCGTCTGCTCCTCCCTGACCTTGTTGAGCTCATCTTCGGTGCAGAAGCAGGGATAGGCGAGACCGCGCTCGATGAGGTCCTTTGCAAAGGCGCGGTAAATAGCGGCGCGGCGGCGCTGATAATAGGGACCGTAACTGTTGAGGGGCGAATCTATTTCGGCGCCCTCATCGAAGTTGACGTTGAAATATTTCAAAGAGCGGATGACCGATTCCACGGCGCCCTCCACCCTTCGCTTTTCATCAGTATCTTCTATCCTTAAATAGAATATGCCGCCCGTGGTGTGGGCTATGCGCTCGTCGGCGAGCGCGGAATAGAGATTGCCGAGGTGTATAAAACCCGTGGGCGAGGGCGCAAGCCTTGTGACTTCGGCGCCCTTTTTGAGGTCGCGGGGAGGGTACATCCTTTCATATTCTTCCAGGGGAAGGAGGTCGGTATCGGGAATGAGTGCCGATGCGAGTTTTTTTGTGTCCATGTTATTTATCACCTTGTTGTTTGTTTTTGAGACGGATGAGGCGCCTGAGCGCCGCTTTGCCCTTGACCGGATGGATTATCTGGAAGAGGGCGGTTATTACCGAAATGCCCACGGCTATGCCCAGCAGGGTCAGCCCCGCCGTTTTGCCCCAGGTCGCGGCAAAAGCCATGTCGCCGGTGACTATGCCGTTCATGGTGTAGTAGAGCGAGCCGCCGGGCACGAAGACTATTATCGCCGGCACCAAAAATATCGTGGACGGAGCTTTGAATACGCGGGCGAGGACTTCTGCCACCACCGCCGCAAAGAGCGTGGAGACGAAGTGTTCCAAAAACACGTCGCCCGTATACTTTTGAAGCACTAAAAAGATGAGGAAAGTGACGAGTATGTTGCCCGTGCCTATGAGTATTTTTTTGAACGTGCAGTTGAACATGACGCCGACCGCGCACGCGCCGATGAGGCAGGTGACGGTGGAATATATGTAGTATTCCCAGCCCGTGCGGACAGCGGGCTCGATGTAGACGACGAGCGAGCGGAGAAGTATGAGCGACGCGCCGTAGCCCGCGGCTATTGCGAGGATGGACAGCACGCCGTTCAAAAATTCGAACGCGCCCGAATAGATATCGCCCGAGAACATGTCGCGCACGGCGTTGCAGATGAGCAGACCCGGCACGACGACCATTATGGTGCCTATCGTGACCATGGACACCGAACAGTTCGCGCCGCAGAGTATGAACAGCCTGCACAGCAGTATGGAGAGCATGCCGCCGAGCAGCGAGAGCACAAATGTGCGGGCATAGGAGTTGAAATCCCTGCGCGAAAGCAGAATGTTTGCAAACATCATGAGACAGCCCGTTATGAACGCGGGGATGCCGTCGATGAGGGCGCCGCCGAAATATATGGTGAACAGCCCCGCGACGAGCCCGCCGCTGAGCACGGTGACGGGCGTCTTGTACGCGCGCGAGCCGTCTATTTCGCGCAGCCTGACTTCAGCCTCCTCCACCGTCAGCTTTTTGGAGCAGACGTCACGCGAGAGCTGATTGCACTGCTCCATCTTGAAGAAATCGTTGCTGACTTCGAAGTTGCGCTTGAGCTGGGCGACTTCGCTGCCGTCGTCAAGCCTGACGCTGCAAATTATGACCGAGGGAAAGGACATTACGTTGACTTCCCGGGCGCCGCAGGCGAGACAGATGAGCTTTACCGCCGTCTCGACACGCGAAACGGACGCGCCGCTTGAAAGCAGCCCGGCACCTATGCCGAGAGCGAGGGCGAGCACTCTGTCGAAATATCTTCTTTGACGTTCGGCGTATCTTTCGCCGTCTTCGTCCGCCGACGGTGTCGGCATATTATCTTTGATAATATCCATACGCTGATTATTATAGCAGAACGGCAAATAAAGTCAATAAAAATGAGCGGATTTAAGGGGCGGCGCAGCCGCAAAAATAATGCGGCGCGGGCATGAAGCCCGCGCCGCGCTTGCCCCCGAGGGAGCCGACGTAGCGTTTTGTAGTTGAACGTCCATTAAAAGGCGGGCTCACCTCTCCTTTGCGTGGAAGATGAGACCTATGGTGCCGGGACCGCAGTGCGAACCGATGACAGGTCCCACGGGCTGGACGACCACTTCCGCCGCGGGGAACTGCGCCTTTATGTCGGCGACAAAGGTCTTTGCGGCTTCGGGACAGTCTGCCTGGAGCACGAACACTTTGTACTTATCGAGCCCTTCTGCCTTTTCCGCCATGTAGCCGCGCAGCGCCGCCATGGCCTTTTTGAAGCCCTTTTGCTTATCGATGTTGACTATCTTGCCCTCGTCGTTGAAGCAGAGTATGGGCTTTATGTTTAAAAGGTTGCCGAAAACTTTGGAGACGCCCGACACCCTGCCGCCCCTGTAGAGATAGGTGAGGTCCTCTACGGCGAAGTATGTGGCGGTGTGGGGAACGAGCTCGTTGACGTACTCTTCGAGCTCATCCATAGTGGCACCCTGCCTGTACTTCTGCGCGGCGTAGTACACTATAAAACCTGCGCCGAGCGAGATCGTCTTTGTATCGACGGTGCGCACCGTGCGCTCGGGATATTTTTGTTTGAGAGCGGCGATGGCGCTGTTCATTGCGTTGAACGTGGCGCTCATCGCGTGCGAAAAGGTTATGTAGAATATGTCCTGACCGGCGGCGAGCACGGGTTCGAAGTACTCGGTATACGCGTACTCGTTGAGGGCGCTCGTCTTGGGCACGGCGCCTTCGCGCATGGCTTTGAAAAAGCCTTCGAAGTCGGTATCCTTGCCCATGTCGTAAAAGTACTCTTTGTCGCCGAGAGTGTAGGGCATCTTTATGACTTCGAGCCCGAGCTCTTCAATTGTTGTGTGCCACAGCTCGCAGTTGCTGTCGCAAAAAAGTTTATACATATTTCTCTCCTTTGGTAAAGAACATTTTATACAAGTTTATAGACATTGTACCGCAAAATGACGCAAAACGCAAGCGTTTGCGGCGCTACTTGACTTTGCGAAAGAAGAACCACAGCACTATGAGCACCTGGAAGGGCGCCGCGACGACGTAGAACAGCCAGAACTTATCGACGGCGGGCGCAAACACCGCAAAGAATATATGGAATATGACGACGATACTCCACAAAAGAAGCGTGCACGAAACGGCGTTTGTGAGTTTTGTTCCCCATATCGCTGAAAAGACGGTGAGCACCACGGCGGTGGCGAACGGCGCGACGATGTAGACCATCCACGCATACTTTGCCGCCGCAGGAGTGAAGTAGACTATGGCGAATATGCCCGTAGCCACAAACCAGACCAGCCCCACGGCGAGAAGAACTATGAGCAGCCGCTTTTTGCCGAGGTTGAGTTTGGGTTTGACGACGCCTTCGGGCTGTTCGGTGATTATGTCGTCCACCTTTATATGATATATTTCGGCAAGGCGGATGAGCACGCGGAGGTCGGGGATGGATTCACCCCTCTCCCACTTTGAAACAGCCTTATCGGAGTAGTTGAGCATTTCGGCAAGTTTAAGCTGGGTGAGCCCCGCCTGCTGACGCAGGCGGACAAGATTTTTTGCGATTATGTCTTTCAAGTCATCCATGCCCGCATTTTAGCATATTATACGATAAAAATCAATAATTTAGCACAACTCTACCGCGGGTAGAGTAGAAAATTTTTGCAGTAGAGTAAAAAAATTAAACAGTATACATATTTTTTACAACATTAGAGGTCGGCGGGGCGATAAAACATTGTAAAATGATTTTAAAAGCACTATACTGCTTTATGAAATTTACCGCGCCGAGGCGCGGAGCTACAGAGGTGACCGACACATGCGAAGCTTTGATATTTATGCAGATTCGGGCGCGAACATACCCGACGAACTTGTAGAAAAATACGGCATAAAGATAATATCCTTTATGTGCAACATAGACGGCGTCGAGACGCCCTGCTATTCTAAGGGCAGCCCTTCTGCCGAAGTGGCGCTCAAATTTTACGCCGCGATGCGCGAAGGGTGCGAAACTTCGACTTCGCTCATCAACTCGGAGCGCTTCTACGACGAGATCAAACCTTCGCTCGAAGCGGGGAAGGACGTAATAATAAGCACGATATCTTCGGGCATATCGGGCACGTACAAGCAGGCGTGCGACGCCGCGCAGCGGGCGATGGCAGACTTCCCCGCAAGAAAGGTGTGCGTTTTCGATTCGTATAACGCCTCGATGGGCGAGGGACTGTTCGATATATACGCCGCAAAAATGGGCGACGAGGGCAGAAGCTTTGAAGAGGTGTGCGGCTGGCTTGAAAGCCACAGGCTGAACATGCACTCGGTATTTACGGTGAGCGACCTGAAGTACCTTAAAAAGGGCGGCAGAGTTTCGGCGACCAAGGCGATAGCCGGCACGCTGCTAAATATAAAGCCCGTGCTTGTGGCGAGCGCCGAGGGCACTATAGAGGTGTTCGAGACGGTGCGCGGCAGAAGAAAGGCGCTTACAAGGCTTGCCGAACTGTTCGCCGAAGAGGTGACCGAGCCTGCGGCGCAGACCATTTCGATATGCCACGCAGACTGCGCGGAGGACGCGCAGTTTCTTGCAGGGCTATTAAAAGAACACGGCGCGGGGGACATCGTAATTGAGGTTTACGACATATGCACGGGCTCGCACGTCGGCCCCGGCACGGTGGCGCTCTTCTTTATGGGCGACGACAGGAGCATTACGCTTGCCAAGGAAAAGACTTCGGTACTCAAAAACATAGCCGCAAAGTTCAGGCGCGGCGATTAAATTCAAGCAATAATACGGTGCGGACGGCTTTTGCCGTCCGCACCGTATTATTATATGTGACATATTAGTATGTAAACTAAGCAAAAATTAGACTGCGTTCTATTTTTCTTGGAGCAGACTGTCCAAAAGCGCCGCGCAGGCGGAAGAGATATCCGACCAGGCACGCTCGAAATCACGCGTGTAATAGGGGTCGGCTATTTCGCGCGGGGGATAGAGATAGCTGCCGAGCAGGCGAATCTTGCCCCTGTCCTCCACCCTTGCCAGCGCGGTCACGTCGGCAAGGTTCATGCCGTCCATTACGAGCACGCAGTCGGAATCGGCTATGTCTTTGGCGGTCAGCTGCCGCGAAAAGTGCGTAAAATCAGTTATTCCGTGGCGGCGCAGAGCGCTTGCCGCGGGCGGATAGACGGGATTGCCGACTTCGTAAGAGGAAGTGGCGAACGAGCGGACGTTGAATAAGGACAGCACGCCGCGCTCGCCTGCGAGGCGGGTAAATATCGCTTCTGCCATGGGCGAACGGCAGATGTTGCCGAGACAGACGAACGTGATGTTTTTCATATCAATCGCCGAGCTTGAGCTTTTGCCAGGGCGTATGCTCGGGCTTGTAGTTTTGGACGTAGTCGACGACCTTTTCGATGTCGTCGTAGTTTTCGTAGAGATGGCGGCACTTTTGGGTAATGAACTTGCGCTTGTAGGCTGTCTCCATAAATATCTCCATACCGTCGTAGTAGCCATCGATATCAAAGATGACTATGCCCTTGTCGTGGCGGTTGAGCTGTTTAAGCGTGAGCACTTCGAACAGCTCTTCGAACGTGCCTATGCCGCCCGGCACGACGACGAAGATATCCGCTTCCGCCTCCATCAGCGCCTTGCGCTCGCGCATGGTTTCGGTGAATATCATCTCGTCGCAGGCTTCATAGAGCTGTTCTATGCCGTCGTCGCGGAAGAACGAGGGAACTATGCCGAGGATGTGACCGCCGCCGCGCTTGAAGCCGCGGGCAGCCGCGCCCATCAGCCCCGAGCCGCCCGCACCGAATACGAGCGAGTGCCCGCACTTTGCAAGGCGTTCGCCCAGCTCTTCTACCTTTTGTATATAAATTTTATCGATGTGGGCGCTCGAAGCGCCGAATACGCATATCTTCATAGATAAATTCCTTTTTTTGAGTTACATATATAGTATACTTATAATATACCGCAAATAAACACTTTTGTCAACAGCGATATTTTTACGCGGTAACGGCGTCAGTGACTGTCGATGAAAAATTTTATGGCGGACATGACCTTTTCGTCCTCTTCGGTGGCGGCTTTGAAGTCGAAGTTTTCGAAATATGCCTTGCGCGCCTGCGGAGTTTTGAAGCGCGAAGGCGAAAACGCCGCATTCAGATCTTCGAGCAGTTTTTGTGCGGCGACGGTATTGTAGACGTTGTGACCCTTGTCATCGTACACCACGCTCTGCAGATAGGTGCCGTGCGCTGTGCATGCGGGGGTATTTTCGGCGCGCACCGTCCTGTCCTTTGCGCCGTAGGCAAGCAGTGCCGGCACCTCGCTGCGGACGATGCGCACGGCGGCATTGGCATTGCCGTGTACGCCGAAGATAAACAGATTTATCAGCCACCACATCGGTTTACACAGCGCGGCGGGCAGCCTGCCCATGACGGGGGCGGCGCTATCAGCCATCATCTGCGCGGGGCTGTTGAAGCCAGAGAGCGCCACGACGCTCTGCGCGGCGACCACCGAAGTAAGGCAGAGCGCCGTATAAGCGCCCCAGCTGTGCCCGACAAAGCAGAAGGGCATGCCCTTTAGCTGCGCGTCGCTGCGCATGGCTATATAGGCGGCTGTGGCGCACTGCACGTTGGCATAGAAGCCGCGGGCATTTTTGCCCTGCGAAAGACCGCAGCCTATGCTGTCGTATGCGACGACTGCATAGCCGAAGGACGCCAGGCGGGCGATTTCGGTCATGTAGGGCGCATGACCTGCGCCTATGCCGTGACAGAACAGCACCGCACGCGTGCACGAACTTTCGGGACGGTCGGTGTAGACTGCCGCATACAGGGGAGTTTTATCGAACGTGACGGGCAGCCTTCTTACATTCAGAGCAAAGTCGGAAGGTTCGAAGTACTTTAAATTGACGTTGCGGTTGATCCGCTTGCCGAACACGAGGCGGTGCGCATAGAGCGCGAGCGCAAACAGCAGCGCGGCGACGAGAAATATAGTGGCGGCGATGACGATTATTATTATCTGATATATGGGCATACTGACCTCGGCAATATTTTAGAAGGGCGGGCGCGACAGCGCCCGCCCCTCGTTGAGCATTATTGTTGAAAAGTCGCGGGGAAAACCTATCAGACGATATACTTGTCCTGCGCCTGAGGAGCGGAGTCGATCTCCCTCTTCTTCTCTTCATACCCCTTTTTGCCGAGCAGGGCGAAGGTAGCTTTTTTGCCGTTTTCCACGCCGGGCTGGTTGAAGGTGTTTATGTTGAGCATTGCGCCCGTGTAAGCCGTCTGAAGTTCCAGAAGGAACATGAGCTGACCGAGAGTGAACGCGTTGACTGCGGGCATGTTTATGGTGTAGTTCATTCTGCCCGCCATGGCGAGGGCGTAAGCCGTGGCCTTGTTTTCTGCCTGAATGAGCTCCTGCATGGAGTGCCCGCCGAGGAAGCCGACATCGGGAATATCCTCGCAGCCGTGAGGGATGGGCATTTCGGTGGCGTAGTTTTCAACCGAGATGAAGGTTATCACCTTGTCGTAGGGTCCTTCGATATAGAGCTGTACCTGCGAGTGCTGGTCGGTGACGCCCAGGCTCTTTACGGGCGTGGTGCCTGCATTGACGACGTTGCCGTCGTAGTCGACCGCCTTGCCCAAAGATTCCGCCCACAGCTGACAGTACCAGTCTGCCATGAGCTTTAAATTGTCGGAATAGGGCATGAGAACGTTGATGTTCTTGCCTTCGTTCATGGTGATGTATTGCAGCGCGGCGCAGGCGAGCGCGGGGTTTTTGGATATCGAGGGTTTGGAGCACAGACCGTCCATATATGCCGCGCCTGCGAGCATGCCCTTGATATCTATGCCGAGCACCGCCGCGGGCAGCAGACCGACGGGGCAGAGCTCTGAAAATCTTCCGCCGACGCCGTCGGGAAGAACGTACTTTTTGATTTTACCGCCGAAGGCATCGTCTATCTTTAACAGATTGCCGCGGGCGGCATCCGTGGTGAATATCATGTTGTCGGCGACGTTGACGCCCTTCTGCTTTAAGATGTCGGATATAATGAGGTACTGCGTCATCGTTTCGGACGTGGCGCCCGACTTGGAGATGACGTTGAAGCACGTCTTTTCAGGTTCGATGACGTCCAGAAGGGCAGCCATGCGGACGGGGTCGACGTTGTCTTCGACATAGAACTTGGGTCCCCTTCTCTTTGAAGGGGGAAGTTCGTTGTAATGGAGATGGCAGAGCGCATTGAATGCCATTATGGGACCGAGCGCCGAGCCGCCTATGCCGAGCACGACGAAGTATTTGAACTTTTTCCTTATGTCCTTTGCGGTGGCGAGAATGTCGGCGACTATCTCGTCCTGAACGTAGGGCAGTTCCGTCCAGCCCATGTACAGATCGTCCCTGCCGCGGTTTGCCTTGACGTAGTTGAACGCCTCTTCTGCCTTGCCCTTGATTTCTTTGAGCTGACTGTCCTTGATGCCCCTGTCGCCGAGCGTGGTCGACATCATATAGTTGTAATCTACCGTTACGCGCATGGAATTGCGCCATTCTTTGGTCTTGTAAGCCATCATGTCCTCCATAATTTTGCGGTCTGCCGCATTTCTACCCTTATATTATATTACAAATTGCCCCCGCCGTCAATATGCAAATACAAAATTACCGCGCATATTTTGAAGGAAAATAACTTTTTTAAAAATAAAAAAACAGGTGCAAGGCATGCGCTCAACGGTTGCACATATCGGCTTTTGGGTATACAATATAGATATGTCCAAAGTTTTGACCGCCGGACAGGCGGACGCCGAAAACTTAGTAGCGCACTGGTTTTATCACTCCGACAGACAGACGTTTGTGCTGACGGGGTTTGCAGGCACGGGCAAGACCGCACTGCTGAGGCACGCCGTGTGCGAGAGGCTGGAACTCGTACCCGACGTGAGCGCCGCATTTGTGACGCCTACGGGCAAAGCCGCCACCGTGCTGATCAAAAAGGGCATACCCGCCTGCACCGTGCACAGGCTGATATACCAGTCGATTGCGGAAGAACAGGAAATTATGCTGAACGGGAAGAAAGTAAAGATAGAAAAACTGACTTTCCGCCGCAGAGAGAACATAGACAGGCGCATAAAACTGATAGTCCTGGACGAGGCGAGCATGGTATCCGACGAGGTGCTGTTTGACATACTCAACTTCGGCGTGAAGGTACTGCTGTGCGGCGACGACTGCCAGCTTCCGCCCGTGGAGGGGCTCAATTCATACCTGCATTCGCCCGACGCGACGCTGACTGAGATCGTCAGGCAGGAGCAGGGCAACCCGATAATACACCTTTCCTCCCTCGCCCGCGAGGGCAGGCACATACCTTACGGCAACTACGGCAACAAGGCGTTCGTGCTGCCGCGCAGAAATTTTGAAGGCGAAAGACGAAAAAGACTGCTGGTCCGCGCAGAGCAACTGATATGCGGGCTGAACAGGACGAGGACAAAGCTGAACGACGAGATGAGGGCGATATACGGCTACGAGGGTCTGCCAAAGGACGGCGAAAAGCTGATATGCACGGTCAACAACTGGGAACAGTACATAGACGGCGCCATGACGTTCAACCTTGTCAACGGCATAATAGGCAGAGCCATAGACCCCTTTTACGACGAGCAAAACTGCATGGGGTTCATGCAGTTCAGGGCAGACTTTCTGGAAGAAAACTGCCCCGAAGCGCTGCCGTTCGACGCGGGAATATTTATGAACGGGCAGTACCGCTACCGGCACGGCGATTATTTTGAAAAGTTTGACGAGAACGGCGAAGCCAAGGGGGCGTTCACGCTCAACAGGTTCGAATACGGCTACTGCATCTCCTGCCACAAGGCGCAGGGTTCGGAGTTCGAGAGCGCGATAGTTTTTGACGAGAGCTATGCGTTCAAGGAGGACGCGCACCGCTGGCTGTATACGGCGATAACGAGGGCTAAGGACAGGCTGATAATAGTAAGATAGTTTAAAGAGCGGCTGCGCACACCATGCATGGTGTGCGCTGCCGCTCTCATTTATATATGCCAAGGCAAATATCGACCTTTACCTGTTGGCTTCGGCAAGCAGTTCCGAGCATACGCCGACGGCTTCGGGGCAGTTTACGAGCGAAGCGCCCAGAGCTTCGGCTTCGTCCATTGCGGCGGCACCTGCGGCGTCCACCTTTAAAAGGCACCTGTCGCGCAGGGCGCTCTTTGCAGACGCCACAAAAGAAAGCGCCGGCACGTTTACAAGCCTTACAGCGTTTGCTCCGCTTTCGGCGGCGACGTTGCAGGCGCGGACGACGTCGCTTTCGGACAGCAGAGCGCAGTCGAGCACGACCCTGAGCGCACGCGGCTTTGCCGCCTTTTTGAGTTTTTTGCACTCGCGCCTGAAGTACGCCATGTTGCCCTCCCTCACGGCGAAGTACGGTGCACACACTTCAACTTCGTCGGCGCCGTCCTTTACGGCGCGCTTTACCGCAGCCATCTTGCCCGCAAGAGTGTCGCCGCCGTGAGGATGGGAGACGGCTGCTATGAGCGAACACGACGGGTCGTCGCCGAGATAGGCGACGCAGGGCGAAACGTATGCGGGCAGCACGACAATGCCGCCGAGCGCCACGCGCCCGGCTTCGCGGCAGAGCGATTTCAGCTCTGCCCTGCCCGCCGCAGGCGACAGCATGTCGCACTCGGTTTTGGCTATGCGGGCGCGAGCCTTTTCCACCCTTTTCAATCTTTTGAACTGTTCGAACTGCGCGAGCTCTTCGGAAGAGACCGAAGGCGGCACGGCGGCAGACATAGGCGCGGCATCGTCCCGGCCGAAATCATCATTCTGCATAAAAATACTCCTTTTTACTTTAAATTTCAAAATACATGACGGCAAATGCGTTAGTATGTAGTCATGGCATTAGCAGGATTCTTTTATACGTTACTGATATTTTCGGCATGTTTTGCAGCGATATGCATTATAAAGCTGGCAAGGATGGGCATGGAAGACAACACTCCGCCCAAGAGAGAGGAGAAAAAGGAGCCGGCGCCGCCAAAGGCGCAGCCGGTATATTATATCGTGGAAAAAAAGCGCACCAAGCGCAGCTATTCGCAGCCGCGCGAGATAAGCTTTACCGACGAGAGCAGGCGATGAACGCAATCAGTCCTCGTAGCGCACTATATTTTTGCCGTCCTCCCACAGCCTTTCAAGGTTGTAAAAGTCGCGCATTTCGTCGTTGAATACGTGCACTATCACGTCGGCATAGTCAAGGACAGCCCACCTGCCCTCCTTTGCGCCTTCGATGCGGCGGGGCGTTTCGCCGTATTCCTTTTGCATCTTTTCTTCAAGATTTTCCGAAAGCGACTTTACCTGTGTCGCGGAGCGACCGCTGCAGACGATGAAGTAATCGCAAAGGGAGGTCTTTTCGGCTACGTCGATGTAGATGATGTCGCCCGCCTTTTTGGAGGAGAGCACGGAGCAGATTGTCAAGCACTTTTCTTTAGATGTCATGTAAGTAATTCCTTATAATACAGGTAAGCCTGTTTTGTAAGGGGATAGATATCCCCCTCTTCTTCGTTTAAATAGTTTATCTGGTGTTCGAGCGCGGCGTACATTGCATAGGCAAGGCTGCGCTCTTGAAATATTTTACGGAGCTTGTTTACGCCTTTGAAGTCGCGGCCCTCTTCGAGCATGTCGCAAAGGTACAACAGCATCTCTGCTTCGGACATGCCCGCCCTGCCGCTGGTGTGATAGCGGATGGCGTTGAGAAGGACTTCGTCTTTGAGCCCGAAGGTATGTTCGGCGACGTACGCACCCGAAAACTGGTGCATAACGGGCGACGGCACGCCGACGGGCGGGACAAAGCCTGCAAGGCAGGCGCTGTCTGCGGGGAGATTCTTGGATACATCGTGCAGAGCCGCCATGGTGACGGCGTCCGATTCGGAGAGGCGCGCCCTGCCGGCATGCGCCGCGCACATGACAGCCACCCTGACCGAATGAGCCCAGCGCGAAGGGTTTTCGAATGTCTTTGCCGAACACAGCAGACTGTTGCGGTAGAGTCCCCTTTCATTGATATATTGCCATGTCTTGGGCAAAACATACGCCGAAAAATCCTCGCCGAGGGCGGCGAGCACGCGTATGCGCGTGGACGAGACGTCGTCGGCGGCGTACTCCAGCAGGTCGATATCGCAGCCGAAGGTCTTTTCCACCTCTTCACGGCTCTTTTTGATGTCCCGTGCGCCCTTTCGCGCCCCTGCGACGAGCGTAGCCGAGGCAAGGATGCGCCCGGGGTACTTCCAGCTGCCGAAGGAGGCAAGCATGTCGCCGCCCATTAGAAAGAGTATGCGGCTCTTTGGATAGAGTGCGCGGAAATGTTCGCAGGTGATGTACGAATAGCTGACGCCGCCCGACGACAGCTCGAAGTCGCTGACCTCGGCGCACGGGATGTCGCTAAACGCCTGACGGCACATATTGAGCCTGTCCTCCGCCAGGACGGGCAGGCAGCCGCTCTTGTGCGGACTGACCGCCGTGGGGATGACTATGAGTTTTTGGGGATGATATGCGTTCACCGCCGCCCTTGCAAGGGCTACGTGACTTGTGTGGACGGGATTGAACGCCCCGCCGAAAAGTATGATCGTCGACATAATATGACAAAAGATAGCCTTTAAACGCCGCATAAAACGGCAATAATAGCGGCATGAAGAGACAGAGCCTGTTTGCCGTTATTTTGGACAGCGCACTCGCCGCGGCGTGCGCGTTCATACTAATATTCACGCTGACGAGATTTTACACCCGCCGCCCCGTGCTGGGACTGTGCCTGGGCATAGCCGCATTTGCGGCGGCGGGGGCGCTGGCATTTTTAAGGCTGAACGCCAGGCGCGGCAACGCGCTGCAGAAGGGCAGAGCGCAAAAAAAGCTTGCCGCGTTCGAAAAGTATACCTGCACGCTGAGCGCAGCCGGGGC
This sequence comes from uncultured Clostridia bacterium, assembly GCA_944327465.1. Taxonomy (GTDB): domain Bacteria; phylum Bacillota; class Clostridia; order Christensenellales; family Borkfalkiaceae; genus Coproplasma. The sequence continues at coordinate 23,183 of CALVHH010000014.1, read as the reverse complement.
AGCCGCGCTGATAGCGGCTGCGACGGGCGGGAACTGCACGGACATTGAGTACATTGCGCTGTTCAGACCCGAGCCGCTTACCGCCAACGAGCTATGCGCCGCTACGGCGAACGAGAGCGGCAGACGAAAATGCGTGGTATGCAACCGCGCAGGCGACGCAGCCGAAAGGTTCGCAAAAGAGGCGGGCGTGGAGATCATGACGGCGGAGCGGCTGTACGGCAAACTTGAGAGCGCGGGCGCACTGCCCGAGCTGCCGCCCGACGCCGCAAGAACAAAGCTTACAGACAGGCTTAAGGGCGCCGTGCAGCGCAGCAACGCAGGCAGACTGATGTGGTGCGGGCTGTGCCTGACGGCATTCAGCTACTTTACGTTCTATCCCGTATACTATATAATTTCGGGCGGGATAGTGCTCATGCTCGCCGCGATATGCCTTGTGTTCGGAAAGCGGCAGTGAGCGATAAAATTTTTATGGGGCGCGGCGCATGACGATGCGCCGCGCCCCATAAAAAAATCAATCCAACTGTATATGTTCAAAGTTTCTCCTGGGCGAGCGGCGATAGAGCACGGCTTTTCTGCCTATGACTATTACGCACTCGGCGCCCAGACGGGCGGCAAGCTCCCTGCCGAGCGACTGAGGGTCGCCTTCGGCATTTTCGAGTATGCTCACCTTAACGAGCTCCCTGGCGTCAAGACAGTCGGAAAAGCTTTTGAGCATGTTTTCGCCTATGCCCTCCTTTCCTATCTGCCCAACGGGCTGAATGTTTGCCGCTATGGATTTCAATTTGCTGCGCTGTTTGGACGTCAATGACATGTTATTACCCTTTTAAATGTTATTCGAGCACGATGCGCACGTGCACCTTTTTGCCCTTGTGGATGACGTCGCCGCTCTTTACGGGAGCGTTGATGTCGGTTACCTTTTCATCGCCCAGCGATACGCCGCCCTGTGCTATCAATCTGCGGGCTTCGCCGTTGGAAGCGCAGATGCCAGCCGCGACCAGCACGGGGATTATGGTGGCGCTTTCGACCTTAACGCGCTTTTCGGGCAGTTCTCCGCCGCCGCCGAACGCCGCCCTTGCCTGGGCGCGGGCGGTGTTTGCTTTTTCTTCGCCGTGGACGAGCTTTGTGAGCTCGTAGGCGAGCAGCTCCTTCTTTTCGTTTATGCGGCTGCCATCCCACTTATCCATCTCCTCTATCTCCTCGAGGGGGATAAAGGTGAGCATCCTTATGCACTTCATCACGTCGGCGTCGTCGATGTTGCGCCAGTACTGATAGAAGTCGTAGGGCGGGGTCTTGTTTTCATCCAGCCAGACGGCGCCCTTTGCAGTCTTGCCCATCTTTTTGCCCTCGCTGTTCAAAAGCAGCGTTATGGTCATGGCGTAGGCGTCCTTGCCGCTCTTCTTTCTTATGAGCTCGGTGCCGGCGAGCATGTTCGACCACTGGTCGTCGCCGCCGAACTGCATGTTGCAGCCGTAGTGCTCGCTGAGATACCAGAAGTCGTACGCCTGCATTATCATGTAGTTGAATTCAAGGAAGGACAGACCCTTTTCCATGCGCTGTTTATAGCATTCGGCGCGCAGCATGTTGTTTACGGTGAAGCACGCGCCCACTTCGCGCAGCAGCGAGACATAGTTGAGTTTTAAAAGCCAGTCGGCGTTGTTGACCATGACCGCCTTGTCCTCGCCGAACTCGATGAAGCGCTCCATCTGCTTTTTGAAGCATGCGCAGTTGTGTTCGATGACTTCGTCGGTCATCATGGTGCGCATATCCGTGCGTCCGGAAGGGTCGCCGATGTGTCCGGTGCCGCCGCCGACGAGCACGACGGGCTTATTGCCCGCCATCTGCAGGCGCTTCATGAGGCACAGCGCCATGAAGTGACCGACGTGCAGACTGTCGGCGGTGGGGTCGAAGCCGATATAGAAGCGGGCGCCGCCGCCGTTGATGAGCTGCCTTATTTCCTCTTCGTCGGTGACCTGCGCAATGAGACCGCGGGCTTTGAGTTCTTCGTAGATTGCCATGATATACTCCTTATTGCGATTGCCGTGCGGCAATGAAAAAATCGTGAAAGCGTGCCGCATCCGCCCCGCCGCAGGGAGCTAAGCGGCATTCAAAAAATAAAGCGGTCTACCCGCAGGCAAACCGCCGATATAGCGAAAGTAATTTGTCCCGCAGCAAAACGCGCATCACTTATTTAAGCAATACGTACGGGGCGGTAATACAGATGTGCAAAAATCAATCCTGCCATACAAAGATTATAACATGACTTTTTAAAGACTGTCAAGCAATTCACAAAAAATCGCAGGCGTCCAGCTTTTCACGCGCCTTGAGTATTGCCTTTTTTTCTATGCGCGAGATATACGAGCGGGAGATGCCCAGCTTTTTTGCCACCTCGCGCTGGGGCATGGGCACGCCGTCTTCGAGCCCGTAACGCAGAGTTATTATGGTGTATTCGCGCATGTTGAGTATATCCTTTAAAAGCTTTATGAACTTTTCGCGGCGGATAGACTGCTCTACCTGCGAAAAGACGTTCTCCTCTTCCGCAACGACGTCCATGACGGTGAGTTCGTTGCCGTCCTTATCGAACCCGACGGGGTCGGAGAGCGACAGCGTATTTTTGTGCTTTTTGCCTGCGCGGAGCAGCATGAGTATTTCGTTTTCGATGCAGCGCGCGGTATAGGTGGCGAGCGTGGTGCCCCTGTCCTCGCTGTAGGTGTTTATTGCCTTTATGAGACCTATAGAACCCACCGACATGAGGTCGTCGGTCTCGGCGGCACCCGAATACTTTTTGGCTATGTGCGCCACGAGGCGCATATTGTGGCGTATGAGCCTGTTCTTGGCTTCGGCGCTGCCTGCGGCGGCGAGCGCGAGGCAGCGCTTTTCCTCCTCGGGCGGGAGGGGCTTGGGAAAGGAGCCCTTGCCCTGCACGGCGCCCGTGAAGAAGAAGATTTTGGAAAGCAGCAGTCCTATTACGTCAAAAAACATTTAAATCCCCCCGGCTTTGATAAGTTTACTAACTTATGATTTGCGGGGGTTGTACTATGTGTGGGGACAGGCTGAAAATTAAAATATAAATGTTTGTGCTCCCCTTGACTATTTACACAGATAGTGTTAAACTGAAAGTGCAAAGCATACTCGACAACTGAAGGAGATGAAATGATGAAAAAAGTCGTAATGTTTGTTCTTGCACTGATAACGGCGCTCGGCCTTGTGTTCGCCCTGCCTGCGTGCACGCCATCGAACGAGGGCACTACCCCCGGTGACTTGACCGAGGAGGAACATCCCGACGACAACGACGAGCAATCCCCCGGCGACAAGCCCGAACCTGAACCCGAACCTGAACCCGAACCTGAACCCGAACCTGAGCCTGAACCCGAACCTGAACCCGAACCTGAACCTGAACCCGAACCTGAACCCGAACCTGAACCTGAACCCGAACCTGAACCCGAACCTGAACCCGAACCTGAACCCGAACCTGAACCCGAACCTGAACCCGAACCTGAACCTGAGCCTGAACCTGAGCCTGAACCCGAACCTGAGCCCGGACATGGCGAACAGGAACTTAACTACACAATTTCACCCGACAACAGCTATTACACCGTGTCCGGCATAGGCACGGTGACCGACGATGAAATTGTTATTCCGTCAACATATCGCAATCTGCCGGTCAAAAACATTGGCGCATACGCATTCTTCGGCTGCAACTCGCTTACGAGCGTAACCATTCCCGAGGGAATTGTTTCAATAAATGACAGTGCATTCTTCGGCTGCAACTCGCTTACGAGCGTAACCATTCCCGAGGGAATTGTTTCAATAAATGACAGTGCATTCTACGACTGTTTATCGCTTACAAGCATTTCCCTGCCGGAAAGCATTGAGAACATAGGCGAAAACGCATTCTACAACTGCATAAACCTCATTGAATATGAGGACGGCATAGGATATGTCGGCGAATGGGTTGTAGCCTGCGAAAATCCTCCGGAAAATACTACCCTCCGCGAAGGTACTTTGGGCATTGGTAACGGTACGTTCAGCCATGAGGCGATTGAGGAAATAACCATCCCCGGCGGAGTTAAAACGATAGGCTTCAGGGCGTTTTACGACTGTGCATCGCTGAAGAGCGTGACCATTTCGGAGGGGGTTACAACCATTGGACCAAGCGCATTCAGCAAGTGTAGCTCACTAACCACCCTTTCACTTCCTGACAGCATTTCAGATATAGGAAGCGGGGCATTTCAGTCGTGCGATTTGCTCAATTACAACGAATATAACGGTTTCCTTTATTTGGGCAACAACACCAACCCCTATGTCGCTCTCGTGATTTCCAACGAGCCGAGCGTTACAAGTTATGATATACACAGTCAGACAAAGGTGATATGCGAAAACGCATTTAACGGGTGCAACTCGCTTACGAGCGTAACCATTCCCGAGGGAGTCAAGACCGTTCAAAGTTTTGCTTTTGATTACTGCAATGCGCTTGAGAATGTGACTATTCCGGACAGCGTAACATTTATTGGCGAGTCTGCATTCGCCAACTGCAGTGCGCTTAAAGAAGTCAGAATAGGCAAAGGAGTTGCGACCATAAGCCCGAACGTTTTCGCATGGTGCACCGTACTCGAGAGTGTGACCATTCAGGACAGCGTTACGACAATTGCCGAAGGCGCCTTCGCCAATTGTAAATCGCTGAAGGCGATATACTACTGCGGCACCGAAGAACAGTGGAACGCAATTGAGTTTGGCACAGGAAACGACTGCCTTAAAGATGCAGAGGTGTTCTACAACTGCGAGTGAGAACGATGACAACGCAGAAGTCAGGCGGCGGGGGCGCCGAAAGGCGCCCCCGCCGCGTTCATTATACCCCCGCGTTTATATGTGTTTTACATGCCTAAAAATTCGACGCCCTTGAGCATTACGTCGTTTACCAAATCGCTGACGAGAGAATAAAAGATTATCTTGCCCGAACGCTCGCTCTTTACTATGCCCAGGTTCTTTAAAAGGCGCAGCTGGTGCGAGACGGTGGTCTGGTTGATGTTGAGTATGCGCGAAAGGTCTGTGACGCACATTTCGGAGATGGCCAGCGCCGACAGCATGCGCACCCGCGTGGGGTCGGCAAATATAGAAAAAAACATGACTACGCTCTCCAAAACGTCGCCTTCGGGCACGTATTCGCGCACGAGGTCGGCAGTTCTCCCGTCCAACAACATTGTACTCTGCATGATGCACCCCCTTTGACTTTGTCAATTAAATTATAAGTGCATATGCATAACAATGAATGCGTTATTTTGGCGAAAGAGACGATATATTGTACTATTTGCTCTCGATGCCGGTGACGGTATAGCCCGCGTCCTCGACGGCGGTCTTTAAAGCCTGCGGCGGAAGGGGCTGCGCGCCGTGCACGACGGCGCACTTCTTTTTGAGCTTGACTTCGACCTTTTGGACGCCTTCGACCGCGGAGAGTGCCTTTTCGACCCTTGCGGCGCAGTGCTCGCAGGACATGCCCTCGATGGAAACTATGCTTTTCATACCTGACTCCTTTGCCTCCCCCTCTGCGGCGCAGAGCGGAGCGCTGATAGATTTTATGTTTTTATTTTTATAGAGCAGCAGCCTGAGCGCGTTGCCGACGACGAACAGCGACGACAGCGACATGCAAGCCGCGGCTATCATGGGATTGAATGCAAACCCGAGCGAAGAGAACGCGCCCGCCGCCACGGGTATCATTACTACGTTGTAGATGAACGCCCAGAACAGATTTTCTTTGATGTTGCGCACGGTGGCGCGGCTGAGGTCGAAGGCGGTATCGAGCGTGCGTATATCTTCGGAGACGAGCACGACGCCCGCTGAATCTATGGCGACGTCCGTGCCCGAACCTATCGCAATGCCGACATCCGCCTGTTTTAATGCGGGGGAATCGTTTATGCCGTCGCCCACCATTGCCACGACGCCGCCCACCGACTGGACGTTCTGAACGGCTTTAAGCTTGTCTTCGGGCAGCACTTCGGCGACGAATTCGCCTATGCCGACGCTGTCCGCGACTGCCTTGGCGCAGGTTGCGTTGTCGCCCGTGAGCATTGCGACGCGCATGCCGCGCTTTTTGAGCAGACTTACCGTGTGCCCCGCATCGGCTTTAAGCGTATCCGACACCGCTATAAGCGCTATGGCTTTGCCGTCTTCGGCAAGGTACAGAACGGTCTTGCCCTGCGAGGCGAGCTCATCAGCCTTAGCCGAGACAGCCGAAGGGATATACGCCGACGAGAGCAGTTTGGCGTTGCCCAGCAGATAGCTCCTGCCGCCGCTCTTTGCCTTGGCGCCCTGACCGACAACATATTCAAAATCGGTGACTTCGGCACGTACGGCGCAGTAATTTACTATACACTTTGCAAGGGGATGATTGGAGTGCTCCTCTATGCCGGCGGCGATAGAGAGCACTTCGCCGACATCCCTGCCGAAGGTTTCAACGTCACACACCGAAGGCTTGCCGACGGTGAGCGTGGCGGTCTTATCGAGCAGCACGCAGTTGACTTCGCCGAGGCGCTGTAGATTTTCGGCGTCCTTATAGAGCACTCCCAGCGACGCGCCCCTGCCGGTTGCAGTCATTATAGCCACGGGAGTAGCAAGTCCTAACGCACACGGGCATGATATGACGAGCACGGATATGGAGTAAGTGACGCAGTGCTCGGGCAGGAAGGCGCCGTCGACGAGCAGCCAGATGACAAAGGTGAGCAGCGCCACCGCCACCACCGCCGGCACGAATACGCCGGCTATCTTATCGGCGAGCTTTTGTATGGGTGCCTTTGAGGCGCCGGCTTCGCGCACCATTTTTACAATCTTTGAAAGCGTGGTATCGCCGCCCACTTTTTGCGCCTGCACCTTTATGACGCCGCTCTTGTTGAGCGCCGCCGTGGTGACGAAGTCGCCCGCGGTCACTTCGACCGGCAGACTTTCGCCCGTTATTGCAGATTTATCGATAAAGGAGCTGCCGGAGATGACCTTGCCGTCGACGGGAACGTATTCGCCCTGCTTTACGACCACCACGTCGCCGACCTTTACCGACGACAGCGGAACGGTGCTCATGACGCCCTGCCTTTCGACGGTGACGTCGTCGGGCGCGAGCTTTAAGAGCTTTTCGATCTCATCGCCCGTCTTGTATTTTGCCTTTTCTTCGAGCCACTTGCCCACGTCGACGAGGGCGAGGATCATTGCGGCGCTTTCGAAGTGCAGATCCATAGCCCCGCCGATGACGTCGTTATCTGCAAATATGAGCACGGTTATGGCGAGCGAATATGCGAACGACACGCCCGAGCCGAGCGCTACGAGGGTATCCATATTGGGCACGCGCCGCACCGCAGCCATGAAACCCTTGGAAAAATAGGAGTAGTTTACGGCGATGACGGCGGCGGCAAACACGAGCTGGTATATCGCAAACCAGCGGTCATTGTCCGCGACCGAGGGGTCGAGCGAAGGTGGCAGCGGCGCACCGAACATGTGCCCCATGGATACGTACATAAGCGGCACGAGCAGCGCCACCGAAATTATAAAGCGTATGAACAGCGCCCTGTCGGGACGCGCCTTTTTAGGCGCGGGGGCTTCGCCCTCGCGATAGACGCCGTAGCCGAGCTCGCGCACGGCGGCAAAGATCTGCTCTTCGCTTATGACGCCTTCATCGAAGTCTATCTTCATCGACTTGCCCATGAGCGAAACTTCAACGAGATTGACGCCCTTGAGCCTTGCAAGCGTATGCTCTATACCCGATGAGCACGCCGAACACGTCATGCCCGTTACGGCATATGTTTCAACCATACAGTCACCTTAAATATTTACTATGGTATAATTATAGCCGAGCCGTGCGGCAATGTCAAGCGTTAATTCCTATAAAAATAATAGGAATTACTGACGAGCTGTATATTACTTTGCATGATAAGCCGAGGCAATATAGGCGCATTTTACGACAAAAGCGACCTCGCCGCGCGGTCGCACTGAGCAGAGCGAATACGCCCCGAGCGAAATTGCGTAACGCAAAACAGGCGGCGCGAAACGCGCCGCCTTAAAATCATTTTGCGGTCATTCAAAGCTTAGTTTTTGGCGTCCTGCTTAATTACTTCTTCCTTGTCGTAATAGCCGCAGTTTGCGCAAACCCTGTGTGCCTGCATCTTTTCGTGGCAATGAGGGCACTCTACGAGCGTAGGAGCCGTTGCCTTGTAGTTTGCAAACCTTTTATTTGTTCTGCTCTTGGACTGTTTTCCCTTGGGTACTGCCATTTTTTATCTACCTCTCTTAATTTTTGCTGTTTTGGGCGTTCTGCCGCGCACAATCTGCGCATAACAGAACTTCGGGCTGGCTGAACACGAACGCATCCTCGGCGGCGCGACGAGTATCCAGCTTTACGCCGTCGTAGTAGTAATTGTCGGCGTCATCCCTGTCGGGCACGAAGAGCGCATCGTAGGAGTATTTTACCGCGCTCACGGCAGGTTCGAGACAATACGAACACTCGCCACTGAGCTTATACGACAGTGTAAGTTTTACTTCCACGCTGTCGTCATCAAAAATTTCATACTCGCCCGCGACGTGCACGTCGCCCTCCACTTTTGCAAGCGGAAGCATGAGCTTGCCTTCGGGCGGGGGAAGAATTTCTTCAAAGCTGCCCGTAAATTTGCCGGCGACGATATTTCTTTTAACTTCGATTATCATACCCGAATTGACTGAATAATTATAGTATAAGAGAAAAACTTTGTCAACTCATTTTAAAAGCCGAAAAAGTTAATTGCAGATAAAATTGCGGCGCGGCGCCTTGCCGCGAGGCAAGGCGCCGCGCAAGCACTGACTTGATTTTATAAGAAGGGCGCCGCATGCGCGGCATGCGCACATTTAAACGAGAGCCAGAGTCTCCCTTGCGATGGCGAGTTCTTCGTTTGTGGGGATGACGAGTATCTTGACCTTGGAATCCTTGGCGGAAATTTCGCGGATGGCGCCGGTGTTCTTGCCGTTGTTTGCCTCCTTATCGAGCTTTACTCCCAGGAATTCGAGACCTTCGCACACGCCTTCGCGCACGGTGGGGGTATTTTCGCCTATGCCTGCGGTGAATACTATGCAGTCCAGACCGCCCATTGCGGCGGCGTACGAGCCGACGAACTTTTTGGTCTGGTATGCGAACATGTCGAGGGCGAGCTTGCACCTTGCGTTGCCCTGCTCTTCGCCAGCAATGAGGTCGCGGAAGTCGGACGAGACGCCCGATATGCCCAGAACGCCGCACTCCTTATTGAGATAGGTGACCATTCTTGCGGCGTCGTAGCCCTTTTTGCGGGCGAGGAATTCGACTGCCGAAGCGTCGATACAGCCCGAACGGGTGCCCATGAGCACGCCGTCGAGCGGGGTAAAGCCCATGGAAGTATCCACGCAGATGCCGCCGTCGACGGCGGATATTGAGGAGCCGTTGCCGAGGTGGCAGGTGACTATTTTGAGCGTTTTGGCATCCTTGCCCATATACTTTGCCGCTTCCTGCGAGACGAACTTGTGCGAAGTGCCGTGAGCGCCGTACTTTCTTACGCCGTAAGCCTTGTAATCTTCGTACTTGATGCCGAACATATACGCCTTTTCGGGCATGGTCTGGTGGAAGGACGAGTCGAACACGAGCACCATGGGCGTGCCGGGCATGACGTCCATGCAGGCGTGCAGACCTGCCGCAGCCGCGGGATTGTGCAGGGGACCGAGTTCAAAGGTCTTTTCTTCGAGCGTCTTTATTACTTCGTCATCGACGAGCGTGGGCTTTTTGAAGTATTCGCCCGAGGCGACTACGCGGTGACCGACCGCGCCGATTTCGTCCATCGACTTGATGACGCCTATGCCCTCATCGTGAAGGGCGTGAAGGACGAGCTGGATAGCCACTTTGTGGTCGGGCATGTCCTGTTCGTATACCTTTTCCATGCCGTTGCCCTTTGCCTTCAATACCGAGCCGGGGATGCCTATCCTTTCGACCGCGCCCTTTGCTATGACCGTTTCGTTCTGCATGTCGAAGAGCTGATACTTGAGGGACGAGCTGCCTGCATTGACTACAAGAATTTTCATGTTAAATTATATTTCTCCTGATGATTTTTTCAAACGATGTTGGTTATGGCTATATATCGTGCACGGACAAAAACTTATTCTGCCTGAAGAGCCGTGACGGCGACGGTTGCCACAATGTCTTCGACGTTGCAGCCGCGCGAGAGGTCGTTCAAAGGTCTTGCAAAGCCCTGGCATACGGGACCTATAGCCATGTAGCCGCCGAAGCGCTGGGCAATTTTGTAGCCGATGTTGCCGGCGTTGATGTTGGGGAACACGAATACGTTGGCGTGCCCCGCCACTGCCGAACCGGGAGCCTTGAGCTGTCCGACTTCGGGAGCGACTGCGGCGTCGAACTGGAATTCGCCGTCGAGGGCGAGGTCGGGAGCCATCTGTTTTGCGAGCTCGGTCGCCTGCTGTACCTTGGGTACGGATTTGAAGAATTTGTCGTCGTTGCCGCTGCCCTTAGTTGAGAACGACAGCATTGCCACCCTGGGTTCGATGCCCGCAATCACCTTGCCCGTCTTTGCGGAGGAGATAGCTATATCCGCGAGCTGTTCGGCGGTGGGTTCGATGTTTATAGCGCAGTCGGCAAATACAGCTACGCCGTCGGGATTGTAAGTGTTGGCTGCGCCTTCGGGAGCTATCATTATGAAGCAGCTGGAGACCGTCTTTATGCCGGGAGCCGTCTTTATGACCTGCAGACCGGGGCGGAGAGTGTTTGCCGTGGAGTGGCACGCGCCCGATACATAGCCGTCAACATCGCCCGCTTTGAGCATCAATGCGCCGAACATCGTCCTGTCCTTTGCCTGCTTTGCAGCTTCTTCTTCGGTCATGCCCTTGGCTTTCCTTGCCTCATAGAGTATCTTGGCATACTCGGCGGTCTTTTCGGAAGTGAGGGGATCGACGAGGGTTATACCCGTGAGGTCGACTTCGGGAGCGACCTTTTTGCACTCCTCCTCGTTGCCGATGAGCACTATTTTGGCGATGCCCTGCTTTGTGATTTCGGCAGCCGCCTGCACGACGCGCTTGTCCTCGCCCTCGCACAGGACTATTGTCTTGTTGAGTTTTGCGGCTTTTGCCTTAATTTCATCCAATAACGACATAACAAATTCTCCTTAAACACTTTATTTATGCGCCGCATGAGTGTATAATGAAAGCGGCGGCACAATTTAACGCTATTATTATATAATAAAAAATTTCAAATGTAAAGGCAAAAATGAAAATTTGTGCAATAATTTGTGAATTCAATCCATTCCACAACGGGCACAAGCACCTGATAGACGAAGTGCGCCGCACGGGTAGGTTCGACGGTATACTCTGCATAATGAGCGGGCACTTCACGCAGCGCGGCGACAGGGCTATAGCCGATAAATTTACGCGTGCAGCGCACGCCGTGAAGGGCGGCGCCGACTGCGTCATCGAACTGCCCGCCCCGTTCGCCGTTGCTCCCGCCGACGTATTTGCACGCGGCGCGGTAAAACTTGCCTCATCCATACCCGAAGTGTGCGCACTGGCTTTCGGTTGCGAAACGCCGAAGGATTTTTTTGCGCTTGCCGGACGCACAGCCGAAGGCGGGGCGTTCAAAGAGTTGATGGACAGCGGACTTAAAAAGGGCGAAAGCTATGCAAAGAGCTACTCCGACGCGCTGAAAAAAACGGCGGGAACGGCTGCGGACAAGCCCAACGACATATTGGCGCTTGAATACGCCAAGGCGATAAAAAAATACCGCCCCGACATCGAGGCGATAACCATAGAGCGCGTGGGCGGAGGCTACAACGACGTGACGTTGGGCGGCGAATATGCCTCGGCGAGCGCCATACGTGCACACCTTTGCGAGGACGGCGTAAGGCAGTATATGCCGGGATATGTATATGACGACCTGCGCACACAGGCATGCCCGGAGCACGGCTGGGAAGCGATTGTGAAGTACGCGCTGTCGGCAGCCGACTCGGAAGAACTTGGCGGCGTCTTCGGCGGGAGCGAAGGGCTGGGCAACAGACTTAAAAAACTTAGGCGGCTGAGCTGCGGCGAGATGACAGCCCGAGCGACGTGCAGGCGATATACCTCGTCGCGCATAAGGCGGCTGCTGACGGCGAACGCGCTGCATCTAAGCGCGGCAAAGACGCTTGAACTGCTTGAGAGCGCGGGATATATAAAGCCGCTCGCAGTCAGGGCGGACAGAGCGGACGACATGCTGCGCGCACTTGCCTTGTCGCCGTTTGCAACGGTAATAACGGGCAGCGACGCGCAAAAGCTGTGCGGCGCCGACAGAGAGCTGTACGAGGCGACGGCATTTGCCGACGACGTGTGGTGCGCCGCGGCGGGCAGGGACGTTTACGACTGCACGTTAGTTAAACTGCCTGCCGACATTGACAAATCGGACGGAATATGCTAAAATCATAAAAAACAAAAGAGGTGTTGAAAATGAAGGATGTGACGAGGATACTGTTCGGAATGTCGCTGATATTTGCGGGCATATTCATTGAACTTCTGGCGCTGTTCGCCACGACGCGGGCGGGGCAGGTGATATTTACGGTCATAGCGGGGCTGATAGCGCTTGGCGGGATAATGTTCAGCGTGCTCGGCGTTGCGGGCGGCGAAAAGCAGGCGGCGGACAAGCCCGAAGCCGAGGGTGCGGCACCCGCCGACGGCGGCAAGGGCGAAGAAGCCGAAGGACCGGACAAAGCGGACGGCGAAAAAGCCGTATCCGAAGACAAGTAGAGATATCTGCCGAAGGCGGTATAGTCAATCGCCCGCCCCGTGAAAGTAAACTTTCGCGGGGCGGGCGATTATCGTTGCGCGCAATATCGTGGCGTGCCGCTATAAAGCTTTTTCAGCCTATCTCCTCCCTTATTCTGCCGAGCGCCGCCTTTTCGAGGCGGGACACCTGTGCCTGCGAAATGCCCACTTCGGAAGATATCTCCGTCTGCGTCTTGCCTTCGAAATATCTTAAGAGCACTATGCTCTTTTCGCGCTCGTCCAGGGAGGATATCGCCTCGTACAGCGCGGCGCGCTCCGTCCACACCTCGTCGTTGTTCTTTTTATCGAATATCTGGTCGACGAGCAGCAGCTCGTCGCCCGACTTGTTGTATACGGGGTCGTACAGCGAGACGGGGTCTGAAATGGCGTCCAGGGCATAGGCGACCTCGGAAACGGCGATATTCATTTTATCGGCTATCTTATCGTAAGTTACGTCGTCGTCTTCGGCTTCGAGCTGTTCGCGAACTTTTAAGATACGATAGGCAGTATCCCTTATCGAACGCGATACGCGCAGCGAATTGCCGTCGCGGAGATACCGCTTTATTTCGCCCATTATGAGCGGGACGGCGTATGTCGAAAACCTGACGCCGACGGACATATCGAAATTATCTATCGCCTTGATGAGTCCGATGCAGCCCGCCTGGAACAAGTCGTCCGCGTTGACGTTTTTAGCCCAGAACCTGCGCACGAGCGACAGCACGAGGCGCATGTTGCCGACGATGAACTGTTCGCGGGCGCTGCCGTCGCCCGACTTGATGCGGCGCATCAGCTCGTCCTGCTCGGCGGCGGACAATTTGGGGAGACCGGAAGTATCCACGCCGCAGATGACTACCTTTGATAACATAACACTTTCACCTCCGTTTTAGTATGTACAGACGGGCGGAGATATATTCCGACATGCGCGGGCGGCGTGTATTCAACAAGTTTTTCGGTTGGCGAAAAGCGGGGTCGTATTTTCCCCGTTCGATACGATTATAGGTCAACGCGCACATTTTTATTCCCGGCGGAGGACAAATTTTAAATTGAGCGAAAACATACTCACGACGCATAACGGCGGCGCGGGCTGTGCCCGCGCCGCCGTTACGGCTTTTTTATTTTTGATTTTTATCGTCGCCGCGAACGCCTTTAATTGGACGCCGCGGCGACAGCTTAAACTTAGCCCTGAATATCGTTTTCATCGACGACATCTGCCGAGCCGCCCATTGTGCCGCCGGTCATGGTGAATGTGGCGTTGCTGCCCACATATACGCCGCCGCCAAAGGTTGTTGCAGTGTTGTTTGAAATTGCGGCTGTGCCCGACATTTCGAATGTGCCGCCAGCAACATAAACGCCGCCGCCGTTTTGGGCGCTGTTGCCTTCGTCCTGCGAACCGCCTATCGTGCCGCCAGACATAGTGAATGTACTGCCCTCATTGGTGAGGTCTTCAAATTCAATATACACACCACCGCCGTACTGACTTGCGGTATTTTTTGAAATTTTACCGCCCGACATGGTGAATTTGGCGCCGCTGCCCACATATACGCCGCCGTAGGTGGCGGCGTCTTTGCTATAACCGTCTGTTGTTATATCCCTCTTTGCCATGTTGCCGGCTATGGCGCCGCCGTACATGTTGAAAGCGGCGCCTGAGCTCGCAAGGAAGATGCAGCTCCCTTTAGCAAAGGGAGCTGCCGAGCGCAGCAAGGCTGAAGGATTTGCCCCCACAGGAATACGGCGCAGCAGCACAAAAATGAGCGCCTGCGCGAAAAGCGCAGGCGCTCATTTTTGTGTCAGCCAATTTAAATTTTGTACGGCGGACTTTTATATCCGCTTTGAAATGTCCTTTTTGAGTTTTATTATTATCTTTTTTTCAAGGCGAGATATGTAGCTTTGGGATATGCCCAGGCTGTCTGCCACGTCCTTTTGGGTCATCTCCTCGCCGCCGTCCAGCCCGAAACGCATGCGCATTATCTTTTGTTCACGCGGGGTCAGCCGCGAAAGCGAAGCTTTTAAAAGCTCGCGTTCCACCCCACCTTCTATATCCGAATACACTGCGTCGGCATCAGTGCCCATCACGTCGGAAAGGAGCAGTTCGTTGCCCTCCCAATCGGTGTTGAGCGGTTCATCGAAGGATACTTCGCGGTGAAGCCTGGACATGCGGCGCAGGTACATTAAAATTTCGTTTTCGATGCAGCGCGAGGCATAGGTGGCGAGCTTGATGTTCTTGTCCGAACGGAAGGAATTTATCGCCTTTATGAGACCTATCGTACCCACCGAGACGAGGTCGTCGCCGTCGGCGCCCGAGCCTTCGAACTTTTTTGCTATGTACACGACCAGCCTTAAATTGTGCTCGACGAGCTCGTTGCGGGCAGAGGCGTCGCCGTCTTCCAAAAGACGGATGACCTCACGCTCCTCCTCGCCCGAAAGGGGCAGGGGCAGAGCTTCGGTGCCGCAGATATAGTCGAGGGTGTTGCACCCAAAGATAGAGCCGAGTATGCGCCTCAATACTTTCAACATTTTTCAGCCTCCGCAAGGTCGGGGTGGAGCACCGTGCGCCCGCCGGACCGGCTGCCGACGCACAAAGCGACGCCCCGTAGAGTGATCACTTTTTTGCCGTAGTCTATTTCTACTTTATCTGCGGTGAATACAGGCAGCTTTTTGCAGCCTGCGACTGTATGGACGGTGACGAAAGTTTTTATGCCCGATACATCGACGAGCTTTTGCGCACATTCGGGCGGGATGACGCTGACGGGCGAACCAAAGCGGTATACCCTGTTGCCGCTGTCGAAAAAAGCGGGTACGCTGACGCTTGACCCGCCCACCGTTATGCGGCAGACGACAGACGTCTTTATGTTGCGGCGCACAAATTTTTGCGCCGCTCGCCTTGCCAGGCACACCGCCGACAGGGCGAAAAACAGCGGAATACCGACGGGAACGGAGGACAGTATCACCCCGCCGCTGCCCGAATATGAAATATCCGCCAGCGAAAAGAGCGCGATCAGCGCCCCGCCGAGCGCAAATGTGAGCGCCATAAACAGGGCGGTAAACGCGAGATAGGGCTTTATTCCGCCAAACCTGCCCGCAATAAGGCACAAAATTGCGCCCGAAGCTGCCTTTACGGCTGCCGCCGCCATGCCGCCGAGACCCATTAAGGGAAACAGCACGGCAAAAATTGCGCCCGCCGCCGAAGAGGCGGCTATCCTGCCCGCCCCCGCACGGTTTTTGCACACCGTTTTGGCGGCGTATAAAAGACAGAAGTCCATGCAGAAGTTTTCTGCAAGGGCGTACTCTATATACACCTCCATTGCGATAGGTATTATATAACTTAATGTATGCCGAAAAATGCAAAAATACGACGCCTTTTATAAAAAAGCGTCGCAGTTCAAATGGGTATTCTGTTCAAAGCCTGCTCGATGTCGCGGCGGTCGGCGCATGTGAACAGGCTGCGGCGCATTTCAGCCGCGCCGGGCACGCCCTTTGTGTAGAAGGCGAGCATCTTGCGCATATATACTACGGCAAACCGCTCGTCGAACAGTTCAAAGGTCTTGGCTATCTGTTCGGCTATGACCGACTTTTTATCGGGCATCGGTCTGCCGGTGAGAGCACAGAATATGAACGGGTCGTACATGGCGGCACGCGCCACGGCTATGCCGTCGGCGCCCGTTCTGCCCATCAGCTCTTCCGCCTCCCCGAGCGAAAACACGCCGCCGTTGGCTATGACGGGGATGCTGAGCGCCGATTTTGCCGCGGCTATCTCGTCGAACGCGACCGCGCCCGAATATATCTTGTCGCGCGTTCTGCCGTGTATGGTGACGAGAGCAGCGCCCGCATCCTGCATGGCGAGCGCAAAATCGCGGGTGATGAGATGTTTGCCGTCCAGACCCGTGCGGAACTTTACCGTTACGGGCTTGCCCGACGCCGCCACCGCCCTGACTATCGCCTGTGCCCGGGGGATATCTGCCATCAGCGCGCTGCCTTCGCCGTTTTTAAAAATCTTGGGCACGGGACAGCCCATGTTTATATCTATTATGTCGAAGGGCGCGAGCTCGGCACTCTGCGCGGCGCGGCGCATGTATTCGGGCTCGCCGCCGAATATCTGCACAGCCCTTATGCCGTCGTCGCCGGGATAGAGCGCGAGCAGCTCGCGCGTGTTGCGGCTGTCGTAGCACAGACCCTTGGCGCTGACCATTTCGGTAAACGTGAGCCCGGCGCCGAGCGAAGAGCACATATGCCTGAACACGCAGTTTGTATAGCCTGCGAGCGGAGCCAGAAACACATTGTTCGGCGCAGTGTAGCCGCCTATTTTAATTGCCTTTAATCGCATTTTTTGCCTGCAACCAGTACCAATCGTATTCTTCGTCGCACAAATCGGCACACGCCTTGCCGTCGGCGAGCACGAGCTCTTCGAACTTTGCAAAGCGGGCTATGAACTTATCGGTGGCGGCGGCGAGCGCCTGCTCGCAGTCGACGCCGGCGAGACGGCAGGTGTTGACAGCCGAAAGCAGCACGTCGCCCGCTTCTTCGAACACGCCATCCTTATCTTCTGCCTGCAGCGCCTTTAAGAGCTCGACGACCTCTTCGCCCATGCGCTCGGAAGCGGAAAGCGGCGATAAAAAGTCCATGCCGCTCTTTGCCGCACGCTTGCCCACCTTTTGGGCGCGCATGCACGCGGGGAAATTTATGGGCACTGCCTTTAAGCTCTCGGTGTAGGTAGTCTGATGCTTTTCCTTCATCTTATTCTTTTCCCACACGCCGAGCGCCGCGCCCTCATCGGCAGCCTTGTCGCCGCCGAAGATGTGCGAGTGCCTGAATATGAGCTTTTTTACCACGCGGGTGAGCACGTCGCCGCCGTTGAAGGCGCCCTGTTCGGACTTCATTACGGAGTGGAACGCCGCCTGCAAAAGGACGTCGCCGCACTCCTCCTCAATGCCGTCGTCGTCGCCGCGGTTGATCGCATCGACGAGCTCGTACGCCTCTTCGATCATATTGCCCTTTATAGAATCGTTGGTCTGCGCCCTGTCCCAGGGGCAGCCGCCCGGTGCGCGGAGCAGCGCGACCATGTGCTCGAGGTCGGCATAGTCGTACCTCTGCTTTTTAAGAAACTCCCCCTCCTCTATCGCCACCGCGCAGTCGGCGGAGTAGGTCTTGAAGCGGTCTATTTCGTAGACCTTTATTTTATGTACGCTGTCGCCTTCGATAAACGTGCAGCCGCACTCCTCGCCGAATATATCGGTGAGTTTCTGCTTTACTTCGGAGGCGAGATAGAAGTCGTCCAAATCGTATATGACGGCGGCGGGACAGCTCCTGAGCGAGGAGATATCGTAAGCCGAAAGCGCCGTCACGCACGAATGCTGCAGACGGGCGGCGCATTTTATGTGCGAAATTTTGGATACGCCCTCTATTACGGTGCAGTCGCGGCATTTTGAAAGTATTATCTTGCAGCCTTCGTCCTCGCCGACGGAGCCGTCGACGCAGTAGACGACGGGCTGCGTTTTTGCAGCGTCAAGCACGCGCTTTGCAAGATTTTTGTTGAGCGTATCGAAGTTGCGCGAACGGGCGTACACTTCGTCGAGGTATTCGACCTCGCGCCCGCCCAGCCGGGCGTACGCCTCCCCGTGCGAAGTGCGCGCCATTATCTTTGCCCCGCACGAGAGAGCGCGTTCAGCCGACAGCGTCATATCGCCGTCTTTTATTCCCAAACCTATGAGAGTTATGTGCATTTTTGTCACCTCTTACCCCATAAATATAACATAAATTGAGCGCGACTGCAACCAAATTGCAGATGTTTGCAGATATTGCGGCGCCCGTAACGGACGACAGCGCCGTCACCGCCGCGGCGGACAACGCCACGCGCACGAGACACGTTGACCACTGCGTGACGGCGCCGAGACCCGCCCTGCCCAGCGCGGCGAGGCACGCCGAAGACGTCTGCACCAACGGCATGGCGACGGCGGAGAGGCACATTGCTTTGACGAGTCTGACCACGAGCAAGCGCTCGCCGCCGCTCAGCGACGAGAAAATGACGCTCACCGCAAAGGGCGAGAACGCAAAGAGCGCTATTGCCGACGGAAGAGCGAGCGCGAGCGTGAAGAGCAGCGACTTTGTTACGCGGCTGCGGGCGAGTTCGGCATCGCCACGACCGCCTGCGCGGGCGACGCGGGCGACGCGGGGGACCGCGGCGGCGGCAAGGCCGTATGCGGCAGAGGCCGGCAGGCTTATGAGCGTGACGGCACAGCCGGAAAAAACGCCCCAGAGCGCGGTGGCATCCTGCGAAGCCGCACGCAGAAGGGCGACAACGACTACGCTTTCGGCAAGCTGGCTCAAGGGCTGCGCCATCGCGGACAGGGCGAGCGGCGCGGTGTTTTTTAATATGCACGGATAGTAACGGGACGGGCGATAACCGAGCGGCACCTTGCTGCCGCCCGCGCTGCGGTACATTGCCAGCGCCAGCGCCAGACAGCAGACTTCGGATAAGGTGACGGCGAGGACAGCAGATGCGGGCGAAGGGCGGAGCATGCAAAGGGCTATGCCGCACAGCACCTTTACGAGCTGTTCAAAAACTTCGGTTACGGCGGTGGGCAGCATATAACCGCGACCCTGAAAGCAGCCGCGGACGACAGAGATGAGCGACACTAAAAATACAGACGGCGCGAGAATTTTGCAGCAGAGCGCAACTTCGGCTTCACCCTGCGCCGCCGCAAGGACGGGGGCGAGCACGCTCATTATCAGCCAGCCCGCCGCGCCCATAAAGCCGCACAGCCAAAACGCGGGGCGTTCGGCAAACGTGCACTGCCCCGACGACATGGCTCGCGCTATGCCCGTGGGCAGTCCGCTTGCAGACAGCGTGAGCAGCATGCAGTACAGCGGGTACACCATCTGATAGACGCCCATGCCGCGACTGCCGAGTAAGGAAAGTAATGGTATCCTGTAAAACGCGCCGAGCAGTTTTGAAACGATGCCGCCGGCAGATATCGCCGCCGCGCCCTTTAAGTACGCCTTGTCACTCATTCGAACTGGTTGGCAAGGATGGTTGCGGAAAGCTGGGCGAGTTTGCATGCGCCCGCTTCCATCTTTGCACCCTGCTCGTAAGAAAGAAGCGCCACCGCGCCCAGGCAGTCGCCGCCCGCGACGATGGGAACTATTACCTGTGCCGTGGCAGGCATGCTTTCGCCTTCGGCAACGGGCACTATATCGCCGCCTTCCGAAAGGTTCGCAACGTAGCTTTTGCGGTTTTTCAGTATTTCGTCGAGGTCGGAAGATATGGTCTTGCCCGCCACGTCCCTTCTGCCGCTGCCTGAAGCGCAGATTATCTCATCTGTATCGCAGATGACGGCGAGATGACCCGAAAGGTCGGATAAACTCTTTGCCGTGCCGCACGAGAACTGACCCAAAGATGCGATGGGCGAATATTTTTTGAGCATGAGCTCGTCGCGGTCGGTGAAAATTTCAAGCGGGTCGCCCGATTTGAGCCTGAGCGTGTTGCGTATCTCCTTGGGAATGACGACCCTGCCGAGTTCGTCTATCCTCCTTACGATTCCCGTTGCTTTCATATTTGTTGGCATTCCTCCTTGCTGGCATGAAAAATTTTCTGACAACACAAGTATGCCGCATACTGCACGCTTTATGCGCCGCCGGCTGCAAATTTGTGCATTTAAATCAGCGTTAACAAAAGCCATATCACCGCCAAACGATAACTGCAACGCTTATCGACTTGTAAAAAATAAAGCCGGAGAAGTATTTATAAACTTACCGACTTGGTTTTCGCTTAATTTCAGACTAAGACAATAAGCATCGTGAAAAACGCAACAAGCATGGCAATTAGTCCAAAAATCATAGGGAAAATAATTAACTGAAAACAAATGAAATCTAAAAATCCCAACAAAATATGCAGAACAAAACCCGGCAATATTACAAAACGGGCGAACTGCAAAATACGCATGCGCGGAAGGTTGCTTTTTGACGGAAAAATGTTATATAATTTACGGGATACGACGTTTAGGAGGACGGACATGAAATATTTTACAAAGGACTGGTACGTGCTTATGCAGCACCTGCACTACACCACCGGCATGACGCAGGTGCCCGACGGTGAGTACACCGAAGAGCGCATAGCCGCGCTGTGCAAGGACAGAATGAAGGCGTATGCGGACGAACAGAGGGAGCTTTACGACACCCCGCCCGAGAGATTGGATATAAATTTTGATGAATTGACGCCCGAGGACTTTGCCGAATACGATGTGGCAAGCGGCAAGCTGAAAGTGCCCGCCACCATGGAAGAAGTAAAGGCGGGACTTGAAAGAGATTACGCCGCGCGGCTTAAACGATTTGAAGAGCGCCCGCCCTTTGACGCAAGACAGGCGATACGCGACTTTGCCGATATGTACCGCGCCAAGCTTGAAAACGCATATGCAGGGCTGCCGGATTGGGTGAAGACGGCGTGCGACGCACGGTTGATTGCCATGGACTGCCTGCCCGAAAGCGTATATAGGGATCTGAAAGCCGAAGAAGAGCGCAACAGGCGGCTGTTTGAAGCCATTAACGGCGCAGCCGAAGATGCGATGAAGGACACGCCCGAAGAGATAAGAAGGCAGTTGAGCTTTCACGACGGCGAAATACTTGAATTTACCCGCCGCGGCGGGGATATATGTATGCTCATACGCGAGGACTTTATCCCCTGCGAGGGGCAGACGCCGTATACCCGCGTGACCTTTAAAGACGCGCACGTGACCGAGCGCGACGAGGGGCTGACCTTTGAGCCGCTGACATACGAAGCGGACGGGCAGGAGATAACGGGGCACTGCACGTGGCTTTACGAAGAGATCTACAAAACAACCGAAGGCTGCGAAGTGCACATGCTGCTCGCCGAAAACGATTTATGCTATCTTACGATACGCTGCAGCGGCATAGAGTGCGAGTGCAATATCGATTACCGCGAATAATTACGCAAAATAGTGACGCCGCGGACTGCAAATTGCAGTCCGCGGCGTCTGTATACGTCATGATTTTTCAACGATGAGTTCAGCCTTTTGAAAAGAACGCAACGGCAATGGCGTTGGGACCGACGTGCGTGCCTATGGTGCTGCCTATCAGATAGTACGGAAGCTCTTCAACGCTGCCCTTCCAAAGATTTTGGCTGTCGGCTATGTATTTATGCAAAAACTTATCCGAAAGCCCCGAATAGCCCAGAACGTACGGCATGGAAAAGTCTATGCCGCCGCAGTTGTTTACGTGCTGGTTCAAGAGGTTGTTGCCTTTTTTTGACCCCACCGCCTTGCCGACGAGCTTTACTTCGCCGTTGACCACCGAAATAACCGGCTTTATTGAGAGCATTTCGCCCGCGACTGCGGCGACGGCGGATATCCTGCCGCCCTTTCTTAAATATTTGAGCGTATCGAGCACCGCCAGAAGCTGTATTTTGCCGCGCTTTGCCGACAGTTCGCCGGCTATCTCGGCGGCGGTCAGCTTGCCTTCCTTGACGAGGCGGATGCAGTAATCGAGCAATATGCGCTCGCCGAGGCAGGCGTTGAGGCTGTCGACGACGTAGACTTTGCCCGCAAATTTTTTTGCTGCGCGCACTGCCGAAGAATATGTGCCCGAAAGCTTTGACGACAGGGTTATGGCTATGACCGAACTGCCGTCGGCGGTGAGCGAAGCAAACTTTTCGGCAAAGGTGAATTCGTTTATCTGGCTCGTCTGGGGGAGACGGGTATTTTCGATGAGTTTTTCAAAGAACTGCTCGTGCGAGAGGTTGACTCCGTCTAAGTACTCCTCATCGTCAAAGCGGATATTGAAGGGCACTACCGTTATGCCGAGCGCCTGCGCCTGCTCCGCTTCGAGGTCGCAGCCGCTGTCTGCCAAAATTTTAATCATTATCGTTTCCTTTTGAATTTTTTATCAGTCCGTCGTAATAGCTTTCAAGATTGTCGGATATGGTTATGAGCGACGTATAAAAAAATTCGCGCTGTTCGTCGGTGAATTGCGCGCTGCCCGCGCCGACGGCGGCGGCAGCTCTTTGAGATATGTATTCGGCGAGGCGCACTCCCTCTTCGGTCAGCCTTATAGCGGCGCTGTGCGAGGCGGGGTCGTACACGACATACCCCCTTTGGCGCATTTCGGCGAGGGCGCGGGATATTGCCGCCTTGTCTTCGAGCGTCATGCGCGCAAGTTCGCCCGCGGTTATGCCGCGGGGACGGCTGTTGAGGTAGTAAAGGCACATGACGTGCACCGACTTTAAGCCGAATTTTTTCATTTCGTGCACCTTTATGCGCTGCACGAGCTTATTCAATTTTAATATGGCGGTCGTAAACCTTTCGAACAAATCCTGCATAATGAGTCCTAAACGATACAGATATATCGATTATATACCCGACGAGCCTTACTGTCAACGATTTAGCGGGCAAAATGCCGCCTTTAAA
>CALVHH010000013.1 GCA_944327465.1 uncultured Clostridia bacterium | reverse complement strand
AAATCTGCTTGTCGTATTTTCTTTCGAACCACTCCTGCAGAAGATTGATATCGGCACGCGGGAACGGGTGCACCTTCTCCCACTCGTCGCCGTAGAGCTCTATGGCAATTTCGATAAACGAATAAATAAGCAGATACTCTGCGATAAAATTATAATCGCTCCAGTATTTATATGCCAGTTTCAAAGCCATGGACAGGATTTTATTGTTGCTGTATGCGGTGATAAAATAACTTTCGACCCTGAATGCAAGCTGATATGTTTCCCACATCGAAGTGCACGGCAAAAACAATTCGCTGTCAAGCATATAGTCAGGCAATTTATCCGTGCACATAATAGTTGCATCTATCCACGTTCCGCCGTACTCCGTCAGCAATGCAAGCCGAAGCAAATCGGTGAACTGTGCGTCGCTAATTACCCCGTCGCTATATTTTTTTTCTACGAAATCGGGCAAGGCGATGTAATTTTTATAATTGCTTTTATCTAAAAAGCAGACCTTGCGAAGATCGCCCAGCTTTTCGACAATAGAATCACAACACAACTTAACAATTTCGGGAGCGTTATCCAATCCCTGCAACCAGCATACCCATACGGTATCGCCGCATTTATGCGGCAACTTATCGTAGGTATTATCCAATTGCTCCTTTACGGCAATTATATATTTTTTATACTTCTTTTTCAAAAACCAGGTGAGTTTGACCTTTTGGTACTCGTGCGCACTTTCAAAAGCGCGCCTTTTGCACAGCAAATCTTTGCGAAACCTTGTAGCTCCTTCGACCTTCGCAAAAAACCTTACCATACTGTACGGGTAACCAAATAATTTTATCAACACCCTTTTAAAATTCATTTTGAACT
Organism: uncultured Clostridia bacterium; assembly: GCA_944327465.1. Taxonomy (GTDB): domain Bacteria; phylum Bacillota; class Clostridia; order Christensenellales; family Borkfalkiaceae; genus Coproplasma. The sequence goes on along the minus strand of CALVHH010000013.1, from coordinate 48,189 downwards.
CACTTCAACAAAGCAATTTCCGTGCGGATATCATTTAAGGCTGCGGCGATGACGTCGTCCATGTCGTAATACTTGTAGCTGCCCAGCCTGCCGCCGAATATGACATTTTCCTCGGCTTCGGCAAGCTGTCTGTACTTTTCGTAGAGCTCGCCGTTCTTTGCATCGTTTACGGGATAATATGGTTCATCGCCCCTCTTCCACTCCGAGCTGTATTCACGGCTGATGACCGTCTTTTTGAGCTCGTTGCCCTCTTCGTCCCTGCCGAACGTAAACCACTTGTGCTCTATAATCCTTGTCCAGGGGACTTCGCCGTCGGTATAGTTTACGGCTGCGTTGCCCTGAAAATTGGGCATATCCAAAAGCTCGTTTTCGAACCTGACTGAGCGGTATTCCAGAGCTCCGTACCTGTAGCCGAAAAACTCGTCGATTGCGCCGGTGTAGATGACCTTTTTGGCGCAGGCAACAAGTTCGTCCCTGTGCGCAAAAAAGTCGCAGCCGAGGCGCACTTCGACCGTGCCGAGCATATTTGCGACCAGCTTTGTGTAGCCGCCTACGGGTATGCCCTGGTAGCGGTCGTTGAAATAGTTGTTATCGAACGTGAATCTGACGGGCAGACGGCGGATGATGAAGGCGGGCAGTTCCCTGCAGTCCCTGCCCCACTGCTTTTGGGTGTAGCCCTTTACAAGTTTTTCGTATATGGTTTTGCCGACGAGATTGATTGCCTGCTCTTCGAGATTGGCGGGCCGGCTTTTATAGTTTTCGCCTATTTCTTCGGCTATCCTTGCCTGCGCCTGGGCGGGGGTAAACACGTCGCGCCACAGCTTTGTGAACGTGTTCATGTTGAAGGGCAGGTTATAACATTCGTCCATATACCTTGCCACGGGGCAATTTATAAAGTTATTGAATTCGGCAAATTCATTTACATACTCCCATATCGCTTTATCGGAGGTATGGAATATGTGTGCGCCATACTCGTGAACGTCTATACCTTCGATGCGCTCGGTATAGACGTTGCCCGCTATGTGCGGGCGCCTGTCGATGACGAGCACCTTTTTGCCCGCCTTGCTGAGTTCATGCGCACACACGGCGCCGTAGAGCCCGCTGCCAACTATGAGATAATCGTACATATTCGCTTATTTTCTCCTAAGCTGCGATAATTTGCCCTTTATGCGCACCAGGATGGGGCAGTCGCCCACGTTGTAGACGGGCGCATAGCAGACATCGACCTTTTTATATGCCAGCCAGACATTGAAAAGCCTTTCGGCAAGAAATCCGAAAACGCGGCGCTGGTAGCTGTCCTTTGCACAAATATCAATATGCTTTTCGGCTTCGAACAGGATGGGAAACAGCCAGCCGCAGTAGTCGTTCATCAGCGGCATTGGCATGACGAACATGTTGGCAAGGCTGTAAGACGACGAGTTCATAACGGCATCGAATGCGCCGAGATACTGCGGACAGCGCGAAGATATTATGTCGCGGCAGAGCTCAAGGTCGGAGGCGCTGTGATTTTCGGCATAGTCGGCTGCTACCGTGGAAGGGCATTTGTGCGGCTTGGGAACTATTATCTTTCCCGAAGCGAGCACCTTAAGCATGCTTTCGCGCCGCATGGGGCGGGCAAACAACTGTCCGCGTGTAAAGAAAAAACGGCGGTAATGTTCGAGCCCGACATACTCCTCTTTGGTGTTCTTCCATATCCAATAGAGCGCGGTCAGCTCGCAGTACGAGGCGTTCTTTGACGAGATGTTGTCGCCCGTACCGTCGCTGCAGTCGGCACCTATATTTGCACCGTCGGCGCCGACGCCGATAAGCGTTCTGCCCGCGGGGACGTTTTCAGTCTTTTTGTGGGCGACGACAAATAATTTAAGCTGTTCTTGCATCTTTTTGCACCATATTAACTGAGATAGATATCGCGCAGGATATCTGCGGTACGACACACATCGAACCCCGCATTTTTGAGCGAAGCGGTATTATCGGCGCCCCATTTATCGGCAAACTGCAAAACCTTATCCGCCCAGAGCCCGACGGATGCGCCGTCGGCGGGCAGATAGCAGACATTGGAGGTGAGAGCGACCTCATTGGTTACTGCCGAAGAAAAAATGCAGGGCAGCCCGACCGCCTGAGCTTCGACGCCGACTATGGGAAGCCCTTCGAAGCGGGAGGGCAGCAAAAAGACATCCATCGCCTGCATGTAGTCGTTGACGTTATTGACGTTGCCGATGAACATTACGTGCTGCGACAGCCCGAGCTTTTGCGCGAGCGATATGACGTTCTGCATGTTTTCACCCGAGCCTATGAGCATAAGTTTGGCGTCGATGCCGCGGATGCGCACCGCCGCGAGCACGGACAGCAGGTACTCGTGATTTTTTTGATAGGAGAACCTGCCTACGTGCCCGAGAACGACGGCGTTCTCAGGGATATTCAACCTGCCGCGCATGTATGAGCGCATCTGAGCGTCGAATGAAAATTTTTGAGTATCGACGCCGTTTTTGAGTATTATGAGCCGCCTTTTGACTATGCGGCGGGGATATTTTGACTGCCCTGCAATGCGCGAACACGCTGCATAGTGCGTGGGACAGCCGAACATTACCGCATTCATGACGAATTTTACGGCGGCGTGCCTCAACGTAAATTTTTCAGCCGCGCAGTGGGAATGAACTATTATCTTTTTTATGCCCGCAGACTGCGCCGCACGGGCGCCTTCGGCGAGCACGGAAGTGCTGCCCGAATGAATGTGGATGACATCGTAGCCGTGTCCCGACAAAAATTTTTTGAGCGGAGCGATGAGGTTGAGCCTGCTGCCGCCGGGCTCAAACTTCATGCCGAGGCAGTAAAGCTTTCCGCCGCGGCTTTCGATTATGTCGCGGTAGTGCTCGTTGTCGCAATAGTAGGGCGTGAGCACATCGATAGTCATGCCGTCGGAAGGCATGTGTGTGAGCATGTTTATGACAAAGGCTTCCTGCCCGCCGTGAGAGACGGGTTCGCCGAACATCTGCAATATCTTCATTTATCTTCAACATACCGCACGGGCGGTTTAAACCCCAATCCTGCACGCGTGCCTCGCAGCATAATGGCTATCCTTTTGCCCTTGTTGTCGGGCGCCTTTAAAAGAATCCTGAAAAAATGCGCCGTAAGGCGGAAGCACTCGTATAAAAAGCCCTTTACCCCCTCTCTGCGGTAGAGATAGACGTCGTTGCGGTACAGATAGAAAAATCTTTGCAGCCGGTCGGCGCTGTCGCTTGCGATGTTGGCGCCTATATTTGACTGCGACTTGTGCACCGCAACGCTGGAGCCGACGAGATAGCAGGGATATTTTTTTGATATCCTGCGGGTGTACTCCCAGTCGTCCGTCCATATAAAGAACTCGCGTATGGGCAGCCCCTTCTCTCTTACCACTTCGGCGCGCAGAAACAGCGAGACAAATGAAGCCATGACGACGCGCTTTTCGCCGTCGGAAAAGTCCTTTAATGGCTTTGTAAGCGTGCGGCGGGGCACGTTCATAGTGCAGACGCTGCCGTCCTTCCACAGCACCTTACTACACAAAAAGCCGTAGTTGCCCAGCCGCTCGCCCGCGGCAAGCAGCCGCTCGAGGGCGTCGGCGCGGGGCATGCAGTCGTCGTCCATGACCCAGACATAGTCGTAGCCGAGCTCGACGGCACGCTCTATGCCGAAGCTGAAGCCGCCCGCTCCGCCGAGGTTGGAGCCGGTGTTATAATAATTTATCCGCCCCGAATCAATGAGCTCGCCAAGGCTTTCGAAAGTGCCGTCGGTACTTGCGTTGTCGATGACGATTATATCGACGGGTCGGCTCTGCGCGAGCAGGCAGGTTAAGTTTTCGTTGAGCAGTTGCCGCCTGTTATAGGTGACGACTACAGCCGCTACATTGTTCATTGCACACCTTGCGGACGGACGCCGCGCACCGCCATGCTGTTTTGACAAAGGCGGCGGCGGACATAGCCGCCGATACACAGGATAAAGTAATTGTATTTGAAATCGAGCATGTACGGCTCGACCATGGCGTCGATGAGAATTATGACGAAGATGAGTATCATGCAGGAATCGCCCCTGCGCCAGGCGCCGACGAGCATGTAGCTGTAGGCGAGCATAGCGCCGAAAAATACGATCAGCCCGTAGTTATAAAGATGATAGAGATAGGAATTGTCGATGCCGATATATATGCCTTCGGAAGTGAACCAGACGATGTTCTGACCGAAGAGGGTCACGGCGCGTTCGTTAATGGCGTTCATCTGCAACAGCAAACGCGTACTGAGAAGCGCGTTGAGTTTTACGGCAAACGGCACGCCGGCTTCGTAGAGTTTTGTGAGCAGCAGCGTAAGCAGCAAAAACGCGAACGGCAGCACAGCCGAAATCAGCGCAACGGCAAACGACGAGCTCAATTTTTTGAAAGTCGCCCTGCCCGACAGAAGCTTGTATGCGGCTATGAACACTACAGCCGCCAACGAAAGATAGAAGCCCGTCCTTGCCGCGGTGAAGATATATACGACAACCGAAAGAAGCAGGTAAAATACTATCCACGCCACGTTTTTTGAGTTGCGGGAGAGATAGAACTTTGTAAGAAAGAGAAAGAGCACCACGCTCTGCCCGAGAGTGGGCGTGCCGAAGCCGAGGGCAAACCTCCATTCGCCGTTCCTTTCATACTCGATGTTTGGATACAAATCGAGAAGGGACATAAATACGGTGAATATGAACGCCGCCCACAGCATGTAAAACATGGGCTTCAACACTTCATCGAAGGTGCAATCGCGCAGCAGCACGACCATGAACACGAGGATAAGTATGTGCGGACTGCGGGCAAACAGCGTTACCAATGCGCCGAGCGCAAAGCAAAGCATTACGGGCAGATGATGCCGGTTGAGCTTTACGTTGCGCTGCTCAAACAGGACATAGACCGCCATAACGGCAGCCACGCAATATTTTAAAAACGACAGCAACTGCATGGGAACGAGGTATATAAGCTCGGTGCTGAGCAGGACCTCGATAAAGCAATATGCAGCGCACAATATTATCGCCCCGTTTTTGCGACTATACGACGTCATTGCTGCTTGCTTGAAAATTTCCTCTTTAAAAATTTGATTATTTTGGAGCACCAGTGCTGGTTTTCCATAAACATATAGGGGATATCCCTGTATGCGACGGCATTCTTTGTCAGCCAGACATCCAGCAGCCTTTCGGCAAGATAGCCGTAGACGCGCTGTTCGGTCTCGTTCCACATGGATATATCGAGGCGGCTCTCCACCGTGAACAGCACGGCAAACAGCCACGTGCAGTACTTATCGAAGATGTCGCGGCGCATGACGAACATGTTGAAGCGGTGCCCGCTTCTTTGACCCATGACCTTATCAAAGCTCAAGAGATAGTCGGGGCAGAGCTCATCGATGACTTCGCGGGCGAGCATTATGCCCTCGCTGTGGTGGGCGTGAACATATTGCTGATAGTTGGTTTCGATATAGTAGCGGCGCTTTTTGGGAAGGAGCACCTTGCAGTCGGCAAGCAATTTATCCGCACGGCTGCCCGTAAGTATTTTGTTGAATTTGGCGCCGAACAGTCTGCCGCTGAAATGGCGGCGGTAATGCGCGAGCCCGATGTAATCGGAGCGCAGATTTTTCCACGCCCAATACACCGCCGTGAGTTCGCAATAGCTGCGGTTCTTTGCCGATATGTTATCGCCCGCATCGTCGCGCTGCATGCCTTGGAGTGCGTCGCCGTGCGACAGCGCCGCGCCGACGTGCACGGGGAGATACATTGCGTCATCAGGCATGCGGTACTGTTTGTGGGCGGCGACCATTATCTTTATATCTTTCATAAATTTTACCGTCACCTTGCCCCGTCGCGCTTTATGACGGAGATTATTGCTTTAAAAAATATCTTTGCATCGAACAGCATGGAGCAATTATCCACATAGTAGAGCTCGAGCTTCTGGCGCTCGCCGCTTTCGTAAGTGACGTTGCTGCGACCGTTGACGCCCCACCAGCCTATCATGCCCGGCTTGACAGAGAGCAACTTTGCGGCGTCGCTGCCGTACTTTTCGTGCAGTTCCTCCTCCTGCACGGGACGGGGACCGACTACCGACAGCCTGCCCACGAAGATATCCCACACCTGGGGGAGCTCGTCGAGCGAGGTCTTTCTTAAAAATCTGCCCACCCTCGTTACGCGCGGGTCGTCATCGAGTTTGAATTCGCGCCTGTACTGTTCGAGCTGTTCGGGCGTGAGCATGTCTTCGAGGTTGTCCGAATGGGGCTTCATGCTCCTGAATTTTGAAATGAAGATGGGCTTGCCTCCCTTGCCCATGCGGGGATGCCTGTATATGACTTTACCGCCGTCGCCGAGCTTTACGGCGAGGGAAATTATTATAAACAGCCAGGAAAAGACGACAAGAAAGAGCGCCGAACAGACTATATCCAGAAGGCGCTTTGTAAAGCGATAGACATATCGCTTTTTTGCGGGCACGAATGCGGCGTGCGCATCCGTAACTGCGGTATTTTCAGAGTTAACGGACGCATCCAAGCTTCCGTTACCGACATTCTTTTGCATAACAGCCTCCCATAAAATTTTTTTCGCAATAAATACGGCGCTGCCGCCGTTGAAAAAAATTTTATGAGTTGTATCTTTGATTTAAGCTGCAGGCGCCGACGCACATCGCCGCCGACGGCTGCGAGCCTGCCGGACGCTCCATGCCGCGCACAAAGAAGAGCGCGGGGCATTCCCCTTGAGGGGACTTGCAGGAACTTATGCTGAGCAGCAGCGAAAAGACCGAGAGCGCGGCGAGCATGCAGTACAGCCTTATGACCCCGAACGCAAACTCGGGGCGGAAAAACAGCCTGATATCGGCGGCGCAATCGACCTGCCAGTACCTTTCGCCGTAGGCGGCGACAGCCTGTCCGCCGCGCAGAGTGCAGGCGAGACAGAGAGCGAACAGGGCATAACAAAAGAACACGCCCCAAAAGGCGCGTCCCGCGGCGGGGCGCACCTTAAAACGGCGCATGAACATATTGATGATGACTGCGGCGAAGATCATCGCCGACGCGGCAACCGCCGCAATTATAAAGCCTGTCACTCTTCCTCCGCTTTACGCTCCACCATTGCCGGAAGGATAATTGAATGCCCTGCCCGCAGGCAGAATATTGCAATTTTGGTACATTTTGTACACATTAATAATACTACCATTGCGGCGATATGTCAAATGTTGTCGGCATCAAAACGGTCTGACGACCCAAAATAGCTATTATCAAACAAAAAACATATATACACAACAATTTTTCGACACGCGGACATAGAGACCCGTTCATATAAAAAACAACCTGCAATGCCAAAACCTGACAGCGCACATGGCGATAAATATCCCCCCATGAATAAGTTTGCGATTATGACAGACATTTTAACCGCCGTTATACAAAATAGCGGCGGTGCGCCGCACACTGAAAGTGCGGCGCACCGCCTGAAAGACAGGTTATAGTCCCAAAGCATTTTGGCTGCCGAACAGTGCATCCGAGTATTTGGGAAACTTTTTATTGACGAATGACTTTGCCGCCGAAAAATCGACGCGGCGGTGGACGTCGCCGTGGGCGTCGGAGGCGATAAAATCTACCAGTCCGCCCTTGAGCGCCTTTTTTGCCAGACCGAGATTTTCCTTTTTGGCAAAACAGGAGGCGTTGAGCTGTATGAGCCCGCCGTTTTCGCGCACTTCAGCCCACTGCTTTAACGGGAAATAGGGATAGCGCTCGATGTGAGCGACGATGGGGACGTATCCCGCCACCGAAAGTTCGTAGACGGCATCGGGGATGTAGACCATTTCGTGCCTGGTGGAGAACTCGACGAGCACATATTTAGTGCCGGCGAGCGTGAGAAACTGACCCGAAGCGAGCAAGTCAACGATGTTTTCGCAGTAGTACAGTTCGGCGCCGAGATAGAGCCCGACGGGAAATTCCGAAACATTGCGCTGCAGTTCGGCAAACCGCTCCTTTAAGAGCGCGGGGCGAAGCAGGTCGCTGTGCTGATGGGGGGTGCAGATGACCTTGTCCACTCCCTCTTCTACATACCTTGCAAGTATATTTTTTGTGACCGCGAGCGAGGGCGACCCGTCGTCGACGCCCGGCAGCATGTGACTGTGGATATCTATCATTTATTCTTTTTGCCGCGGACGGGCTGCGAGGGCGCAGCGGCGCCGGACGATTCTTCGAGCTGGGCTTTGGAATAGTAGCTGTCGCTGTAATAGTAATAGGAATCGTCGTGCCTGTCGGCAAGCCCCTTGGTCACGTTGACGCCTATGACGTGCGCGTTTACGTCCCTGAGGCTCTGCAGCGCGACGGCTGCCTTCTTCTTTTTTACGTCCCGCATTGAGAGGTTGAACAGCACGCCGTCGCACAGCTTGCTGATGGCTGCCGCATCCGAGCAGGCGAGCGCGGGAGGCGTATCGATGAGCACGTAGTCGTACTTTGAAAGCAGATCTTCAAGCAGTTTTTTGAACGCCGAAGATTCGATTATAACGAGGGGATTTATTACCTTTTTACCCGCGGTTATTATGTCTACATTGTATTTGGTATGCTTTATGACCTCGTCTTCGGCACAGGTGCCGTCGATATAGTCTATTATACCCTTATCCTTGGACACTTTGAAGAGCTTGTGCTGGACGGGCTTGCGCATGTCCATATCTATGAGCACTACCTTGAGCTTGTTGTAAGCCATGCAGCAGGCGAAGTTGCCTATCGTGGTGCTCTTCAATTCCTTCTCCTGCGAGGAGGTTATCATTATAACGCGGTAGGGGTTGTCGACGTTGGAATATTTGATGTTTGTGAGCAGCTTGTTATAGGGCTCGTAGGCGCGGATGCCCGGTTCGGCAAGCTCTACCTTGCGGGCTTCGTTTTCGGCTTTTGACACATTTTTATCCTTTGTCTTATCGTCGACAAAGTAGCCGACGACCTTTTCGCCGAGGTAGCCTTCGATGTCGTCGCGGTTGCGGAACTTGTTGGAGCAGAACTCCTTTACATACACGGCTATGCAGCCGACGACCAGTCCGCCGAGCAGGAATATGGCGAGATAGAGCGCCCTGTTGGGCGAAGAATATGTGCCGCGCACTGCGGGCGAGGTCATTGAGATGGTGTTCTTGAAGAGGATATCAACGCCCGAGCCGTCGGTATTGCTGACATCGATAAGACTTTCGACGAGCTCGTTGGCGAGGCGCATTGAAAGCGTGCTGTTATCGCACTCGACGGTGACGGTGACGAGGAAGCTGTTGGTGTCGTAGGACACGCTGACCATATCCCTGAGGTCGCCTACCGCAAGCTCGTTGTCTTCTGCCACGGGGCGAAGCACGTTGTCTTCGGTGACGAGTTTTGCCGCCGTGGTGACGAGGCGGAGCGAGTTTGAATAGTCTACGTTTTCGCCGTCGCCCGACGAGGGGGTGTTGACAGCCACGAGGAACGTGGCGTTGGAAGCATATTGCGGCTGGGCTATGCCGAAGGTATATACTATGCCTGCGACAAAGACTGCTGCCGTGATTATGGCGATGAGTATGATATTTTTCCACAGTACGCGGAAGATATCGCCGAGCCTTATTACATCGTCATGCTGATTACTTTCCAAGTTTACTCTCCTTGACCGAACCGTTGAGGTGCGGATAATAATATTGCGTATTAAAATTTTAAATATACGCTATACGAAATTATTATAGACAGTATTTACCATTTTGTCAACATTAATGCGCCATCACTGACAAAATTTGGCAAAATAGTTAAAAATCCGACACAACTTATTCGGCGGGAACGCTCAGTCCCCAGCAGCGGCGGCGCTTTACGAGGCGGCGGTCGAAGTTCTTCCACAAGTTCTGCACGTTGAGGTTGGTTTCGAGCTCGGGGCCCGTTTCGAGATATTTAACGCCCTTTTGGATGAGACCGCAAAGGATGTGGTCCATTATGATCGCGACGGTGCCCATATTGGAGTGGTCGTGCCTTACGCCTATGGACATCATGTCGGCGACTTCGGGATGCGACATGGCTTTTATGTACGGAAGGATACCGAAAGGCAGTATGCTGCCGTGCGCCTTTTGCAGCACTTTTAGCATGGACGGCATTACAAAGCCGTAAGATACAACATGGTCGTCCTTTAAGATGACGGCGGCAAATTGAGGGATGAGCACCTGGTATATCGTGTTCATCTCCCTCCTCTTCTGCTTTTCGTTCAGCGGGCTGGTGCCGTAGAGGTGCGAAAAACTTTCGTCGAGCACGTCGAGGCACTCCATTACATAGCGGTCGAGCGACTTTTTATCGCGCTTCATCAATCCTTCCACGTCGAGCACCTCGTACCCGCCGCGCTTTTTTATGGCTTCGGCAAGGCGGGAAAGGCGAACGTCGCGTTCGGCGGGCACGGACATGCGGTAGCTGTTCCAGTCGACCACCTTATATGCGCCCAGCTTTTGCATGTGCTCGACATAGTAGGGATAGTTATAAATTTCGATATATGTGCTGTCCTTATCGAAACCTTCTATGAGCATACCCTCTTCGTTGAGGTCCGAAAAGGATATAGGCCCGATAATTTCGTCCATGCCCAGCTCCCTCGCCCACTCGAAGAGCTTTTCAAACAGCGCCTTGGTGACTTCGAAATCGTCGATGACGTCGAAGCGAGTAAAGCGCAGCTGTTTGAGACCCGTCTTTTGGTTTGCGCCGCGGTGCCAGATGCCGGCTATCCTGCCCGCGAGTTTACCGTCCTTGTAGGCAAGAAACATTTTGCAGTCGGCAAAGCGGAAGGCGTCGTTGACGTTGGGGTCGAACTCGGCAAACTCATCGGCATAGAGATTGGGCGCGGCATAGGGGTTGCCCCTGTATAGGTCTATAAGAAATTTGAAAAACTTCTTTTTGTCGCGCTTGCCTGAAACCTGTACAACTTTTATCATATTCATTTTCCTCTCTTGTATTTACCTGAACAGTATAGCAGAAATGCACGCAAAATGTCAATAAATGTAGCAAGCCGCAGGCGGAGCGCGAACACTTTTTTTGCATTTTGCCGCCAGACGGGCTGCGCGCCCCGCACGGAAAAGCCGTGTGGGGCGCGCAGAGACTAAACTTCAAAGGGAAAGTAGTAGCGGCGCTTGGCGGAGATAATTACCCTGCCGTTGAGGGCGTTTATCATGCCGCCTTCGAAAGCCGTCTCGTTTTCGGCGCGGACTGCCACGACAAAGGTGACGCCGCTTTCGTAGCGGGTGTCGGTGAGGGTGCAGTCGCTCTGCGAGATGTACCGCCTTGCAGCATCGGCGAGGGCATAGTCGACGGTGTATTCTGCCCGGGCGCACTGCGCATAGCAGACGAGCTTTGCCTGCTGCAGATTGAGCGCGACGCTGCCCGAATATGCCCTGACCAGTCCGCCCGCACCCAGCTTTATGCCGCCGAAGTAGCGCGTGACGACGACGGCGGTCTGCACGAGTTTTTTGGCTTTGAGCACTTCGAGCATGGGCATGCCCGCCGTACCCTGCGGTTCGCCGTCATCAGAAAAGCGCAGAAAGTTGCCAGCCGCATCGCATATATACGCGTAGCAGTTGTGGGTGGCGTCGGAATAGCGCTTTGCGACGGATGCGACAAAGGCTTTTGCCTGCTCTTCGCCCTCGACGTGCGCCGAAGTGGTTATAAAGCGCGATTTTTCGATGACTTTCTGCGTGACGCATTGTCCGCAGACAGACAGATAATTTGACATGATTTTTAAATTGAACGCACTATATCAGCTTACGAATTCAAATTCCACGTCGCCGACTATGACGGTGTCGCGCTCGTTTATGCCCATTGCGGTAAGACGGGATATGACGCCCTTATCGCGCAGTATCTTTTGGAAATACGCCATCGAGTCGGGGTCGTTCAGGGACACGTTGCGGCAGAGCATATCGACGAGCGTGCCCACGACGACGTAGGCGCCGTTTTCATCGACGAAGATTTCGTAATCGAGGTCTCCGCTCGGGCGGTATGTGAAGCTTTCATCGGCTTCGACGGGCTGAACGGGAGGCAAATCTTTTAATACCGAGAATATGCCGTCGATGAGCTCGCCCGTCCCCTCGCCGGTGACGGCGGCGATGCGATATATGGGAAAGGCGCCGCCATATGCGCTTTCGAACGCGGATATGTTTTGCTCGCTGCCGGGGATGTCGCACTTGTTGAGGGCGATCACTTGGGGGAGCGAGGCGAGTTTTTGAGAGTAGTTTTTGAGCTCTTCGTTGATTTTTTTAAAATCTTCGACGGGGTCCCTGCCCTCCATGCCCGAAATATCGACGACGTGCAGAAGCATGCGCGTGCGCTCGATGTGCTTTAAGAAGTCGTGACCGAGCCCCGCGCCCTGCGAGGCGCCCTCGATGAGACCGGGTATATCGGCCGCCACGAAGGACTGTTCGTAGCGGCTGACGACGCCGAGATTGGGCGAGAGCGTGGTGAAGTGATAGTTGGCTATCTTGGGGCGGGCGGCAGATATTTTTGAAAGCAGAGTAGACTTACCCACGTTGGGGAAGCCGATTATGCCGACGTCGGCTATGACTTTGAGCTCTAAAAGCAGGATGTGCTCGGTAGTTTTTTCGCCCTTCTGCGCAAAGTTGGGCGCATGCCTGCGGGCGGTGGTAAAGCGGACGTTGCCCTTGCCGCCCCTGCCGCCTTCGGCGATGAGCTTTTTATCGCCGTCGCGGAACATGTCGCAGATAATCGTCTTGCTTTCGTAGTCGCGCACTATGGTGCCGACCGGTACTTTTATTACGACGTCGGCGCCGCCCTTGCCCGAGCAGCGGTTGGTGCCGCCGCGCTCGCCGTCGCCCGCGACATACTTGTTTGTAAAGCGGAAGCAAATGAGGTCGTTCATGGAGCGGTCGGCAAGCAGGTACACGTCGCCGCCCTTGCCGCCGTCGCCGCCGTCGGGGCCGCAGGCAGGCTTGCCCTTGAACGACTTGAAGGAATTCATTCCGTCGCCGCCGTCGCCAGATTTTATGGTTATGCGCACCCTGTCGGTGAATACGTTTTTATCAATCATTTTTAAACCTTTCGAGATATCCGGATACGTTTTCGACAAAATCGTCGTTGCCGTTCGACGCAGCCATTGCATCGAGCACGCCCTTGAAGCTCATGCCGCGGGCTACAGCCGAACGCACGGCGGAAGCCGCCGAGCATTGCGCCTTGGTGAGCAGCAGGTCTTCCTGCCGGGCACCCGAGAACGCCATATCGAACGCGGGATATATGCCTTCGACGGCGAGCTCGCGCGAGAGTACTATCTGCATGTTTATTATGCGGCCGAACTCGTCGCGGACGGCTTCGTCCGTAGGGCTGCAGCCCAGCATTGCCGTGCCTATTATCGTGAGCGAACCGCCCTCTTCGGTATTGCGGGCGGCGCCGATAAAGCGCTTGGATTCGATGAACGCCTGGGCGTCGGGCATGCTCTGGGACGACCTGCCCGAATTGAGATAGGCGCGGACGAGCGCGGTGAGGCTGTCGATGAGCAGCACGACGTCCCTGCCCGATTCTACGAGGCGCTTGGCGTGCTCGAGGGCAAGCTTTGCCGTGTGTATGTGGTGCGCGGAGCCCCTGTCGAAGGATGAGCAGGCAATTTCCGCACCGGCGACAGCGCGGCGGAAGTCGGTCATCTCCTCCGGTCTGGCGTCGATGAGCACGGCGACTACGTTTATCTGCGGATGGTTTTTGACTATGGAGAGCGCAATGCTCCTGAGCATGGAAGTCGCGCCCGAAAGGGGCGGCGCAAATATTATGGCGCGCTGTCCCTTGCCCACGGGTGAAAACAAATCGATGACCCTTTCGGTGAGAGAGCAGCCGGGGTATTCGAGGCTTATGCGCTCGGAGGGATAGCAGGGCGTGAAATTTTCGAACGGAACGCGGCGGAGGTCGTCGGGCGACACTCCGTTTACGGACACTATATAGGTTGCCGAAGGGTTTTCGCCTTCGCGCCGCTTTGCCTTGCAGACTACAAAGTCGCCCGTGCGCATCTTGAAGCGGTTTATGAACGCCGACTGCACGAACACGTCGGCGCCCGAAGATATCTGCATATTGCGTGTGCGCACGAACCAGTACTTGTCCTCGTTTTCGAGAATGCCCGAGCAGAGCAGTTCGTCATCGCCGCAGTCGGGCGAAGACACGGTCAGGCTGGCGGGCGGAAGTTCGTCTTCGGTTTCGGCGAGCGTAAGTCCCGCATAGTAGCGGCGGCAGCGCTCGACGTCGGCAAGGAGCGCCTTGTCGTAGTCTTCCGACTTGGGCGGAGCGCCGCGGTGATTGTTGACTATGGGGTCGGCGCGGTTGGTGGCTATTGCCAGAATGTCGGCAATGAGCTCTTCCTTCTTTTTGTTTGTAGGGCTGTACACCCCCACCGCTCTGCCGAGCTGACGAAGGGGATGTATGCCGCTCATATTGAGTTTTTTAGTAAGCTCGTCTAAAATGCGTCCCACTTATTGCACCTGCTCCATAACTATTATAGTGGTCTGACCGCCGTCGAGATCGTCACGCGAAACTTCGATGCAGCTGCCCTCTTCGACTATGCAGACGTTTTCGCCGTCAAACTCATCCAAAAAGTCGTCGACCTTGTCGATATCGAGCTTGCAGCCCTTTGCCCGGTAGTGCATGGGTATGACGATATCCGGCATTATCCTGTCGACGTATTCCTTTGCCATTTTGCTGTCGATGGTGTAGTTGCCGCCGACGGGAATGAGCAGGACGTTGACGGGCAGTATCATTTCGATGAGGTCGGAAGAACAGTCCTCGCCGAGGTCGCCGAGATGGCAGACGTCCAGCCCGTCCATGCGGAATTTGAAGATTATGTTTTCGCCGCGTTTTTTGCCGCGGCTGTCGTCGTGAAAGCTCTTTATTGAACTTATGTCGACGCTGTCCTTGAGCGTAAAGCCGATTTCGCTGTCCAGAACGACGGGATCGCCCTTGACTTTTGCGACGGCATCGTGGTCGTAATGGTGATGTGACACGGTGACGGCGTCGGCTGAGACCGAAGGCATGCGATAGCCTATGCTGTCGTCATATGGGTCGGTCACCACGCTGGTGCCCGTGCTTTCGGTAAGTTTGAAGGACGAATGCCCCAAGTATTCTATTTTCATTTTGCTTTCCTTATAACTTTTATTCAGGCGTCACCGCCGCGAGGCGATGGCGCGGATGTCGAGTTTGACGTGTTCGCGGTCGTCGCCCGCGAAGTACTCTATGCGGGCAGAGACTCCCGCCCTGCCGAAAATGCAGTTGAATACATCTGTGTGTATCCTGTAACCGCCGCGCAGCCCGCCCGTGCCAACGATGCAGACGGTATCTTCGCCCGGGACAAATGTCAGCCTGAGCGGCACTTCGCCCGAGCGCAACTGTTCGGCGCGGCGGGGCGACAGCGTCAGCGTGCAGTCGTCGCCTTCGAGCTTATAGAATATGCTCACCGAACCTTCGGAAAACTGCATGTCCGCGGGGAGGATGTGATTGCTCTCCCAGCCGCGTCCCCGGGATCGGATGGTCAGCCTGCAGTCAGTCACGGTTTCTACCGAATATGATGAGCAGCCTCAAGAAGAGATTTATCAGGTCGAGATAGAGGCCGCACGCGCTGTCGACGGCGTTATCGAGCGTCTTGGGGCGGTTTCTTGCCAGGGAGACGTCGAAGCCGACGTAGCAGCAGAACACGAGCACTACGAGCCAGTCGAGCCAGACCATGGTGCTGGAAAGAAAGCCCGTCACCATATTGACGAGCGCCCAGATGAGCGCTATGAACAGGCTGACGGCAAGCACGCGCCACATAGAGGCAAAGAATGCGGGATAGAGCACGGCGAGCAGCCCGAAGACGACGGCGAGCAGCGTTGTTACGGCAAACGCCGAGCGCACGACGTCGAAGGCGTATGAGGGCACGACGAGCGCGAGCATTGCGCCTATGGGCAGCACGACCAGGCAGTAACCGATAAAACTTACTACGGGGTTGCGGCTGAACGCGTTTATGAGTATGCCCGCCACAGCCATAACGAGATAGACTATGAAAAATACTACGGGATTCCAGCCGGCTATCCAATCTGCGAGGAAAAACACCTCTGCCGCGTTGACGGCAAAGCCGAAGAGCAGCGTTGCCGACATTATTACGTAAAAAAGCTTGTCTGAGATGAGGCGCGCTTCGGGATCTGCGTACCTGTTCCTTCCGAATACAGAAATTGCCAAAATATTTACTCCTTGATATACGATATTATTTGAGCGGGGTGACGGTTATGCCCTCGCCGCGGAAGCTGTTGAGCCGCTCGTCTTCAAAGCGGTAGCGCCCCTCCCTGAGCAGCGATTTGAGCGATCCGGGTTCGCCCCTTTCTACGGCGTCGGCGACGGCGCACAGGCGATCGGCGAGCGAGCGGACGCATTTGACGAGGTTTTCGCTATTGAGAAGATAGAGCTCCGTCCAGACGTTTTCGTCCACGCCGGCTATCCTTGTCATGTCCTGGAAGCTGCCGCCCGTAAAGCCCAGACAGCCCGAAAGGCTTTCGTCCTTGACATAGCAGTTGGAAACTATGTGCGCGAGCTGCGAAGTGTAGGCTATTTTTTTATCGTGCACTTCGGCAGAACACTCGACTATGCGCGCAAAGCCCATGTCTGCCGTCAGCCGCCCGATGAGGGCGTATGCCGGGGCATCGGTGACGGCGTTGGAAGTGAGCACCATGGAGGCGCCGACGAACAGGTCTGCCGAGGCGTTGCCGACGCCCGAAACCTCCTTTCCCGCCATCGGGTGAGTGCCCACATATTTGAGCTGCGGTCTGCGGGCGCACACCGCCCGCTCGACAGGCAGCTTTACGCCGCAGATGTCCGCAACGACGGTGCGCGGCGAAAATGGCGCCGTGCAGATATATTCGATTGTAGCCGCGGGCGGAAGGGCGACGAACACAACGTCGCACTGCGAAAGGTCATCTGAAATGCTGTCGACGACGCCGTGTGCGAGCGCGTATTCCGCCGCCGCACGCGAACGGTTTTTGCCGACTACAACATGACCTGCGCGGCGCAGCGCCAGCGCGAGCGAACCGCCGATGAGACCCAGCCCTGCTATTCCTATGTTCATGATATAAAATCGACCCAAAAACGTGGTATGGTTTATACAAAAATATTATACCACAATTGAATATTTTTGTACAATGTTTTGGCTCACTTTTTATTAAATTTTGTGCCGTCAAATGCCCCCAAGACAATTGACAAGCGCATTTTTATTATTTATAATAAAACCGTTAATAAAATATTTATTCTAAGGAGTGATTTTGTTATGAACAAGATGTCGATTAAAGACATTAAAGACTTCAAAGGCAAGAAAGTGCTTGTAAGGTGCGACTTCAACGTCCCCATGAAGGACGGAGTCATAACCGACGAAAACAGGATAATAGGCGCTCTGCCAACCATCAAATACCTTTTGGAAAGAGGTGCAAAGGTGACGCTGTGCTCGCACATGGGCAAGCCCCACTCCATTTTCTCTTCCGAAGTAAAGCTCAACAAGAAGGACCAGAAGAAGGTTGACGCGGGCGAAGCGACGAAGGAAGATATAATAGCCAAGGCTTTGAAGGACGAACCCAAGAAGCTGACGCTTGCGCCCGTGGCTAAGAGATTGAACGAGCTGCTCGACGGAAAGGTGACTTTTGCCCACGACGTTATAGGTCCCGACGCCAGAGCTAAGCGCGACGCGCTCAAAGAGGGCGAAGCAGTGCTGCTTGAAAACCTGCGCTTCCACTGGGAAGAGGAAAAGAAGGACCTCGAATTCTGCAAGGCTCTTGCATACGACGCAGAGATATATGTAAACGACGCGTTCGGCACGGCTCACCGCAGCCACGCCTCCACCGCCGCCATCGTTGAATACGGCATCATAAAGACTGCCGTATGCGGTCTGCTCATCGAAAAGGAACTTTCGGTAATGGCAGACACGCTTGAAAATCCCCAAAGACCCTTTGTTGCCATTCTCGGCGGCGCAAAGGTCGCAGACAAGCTGGGCGTAATTTCCAACCTGCTTGAAAAGTGCGACACGCTCATCATAGGCGGCGGCATGGCATATACCTTCCTTAAAGCCAAGGGCTACGAAGTGGGCACTTCGCTGCTCGACGAGGAGAAGATAGATTACTGCAAGGAGATGATGGAAAAGGCTGAAAAGCTTGGCAAGAAGCTGCTTTTGCCCATCGACACCGTAGTGACCACCTCCTTCCCCGAACCCATCGACGCACCCGTAGAGGTTGAAACCGTTCCTTCCAACGCCATACCCGCCGACAAGATGGGCATGGATATAGGCGAAAAGACGAGGGCGCTGTACGCCGAAGCCGTACACGGCGCCAAGTCGGTTATATGGAACGGACCCATGGGCGTATTTGAAAACCCCACGCTTGCAAAGGGCACTATCGCAGTGGCTCAGGCTCTTGCAGACGTATACGGCAAGTGCACCACCATTATCGGCGGCGGCGACAGCGCGGCTGCCGTTCAGCAGCTCGGCTTTGCCGACAAGGTTACGCACATCTCCACCGGCGGCGGCGCATCGCTTGAACTGTTCGAAGGCAAAGTGCTGCCCGGCATCGCCTGCCTGAACGACAAAGTATAACGCAGTCCGCGCACGAGAGGATCGACCGGCTTGCCGGTAATTTCAGGAGCTCCGCTCCACGGCGCACATTTTTAAATAGCCACCTGGTCATATAAATAGTGCGCCTTACCCATCTAAAATGTCTAAGCTTTTATGCCGCGGCGACAACGTCGCCGCGGCATAATATGTAAAAAAGCCCCTAAGGGCAAAGAAATCGAGGAGAAGAAATATGCGCAGACCTTTTATTGCAGGAAACTGGAAGATGAACATGACCGCGGAGAGCGGCACAAAACTTATTGAAGAGCTGAAACCGCTGGTAAAGGACGCAAACTGCGACGTTGCGCTGTGCGTGCCCGCCATTCTTATACCCGCCATGGTCAAAGCCGCCCAAGGCAGCAACATAGCCATAGGCGCGGAGAACGTGCACTGGGCGGAGAGCGGCGCATACACGGGCGAGATATCCTGCGCCCAGCTGAAAGAGTACGGCGTCAAGTACGCCATCATAGGTCACAGCGAAAGAAGGCAGTACTTCGGCGAGACCGACGAGGGGGTGAACAAGCGCACCCTGGCGGCGCTTGCACACGGCATTACCCCCATAGTATGCGTCGGCGAAACGCTTGAAGAGCGCGAGGGCGGCGTGACCGAAAAGGTCATTTACAAGCAGCTTAAGGACGGGCTTGCGGGCGTTGAGGACGTGACGAAAGTTGTAATAGCTTACGAGCCCGTATGGGCTATAGGCACCGGGCGCACTGCCACAAACGTGCAGGCACAGGAGACGATAGCCTTTATAAGAAAGACAATTGGCGAGCTGTTCTGCCCCAAGTGCGCCGAAAAAGTTATAATTCAGTACGGCGGTTCGATGAACGCCAAGAACTGCAAGGGACTCATGGCTCAGCCCGACATCGACGGCGGACTTATAGGTTCGGCTTCGCTGAAGACCGAGTTCGCGCAGATTGTCAACTACGATAACTACTTTGAAAACTGAGCACCCGAAATGCGACAGACAACGGGGCTCGTCCGCGCAGCGGACGAGCCCCGTATAAATTACAGATCTTAAACCATGTACACACTGTTGATAGCACTTACATATCTGGCGTTCATAAGCCTCGGTCTGCCAGATTCGCTGCTCGGTTCGGGCTGGCCCGTGATACATGCCGAGCTAGGCGTGCCCGTATCTTATATGGGCATAATTTCAATGACGATATCGGGCGGGACGATAATTTCCAGCCTCGTTTCCGACAGGGTGACCAAAAAGTTCGGCACATGCGCCGTGACTGCGGCGAGCACCGCGCTGACGGCGCTGGGGCTGTTCGGATTTTGGCTTTCGGACAGTTTTTGGATGCTGATAGTCAGCTCGCTGCCGTACGGGCTGGGCGCCGGCGCAATAGACGCCGCGCTCAACAACTATGTAGCCCTCCACTACTCTTCGCGCCATATGAGCTGGCTGCACTGTTTTTGGGGCGTGGGTACTATAGCCAGCCCCTTTATAATGAGCTATGCGATAGCCAACATGACGTGGCACGCGGGATACATGATAGTGGGCTGCATTCAGCTTGCGATAGCCGTGCTGATAATAGCCACAAGACCCGTGTGGAAGGCGACCGCCCGCGGCGAAACGCAGGCGCGGCGGGGCGGAACGGGGCTTAAAAGCGCGCTCATGGTTAAAGGCGTGCCCTTTTTGCTCATAGCATTTTTTGCATACTGCGCCGCGGAAGCCACCGCCATGTACTGGGCGAGCACTTACTTTGCAGAAGTAAAGGCAATTGGCGCCGAAAGAGCGGCGCAGTTCGCCTCGCTGTTCTATATAGGCATGACGGCCGGCAGGTTCGTGAGCGGATTCGTAACCGACAGGCTGGGCGACAGAAAGATGATAGCAATTGGCACGTGCATACTGACAGTAGGCATAATAGTGCTGTTTTTACCCATTGAAGGCGAGGCGGCGGCGCTGAGCGCATTTATTGTAATAGGTTTGGGCTGTGCGCCGATATACCCGAGCATAATACACTCCACCCCTTCAAATTTCGGGCTTGAAAACTCGGGCGCGATAATAGGCATACAGATGGCGAGCGCCTATGTGGGCTCGACATTTATACCCCCGCTGTTCGGGCTGTTGGGCAATCACCTGGGATTTGGCATAATGCCGGCATTCCTGATAGTGTTTTTTGCGCTGATGATAGTTATGGCCGAACTGACGTTCCGCACGGCGGCAAAGCGCGCAGACGGCGGCAAAAAATAGAGCGTCAGCCTGCCAGCGCCGCGTCGGTGGCAAAGGTCATGTCTATATTTATCGAGTCGCCCACAAGCGCAAAACTGATGACGCCGGGCTCGGGGTAATTGACGGTCGAAGGTACGGACAGAGTGTTGCCGGTGAACGTGCGTATTTTGAGCGTTTTTCCGCCCGAGTAGCAATAGACGCCTTCGATAGTCTGCACGGGCGAATCGCAGGGGCGAAGCACAAACGTAAACGAGCGCTCGGGTCCGAGCGAGACATACCCGAAGTCGTAGTCGGAAAGGCGAAGTATTGTGTCGGGACCCGCGCTGTTGTATATCGTGCCCCTGAGATAGGTCATCGTATACGTGCCACTGACGTCAAGTTCGGCGAGCCGCACGGGGTCCGAAGTGAACGTAGCCGAAATATCCATGCCCGACGAATGGCTTTCATAGGATATGACGCCGTCGTCGTAGGCATACGCTTCGGTAACGGACGATCCGCCGTCGGAGACGGTAAAACTTATTATGCCGTCGGCATATGTATAAGTGCCTTCGGAGACGTAAGGTTTTAGCGTAGGTATATTGTATGCCGCGCTCACCCTGCCGCTGCCGTCGTTTTCGAGGTCTATGCGGAAATACTTATAGTAACTTGCGTCGACTTCGGCATTGCCGATGGTGCCCGAAATTTTAATCATTTCGTACCTGCCGGCGACCTCGCCGACTGCCTGCGGCTCCTCTTCAGGCGTGCAGGCGCCCAGGCAGAGCGCCGCCGAGGCGATACATACCGCCGACAGAATTTTTTTGATATTCATGATATCCCTCCCCCTGCGCACATATTCGGTGCGCCTTTTAAATGAGTTTACCACAAAGACAAAAGTTTGTCAATATGCGGCAAGACGGTGAGGACTGACCGCCGCGCAAAAAATCGTTGCGGTTTTTTGCGCGGCGAAGGCACAACCGGCGCTCAAACAGTTGCTATGTGAGGCGCGTTTGAGTTATAATATATACGAAAAATAAATTTTATTGCGAGGTATAATCATGGCAAAGAAAGTGCCCTATGCACTTATAATCATGGACGGATACGGGATCGCACCCGCGTGCGCCGGCAACGCCATAGCGCTGGACGGCAGCAAGAACATTGCATTGCTCGAAAAGACATACCCCCACGCCTGCCTGGGCGCGAGCGGACTTTCGGTGGGGCTGCCCGCCGGTCAGATGGGCAACAGCGAAGTCGGTCACCTGAATATGGGCGCCGGCAGGATAGTATATCAGGATCTTACAAAGATAACCAAAGCCATAGAGGACGGCGACTTTTTTGAAAACCCCGCCCTTATCAAGGCTATGGATAACGCAAAAAACAACGGCAAAAAGCTGCACCTTTACGGTCTCGTTTCGGACGGCGGCGTGCACAGCCACATAACGCACATATTTGCGCTTTTGGATATGGCGGCAAGGCGCGGACTGAAAGACGTGTTCGTGCACTGCTTTATGGACGGCAGGGACGTTTCGCCAACGAGCGGCGCCGGCTTTATTGCCGAGCTGAAAGAGCACATGGCAAATATAAACTGCGGCAAAGTGGCTTCGGTAGTTGGCAGATACTATGCAATGGACCGCGACAACAACTGGGACCGCGTTGAAAAGGCGTACGACATGCTTACATTGGGCACCGGCAAACACGTTGAGGACGCCGTTGCCGCCGTACGCGAGAGCTACGACGAGGGCGTGACCGACGAGTTCATCAAGCCCATAAGCGTATGCGAAAACGGTCATCCCATAGGACTTATCGAAAAGGGCGACAGCATAATATGCTTCAACTTCCGCCCCGACAGGGCAAGGGAGATGACGAGGGCGATGTCGCAGAAGGAGTTCGTTGTACCCAAGGGCACGGCGTTTGAGAGAAAGACCGGCTTTATTGCCCCCGTGTACGTGTGCTTCACCGTTTACGACGCCCAATTCGAAGGCGTTGAGATAGCCTTCCCCAAGACCGAACTTAAAAACACTTTGGGCGAGTACCTTGCCAAAATGGGCAAAAAACAGTTGAGGATAGCCGAGACCGAAAAGTATGCGCACGTAACTTTCTTTTTCAACGGCGGCGTTGAGGCGCCCAACGACAACGAAGTGCGCGACCTCATCCCCTCGCCCAAGGTTGCAACATACGACCTGCAGCCCGAAATGAGCGCATACCTTGTGACCGACAAGGTCCTTGAAGAGCTTGACAGCGGCGAATTCGACGCGATAATATTGAACTATGCCAACTGCGACATGGTCGGGCACACGGGCGTCATACCCGCAGCCGAAAAGGCCGTACACACTGTCGACGAATGCGTTAAAAAGGTGTGCGACAAGATACTCGCCATGGGCGGCTCTGCAATAGTGACCGCTGACCACGGCAATGCCGACAAACTGCTTTCGGAAGACGGCTCACCCTTTACCGCCCACACCACCAACCCCGTACCCGTAATACTCGTATCCGAAAAATACAAGAACGCCGAACTGAGAGAGGACGGCATTCTGGCAGACCTTGCTCCCACGCTGCTGACTTTGATGGGTCTGCCCGTCCCCGCAGAGATGACGGGAAAGAGCCTTATTAAATAATTTAACGCAAGTTGTGCATAAGAGGATATGCACCAACTTCCGTTATAAAAGAGGCTCTGCCTCTCTTGCCGCGACCTTAAATAGCCCTGATATTATTTAGTCGCGGCAATTCACTTCGCCGAGGCGCAGGTATGCGCAAATTGGGTTGCGCTGCGTGAAGGCGTGACTTCACTTGCGCAGTGATTTTTTTGAATTGTTAACGCAAGTTGTGCATAAGAGGATATGCAACACTCTATTTTAAAAGCGGTGCGACCGGATGCGGTCGCACCGCTTTTGTTTATGCCCTGAGCATGCGCACATGCATGGCTTTTGCTTGCAAAATGCGGGCTCGGCGATTATAATATATTGATATGAACGGTGAAGAACAGAAAAATTTTAATGTAGGCGAAGCGCGGGCAGAAGGTTCGCAGGGCAGGGCGGCGGCATTTTTTACAAAGCCCGCCGTGGTATGCATAGGCGCCATAATATGCTGCATTCTTTGGGGAAGCGCCTTCCCCTGCGTAAAGATAGGATACACGCTGTTTTCGGTGGATACCGAACACGTGCCTTCGATAATTTTATTTGCGGGACTGAGATTTACGCTTGCGGGAATGCTGGTAGTGGCTTTCGGCAGCATTCAACACAAAAAATTTTTGCTGCCTAAGGCAAAAAACTGGTGGTGCGTGCTGCTGGTGTGCATCTTTCAGGCTGTGGCGCAGTACATATTCTTTTATATAGGGCTTGCGCACGTTTCGGGCGTTAAGGGTTCGGTTCTGAACGGGCTGGGCGTATTCTTTACCATACTTATCGCCTGCTTTGTCTTTCGAACCGAAAGGTTCAACCTTATAAAGCTTGCCGGCTGCATGCTCGGCTTCGGCGGCGTCATACTCATAAACATAGGCGGCGACTTTTCGTTTGAATTTACGCTGCTCGGCGAAGGGTTCGTCATACTTTCGGGGCTGTCTGCCGCCGTTGCGGCGGGGCTGGTGAAGATATTTTCGGCACGCGAGGACACCACCGCGCTGTGCGGTTGGCAGTTCTTTATAGGCGGGCTGGTGCTCGTTTCGGTGGGCGCGGGCTTCGGCGGCAAGGTCATGCCGACGGGAGCCGAGGCATACTTCATGCTGCTGTATCTTGCGCTGATATCTTCGGTGGCGTTTACGCTGCAGGGCTATATAGTCAAGTACAACCCCATATCTAAATTTGCCGTATACAAGAGCACCAATCCGCTGTTCGGCGCAGTTTTTTCGGCACTCATACTGGGCGAGAGCGAACAGCTTTTGAGCTACTACACGCTGATAGCCATAATTTTGGTGTGCCTGGGCATTTTTGTGATAAATAAATTCGGGGAAAAACACAAAAAAATTTGCAATTGACCCCTTTTTTATTTGTAAATTGCGCCGAGCTATGCTATAATCATTCAGTAATAAAATGTTGAGGAATATAGTATGTACGAAGCATATCTCATAAGTTCGGTAGTTTTATATATCTGCCTGTTTGTTGCGGCAGTAGTCGCCATAGTCCTTGTGCTCTTTCAGCAGAGCAATTCAGACGGCATTCAGGGCATCACTGGTTCAAGCGAAACCTTCTTCGGTAAGAACAAGGGGCGCTCGATAGAGAGCAGAATGAAGAAATGGACCTGGATATGCCTTGCGGTGATGACCGTACTTGCTATCGTTGCTTATGCGATAGCTCTTGTGGCAACAAGTTTGCTTGGCTAAGATTTTTACGGGCGGCTGAAATTCAGCCGCCCGATTTTTATAGACGGCACCGACGGGAAAGGAGAAAGAAATGAAGTTAAAGGATAAATTACTGCACAAGATAGGCGAGGGAAAACTTACATTCAAAAACGCAAAGGCCGTGTGCGACGCGCTGGGGGTAAAATATTCCGAAAGAAAGACCGTGCAGAAGCTTTTGAACGAACTTGAGGACGAAGGCGAAATAATAAAGGACGGCCAGGGCGGGTACTCCACGCCCGAACGGCTGGGCGCATTTTTGGGGGTAGTTCAGGGCAACGAGCGCGGCTTTGCGTTTATTATACCCGAGGACAAGACGGCGCACCCCGGCGATTACTTTGTGCCGCGCAGACATCTGGGCGGCGCCCTTAACAAGGACAGGGTCCTGGCAGTGCACAGAAGGGGCACCGAGGACGAGGCGTATGTGGTAAAGATAGTAGAGCGCGGGCAAAAGCGCGTTGTTGGCACGTTTGAAAAGGATAAACGGGCGGGATATGTGCTGCCCGACGACAAGAGGTTTGACAGCGACGTGTATATACCCCTATCCCTCTGCGGCGACGCAAAGCCGGGCGACAAGGTGCTTGCCGAGATAACTTCGTACCCAAAAGAGGGCATGGTGGGCGGCAAGATTGTTGAAGTGCTGGGCGAGAGCGGAGATTTTTACACCGAAGAGCTTGCAATAATACGCAGCTACGGACTGATTGAGGAGTTCCCGAAAGAGGTCGAAGCCTGCGCCGAGGAGGTCGCGAGGCAGCCCGTAAAGCTTGGCAGCAGGCGCGATTTGAGGGGCATTTTGACCGTGACGATAGACGGCGAGGACACGAGGGACATAGACGACGCAGTATCGCTGCAGCGCGACGGCGACAAGCTGATACTCGGCGTGCACATCGCCGACGTCAGCCATTACGTAAAATTGAACAGCCCGCTCGACCGCGAAGCTTACGCCCGCGGCACGAGCGTATACTTCCCCGACATGGTGCTGCCCATGCTGCCCAAGGCGCTTTCGAACGGGGCGTGCTCGCTGAACGAGGGCGAGGACAGATATGCGATGAGCTGCTTTATGACATTTGACGGGAGCGGCAAAAAGCTGGGCTACGAAATATGCCGCTCGATGATACGCAGCGACCACCGCATGACGTACACGCAGGTGACCGCCATACTCGAAGGCGACGAACAGACGACGAGGCAATTTGCCGACGTCGCGCCCATGCTTAGGGACATGGAGCGGCTGTGCCTCAAGCTCGAAGGCAGAAGAAAGGCGGCGGGCTCGATAAACCTTGACGTGAAAGAAGCGCACATATACGTAAACGAACGGGGCGAAATAGTAATACCCGATTATGAACGCTCGGTTTCGCACAGAATAATAGAGCAGTTCATGGTGTCGGCAAACGAGAGCGTGGCGGACTACGCCTTCAAAAGAAAGGCGCCGTTTTTGTACCGCGTGCACGAACAGCCTTCGCCCGAAAAGGCTTCGACGTTCTTTTCATTTCTGCGCGACCTGGGCGTTACGCCCGTGGGCAACACATACGACCTTGCGCCCATGGATTTCCAGAAGATACTTTGCTCGGTCGAGGACAAGCCGTATTCATCGGTGGTAAACCGCGTCATGCTGCGCTCTATGCAGAAGGCGAGATACTGCGAGGACAACTTAGGGCACTTCGGGCTGGCTTCGCAGTGCTACTGCCACTTCACCTCTCCCATCCGCCGCTATCCCGACCTGTTCGTGCACCGCGTACTCAAAAAACTGCTTGCAGGCGACGACGAGGGTGCAAAAAAGGCGTATATGCCCATAGCGCACCAGGCGGGCATAGACACGAGCGAATGCGAAAGACGGGCGGACATGGCGGAGCGCGACGTGGACGACCTATATAAAGTAGTATACATGCAGGACAGGATAGGCGAAGAATTCGACGCCGTAATATCCGGCGTGACGAATTTTGCGCTGTTTGCGGAATTGCCGAACACGATAGAGGGCATAATGCGCATAGAGACGCTGCCGCAGGACAGCTATGCGTTCATAGAGGACAAGTTCCTTTTAAAGGGAATAAGACACTCGTTCAAGATAGGCGACCCCATACGCATAAAAGTTGCAGGCTGCGACTACGGAAACATGCGCGTGGAATTTGTGCCCGTATCGGGCTGACGTCGGCACCGCACCTGCTTTGCCCGCAGCCTTTAAGCCCGGGCAATTTTTTGCGGCAACGCAATTTTCTTTACATTAAAAATAAATGTGGTATAATATATGGTACCGGTATGAAACAGATAGCTTATAACCGCTCGGCGGGGTTTGAATATTTTATAGAGGAAAAATTTGAAGCCGGCATAGCTTTGGAGGGCGCCGAAGTAAAGGCGCTGAGGCAGGGCAAGTGCAACCTGAAGGACAGCTTTTGCTACATTGACGGCGCGGGCGAGGTGTACATCAAAAACATGCACATTCCGCTGTACGACAAATCGGGCGCGTTCAACACCCGCGACAGCAAGCGGGACAGAAAGCTGCTCATGCACCGACGCGAGATAGACAGGATAGCAGGAAAGATAAACGCCAAGGGCATGACGCTTGTGCCGATATCGCTGTACTTTAAGGAAAATTTAATTAAAGCCGAAGTGGCTCTGTGCCGCGGCAAGCAGAACTTTGACAAAAAGCAGTCGATTAAAGAGCGCGACATCAGGCGCGAAACGGACAGGCAGCTCAAAAATTATTGAAATTTTAACTTTTACGAGGTCATTGATATGAAAGAACACTCCCTTGACACGCTGTGCGTACAGGCGGGCTGGAAGCCCGCAACGGGCGAGAGCAGAATACCCGGCATATGCCAGAGCACTACCTTTTTTTACGGCGACAGCCGGGCGATGGCAGACTGCTTCGATTTGAAGAGCGACGGGTATTTTTACAGCAGATTGGCTAACCCCACCGTGACCGCATTCGAGGGTAAAGTTGCGGCGCTCGACGGCGGCGCGGCGGCGATAGGCTGCGCTTCGGGCATGTCTGCCGTGACGCTTGCGGCGCTGACGCTTGCGGGCAGCGGCGACAATATATTGTGCAGCCAGGCAGTTTACGGCGGCACTTTCAACCTGTTCGGCACCACCCTGCCCAAACTTGGCATAGAGTGCAGGTTTTTCGACCCGGACGACGGTGCCGAAAATATCGAAAAGCTGATAGACGGCAAAACAAAGTTCATAATAGCCGAAACGATAGCTAATCCTTCGATTATAGTTCTGGACTTTGCAAAGATATCGGGCATAGCCAAAAAGCACGGATTGGTGCTGATGGTGGACAATACGCTCGCCACGCCCATTCTGTGCCGCCCCAAGGAGTTCGGCGCCGATATAATAATTTATTCGACCTCCAAGTATATGGAGGGGCACGCCGCGGCGCTGGGCGGAATGATAGTTGACGCAGGCACATTCAATTTTAAAGGCAACCCCAGGTACCCCGCGTTCAACGTGCCCGACGAGAGCTATCACGGGCTGGTATACGCCGACCTTGCCGTGTCCTTCGGCACCAAGTGCCGCGCCCAGCTGATACGCGATACGGGGGCTATTATGGCGCCCATGAACGCATATATATCCTTCCTCGGCTGCGATACGCTGGCGCTGAGAATGGAGCGGCACTGCAAAAACGCGGCAAAAATAGCCGCCTTCCTTGAAAATCATCCCAAGGTGGCGTGGGTGAAGTACCCCTCGCTGAAGAGCAACAAGTATCATGAGACGGCTATGAAATACCTGCCCGCAGGTCAGGGCGGCATGATGAGCTTCGGCATAGACGGCGACATAGAAAAGTGCCGTGCCTTTATGGAGAGTTTGAAGCTGATAACGCAGGAGACGCACGTAGCCGACGTGAGGAGCTGCGTGCTGCACCCCGCCTCCACCACCCACAGGCAGCTTTCGGAACACGAGCTTGAAATGGCGGGCGTGCCTGCAAACCTTGTGAGACTTTCGGTGGGCATTGAGGACGCCGACGACCTGATAGCCGACCTTGACAACGCACTTAAAAATATTTAAGGTGAACCATGCCCATCGTTATAGATAAAGACATACCCGCGTTCAGAATACTGACGGGCGAAAGGATATTCGTCATGGACACGGACAGGGCGTTCTCGCAGGAGATACGACCTATAGAGATAGCCATACTCAACCTGATGCCCACCAAGGAGACTACCGAAACGCAGTTCATGAGGCTGCTTTCGAACTCGCCGCTGCAGGTGAACATAACGCTTATAAGAACGGCGACCTACAACCCCACCCACACCGAGCAGGAGCATTTGAAGAGATTTTATAAATCGTTCGAAGAAATCAAGGGCAGGCGGTTCGACGGCATGATAATAACGGGTGCGCCCGTTGAGAACATGCCGTTTGAAGAGGTCGCGTACTGGCGGGAGCTTGAAGAGATTTTGGACTGGACGACGACGAACGTCACTTCCACGCTGTTCATATGCTGGGGAGCACAGGCGGCGCTGCACTATTTTTACGGCATAAAAAAGCACCCCCTGAAGGAGAAGTGCTTTGGGATATTTGCCCATCAGCGCGTATTTGACGGCGTGCAGGAACCGCTGATGCGCGGGATATCGGACGAATTCCATATGCCCCATTCGCGGCACACAATTATCTACGCCGAGGATATAAAGAGCGTGCCCGACCTTAAAATACTTGCGTTTTCGCGCAGGGCGGGGGCGAGCATAATAAAGAGCCGCGACAACAAGCGGGTATTCGTGACGGGGCATATGGAGTATGACCGCGACACTTTGAAGCGCGAATACGAGCGTGACAGGGCAAAGGGGCTGGACATTAAACCGCCCGTAAACTACTTTGCCGACAAGGACATGACAAAGGTAAAGATGAACTGGTCTTCGACAGCCAACCTGTTCTACATAAACTGGCTCAACTACTACGTGTATCAGGTCACGCCGTACAAGCTGTGACGACAAAATTTTTAAGGCGCCCCGCGGCATACTGCCGCGGGGCGCCTTAACTTAACATATCATGCGATATATCAGATATACGACTGCATGCAGCCGGAAGTTATTGGCAGCGTGCAGAGCAGCGCGTTCTGTTCGCTTGCGCGCTCGACGGTGAGCGTAACCGTATCGCCCTCGCGGGCGGACAGCAGGACTTCGGATATGTTGTACAGCCTTGTGACGGATACTTCCTCCCTGACCGTACCTTCACCCGAACATATCTTTATTGCCGTTATGCAGTCGCCGTCCTTGAGTATGCCGCGGGCGACGGAGTCTTGCGAGATATCCTGCACCTCCACCCTTTCGACTATTTCGACGAGGTTTGTCTGGTTATTCATATACGCCTTGCTCGATACGCTGCCCACCGTTACGCCGAGCGTGGCGCGGTAGAGGCTGTAGCAGGGCTCGCCCGTGCTTTCGTAGCGGTCGATGATGTTTTGTGCAGCCCTGCGCATATTGGCGGCGGGAAGAGCGTTGCTGATGTTATCGGAATACTCGCCGTCGCCCGCAACGTAAGATTTCGAATTGATTATGCCCACCAGCATGCCGTCGGCATTGAACAGTCCGCCGCCAGAGTTGCCGCTGTAGATGGGTACGCTGGTGCGTATTGTGCGGTAGGTAAAATCGTCGGCGGTGTATTGTTCGGTATCGTACATATCGAGGACTATATCCTCGCTGTCGACGCAGACGATGCCGTTGGTGGCGCTTATGCCGTCCGCAGCGGCGTTGCCTATAGCATATACGGGCAGACCGACCGCGACGTTCTCATCTGTGCACCACTCCGCCGCCACAGCCGAACTGCGCCTTACCGACGCGCTGTCCTGCACCTGTAAAACGGCGATATCGTAGCTGAGCGAGGCGCCTATTATGCGGGCGGGTATGGCGTTGGTATCATCGATATAGCTGTTGCCGTTCTGCGTGTATATGGAGTATTCGCTGCCGTACAGATAGATATCGACGTCCGAGCTGAATTTATTGCCTTCTGACGAGGAGTTATTGAACACGACGTGGGCGTTGGTGACGACGTACATATCGCCCGCCTCCCTGTCGATATCGATTATGACGCCCGAGCCTGCCGAAACTGCCTGGTCGGTCTCTTCGAGGAAGGGAAAAAAGGGATTGGTACCCGTAGATATTTCAAACGTGGCGGTTACCTGCACCGACGAGAGCAGCGAGCGGTTTATTGCCGCCTGCATTGAGGTCATCTGCCCGAGCTCGGAACTGTCATAGCTGAGATACTGCGAAATAAATTCGGCGAACGTCAGATCGGGGTCGCCCGTTTCAGCCTTGGTTGCCTCCCATATTTCATATATAGATACATCCTGACCGTCGCGCCCGTCCTCGCCGAGAGAGACGGTACAGCCCGAAAGAGCCGCGGAGCCCGCAAGCGACAGCGCCACTGCCGCCGCGGCTAACGTCTTTATAATTGATTTCATCAAAGCCTCTTATATTGCCCGCCGAGCGGGAAAATCATAACTTTACGCCGTTGAGCTGCAAAAGTTCGCGGGCGCTTTCTACGCTGTCGACGCCCGTCCTGTTCTTGACGGGGGCGAACTCCTTTTCCCTTACCACTTCGAACGCAAGGCAACTGCCCATGAGCCGCACGATGTCGACGGCGAGCGTTTCGAACTTATAGCCGCAGGGCGACGACGGGGTGACGCGGACGCCGCCTTCGATGTGAGGTATCGCCTTATGGGCAAGATGGCAGGGCAGCTTGTCCCTATATATTTTATCGAGCACGGCGACCGAGAACAGATAATTCAAAATTACGCCGTAGCGGTATGTGAGCTGCCCGTCGGGGTCGCGGAGCGAGGCGAGGGACGCCGGCATTTCGTAGTACTCTACTATGGTCGGATGCCCGTCTTCCTTGCAGAGCACGCCCACGCGCTCTTCGGGCGAGACC
This sequence comes from uncultured Clostridia bacterium, assembly GCA_944327465.1. Classification (GTDB taxonomy): domain Bacteria; phylum Bacillota; class Clostridia; order Christensenellales; family Borkfalkiaceae; genus Coproplasma. Next base: position 16,279 of record CALVHH010000013.1, on the reverse strand, counting down.
TTTTTTACTACCTTGCCCGAGCATGCGCAGCCGCTCTTTATCGTAGCGCCGACGAACACGGGGTCGCATATGCGCTGCAGGACGTTATCGACCGCGTAGATGTTGAGCCACTCTATGCCCTCGCTTTCAAGCAGCTGCCTGTAACCGGCATCGACGAGCGAGGAGTACCAACCGCCGTTGCCGTTGGGCGAGAGCGCCACCTTGTACTTCAATTCGAGGTATACCTTGCCCTGCTCCGAGCAGGCGGGCGCAAGCTTCTGCTTATAGAAGTGTATCTTATTGCTGTCGTAGCCGAAGTAGCCGCTGTCGGCAAAATATTGGCGCGTAGCTTCGTCGTTGAGGTCGCTGGTCATGATGAAGATGTGGAACATGCAGCCTGCCCGTTCGGTGACCTCTTTTATGTTGTTCATCTGCTGTTCGAATATAGTGAGCGTGCGGGTGACGCCTATATTGAACATACCCTTGGGCAGCGACGAGCCCAGACGCGTGCCCTGACCGCCCGCGAGCAGTACGGCAGCCACCTTTCCCGAGCGGATGGCGGCGAGCCCCTCCTCTTCGTATTCATGCCTGCGCTTTTGGATGTCTTCGACGGAGAGCGCGTCGGCGGGGGAAAGTTTGCCGAGTTCGGAAGAGACGTGCTCGTTCAAGTTTTCAAGCACGCCGAAATCCGTCCTTGAGATATCGTCGAGCAGCATCCGTTGTTCGGACGGAGTGAGCTCGTCATAGTAATCTAAAAGTTGGGTCTGCCCGTACTTTTCGAGCAGATTTTTTGCATCGGTATAATTCATGATATCACCATTTAAGCCTTTTTTTACCATGACTATTATACATTATACCTATGAGTATGTCAACAGCATTTTAAAATTGTGAAAAAATGATAAAATTTGCGAAGAGGCTCCCAAAGCAGCGCGCATATGGCGGCGCGAATGGCTATTTACATTTATTTTACATAAAATTTAAGCCAACATCTTGAATTTTTTACGAGTATAAGATATAATATTAAAGAGAATGAATTTTTAAACTTATTATAAGGAGGCGCAAATATGTATTGCAGCATATGCGGAGAAAAGCTTGCGCTTGTGGTGCACAAGACCGAAGGGCTGGTGCCCTACTGCAAAAATTGCGGGGAGTACCGCTTCCCCCAATTTGCGGCGGCGGTATCGATGGTGGCTACCAACAGAGCAAAGGACAGAATACTTTTGGCAAAGCATCTGGGTCAGGACGACTACATACTGATAGCCGGCTACATCAAAAAGGGCGAAACTGCCGAAAAGGCGGTGACGCGGGAGTTCAAAGAGGAGACAAAGCTGAACGTAGTAAAGTATAAATACATGTCGTCGCGCTATCACGAGCCGAGGAACGTGCTCATGTTCAACTATCTCGTAATAGCCGAAAACGGAGAAATTTGCGCCGACGGCGACGAGATAGAGGAATGCAGATGGTTCACGTTCGACGAAGCTCTGAGCGCAGTGCGAAAAAATTCGGTTGCGGAGATATTTTTAAAGAACGCCATAACCGAGATAAAAAACAACAAAATTTAAGGAGGAAATTTTTATGCCGTCCTGGGTGATACCCGTAGTTATTGCAGCCGTTGTGGTGCTGCTTGTGATAATAGTCGTATGCTGGGCGATATCGGCGCGCAACAAGTTTGTGGAGATGCGCAACGGCACCGAAGAGGCGTTTGCGACCATAGACGTGTACCTGAAAAAGCGCTACGACCTGATACCCAACCTTGTGGAGACCGTGAAGGGCTACGCAAAGCACGAGAGCGAGACGCTGGAAAACGTGATACGTGCGCGCAACAACGCCGCGAGCGCCAACACCACCGCAGAAAAGATTGAAGCGAACGCAAACCTTTCAAACGCCATAAAGAGCATAAACGTGGTTGCCGAGCGCTACCCCGACCTGAAGGCAAACGCAAACTTCCAGAGCCTTATGAACGAGCTCAGGGGCATCGAAAGCGAACTTGCAAATTCGCGCAAGTACTACAACGCAATGGTAAAGAACTTCAACACTCAAAAGGATATATTCCCCAAGTCGATAATTGCCGGCGCCATGAAGCTGGAAAAATTCCCCTACTTCGAGCTGGATAGCGACGAGGAGAGAAAGAACGTAAAAGTAAGTTTTTAAGCTTAGCCATGCAGGGTTATACCCGCTGCGGGAGCGGTAAGATCCATGCCGCTCCCTTGATTTTATTTTAAAGGGGACGATATGAGGACGATAAAAAAATTCAACGGCATATTTGGCGTACTGCTTGCGGCATCGATAGCCGTGTGCCTGGCGCTGTGCCTTGCCCCCGCAGAGAGCGCTGCCGCCGACAGCATGTACGCGTTTGAAATTTCAAGCTTCGACGCCGTATACGACGTACACGCCGACCGCACGATAGACGTTGAGGAGCGCGTGACGATAGATTACACGGGCACGCACAACACCGGATTTATACGCGACCTGCCCGTAAACGACGGCGACAGAGTGTACGGCATAGACGTTAAGCAGTTTGACGGCAGGGAGACGGACGTTGACTACACCGTGGAGATCGAGGACGAGCTCATAATGATAGATATAGGCGACCACTCGGTAAAGCACGGCGAGTATACCTATATAATACGCTACGAATACGCGGTAACTTCGCCCAAAAACCAAAACGTGCTGCCGCTCAATGTAGTTGGGTTCGGCAGTCAGGCGCCCATGAACAGGGCGAGCGTTACGCTGCACCTGCCGGAAGGGTTTGACAGGGCGGGCACGCACCTGTATGTGGGCGACACGAGCATGCCGAGCGACGAGCTGATGGATATTTCGGGCAACACGATATACGCGGAGCTGACCGGGCTGCGGGCATTTGAGGGAATTACCGTGGATATAGCATTTGCCGAAGGGGTACTGTCCACGAGGTTCGACATCGTGCCGTACATAATGGCAATTGCAGGCTGCGTGCTTTTAGCCGTGCTGACAATTTTTAAATCGCTCGTCTTCCGCAAAAAGAGCATTGCGCCCGTGGTGACTTTTGAGCCGCCGAGGGGCATGGATCCGGTTGAGATAAGCAAGCTGATAGACAACAAGGTGGAGAGCGCCGACATAACGACGCTGATATTTTACTGGGCTGCCAAGGGATATATAAAAATAGACATGTCCGACGAGAGCGACCCGCTGCTCATACGCATAAACAGAACGCTGCCAGAAGGCTTCCCCAAGCACCAGAACCTGATGTACAACGCGCTCTTTTATAACCGCGACATGGTAAAGATGAGCGACCTCGAGGGCAATTTTTACACAAATATCGAGCGCGTGCGCAGGGCGGTAAACGAAAAGTACACCGGGCTGTACACCAAGACGAGCGTATGCGCTTCGCTGGCGTTTACGCTTTTGGGCGGGCTTTTGATGGCGCTGGCGCCCGTGGTGACGGGGCTTGTGAGCATAAGTTCGGCGCTGTTCTACTACCCCGCCTTTCTGGCAATAGTGCCCGCGTTCATAATTTACGGCATTACGGAAACTTACGCGTACTCGGTGCACAAACTCAATGGCGGCACCAAGGCGCTGATGATGACGGGGATAGCGCTGCTGTGTGCGCTGTTCACGGCTGTTTACGTCTGGCTGATACCTTCGGCGATAATCGAGACCGTGCCAAAGATATTGGTGTGCGCGGCGGCATATATACTGACGATGCTTTCGGTGACGCTGATAACGCGCACCAACGAATACAACGCCATGCTGAGCGAAATAATAGGGTTCAGGAACTTTATACTTTACGCCGAAAAGGACAGGCTGGAGCTGATGCTCAAAGACGACCCCGAATTCTACTACAAGATACTGCCGTACGCGCAGGTGATGGGCGTTTCGGACATATGGGAGGACAAGTTCGAGGCGCTGACGGTCAAGCCGCCGCAGTGGCTGACCGACCCTGCGGGGACTTACGTTTCGTTTGCGCTCGTAAACAGGGCTGTGAGAATGAGCAGCTCGCAGCTGACGGCGCGGATGATAGCCCGCCCCGCCTCCCCTTCTTTGCGCTCGTATTCGGGCGGAAGCCGCGGAGGCGGCAGCTTTGGCGGCCGAGGCGGCGGGGGTCACGGCGGCGGAGGATTCCGCGGAAGATAAAAATGAGCGGCGCGGACTGCAAACGCAGTCCGCGCCGCACGCTTTTACGCGCACATCACTGTTCTTCTGCCACTTCTACCTTTATCTTTGCCGTTATGCCCTCCAAAAGCTTTATATCGACATCGTATATGCCGACGTTCTTTATGGGGTTGGCAAGGACGATCTTCTTTTTATCCACGTCGTAGCCCGCGGCGGAAAGAGCTTCGGAAATGTTTGCGCCCGTGACCGAGCCGAACACTTTTCCGCCCTGACCCACTTTGATGCGTACGGTGAAAGTTTTGCCCTTGAGCTCGGAGGCGAGGGCGTGCATAGCCTTGACTTCCTCCTGCTTGTGGTAATCAGCCGCAGCCTTCTTCTGCTTCAAATCGTTTATCTTTGCCGGCGTGGCGACTTCGGCAAAGCCCTTTTTTACGAGAAAGTTGCGCGCGTAGCCTTCGTTTACGTCGATGAGCTCGCCCTTTTTGCCCTGTCCCTTTACGTCCTGCAATAAAATTACCTGCATAGTTACTCCTTTGGCGACACTGCGCCCAAACAACTTTGTCTATATTATTTTAAATCAAAACCGCCGTTTTGTCAATAGTCGCGGGTATAAAGCGGGCGCATTGCGGGCAAAATAATATAGACGCCGCTGCCGTCAACGGCGCGGCAACAGGAGGTAGTTATGGAAAACATCAATTTCGGCATTGCCTGCGACGTGGATAAGTGCAAATACAATCACGACGGCTGCAACTGTACATTGGACAAGATACGCGTGGGATGCCCGCACGAAGGCGGCGGCTGCACCTGCTGCAAGAGCTATTGCTCGAAGTAAAATTTGAGGCAAAAAATAGCCGCCGACCGTGCATACGGTCGGCGGCTATAAATTTATTTATTGAAATTGCTCTTTAACGTGACTATTTCGGAGAGCACCACCTCATCGCCGTCGGTACACTTTTTGTAATAGCCTGTGCGCATGAGCTGATAGGGCTTGCCGTCTTCGCCTTCGGCAACGTAGCTTTCGCACATGCCGTAAAATACCTTTTCGCTATCGGCATCGAGGCGCTCGGCGTAATCCTGGTCGGGGTACTGCTCGTCCTTTAAAAGGGGAGTATACTGCCTGAACTGCACCTTTTTGCCGTACTTGGCGTCCACCCAGTGGATGACGCCCTTTGCCTTTATATCCGACTTGACGTCGCTGCCCGAACGGGTCTCGGGGAAGTAGGTGCAGAATATCTCCTCGACCTCGCCCCTTTCGTTGAGCTTTACGTCGTCGCAGCGGACGATGTACGCCGCCTTCAGGCGCACGTTTGCACCCTTTGTAAGGCGCTTGTACTTGGGCGGAGGATCCAAAGCGAAGTCGTCGCGGTCGATGTACAGGCTGCCCGTGAACTTTATCTTACGGACGGCGCCGCTGCCGTCGGTGGGATTTATTTCGAAATCGAGCTCCTCCTCTCCGTCGTAGTTGGTTATGGTAAGCTTTACGGGGTCGATGACCGCCATGGCGCGTTCGGCAGTAAGGTTGAGCTCGTCGCGGATGCACTCATCGAGCTGGGCGAGGCTGACGACGGAATAATTTTTTGCCACACCTACGTCGGCGCAGAATTTTTTGAGAGCCTCGGGCGGAACTCCGCGATTTTTGAGACCCATGATCGTGGGCATGCGGGGGTCGTCCCAGCCGCGCACGAAGCCTTCGTCGACGAGCTTTTTCAAATAGCGCTTGGACATGAGCATGTTGGTTATGTTCAGCCTTGCAAACTCTATCTGTCTGGGCACGGGGGCGGGGAAGCCCGCCTTTTGAATGACCCAATCGTACAGCGGACGGTGATTTTCAAATTCAAGCGAGCACAGCGAATGGGTTATGCCCTCGATGGCGTCCTCGATGGGATGGGCGTAATCGTACATGGGATAGATGCACCACTTGTCGCCCTGTCGGTAGTGAGGAACGTGGGCTATGCGGTAGATGACGGGGTCGCGCATGTTTATGTTGGGCGAGGACATATCTATCTTTGCCCTGAGCACCTTGGCTCCGTCGGGATAGACGCCCGCCTTCATCTCGCGAAAGAGCTTGAGGTTCTCCTCCACGCTCCTGTCGCGGTAGGGAGAATTTGTGCCCGGCTGCGTGAGCGTGCCGCGGGTGGCGGTTATCTCCTCGGCAGAGAGGTCGCATACGTACGCGTTGCCCTCCATAATATATTTTTCGGCTATTTCGTACATTCTGTCGTAATAGTCGGAGGCAAACACGAGCTTATCGTATTTGAATCCCAGCCACTTGAGCGCGTCGGTGATGGAATCGACGTATTCGTAGTCCTCCTTGGCGGGGTTGGTGTCGTCCATGCGCAGATTGAGCTTTGCGCCGTACTTGTCCTTGACGGCAAAATTTATGCACAGCGCCTTGACGTGACCGATATGAAGGTAGCCGTTGGGCTCGGGCGGAAAACGCACCTGCAGCTCATTGCCGCGGCTTTCGAATTTTCCCGCCTCAAGTTCTTCGTTTATGATCTGTTCAATGAAATTGGTAGCTTCGGGTAATATCATAATGACCTTAAAGTTATTAAATTACGCTGATGAAAATTAAGAAAGACCGGTTATGACGCCGTTTTCGTCGATATCTATCTTTTCGGCGCAGGGCACTTTGCCAAGTCCCGGCATGAGCATTATGTCGCCTGCGATCGCAACTATGAATCCCGCGCCGCCCTTGTAGACGACGTCGCGGACGTGCACGGTAAAGCCCTGGGGACGGGCGAGCTTTTTAGCGTCGTCCGAAAGCGAATACTGCGTCTTGGCTATGATGACGGGCAGACCGTTTACGCCGTTGGACTCAATTTCTTTCAGCGCTTCTTCGGCGCGTTCGGAATAGGTGACGCCGGCGCCGCCGTATACCTTGCAGACAATTTTTTGTATCTTTGTCTTTACGTCGTCGCCGAGTTCGTAGGCATAAGTAAGGTTTTCCTTATTTTTACATTTTTCCAGCACTGCTTTTGCAAGCTCTTCGCCGCCGGCGCCGCCCTTTAAGAATACGTCGGTGAATATTGCCTGCGCACCCGCTTCGCTGCACGCCTGCATAACCGTTTGGATCTCCTCCTCAGTGTCGGTGGCAAAGCGGTTCATTGCGACCACAACGGGGCGTGAATATATTTTTTGCATGTTTTCGACATGCTTTAAAAGATTGGGTATGCCTGCCTTCAGAGCGGGGATATTGCTTTCGGAGAGCAGTTTTTTATCGGCTCCGCCGTGCAGCTTTAACGCCTTTACGGTGGCTACCACCACAACGCAGTCGGGCGCGATGCCGGCGATGCGGCACTTGGCGTCGAGGAACTTTTCGGCGCCGAGGTCGGCGCCGAAGCCGGCTTCGGTGACGGCGTAGTCGGCAAAGGTCATTGCGGCATACGTTGCGCGCACTGAGTTGCAGCCGTGGGCGATGTTTGCAAAGGGACCGCCGTGGACTATTGCGGGGGTACCTTCGAGAGTCTGGACGAGGTTGGGATTGATTGCGTCCTTTAAAAGGGTCGCCATTGCGCCCTGGGCGTTGAGCTGGCGGGCATAGACGTAGCCGCCCTTTGAATTGACGCCGACGACTATGTTGCCGAGGCGCTCTTTGAGGTCTTTGAGGTCGCGGGCAAGGCAAAGCACTGCCATGACTTCGCTTGCGGCGGTTATTTCGAAGCCTTCGTGCCTTTCGTAGTCGGTACAGCCCTTCATGTTACCCGCCTTACAAGTAAGGACAATGTCGCGCAGCGCCCTGTCGTTCATGTCCATGCAGCGGTGGAAATACACCTTTTGTATGTCGAGCGCATTGCCGCGGAATATGTGGTTATCTATCATTGCGCACAGCAGATTGTTTGCGGATGTTATGGCGTGCAAGTCGCCCGTGAAGTGCAGGTTGATATCTGCCATGGGCACCACCTGGGCGTATCCGCCGCCGGCAGCGCCGCCCTTTACGCCGAAAACGGGACCGAGAGAAGGTTCCCTCAAGGCGAGGCAGACCTTTTTGCCGAGGTGAGACAGGGCATCGGCAAGCCCTATTGAAACGGTGGTCTTGCCTTCGCCCGCCGCCGTGGGATTTATGGCGGTGACCAGGATGAGTTTGGCTTTGGGGGCAAAATTTTTAAAGTTTATCTTTGCCTTGTACTTGCCGTACGGTTCAAGCTCGTCTTCGCCTATCGCAAGTTTTTCAGCTATGGAGCGTATGTCCTTTAATTTGCAGCTTTCCGCAATTTCGATATCGCTGAGCATAACGACCTCTCAAAAATTTTATCGCATTGATTATAGCATACTGCGGGGGCAATTGCACTTTTTTTAGCGAGGTTTTTTATAAAATTATAAAAAAATATAAAAAATTTTCCGCCCTGCGCGGGGGCGGCGCCCATTCGCTTGACTTAGGCGACATTATTTTATAAAATGATTGCGATAAATTTTTTTAAACGTGCGCATTGCTGCCAAGTGCGCCGAAGGAGTTATTTATGGCTGAAAAAAAGAGGGCGGTCACCCAGGATAAGTTAGTGGCGCTCTGCAAAAACCGCGGGTTCATATTCCCCGGAAGCGAAATTTACGGCGGACTTGCCAACACGTGGGACTACGGTCCGCTGGGCGTGGAGCTCAAAAACAACATAAAGAAGGCGTGGTGGAAAAAGTTCGTCACCGAAAACACCCTGAACTGCGGCGTTGACTGCGCCATACTCATGAACACGCGCACGTGGAAGGCTTCGGGACATCTGGGAGGTTTTTCCGACCCGCTGATGGACTGCAAAAACTGCAAGACGAGGCACCGCGCCGACAACCTTGTAGAGGCGTACGTGCAAAAGCACGGCATGGACGTAAAAGTAGAGGCCATGGACAACGACGCGCTGGAGGCGTTCATAAAGGAACACGGCGTAGTCTGCCCCGTGTGCGGCAAGAGCGACTTTACGCCCATAAGAAAGTTCAACCTGATGTTCAAGACGTTCCAGGGCGTCACCGAGGACAGCGTGAACACCGTATACCTCCGCCCCGAGACGGCGCAGGGCATATTTGTAAACTTCAAAAACGTGCAGCGCTCGGCAAGGATGCGCGTGCCCTTCGGCATAGGTCAGATAGGTAAATCATTCCGCAACGAAATAACGCCAGGAAACTTTATTTTCCGCGTGCGCGAATTCGAGCAGATGGAGCTGGAGTTCTTCTGCAAGCCCGGCACCGACCTTGAGTGGTTCAACTACTGGAAGGAATACTGCCGCTCATTCCTGCTATCACTCGGCATGAAGGAAGAAAACCTTAAGCTGCGCGACCACTCGCCCGAAGAGCTGTGCTTCTATTCCAAGGCGACGACCGACTTTGAATACAGGTTTGCCTTCGGCTGGGGCGAGCTGTGGGGCGTGGCGGACAGGACGGATTACGACCTTACGCAGCACCAGACGGAGAGCGGCGAGAGCATGGAGTACACCGACCCCGTCACGAACGAAAAATATATACCCTACGTTATTGAGCCTTCGCTGGGCGTCGAGAGAATGGTGCTTGCATACCTTACGGACGCCTACGACGAGGAAGTTGTCGACCCCGCAAAGAACGACACGAGGACGGTTTTGCACCTGCATCCCTTCCTTGCGCCCTATAAGGCGGCAATACTGCCTTTGCAGAAGAACCTTTCGGAAAAGGCCGACGAGATTTACAGGGCGCTCGCCAAAAAGTTCAGCGTCACTTACGACGTGACGGGTTCGATAGGCAAGCGCTACCGCCGCCAGGACGAAATAGGTACGCCGCTGTGCATAACAATCGACTTTGACACGCTTGAAGACGGTACCGTCACCGTGCGCGACCGCGACAGCATGGAGCAGATACGCCTGCCCATATCCGAGCTGGAAGCTTACATTGAAAAGACCATAGAATTTTAATTACAAATTGTACAACAGCAAAATTCATTTGAACGACTCGCGCCCGCAGGACGCGGGAAAAGGCGGCGCCGCACGGCGCCGCCTTTGAAATTTGCGCAAAAAAATTATTTATGCCTTGGAGGCAAACACGAAGCTGCCGTCCTTGACGTCGACGGTGACCTTTTCGCCGCCCAGCACTCTGCCGGCGAGGATCTCATCCGAAAGCCTGTCTTCGATGCGCTTTTGCACGACGCGCTTCAACGGGCGGGCGCCGTATTCGTCGCTGTAGCCCTCGTCGATGAGCTTATCCATTGCCGCGGGGGTCAGCTCGAAGCCGATATTGCGCTCCCTGAGGCGGGCGCGCAGACCTTCGATTATCTTGCGGCAGATGAGCCCCGTCTCCTCCTTGGTGAGCTTGCGGAAGATTATTATGTCGTCCAGCCTGTTTAAAAATTCGGGCTTGAAGGACTGGCGTAGGGCGTCCATGATGTTCTCCTTCATGTCGTCGTAGCCGTCGTCGGCATCCGAACTTGCAAAGCCCAGACCCGTCATCTTTTTTATCTGCCCCGCGCCGACGTTGGAAGTCAAAATTATTATAGTATTTTTGAAGTTGACCACCCTGCCCTTGCTGTCGGTAAGCCTGCCGTCATCGAGTATCTGCAAGAGCACGTTGAATACATCGGGGTGCGCCTTTTCGATTTCATCGAAGAGCACTACCGAATAGGGCTTGCGGCGCACGCGCTCGGTCAGCTGACCGCCGGCGTTGTCGTCGTAGCCGACATAGCCGGGAGGGGCGCCTATCAGCTTGGAGACGGTGTGCTTTTCCATGAATTCGGACATATCCAGCCTTATCATCAGCTTTTCGTCGCCGAACATAGCCTCGGCGAGAGCCTTGGCGAGGTCGGTCTTGCCCACGCCCGTGGGACCGACGAAGATGAAAGAGCCTATGGGTTTGTTTGCCTCGTTGAGCCCCGCACGGGCGCGGCGGATGGCGCGGGCGACGGCGGAGACAGCCTCGTCCTGACCGATTATGCGCTTGTGGAGGTTGTCTTCGAGGTGGAGCAGCTTTTCGCTCTCCTGCTCGGTCAGCCTGACTACGGGCACGCCCGTCCACGAGCTGACTATCCTTGCTATGTCGTCGCTGCCTATCTGGGGGGCGGTGGCATGCACGCCCTCCTTCCACTCGGAGTTGAGCGACTTTATCTTTGTCTGCACGGCGTTTATCTCGTCGACGAGCTTTTGCGCCTGCGTGTAATTTTCGCCCCGTGCAGCCTTGGTCTTTTCGGCGTTGAGCCTTTTGAGCTTTTCTTCGAGCTCCTTTATCTCCTGGGGGGAGTTGTAACTGTCGAGCCGCGCACGTGAGGCGGCTTCATCGATGAGGTCTATCGCCTTATCCGGCAGGTATCTGTCGGTTATATATCTGTCTGAAAGGGTAGCCGCGGCGATTATCGCCTCGTCGGTGATGACGACCTTGTGGTGGGCTTCGTACTTGTCGCGCAGTCCGCGGAGTATTTCGACGGTGTCCTCGACCGAGGGCTCTTCTACCTGTACGGGCGTAAAGCGCCTCTCCAAAGCGGCGTCCTTTTCGATATACTTGCGGTACTCTTCGAGCGTGGTGGCGCCTATTGTCTGCAATTCGCCGCGGGCGAGCATGGGCTTTAATATGTTTGCCGCGTCCATGTTGCCATCCGACGTGGAGCCCGCGCCAACGAGGTTGTGTATTTCGTCTATGAACAGAATTATGTTGCCGTTTTCCTTTATGGAGTTGATGGCGTTTTTGAGGCGCTCTTCAAAGTCGCCCCTGTACTTGGAGCCCGCCACCATGCTTGCGAGGTCGAGCGAGAACACCACCTTGCCCTTTAAAAGCTCGGGCACCTGGTTGTTGACTATTGCCTGGGCAAGACCTTCGACCACGGCAGACTTGCCCACGCCCGGTTCACCGATGAGCACGGGGTTGTTCTTGGTGCGGCGGGAGAGCACCTGGATTATCTTATCTATCTCCTTTTTTCTGCCTATCACGGGGTCTATCCTGCCCTCGCGCGCCTTCTGCGTGAGGTTGGTGCCGTACTGGAGCAGTTCGGCGCTGACGTTTTCGCTCCTTTCGCTCTTTTGGGGCTGCTTGCGCTGCCTGGCGGGGTGGACAACCTTTTCTTCGAAGAACCACACCGGAATGGCTGAAATTTCGCCGTCGTCATCGTCTGGATCGGACGTCTCGCCCCCCGTAAGAGCCATCTCGAGCCTGGAGGCGAGCATGCTCATGCTCACGCCCACCGCACGCAGTATGCGCATGGCGAGACATTCGGGCGATTCCATGACTGCATGCATGAGATGCTCGGTACCGACGAGGGCGTCGTCGCCGCCGTACTCTATTGCGAGGTCTGCGGCGCGTTCGAACATGTGCTTGGTGCGCGGCGTATAGCCGGATATGGACGATTCGGGGTCGGCGGAATTGATGAAATAGCGCCTGAATTTTTCTTCGGACACGCCCGCACCGAGCAATATGTTGCCCGCGGTGCAGCCCGAAGTTATGAGCATGGCGTATACGAGATGCTCGCTGCCTATATATGAAGTGCCTATACTTGCAGCAAGTTCGTGTGAACGTGCCACAACTATCTGCAGGTTGTGCGAAAATCTGCTTGTATCCATATGTATCTTCCTCCTTAGTCAAGGATCTTTTCTTTTATGCGGCGCGAGGCGTAGTCCGCACGACAGCAGTCGCGCTCGGGCGCGGACAGCTTTCTGCCGGCGAGCAGGCTGAGGTTGGAAGGCTTCATGTCTATTATCAGGTCGTCTATCCAACCTATCCCCGACGACGAAAAATAACCGAGGCAGACGCCGAGCTTTAAGTTTGCGCACAGCTTTTCGAACTCTTCGCCCGAGATGACGGCGCAGTGGGTGAGTATGCCGTACGAGCGCAGGCACGCATCCTTGATGTACATTGACCGCCCGCCCGTCTTTAAACGCTTGCGCTCGGAGAGCTCCATTTCGGCGACGCGCTCGGTGACCTGTTCGACGAGGGAAATTATCTCGTCCTCGGTGACGCCCAGAGTCACCTCGTTGGAGAGCTGGTACATGTAGCCTTCTGCCTGGCTGCCCTCGCCGTACATTCCGCGCACCGTCAGCCCCAGGCGATTGGCTGAACGTATGACCTTGGGAATATAGCCGGCGTTTGTGAGCGCGGGCAGAAAGAGCATTACCGACGCCCTGAGCCCCGTGCCGAGATTGGTGGGGCAAGCTGTGAGATAGCCGAGCTGTTCATCGTAGGCGAACTGTATGGAGCGCGCCATTATATTGTCCTTTTCGGACATGGTGGCGTACGCGCTGCGCAGGGCATAGCCCTTTTCGATGCACTGCTCGCGCAGGTGGTCCTCTTCGTTTATCATTATCGAGATGTTGCGCCTGTGATTGATGACGGCTGCCGAATACGACGGGCGGCGGAGAAGCAGCGGACTGACGAGGTGATTTTCGACGAGGTTGAGCGCCTCGTCTTCGCTTATCCCGTCCATATAGCTGAGCTTGAATTCATCTATCTTGTTTATCGCCGAAGATACGGCGCGTATTATCTCCTTTGCCTGTTTATCGCTCTTAAGGCGCGAAGGAAAGGGATAGCCGTTAAGGTTGCGCGCCAGCCTTATGCGAGACGACGCCACGACCATATCAGTCCGAGCCATTGCCGTCCCCTCCCTTTATGGCGTTTTTTATGGAAGTCATGTGCCTGTTGAGCCTGCTTGCGGCTATGTAGTCGCCGCGGGTGAGCGCCGATTCGAGCTGCTCCTGCAGCGATTTGAGGCGCAGCCTGAAGTCGTGCTCCGAGGAGTGGTCGCCACCCTCCTTGCCCACGTGATAGGTCTTGCCCTGTATGCTCTGTATCGATGGCAGCAGCTCTTCTTTGAACACGTCGTAACAGCTGGGACAGCCCAAAAGCCCCGTGCGCTCGTAATCTTCAAAGCGCATGCCGCACACCTTGCAGACCTTTTTTACGGGCTGCTCGGGTTCGCCGAACAGACCGTTGAGCATGGCGCCCATGGCGGTGCTTTCAAACTCGCCGTACTTGTATTTATAGCACTGTTCGCAAAGATGCAGCGCCACCGTTTCGCCGCCGACCGTTTCGATGAAGTTTACGGTCGCGGGGCGCTTTTTGCAGTTCTGACAGACAACCGACATATTTACCTCTTATGCGCGGCGCACAGACCGGCGCGCGGGCGCAGTATTACACATACTATTATAATACAAAAGCCGGAGATGTAAACACTTTTTTTGCGTTTGCAATTTTTTTACACGTAAATCGCTAATTTTTTTGCGAAATATATTTGATTAAAAGCAAATGCTATGTTATAATTTTTGCGTAGCATAAGTGCGTCAATATACGCCCGCCCGCAGGGCGGCGATTTAATAATTTTTGGAGGAATCGTAATGCAATATTCAAAAGACGTTGAAAACATGATTTGCGTTGCTAAGGGCGTTTCGGGCAGATTCGAACACGGCCCCGCCCCCATTCCCGAAGAAGGACAGTGGATTCAGGCAAAGGAAATCAAGGACATCAAAGGTCTTACCCACGGCATAGGCTGGTGCGCACCTCAGCAGGGCGCCTGCAAGCTTACGCTCAACGTAAAGGACGGCATCATTCAGGAGGCGCTCGTAGAGACGATCGGCTGCTCCGGCATGACGCACTCCGCCGCAATGGCTGCCGAAATCCTGCCCCACAAGACCATTCTGGAAGCGCTGAACACCGACCTCGTGTGCGACGCAATAAACACCGCTATGAGAGAGCTCTTCCTGCAGATAGTTTACGGCAGGTCGCAGTCGGCATTCTCGGACGACGGTCTGCCCATCGGCGCAGGTCTCGAAGATTTGGGCAAGGGTCTGCGTTCGCAGGTAGGCACCATGTACGGCACCGCAGCAAAGGGTGTGAGATACCTTGAGATGGCTGAAGGCTACGTAATTTCGATGGCGCTGGACAAGAACAACGAAGTTTGCGGATATAAGTTTGTATCTCTCGGCAAGATGACCGACTTCATGAAGAAGGGTCTCACGCCAAACGAAGCTTACGAAAAATCTATAGGCACCTACGGCAGATACAGCAAAGAACAGGGTGCGGTAAAATACATCGACCCCAGAAACGACAAGGAGGTTGAATAAGCATGGCACTTTTTGAAGGTTACGAGAGAAGAGAAGCCAAAATTTTGGGCGTTCTTAAAGAATACGGCATCAATTCCATTGAAGAATGCAAAGACATAACCCTTGCCAAAGGCGTTGACTGCGACAAGATCGTGCGCGGCACCCAGCCCATATGCTTTGAAAACGCCGTGTGGGCGTACACCGTAGGCGCGGCTATCGCCATTAAGAAGGGCTGCACAAAGGCAGCCGACGCCGCTGCCGCCATAGGCATCGGTCTGCAGAGCTTCTGCATACCCGGCTCGGTCGCAGAGAACAGAAAAGTTGGTCTTGGTCACGGCAACCTGGGCGCAATGCTCCTTTCGGAAGACACCGACTGCTTCTGCTTCCTTGCAGGTCACGAAAGCTTTGCCGCCGCCGAAGGCGCAATTAAGATCGCCGAAAACGCAAACAAGGTGCGCGTAAAGCCCCTGCGCGTAATTTTGAACGGTCTGGGCAAGGACGCCGCTTACATTATTTCGAGAATTAACGGCTTCACCTATGTAAAGACTCAGTTCGATCCCTACACCGAGACCGTAAAAGTTGTAGACACTATAGCTTTTTCGGACGGTGCGCGCGCAAAGGTAAAGTGCTACGGCGCAGACAACGTGCCCGAAGGCGTAGCCATAATGAAGCTTGAAAATGTTTCGGTATCAATTACGGGCAACTCCACCAACCCCACCAGATTCCAGCACCCCGTTGCAGGCACTTACAAGAAGTGGTGCGTTGAAAACGGCGTAAAGTACTTCTCGGTAGCATCCGGCGGCGGTACGGGCAGAACGCTGCACCCCGACAACATGGCTGCAGGCCCCGCAAGCTACGGCATGACCGACACGATGGGCAGAATGCACTCCGATGCGCAGTTTGCAGGTTCCTCCTCCGTTCCCGCCCATGTTGAAATGATGGGTCTCATCGGTATGGGCAACAACCCCATGGTCGGCGCAACCGTTGCCGTTGCAGTTGCAATTCAGGAAGGCATGAGCAAATAAGGCACACAATATATTGTGTTGTAAATTAATATTTCAACAAAATAAAGTGGTTTTGGAAATTTTCCAAAACCACTTTTATTCATTTATTCACGACCATAGGGTTGAATGAGCCTCCGGTTCAACATCAGTTCAACATTCATTGCCCATGTTGAACTGAGTTCAACGTCCGATTTTTTTACCGATGTTGAATTTTTCGGCAAAAATTCAACATCATTCTACTAT
>CALVHH010000012.1 GCA_944327465.1 uncultured Clostridia bacterium | reverse complement strand
GTAGGAGTTTGGGCCGTGTCTCAGTCCCAATGTGGCCGATCACCCTCTCAGGTCGGCTACTGATCGTCGCCTTGGTGAGCCGTTACCTCACCAACAAGCTAATCAGACGCGAGCTCATCCATATCCGATAAATCTTTGATCATTTAAAGATGCCCAAAAATGATATTATGCGGTATTATCAGTCGTTTCCAACTGTTATCCCCCAGATATGGGCAGATTGCTCACGCGTTACTCACCCGTCCGCCATGTAGTAAACTACATTCGACTTGCATGTGTTAAGCACGCCGCCAGCGTTCATCCTGAGCCAGAATCAAACTCTTGAGTTTAATTTGTATAAAACACAAACTTTTAAAAGTTCGTGGCTCTATCTCGACTAAATAGTCATTATCTTTGCTGACTTTAGCTTTGTGGTACTTGATGTACTTCAAAGTTATTGACAGAAACTGTGTTATCTTGCGATAACTAAATCGTTTCCTTCTATTCAATTTTTAAACTTCATCAACTGACTTAACGGTCAGTGCTCTGTAGCGAGAGCTCAACTACTATATCATACTGTATATTAGTTTGTCAAGCATTTTTACAAACTTTTTTTAAAAACTTTTTTGAAAGTTTTTATTTAGTTTGTCTCGCCCGCAGGAGATTTAGTACCTCCAAACGACAGCTTATGTATCATATCACAGCGGATATATACTTGTCAAGCATTTTTCAAAACTTTTTTAAAATCTTTTTAAAAGCTTTTAAAGCGTTTTGAACTGCCCTGCCGTCGCGCTTGCCCGCGCCACACAGCTTGCTTATAATATCAGCATTTTGCATTAAAGTCAACTTTATGCGACATTTTTCTGCAAAAATTTAATTTGTATATAGCCGAAACTTTTTTGTGAATTCTTAACAGAATTCGCCTCCGTACCGCCCTTTTGCTTGCTTTTTTGCCAAAGCGGGCGTATTATATACATATGAAAGCAAAGATCTACCTTATATTGAGAATAGTTTTTTCGCTGGCTGCGGCGGCGCTGCTGGCGGCGGCGATATTCGTGTTCGTGTACGCCGGCTGGGAATGGGGGCTCGTCTGCATATTCGCGACGCTGCTGTGCGCCGGGCTGATGATATTTTTCAGAAACAAGCACCGTGCGCTCGACCCCGGGGAGAAGCAGGCGCCCCGCGGCGATTTTATAACGGGCAAAGCGCCGGACGACGACGGGGACGGCGCCGACGAGTGACCGAGCCGCATGCGGCGGGATACATATCTGCCGCAGCGCATATAAATACATTATTATATATAATAATATGTGCCTTAACTTATATGCGCCCGCGCACGTGTGCGCGCGGGCGCATATTATGGCAGAGCGGAAGCGCGGGCGCGACATATGTCGCGCCCGCGCTCTCTGCAATTTTACAGCATCCGCTGAGCCTGAATGTAATAACTCCAGCGCGTGGAAGATATCTGTTCTATCTTTGCATAGTCCGAAGCGGTGTGCAGAATGTAGTTGTCGCCGAGGTACATGGCGACATGGCCTATGCGCTCGACGCCCGTCTTGTTCTTGCGGGCGGCGTTGGTGAAGAACATGAGGTCGCCTCTTTTGAGCTTATCCTTTACCGTGACGCCCTGCACCACCTGGGTGCGGGTAGTCATCTGCAGGTTGACGTCTGCGGCAATCTTGAATATATACTGCATGAGCGACGAGCAGTCGAACGCCTGCGCGGTAAAGCCCGAAAGGCGCACGCCGCTGCCGTTGTGGTAGCGCGTGGCGCCGTAGACGTACTTTACGCCCATATGCCTGGCGCCTTCGGCTATCACCGCCTCCACCTCCTCTTCGGCGGCTTCAAATTCGACCAATATACAGTAATCCTTGTATATGTATGCTTCCATGCCCTTGTAGTAAGTTTTATACCAGTTGCCGTGCCTGCCGCCCGAGGCGTACAGCGTGTTCTTTTGCGCCGTGCCGAGCACTTTATAGTTGCTGCCGGGACCGCCGCGTATGTTGACGCCGTCGCCCGTCACCTTTATATACATTACGAGCTCCGCCTGCGGCTCTTCGACCGCGGGGACGTCGGCAGGTCCGTCGTCGGGGGTATCTGCGGGGACGTCGACGGGTTGGTCGGGAAGGGGCTGTTCGGGCTCCGAAGGGGCGACTATGCCTTCATCGGCGGCAGGCGGATGAGACTCTTCCGCCGCGGCGCAGCCCGCCAGCGTGAAAGCGGAAATCAAAGCGACGCCGCACAAAAATTTTAGTGTGTGTTTCATTGGTTTCCTCCTGAAATTTATTACGGAACATATTATACATCAAAAGCAGAAGGAGCGCAATGCAAAGATTTTTCCAAAAATGGCACCCCGCGCCATGCCGATGCATGGCGCGGGGCGCGTTCATTTTTATCGTTCAGACTTTTGACGCTGCGGTGCAACGCCGACCCTCCCCGTCATTTCGACTAAGCCGCGGCGGGCTCTGCCCGCCGCGGCGCATAGAGAAATCTAACAGTATGGCTCGGTCGACCCCTTTTGTCGGCACTGCGTGCCGGATTTCTCCGCTTCGGTCGAAATGACAAAAGGGGATATGGTCGACTTCCCCCTCCCCGTCATTTCGAGCGTCAGCCGAGAAAATCTAACCATATCGCTTGTCGCCCTTTGCGGCGCCGCTTGCGCTCCGAGATATTTTACAAAGTCGCGAGCGCCGAAAACACCTTGGCTATGCCGTCGTTGATGACGAGTTCGGCACGCATGTCGGCGGGCGTGGGAGTCTTGTTTATCACCACGAGGTGTCTGCCGCGGAAATAATCTATAAAGCCCGCGGCGGGGTAGACGACGAGCGAAGTGCCGCCCACTATGAGCGTATCGGCAGCCGATATCGCGGCGAGGGCGCCCTGCACGGTGACGCCGTCCAGCCCCTCTTCGTACAGCACCACGTCGGGCTTTATCACTCCGCCGCAGTCGCAGCGGGGAATGCCTGAAGAGCCCTTTATGTAGCTTGCGGGATAGAATTTGCGGCAGCGCATGCAGTAGTTGCGGTGCACCGAGCCGTGCAGTTCGAACACGTTTTTGCTGCCCGCCGCCTGATGAAGCCCGTCGATATTCTGCGTGACGACCGCCTTCAGCTTGCCCGAACGCTCGAGCGCGGCGAGGTAGAGGTGTGCGGCGTTGGGCTTGGCGTCGAGGGCGAGCATTCTGTCGCGGTAAAATTCGTAGAACTCCGCCGTACGGCAGGTGAAAAAGGTGTGCGAAATTATGCTTTCGGGCGGGAATTTATATTTTTGGTTGTACAAGCCGTCCTGCGAGCGGAAATCGGGTATGCCGCTTTCGGTGGACACCCCCGCGCCGCCGAAGAACACTATGTTGTCGCTGCCGTCTATTATGCCCTGAAGTTTTTGAATGTCCGTCATGATTGCCCCCTGTAAAGTTTAAGCCGCCGCAGGCAGAGCCTGCGGCGGCGAAGTTTTTTAGTCCTCAATGCCCTCGTTGAGCTTTGCGAGCAGAGCTTCGAGGTCGTTGCCGTGAACGAACACAGCCTCTTCTATGGTCTCGCCGTGTGCCATTGCACAGCCGAGGCAGTGCATGCCTACCGCCTGCAGAATTTCTGCACTGTTGGGATTGAGCTTGAGGCAATCCATGATGAGCGTATCCTTTGTTATCTTTGCCATAAATGGTATCTCCGTTGATTTATTTTTTATATATACAGTATAGCACGGTGCGGACGATTTTACAATTGTTTTGCGCCACAAATTTTTGCAAATGCAGACGCACCGCCGTTTTTTTGCCGCGCCGCCGCACCCGCCAAAACGCGCCCGCGCCCGTTCGGGCGCGGGCGCGCAAAAAATGCACGCCATAAGGCGTGCATTTAACGTACGGTATCAAAGAATTCAGTCATCTTCCTCTTCGTCGCTGCCCGGCTTGACCGTGACGTGCAGTTCGGTTATGCGCCTGTCCTCGCAGCCGGTGACGGTTATGGTGAGATTTTCGTAGACGAGGGTGTCGTTGACTTCGGGCACTTTGCCCAAGACGTCCATGACCCAGCCGCCCACCGTCTGGCTGTCGGATTCTATCTCGTCGAGGTCGAAGTAGTCGCAGAAGTCGCCCACCGCGACGCCGCCGACGACTTTGTATTCGTTTTCGCCCAGCTCGGTGATATCCGAGAGCACTTCGTCGTGCTCGTCCCATATCTCGCCGACAAGCTCTTCGAGGATGTCCTCCATGGTGATGATACCGACGACGTCGCCGAACTCGCCCGAAACTATAGCCATGTGCGACTTTGCCTTTTGGAGCTGACGCAGAATATCGGATATCTTTGCCGTTGCCACAACGAACACGGCGGGCTTTATTACCTTTTCAAGCGAAAATCCGGGCTCGGCGCGCTGCTTTATGAAGTCCTTTTCGTGCAGGATGCCCACCACGTTGTCGACGGTGTCCCTGTACACGGGCAGACGCGAAAAATGCGTCTCCAAAAATACCTGCGCCACTTCCTCTTCGGTCGATCCTATATCGATGGAGACGACGTCGACGCGGGGGATGAGGATGTCCTTTACCTCTAAATCGTTGAACTCGATGGCGCTCTTTATCAGCTCGGATTCCTGCGAGTTGATGCCGCCCTCGTGCTCTGCCTCATCGACCATGGTGATGAGCTCGTCATCGGTTATGGTGGTATCTTCCTTGTTCTTGAAGAAGAGGTTCAAAAACTTCTTCCACATGGTGAAAAGGAAGTTTATGGGCGTGAGCACTATGCATAAGGCGTTGATTATGGGCGCCGAGAAGGATGCAAAGGTTTCGGGGAACTCCTTGGCGAGGCTCTTGGGGCTTATTTCGCCGAAGATGAGCACGAGCACGGTGAGCACTATGGTAGAGAGCACCGAAGCGAGGTCGGAATTGCCGTTGCACCACTCGATGAAGAGCAGCGTGCCCATGGACGACGCCAGAATGTTGACTATGTTGTTGCCGATAAGTATGGTCGAAAGCAGCTTGTCGTAGTTGTTGGCAAGCTTTAAAACGAGCTTGGCGCGCTTGTTGCCGTCATCGGCTTTGGTCTTTACGCGCACTTTATTGAGCGTGGTAAAAGCCGTCTCGGTGGCGGAAAAGTACGCCGAAAACACGAGACAGACTACTATTATAACTATATATAAAATTGTACTATTCATAAACTCCTCCACAAAAATCATAAGCATAAAAAACAGTGTCAGGCAGAACGCTTACAAATTCAATGGAGGTCTTTCAAGCGCAAAGTGAGGGCGCAGCCGCGAAAAACCGCGCAATCTACTTGGCTTAGATGGGTCGTCCATATATTCCCCTTACAAAAATATTTTTGATATTATATCACACACGGCGGCAAATTGCAATAGATATGAGCAATTTTACTTAAAATTAGTTATATATACGCCGAAAATCTGCGTTTAAACGGCAATTCGACCGCTCACAGCTCGGCTTTGCCGTGCTTGAGCACGCGCGCTGCGGCGCGGTAGGCAAAGATGAAGTAAGTTATTTCGGCTATCGCCGTTATCGTCCACGACACGGGATAGAGCAGATAGAGCAGCGTAGTGGTGCCGCCGAGCGGGAATATCACATACACCCAGAACACCCTGAACACGCACGAGCCGAGTATGACGAGTATTGTGGGGATGATCGTTTTGTTGAGTCCGCGGGCGGCGGCGATGGTGCAGTCCATGAACGCGGATATGGCATACGAAAGACACATGACCGAAAGGCGCTGCCTGCCCGCTTCGATGACGGCGGGGCTGTCGGTGAATATGGAAAGGAACAAATCGGCGCTAAAATATATGCCCAGTCCGAGCACCAGCCCGAACACGAACGAATAGCCCAGCGCCACAAAGTAGCTTTGCAGCATCCTTTTGCGGTTGCCCGCGCCGTAGTTCTGACCTATGAACGAAGTGCAGCCCGTATACACGGCAGCCATGAGCTCGAAGACTATGCTGTCGGCGTTTACGGCGGCGGTGTTGCCTTCGACGACTTCGGGATCGAAGGTGTTTACGCCCGCCTGTATAAAGAGGTTTGCGACCTGAAAAATGGCATTCTGAATGCCTGCCGGCACGCCCAGAACGAGCAGTCTGCGGGCTATGCGCATATCGAGCCTGAGCGAAGCGGGGCGCAGCCTGTAGGGGCGGGCGACGCGCAGAACGGCAATGAGTATGAGCACGCCAGAAAGCCACTGCGAAATGGTTGAAGCGAGCGCGACGCCGTCCACCGACATTTTGCAGACTATTACGAAGAACAGGTTTAAAAGGACGTTGGTCACGCCCGCCGCGGCAAGGAATATGAGCGGCTTTTTGGTGTCGCCGTCGGCCGAAAACACGCCGTTGCCGTAGTTGTATATCGCGCTGCCCGCCGCGCCCGTAAAGTATATGTACACGTATTTGAGCGCGCCGTCGAGAAACTGCTCCTTTGTGCCCATGAGCACCAGCACGGGACGGGCGAGCGCCATGGCGAGCGCGGAAATTATCAGCCCGTATACCGCCGAAAGAATGAACCCGGTGTGGGCGACCTTGGCTGCCCCCTCCTCGTCTCCGGCGCCCAGCCGCTGCGCCATTATGGCGTTGACGCCCGTACCGAAACCTATGAGCAGCCCCGTGAAGAGGGCGACGTATGTCGAAGTTGAACCGACCGCGCCGAGGGCGTTGGCATCGGAACTGAATTTGCCCACCACGGCTACGTCGGACATGTTGAACAGAACCTGCAGCACGTTTGAAAGCATCAGCGGCAACGAAAATATTAAAATGTTTTTTACGAGCGACCCCTCCGTCATGGTGAGCATACGCCTTTGGCGCGACCTGTGCATGGAACACCTCTTGAAACTGACAACTCAAGTTAGTATACCACTTTATATAATAAAGTCAAACAAACGGACGACAAAACTGCCACCGAAGCAAAGAATTTTTTAAAATTATGCGCTCAACGCGCTCAAAGTAATTGACAAAGATAAATATATTTAGTAGAATAATTAGGCTGTTTGAAGGATGTTTGCGATTCTTTTGCATAAGCTTAATTTAGTATTCTTGATTATGCACCGTTAGCTCAACTGGATAGAGCATTGGTCTACGGAACCAAAGGCTAGGGATTCGAATTCCTTACGGTGCACCACAAAACATGGGATGACTTTTGTCATCCCATGTTTTGTTATGGCGCACCTACAGAATTCGAATAGCGCAGCGCCGCCGCAGGCGGCGCCCCGCCGAGGGACCCCCAAAAGGGGAGTTCGGCGGCATTCCTTACGGTGCACTTTCCTATAAAAATTTTTTAGCTCTATCTGTAGTAACCGCTTACAACCGTCAGATAATGAGGTATAATATAAAAAACACACACGGAGGAAAGGCAATGAAATCTGCAATAGAGCAAATGTGCTACGGACTGCGCGGCACATATGAGAGCGTGAAAGTCACAAAAAGGTACACTTCGATAATGGGCAAGGTGTGCGACGCCGACGAGGCGCTGACAAAGCTGCTGAAAGCGGGCAGCGAGGAAGACAGACTGTACAGACAGTTCAAAGAGCATATAGACGAGGCGGCGTGCGAGGAATGCGAAAGCTATTATAAGGAAGGGTTCAGGTTTGGCGTGCTGTTGGGATTGGACATTGCCGAAGAGCAATAAGCCCTCCCCCTGCTCTGCCTGCATTTGCCTGCGGAGGGCGCAATGTAGTTGCAATTTTTGGCGGAATATGCTAAACTTTGACGTGTTGCGCACACATTGAGCGGCGCAGCTAAAAAAAGGAGCAGAATATGAACAGGGATATTACATATATAGTTACCGGCTGCACGGGGTATGTTGGCAACGTGCTCACCAAAAAGCTCATTGCCGAAGGCTGCCGCGTGGTGGGCTTTGCAAGGAGCCGCGAAAAGTTTGAAAGGGTGTTTGAAGACCGTGCGCCCGAAATTGTTTACGGCGATATTTCAAACGCCGCGGACGTGGAAAAGCTGTTTGCGGGCGGCGGCGATTTTGCCGTGGTACACACGGTGGCAAAGGTGAGCATTGGCGAAGGTTCGGCTGCCGAACTGCACTCCGCCACGGTGGAGGGCACGCGCAACGTGGTTGAAGCATGCCTTAAACACAACGTAAAAAAGCTGCTGCACATATCTTCTACTGAGGCGTTCCCCAGGGGATATTTCCCCGACGAACAGCTTAAAAGCTATATACCCGACCCTGCAAGGGCGCGAACGGACTATGCCAGGGCGAAGAGCGAGGCGGACAGGATAGTTTTGAACGCCGTACACGAAAGCGGGCTGGACGCAAGCATACTAATGCTTGCGGGCGTGCTGGGGCCGGGCGATTACAGCAACAGCCACATGACGCAGATGTTCATTGAGTTTATCGAAGGCAGGCTGCCCGCCTCGGTAGACGCAGGCTACAACGACTTTGACGTGCGCGACTTTGCCGACGTGCTGCCCGCAATATTTGATAGGGCAAAGAAGGGCGAAAGCTATATATTTGCCCACCGACCCGACAAAATAAACGACTGCCTTAAAGTCATCTGCGACATGACGGGGCGCAGGATGATACCCACCCTGCCCCTTTGGGTGGCATATATGGGGCTGCCTTTCCTGTATGTAGGCTCAAAGATAAGCGGCAAACGCCCGCTGTATACGGGCGCCGCGCTGTCATCGATAAGGGAGCGGGCAGACTTTCCCATCTCTAAGAGCGTTGAAGAATTCGGCTACTCGCCCCGTCCCCTCGAAGAGACGGTGCGCGACCACATAAACTTTTTGAAAGAGCACGGAATGGTGCGCATATGAGAGTGCTGCTCGTATACTACACAGGCACCTACAACACGCGCTATCTCACCGACAGACTCGCCCGAGAGCTGACGGAGCGCGGGCACAGCGTGGAGCGGACGGAGATAGACGCTTTCGCGCCCATAGCCGATACTTCGGACTGCGACGTGATAGGGTTCGGATACCCTATATACGGTTTCAATTCGCCGCTGCCGTTCAACAGATATGTGGATAAGCTCGATATACGCGCAGGGCAAAAGTTCTTTATATACAAGAACAGCGGCGAAACCTTTGCCATGAACAATGCTTCGAGCCGCATACTTTTAAGGCGCATGAGGCGCAAAAAGGCGGTGTTCGCGGGGGAATATCACTTTGTTATGCCCTACAACATCCACTTCGCGTTCGATACCGACTTCGTGCGCGAAATTCTTGAAAAGGACGGCAAGCTTTTAAAGATACTTGCGCACGATTTGGAGAGCGGCTGCGCACCCGAGATAAAATCGAACGCCGCATACAACATAGCTTCCGCCGCGATATCAATACAAAAGGTCGGCGGCGCAGTCAACTCGTTTTTTTACCGCGCCGACGACAGGTGCGTAAAGTGCGGGCTGTGCGCCAAAAACTGCCCCGAAGGCAACATAAAAATAATCGAAGGCAGTGTAAAATTCGGGCACAGGTGCGATATGTGCATGCGCTGCTCGTTCTTTTGCCCTACGGACGCCATACACATAGGCTTTTTGCAGAACTGGAAGGTAAACGGCGACTACCGCCTTGCAAAACTCGAGGCGATGGGCGCACCCGAAAAGCCATACATAACGGCGGAAAGCAGGGGATTTTACAGCTGCTTTAAAAAGCACTTCGACGAGATAGACCGGCGATATGCCGAACTTTTCGGCAAAAACTGAAACATGCGACAAAACGCATATGGTCGCGGGCGGCACCTTAGGTGCCGCCCGCGACCATATTTTCCGCCACGAATATGTATTTAAACTTATATGCCCCAAACATACCTGCCCGGGCATGCATTGGTTGGCTATACACCCGCTGTTAGAGCCATATCAACTATTACAGCCGCGGCGAAATTCGCCGCGGCTGTGTTTTACTGTTTTTCTATATTCCTGCCGTAGAGGGCGGATACGTTGTTTGCGTAGCGCTGCATGTTGTCGCACGACTTTAAGGGAATGGAATCTTCAAAGTCGCTGAGCTTTTTTGCCTGCTCACGCGACAGCTTTTCGGGGATATCTATCTGCACGTCGACATACAGATTGCCCGTGCCGTTTACGGTGCGCACGCCCTTGCCGCGTATGCAGAAGCGCGTGCCCGAAGCCGTGCCCGCGGGCACGGTCAGTTCAAGCGTGTCGTCTATGCCGGGGACCTGTATTTTGCCGCCCAGCACCGCGGTGCGGTAGGAGATGGGCACGGTGACGTACAAGTCCCTGTCCTGCCGCTTTAACAGCCTGTGGGGCTCTATCTGGAAATACAGATACAAATCGCCGGGCTCGCCCCCTCCCTGCGCCGCCTGACCGTAGCCGCGCTTTCTGAGCGAGCTGTCCGAATCGACGCCGGCGGGGATGTTTACGGTAAATCGAGTCTGGCTGCGCACATAGCCCTTGCCCTTGCAATCGGGGCATTTATCTATTATCTTTTTGCCCGTGCCGTTGCAGTCGGGGCAGACGCCCACCTGAATTGTTCTGCCGAATATGGTATCCTGCTGATACTTTACCCTGCCCGAACCGCCGCAGCGGCCGCACTTTTCAAACGAGGTGCCGCCCTTGGCGCCCGTGCCGCCGCACGACTTGCAGGGCTCGTTGCGGAAGTAGCTTATCTCCTTTGTGCAGCCCTTGATGGCATCGAGAAAGGAAAGACGGATGGTCTGCTCGATATTAGCCCCGCGCGAAGGCGCCGCCTGGCGCGCAGAACCGCCGAACCCGCCGCCGAACATCGATGAAAATATGTCACCGAAGTCGCCGAACCCGCCCGAAAAGGGGTTGCCGCCCGAAAAGGGATTGCCGCCGCTCATGCCGGGGTGGTCGAGTTCGAAGTCGTACTGCTTGCGCTTTTCCTCATCGGAGAGCACCGTATGGGCTTCGTTGACCTCCTTGAATTTTTCGGCAGCGGCGTCGTCGCCCGGGTTGCGGTCGGGGTGGTACTTTAAAGCCAGCTTGCGGTACGCCGATTTTATCTCGTCCTGCGTGGCATTCCTGCCCACGCCGAGTATTTCATAGTAGTTCTTTTTTTGTTCAGGCATTTTTTATACCGTTAAAAGTATTTATTGTTCGCCACGCGTTCGCTGCGGCATATGGCGCGGCGAACGCGCATTGCATTGCCGCGCACCCGCGCCGCGATAAGTTTATTAACTTTTAAGCAGCGCGGATAATTTGCGCGCTGCTTAAAAATATATTAACGCGAGTTGTGCGTAAAAAATTTGATACGCGGAACTTTCGTGAGCTTTTGTATCAGTTGTGCTGGGTGAATTCGGTGTCGTCGCCGTTGCCGCCATTGCCGGGATTTGCGCCCGCGGCGCCCTGCGCCTGCTGATACATCTTTGCGATGACGGGCTGAACATCGGTCTGCAGCTTTTCGAACGCCGCCTTGATGCGGTCGTTGTCGCCGCTTTCAAGTTCGGTTTTGGCGGCGGATATAGCCGATTCAACGGTGTTTTTATCCTCTTCCGAAAGCTTGTCGCCCGCCTCCTTTACGGTCTTTTCAAGCGAGTCTATCATGCCTTCGAGGTTGTTCTTGTTGTCTACGGCTTCCTTGCGCTTCTTGTCCTCTTCGGCATACTTTTCGGCATCCTTGACCGCCTTATCTATCTCCTCTTCGGAGAGGTTGGTAGAAGCGGTTATGGTTATGTTGGTGGACTTGCCGGTGCCGAGGTCCTTTGCCGTTACGTTGACTATGCCGTTGGCGTCGACATCGAAGGTGACTTCGATCTGGGGCACGCCGCGGGGTGCGGGAGGAATGTCGGTGAGCATGAACTTGCCGAGCGACTTGTTGTCGCGGGCAAACTTTCTTTCGCCCTGGAGCACGTTTATTTCAACGCCGGGCTGGTTATCCGCCGCGGTGGAGAACACCTGGCTCTTCTTTACGGGGATGGTGGTGTTGCGCTCGATGAGGGGCGTGGATACTCCGCCGAGCGTTTCGATGCCGAGCGTGAGGGGCATTACGTCGAGAAGGAGCACGTCCTTTACCTCGCCCGAGAGCACGCCGCCCTGAATGGCTGCGCCTATAGCAACGCATTCATCGGGGTTGATGCCCTTGAAGGGCTCCTTGCCGGTTATCTCCTTTACCTTGTTATACACGGCGGGCACACGGGTGGAGCCGCCGACGAGAATGACCTTTTTGATGTCGGAATAGCTTAAGCCCGCATCGGACATTGCCTTTTTCATGGGCTCGACGGTGCGGT
Organism: uncultured Clostridia bacterium; assembly: GCA_944327465.1. Lineage (GTDB taxonomy): Bacteria > Bacillota > Clostridia > Christensenellales > Borkfalkiaceae > Coproplasma. Next base: position 40,005 of record CALVHH010000012.1, on the reverse strand, counting down.
CGACGAGTTCGGAAGTGAGGTTATCGAACTTCTGACGCGAAAGGTCGATGTCGAGGTGCTGGGGCTGACCGTCGACGACGGTTATGAAGGGCAGGTTGATGTTGGTGTTGGTCATGCCCGAAAGCTCTATCTTTGCCTTTTCGGCAGCTTCCTTGAGCCTCTGCATGGCAGCCCTGTCTTTTGAAAGGTCTACGCCCGTCTCCTTTTTGAAGGTATCTACGAGGTATTCTATTATCTTGTTATCGAAGTCGTCGCCGCCGAGGTGAGTATCGCCGTTGGTTGCCAGAACTTCGAACACGCCGTCGCCTATTTCAAGAATGGATACATCGAACGTGCCGCCGCCGAGGTCGTATATCATCACCTTCTGGCTGCCTTCCTGCTTGTCGAGGCCGTAGGCAAGCGCAGCCGCCGTGGGCTCGTTGATTATACGCAGCACGTTCAGACCGGCTATCTTGCCCGCGTCCTTGGTAGCCTGGCGCTGGCTGTCGTTGAAATATGCGGGGCAGGTGATGACGGCGTCGGTCACCTTGGTGCCCAGATAGCTTTCGGCATCCGTCTTGAGTTTGGAAAGTATCATTGCCGAAATTTCCTGGGGGGAATAGCCCTTTTCGATGTTGACTTTGTAATTTTCGCCCATATGGCGCTTTATCGAAATGACGGTCTTATCGGGCTGGGCGACTGCGAGACGCTTTGCCGCCTGACCGACTATACGGGTGCCGTCCGCCTTGAACGACACGACCGAAGGGGTCGTTCTGTTGCCTTCGCTGTTGGGAATGACGACGGGTTCGCCGCCCTCCATTACAGCCACGCACGAGTTGGTTGTTCCTAAGTCAATGCCTATTACTTTTCCCATAATTTTACTCCTTTAACACAAGTTGTGCGTTAGGGGACACGCAACAACTTGTCGTTATTTTTTAGCGGCTCTGCCGCTCTTGCTGCGACCCCCCTTCGCCCACATATCATATGTCCGCGGCAATTTACACCGCTGAGGCGAAAGAATTCGCAAATTGGGTCGTGCTGCGCGAAAGCGCGGTTTCGCTTGCACCGTGAAATATTTTTAAATTTTTTTACTGATTTGTCACGACTACCTGCGCAAAGCGGATGACCTTGTCGCCCTGCCTGTAGCCCTTTTTGAGCACTCGGCTGACCGTGTTGGCTTGCTCGCCTTCGCCCGCAGGCACGTTCATTACGGCTTCCGCCACGCCCTCGTCGAAGGCGTCGCCGACGTTGATGACTATCTCCTCGACGCCGAGCGAAGATATTATGGTGTTGAAGCTCTTTATTATCTTGTCGATGCCCTGCTTTGTCTTTTCATCGCAGGCGCCTTCGTAGGCGTAGCCGAAGTTATCGGCGACCGCAAGCAGTTTGAGTATGGCTTCCGCCTTGCCGTCGGCATACGCCTGGGCGACCGCCGACTGGTTGCGTTTGCGGAAATTATCGTACTCGGCAGAGACCGAATACCATTTGCGCTTGTAATCTTCGGCAGCGGCGAGCGCTCTTTCAAGCTCATCGGGTTCCTTTGCGGGAGCGGGCTCATCGGCGCCTTCTGCCGCCGCGGGCTGCTCTTCGGGGACGGGAGACTGCATAAGCTCTTCCTCGTCGCTGTGCTTAAGTTCGTCCTTGTTTTTTGACATTTTTACGTTCCTGAATTTGGTTTACAGTTTTAATATAACTCGCAAAAGGGGCGGTTAAACAACTTGACACATTTTTTTGAAAAAAATTTTTGCGCGCATTAAAGCGCCCGAAGAGGCGCACATTATTAATATGTAATAACCGCCACCGCAAAAATTGCGGCAATTTTAATTGCCCGCCCCTGTTGACTATTTTTGAGGCGTGTGGTAAAATCAAGGCATGTACATCATAAGAAAACTGCCGCTGAAGAGGCTGTTTAACACCCGCGACCTGGGCGGAATGCCCGCGGCGAACGGCATGGCGATAAAACACAACAGGCTTTTGCGCAGCGGAAAACTTTATAAACTGCCGGCGCAGACGGTACACAAACTCAAAAAAAAGGGTGTGAACTTAGTTATTGACCTGCGCATATTCACCGAACGCGAAGAATACCCCGATACCGTTATGGACGGCGTGGAGTATGTGCACCTGCCCCTTTTGTGCACGGCGACGCCGGGCATAACCCGCGAAAAGAGCATGACCAAGACCATGGCTATAGAGGCGCGGCGGCTGAAAGACGAGTTCGGCACCGCCGATAACTACATGGTGGCGATGTATAAGATGGTGCTCTTTTCGGATGAGCCCGTTAAACTTTTGAAGGACTGCCTGAGGCTTATTATTGACAACGACGGCTGCGTGCTGTGGCACTGCAGCGGCGGCAAGGACAGGGCGGGCTTGGTGGCTATGCTGGTGGAGAGCCTTTTGGGCGTAGACGAAAAGATGATAGTAGAAGATTACGTCGCTTCGCACCGCTTTCAGCACAGAAGGTTTTTCTGGAACAAGTTCGGGCTGATGATAGCGCCGCTGGTGCCGCGGTTCAAAAAGATACTCTTCGGCATGATGGCTGCCAAGCCGCGGTATATTCTGGATACGATGAACGAGGTAAAGGCGCAGTACGGAAGCGTGGTAAACTACTGCAGGCAGCGGCTGGGCATAACCGACGAGGACATAGCAAAAATGCGGGAAAAGTACCTTGAACCCGCAAAAAAAGGCAATATATTTATAGGCTGACAGCCAAAAAATTGACGGCGCGGGCATCTGCCCGCGCCGTATTTTAATTATTTATTGATAGAATGAATTGCGCGGGGCGCTTAGTCGACCGAAGCTTACTGTTAGATTTCTCGACTGCGCTCAAAATGACAGGGCTTTATATTTCAACCGAAGCACTCGGCGTCCGACTGCAAACGCTTATTTTTCGCCGTAGCCTTCGGGGTTGGACGACTGCCACTTCCACTGCGAAGCGCACATGTCCTCCAAATTGTACTGCGCCTTCCAGCCCAGTTCGGCTTCGGCTTTATGCGACGAGGCATAGCACGAAGCTATGTCGCCGGGGCGCCTGCCGTCGATGACGTAGGGAAGGGTCTTGCCGCAGGCCTTTTCGAAGGCGTGTATCATGTCGAGCACGGAATAGCCTATGCCCGTGCCGAGGTTGTATACGTGCACGCCGCTCTGCCTGCAGCCCTCTATAGCGGCGAGATGACCCCTTGCCAAATCGACGACGTGGATATAGTCCCTTACGCCCGTGCCGTCGGGGGTGGGATAGTCGTTGCCGAACACGTGTATGCACTTGAGCTTGCCGGTGGCGACCTGAGCCACGTAGGGCATGAGATTGTTGGGGATGCCCTTGGGGTCTTCGCCGATGAGCCCGCTTTCGTGGGCGCCGACGGGATTGAAGTACCTTAAAAGCACGACGTTCCACTCTTTATCCGACTTCCAGAGGTCGGTGAGCATTATCTCCTGGAAGTACTTGCTCGTGCCGTAGGGATTGGTGGTGCCGCCCGTGCGGCAGTCCTCGTCCAGGGGCAGCCTTTCGGGCGTGCCGTAGACGGTTGCCGACGACGAAAAGACTATGTTCTTGCAGCCGTGCCTGCGCATTGAGTCGACGAGCACGAGCGTGCCGCCCAGGTTGTTATCGTAATATTCTATCGGTTTGGAGCAGGATTCGCCCACGGCTTTGAGCCCGGCGAAGTGGATGACCCAGTCGATATCGTGCTCGGCGAATATCCCGTCGAGCAGGGCGCGGTCGCGCACGTCGCCTTCATAGAAGGCGACCTCCTTGCCCGTTATTTTTTGCACGCGCCTTAAACTTTCCCTGCTGGAGTTGGAGAGATTATCGATTACTACCACGCCGTAGCCGGCATTGATGAGTTCGACGACTGTATGGCTGCCTATGAAGCCTGCGCCGCCCGTCACGAGAACTGTCTGCATGATTGCCTCCGCAATTTTTTTACGCAGATATTATAGCAATCGCGCAAAAAAATGTCAACAGTTATTCGACTGTGACGCTCTTGGCGAGGTTGCGCGGCTTATCGGGGTCGTGCCCTGCGAGCAGCGCGGCGCGGTAGGCTATGAGCTGAAGGGCGGTAGCCGCCACGAAGTGCGCCAGGTGCGCGGGCGCGGCGGGCAGCAGCCATGAGGCGTCGACGCGCCCGCAGAGTTCGGCATGGACGTCGGCGAGAGTGGTGACCACCGCCACCCTGCCGCGGCGGGAGAGCACCTGTTCGACGGCGTTTTTGCACTTGTCTGCGAGGGCGGCGTCGGTGACGAGCACTACGGACAGCACGCCCTCATCGACGAGCGCGAGCGTGCCGTGCTTGAGCTCGGCTGCGGAGAGACCGTCAGAAAAGACATATGAAACTTCCTTGAGCTTGAGGCTGCCTTCTACGGCGACTTCGACGTCGGCACCCCTGCCCAGAAAGAACACGGCGCGGCTGTTTACGCACAGCCTGGCGATGACGAGGGCATATTCGCCGTCAAACGCAAGTTTTTCAACGTCGTCGGCGACGGCGCATATGCACTTTGAGCGCAGCGCGGCGCACGAAGGCGAGGCGAGCATGTGAAAACAGGCGAGCTGACCTATATAGCTCTTTGTGGCAGCCACGCATATTTCCGGTCCCGCGCAGACGGGCAGGACGCGGTCGGCGAGGCGCGTTATTGCCGAGTAGCCGACGTTGGTCATGGCTATGACGTACGCGCCCGCGGCGCGGAGTATACCCGCCGCGGCTATGGTATCGGCGGTCTCGCCGCTCTGGCTGACGGCTATGCACACCGAACGGCGGGTGACGCGGGGCGGGTCGCACCTTGCCTCGCCCGCGAGGCGGGCGGTGACGGGGCAATCGTATGCCCCGCCCAGCAGGCGGGCGCCCGCGAGCGCGGCGTTGTACGCCGTGCCGCAGCCGACGAGCACTATCATATCCGCCGAGGCGAGCCGAGAATACAGCTCGGCTCCCCCGCCCGAAGAGAGAAACGCCGCGCAGGTGCGGCGCATGGTGCGGGCGTTGCAGCGTATTTCCCTGAGCATATAGTGGGCGCAGTCCTGACCGCTCTCCCCCTCCTCTTCGGCGCCGAGCGCGCCGAAGACGGGCTTGACCGGGGCGAGCGCGCCGTCGAGCACCTGTATGCCGCGGGGCGTGACGAGCGCCATGCAGCCGTCGCCGAGTATACAGCGCTCGCGAGCCCTGCCCGCGAGCGCGTTGACGTCGCTTGCGGCATAGTTGGCATCCCCCCTGCCCAGAATGACGGGCATGCCGCGGCAGGCGACGGCAAAGCCGTCGAAATGCGTGCACAGCACGGCTATCGCCCAGCAGCCCTTCAACCTTGCGCACGTCAGCCTGACGGCGTCGGCGAGGTCGCCGTCGTAATAATAGTCGAGGAGGTGGGCTATGACCTCGCTGTCCGTCTGCGATAAAAATTTGCGCCCCGAAGCCGCCAGCTCGCTCTTGAGTTCGGCATAATTTTCGATCATGCCGTTGTGCACCACCGAAAACGCGCCGCTGACGTGCGGGTGGGCGTTGGCATCGGTCGCCGCGCCGTGCGTCGCCCAGCGGGTATGGCCTATGCCCACGCTGCCGGGCAGCGACTTTATGCCTTCGGAAAGACATTGCACCCTGCCGCTGCGCTTGAAGGTGAAAATTTCGCCGCGGTCGGCGGTGGATATGCCCGCCGAATCGTAGCCGCGGTACTCAAGCTTCTTTAAACATTCAAATATTTCGCCCGCCGCGCCGCCGCGGCCGGCATAGCCTACTATTCCGCACATACTCCCTCCCCCGCCACCGCCCGGGCGACGAGCGAACAGACCTCGTCGCACAGCGCGCCGTCATCGCTTTCCGCCATTATGCGCACCACGCTCTCGGTGCCCGAAGGGCGGACGAGCAGCCTGCCCCTGCCTTCGAGCAGTTTGCCCGCGCGGGCGATTGCCGCGTCGACATCCGGGGCGGTCGCCCGCGCACCGTCCTTCACAGGCACCGACACGCTGCGCTGGGGCAGCAGTTTGAGCCCCGAAAGCAGCGAGGACAGCGTAGTTCTGCCGCGGAGCATGGCGGTCATGACGTGCAGCGCAGTTACTATGCCGTCGCCGGTGTTTTCTATCTTGCCCAAAATGACGTGCCCCGACTGCTCGCCGCCGAGCATGGCGCCGCGGGTGCGCATGCACTCGTACACCGCCCTGTCGCCCACGCCGCACACTGCGACGGGCACGCCCCTTTCGCCCAGCGAGGATATCAGTCCCGAATTGCTCATTACCGTGGCGACTATGCCGCCGCTGCCGAGCGACCCGTTGGCGAGACTGCACGCGAGCACGTACAGTATGCCGTCGCCATCCACCACTTCGCCGCGTTCGTCTACGCATATGCACCTGTCGCCGTCGCCGTCGAAGGCAAAGCCGATGTCCAGCCCCCTGAGCCTGACGAGGCGAGCCAGGCGCCCGGGGCGGGTGGAGCCGCAGCCGCGGTTGATGTTGAGCCCGTCGGGACGGCAGCCGACGGCAAACACCTTTGCGCCCAGCGCCACGAACACCCTGCGGGCTATGTTGTAAGCCGCGCCGTTGGCGCAGTCCAGCCCCACTCTGCAGCCCGAAAAGGACACGGGCACCAGCGAGATGAGGTGAGCAGCGTACTCGTTCCTGCCCGCCACGTAGTCGATTATGCCGCCCACCCCGCCCCCTTCCGCCGCGGGCAGCGTGCGCCCGTCGGGCGGCAGGGCAAGGTACCTTTCAAGCAGGTCGAGGACGCCGTCTTCAAGCTTTTCGCCCGCGCTGTTCATCAGCTTTATGCCGTTGTCTTCAAACGGGTTGTGGCTTGCCGATATGGCTATGCCCACGTCAAAGCCGTGCGCCCGCGCCGCGTATGCCACGGCGGGGGTGGTGGCGACGTGCATCATGTAAGCGTCGGCGCCCGAAGCCGCCAGCCCCGAAGCCAGCGCGTATTCGAGCATGTAGCTTGAGCGCCTGGTGTCCTTGCCTATGACGGCGCGGCATTTTTTTGACTGCGCCGCACCGAAGTGATAGCCCAAAAACCTGCCCGCGGCAAACGCCTGCTCGGCGGTCAGCACCTCCCCCGCCCTGCCGCGGAATCCGTCCGTTCCGAAAAATTTACCCATTTTCACCTCGCGCAGGCGGCGCCCGCCGCTGCCATGCATACGAAAATCATTTGCCCGCGCCGTACCTGCCTTCGCCGCCGCCCGGCTTTACCACGAGGGGCGCTCGCGATATGGCGAGCACCGAAGGGGGCAATTCGCCGCCCACACAGCTGCCCGCAGCCACATATGCGCCCGCGCCGATATGTGCGGGCGCTATTATTACGCTGTTGCAGCCTATGAACGCACCCTCGCCCACATATGTGTGCCGCTTGACCTTTCCGTCGTAGTTGGCAAACGCCACGCCGCAGCCGACGTTGACGTGCGCACCCAGTTCGGCGTCGCCTATGTAAGCTAAGTGCGCCGCCTTTACGCCTTCGCCCAGCACGGCGTTTTTGAGCTCGGTGAACGAGCCCGCCCTGCACCCCCTGCCCAGCACGCAGCCCGTGCGTATGCGGCAGTAAGGACCTATAGTGCAGCATTCGCCCACTTCGGCGCCTTCTACAACGCAGCCGGGCAGCAGCACGCAGCCGCCGCCTATGGCGGCGCCGCCGCTCACGCGGCAGGGCGAATACAGCTTAGCCCCCGCTGCCACGGTGCAGCTCCTTTCAACATAGATTTCCCTGCCGCTCAGCCGAACCCCCAGCCTTTTGAGCTCGCCGCGCGAATAATATACGCCCCTTTTCATTACTAAACATTGTATGCCGCCGCGCAAAAATGTGTTACTCGGCCCCATTCTTTACCACTTTACTCGGCTAAATTATAAATTTATCCTTGACAGAGCTATTTATATGTAGTAAAATATAGATTAATATATTCAACGCATAAACGTGCATAAATGTATAGGAGCACGTTTGATACAGCAATAACTTACAGGGAGGGCACGATGATGAAACTCAAAGGGGCAGAAATACTTATAAACTGCCTGCTGGAGCAGGGCGTAGACACCATATTCGGATATCCGGGCGGCACCGTGCTGGACATTTACGACGCGCTTTACCGCAACGGGAAGATAAAGCATATACTGACCGCGCACGAGCAGGGCGCGGCGCACGCCGCCGACGGGTACGCCCGCGCCACGGGCAAGGTGGGCGTGTGCTTTGCCACGTCAGGACCGGGCGCCACTAACCTTGTAACGGGCATAGCCACCGCGTTTATGGACTCGGTGCCCATGGTGGCGATAACGGGCAACGTGGGACTGAACATGCTGGGCAGGGATTCCTTCCAGGAGATAGACATAGCCGGCATAACCATTCCCATAACCAAGCACAACTATATAGTAAAGGACGTTTCGGAGCTCGCCGACGTCATAAGACAGGCGTTTTACATTGCAAACTCGGGCAGAAAGGGTCCCGTGCTGATAGACATACTCAAAAACGTACAGATAGCCGAATGCGAGTACGAGCCGCAGAAGCCGTACGCGCTCAAATCGTTCGATATCGACGCCGAAAAGGTGCGCCGCACGGCGGAAATAATAAACGCCGCGGCAAAGCCCGTGATAATAGCGGGCGGCGGCGTAATTTCGGCGGGGGCTTCGCCCTATCTTAAGGAGCTCGCCGCAAAGCTGAACGCGCCCGTGGCGTATACGCTGATGGGCAAGGGCGCGATATCCGACCGCGACCCGCTGTGCATAGGCATGCTGGGCATGCACGGCACATTTACCGCGGCAAAGGCGATAATGGCGAGCGACACTATAATAGCGCTCGGTTCGCGTTTTTCCGACCGCGTGGCGCTCAACCGCGACCTGTTTGCCAACGGCAAAAAGGTCATACACATAGACATAGACAACGCCGAGTTCGACAAGAACGTAAAGACAACCGTACGCGTGCTGGCGAGCGTAGACAGATATATAAAGGAAGTTCTGCCCCTGCTTGCGCCCAAGAGCGGCGAGTGGATGGACGAGGTACAGACCTTTGAAGAGGGCGAAAAGCTGAAGGTAGATACCTCGATAATGGCGTACAAGATACTAAAAAAGGCGTGCGCCGCAGCACCCAAGGACAGCCCCGTCGTGGCTGACGTAGGTCAGCACCAGATGTGGGCGGCTCAGTTCTATTCGGCGGAGCGCCCCAGGCAGTTTTTGACCTCGGGCGGGCTGGGCACCATGGGCTACAGCATGGGCGGCGCGATAGGCGCACACTTCGGCACGGGCAAGCTTGTTACCGTAGTCGTGGGCGACGGATGCTTCAACATGAACATGAACGAGCTCTCCACCGCCGTCACAAACGACGTGCCGCTCGTGATACTGCTCATGAACAATTCGGTGCTGGGCATGGTGCGGCAGTGGCAGAAGATTTTTTATGAACGCAGATTTTCGCAGACGACGCTCAACAAGAAGACCGACTACGTTAAGTTTGCCGAAAGCTTCGGCGCCAGGGGGCTGAGGATAAATTCGGAAGAGGACATAGACGGCGTGCTCGCCGAAGCATATACCTATGCCGAAAAAAACAGCGCCCCCGTGCTGGTGGACTGCATTATATCACGCGATGAAAACGTGCTGCCCATGATAAAGCCGGGTCAGACCTACGACACGCAGCTCGAAAAAATGGAGGACTGAAATGGACGACATAAAAAAATACACGATAGGTGCACTCGTATCCAACCGAAGCGGTGTACTGACGAGGATTTCGGGGCTGTTTGCACGCAGGGGCTACAACATTGAAAGCCTTACCGTATGCGCCACCGAGGATCCCGCGCTTTCGCGCATGACGATAATTTTAAAGGGCGACGAATACATGCTGTACCAGATGATACGGCAGATGGATAAACTTGAGGACGTAAAAAAGATAGGCTGCGCAAACGAGCTCGACTGCGTATACCGCGAGCTTATGCTTGTAAAGGTGAAGGCGGGCGCCGCCGAGCGCAACCAGATAGTGCAGATAGCCGAAATTTACAAGGCGAAGGTCGTAGACCTTTCGAAGGACAGCATGGTGCTGGAGATAACGGGCGACCCCGAAAAACTTGACGCGTTTGTAGCCGTAGTGGAACCCTACGGCATACTTGAAATGCAGCGCACGGGCGTGACCGTGCTTGCAAGGGGCACACATACCTTAAAGGACAGGGACTGCTACGGCGACCATGTGAATTGAAAGGTTAACGCTCGTTGTACGCTTGGGGCGCGTACCAACTCGCCGTTATCCAAGGGCGCTGCCCTCTGCGGCGCAATCTTAAGCGCCCTACATTCTATAAATTGCGCCGCATTCACCTGCTCAGGCGCAGGTATGCGCAAATTGGGTCGCGCTTTTCGGCGGAATGAATCCGCCTTGCGCACGTTAAATTATTAACGCTCGTTGTACGCTTGGGGCGCGTACCAACTCGCCGTTATCCAAGGGCGCTGCCCCTTTCGCGCAAATACTACAGTTTTGCGCGAATATGTGTGGTCGAAATATAAAGCTCTGTCATTTCGAGCGCAGTCGAGAAATCTAACTACAAAGCGCGGTCGATGACCTTTTGTCCGTCGCTACGCTCCGAGATTTCTCCACGCCGGTCGAAATGACAAAAGGGGGGAGCTTGGTCGACCTGCCAACGCTGTCATTTCGAGCGCAGTCGAGAAATCTGACTGCATGACGCGGTCGGACGAAGGAAGGTCCCCTTTTATTCCTTCTCAAACGGCGTAAGCAAGGCGCAATACATACGGCTATATGCCGCGATAAAGAGGTCAATTTTATGAACAATATATTTTCCCTGAGCAAGGACATGAGTTCGCAGCGCTCGCTTTTGAGGGCGCTTGGCTGGACCGACGAAGAGATCCAAAGACCGCTCGTGGGCATAATATGCGCACAGAGCGACATAATACCCGGGCACATGCACTTAGACGACGTGGCAAACGCCGCCGCCGAAGGCGTAATTGCCGCGGGAGGAAAGCCCGTTATAATGCCGTCGATAGGCGTGTGCGACGGCATTGCCATGGGGCACGCGGGCATGAAGTATTCGCTGCCTTCACGCGAGGTGATAGCCGACAGCGCAGAAATACTGCTGCGCGCACACGGCATGCAGGCGGCGATATTTGTGGGCAACTGCGACAAGATAATACCCGGCATGCTCATGGCGGCGGCAAGGGTAAACATACCCGCCATATTCGTTTCGGGCGGGCCCATGCTGGCGGGCAGGGTGCGCGGCAAAAGAACTTCGCTTTCGACGATGTTCGAACAGGTGGGTGCATACAACGCCGGCAGGATAGACGAGGCGGAGCTCAAAAACTACGAGTGCAACGCCTGCCCCACGTGCGGGTCGTGTTCGGGCATGTTCACCGCAAACAGCCTGAACTGCCTTACCGAAGCTTTGGGCATGGCACTGCCCGGCAACGGCACCATACCAATGGTGTATTCGGCGAGGCTTGCGCTTGCAAAGCGCACGGGCGCGGCGATAATGGAGCTTTTGAGGCGGGACATAAAGCCTTCGGATATAATGACGCCCGCAGCCTTTAAAAATGCCGAGACGGTGGACATGGCGATAGGCGCTTCCACCAACACCGTGCTGCACCTCATTGCAATTGCGCGCGAGGCAGGGCTGGGCGAAGAGCAGATATCGATAGACAGCCTGAACGCCATATCCGAACGCACGCCCAACCTTTGCAGGCTTGCGCCCGCGGGCGAACACTACATCGAAGAACTCAACGAAGCCGGCGGCATTTCCGCCGTTATGAAGGAGCTTTTGGACGCCGGGCTCATGGACGGCGGCGTCATGACCGCGGCGGGAGTGACGCTTGCCGAGCTGGTAAAGGACGCACGCAACCTCGACCCCGAAATAATACGGCACGCCTCCTCGCCCTATTCGGCGCAGGGCGGGCTTGCCATACTCAAGGGCAACCTTGCCGAAGGGGGCAGCGTGGTAAAAAAGAGCGCCGTGGACCCCGCCATGCTCAGGCACAGCGGTCCCGCCCGCTGCTTTGACAGCGAAGAGGCGGCAATGACTGCGATATCTTCGGGCACGATCAAGGCGGGCGACGTAGTGGTCATACGCTACGAAGGCCCCAAGGGCGGACCGGGCATGCGCGAGATGCTCACCCCCACCTCCGCCATCGTCGGCGCAGGGCTGGGCGATCGCGTGGCGCTGATAACCGACGGAAGATTTTCGGGCGCGACACGCGGCGCTGCGATAGGACACGTGTGCCCCGAAGCCGCCGAAGGCGGCACGATAGGCATTATCGAGGACGGAGATATAATAGATATAGATATACCCGCCTGCTCACTCAACGTGAGGCTGACGGATAAACAAATAAAGGAGCGTAAAGATGCCTTTAAGCCGCTCGTAAAGCCGATAGCCGGCTACCTTAAGCGTTACCGCGACAGCGTGACTTCGGCTTCGGACGGGGCGGTACTGAAAAAATAGAGGCATAAAAAGAGACATGACTACATCGAAACTCAAGAGCGACGTTGCTGCGATCGCGTGCAATGCCGACGGCTGCATGATACAATTGGAGCAGTCCGAAGAAAACTGCACGACGGTGGAATACGGCCGCGGCGTGAGCGTCTATTTTAAAAAGAGCGAAGGCACGCTGATAATAAAGCACAGCATGGGACTGCTTGCCAGACTGCTGGGCGGCGAGAGCCGCGTGAAGGTGCGCGTGCCCGGGCACGTAGTGCCCGACGTGAGCATATACGGCAACATGACCGACTGCACCATTGAAGGCGGCATATACGGCGAAGTCAAGTTTTTGGCAGCTTCGGGCAGCCTGTGCGCCGAAAATGCGGCTATGGAGAACTGCACGGTAAATTCCGCCGACTGCGGCATACGGCTTTCGCACTGCACAATAAAGGGCAGCCTGCTTGCCAACACCAAGTCGGGCGACGTAGCGCTCGAATATGTGTTCGCCACCCACATTGCCTGCCGCGCAAAAGCGGGCAACATAGGCGCCGTGCAGCTCAACTGCAGGGACACCATATTCGAAACGGGCGAAGGCAACATAAACGCCACCCTTTTGGGCGACGAGGACGCATTCGACATGGTGCTCAACGTCAAGGAGGGCACCTGCAACCGCGAGAGCGTAAACGTAGAGCGCAACACGGCGGCGTTCAAGGCATATGCCGCAAAGGGCAACATAGCCGCGGACTTTATACGCGGCGGGGAGGATTGATATGGCAATGACCATGAGTCAGAAAATTCTGGCGGCGCACGCGGGGCTGGACAGCGTACAGCCCGGTCAGCTGATAATGGCAGACTTAGATATGGTGCTGGCAAACGACATTACCGGTCCCGTGGCGATAAAGGAGTTTGAAAAGTCGGGCGCGGAGCGCGTAAAGGACAGCGCAAAGATAGCGCTCGTAATGGACCATTTTGCGCCCAACAAGGACATAAAGAGCGCGCAGCAGTGCAAGATATGCCGCGACTTTGCCGCAGGGCAGGGCATTGAAAACTTTTTCGACGTGGGCAGAATGGGCATTGAGCACGCGCTGCTGCCCGAGCAGGGACTGGTGGGCGCGGGCGACCTTGTAATAGGCGCCGACAGCCACACCTGTACATACGGGGCGCTGGGCGCGTTTTCGACGGGCGTGGGCTCGACCGACATGGCTGCGGGCATGATGAGCGGCAAGTGCTGGTTCAAAGTTCCTCAGGCGATAAAGTTTGTGCTCAGCGGAAAGCCTGCGCAGTATATCTGCGGCAAGGACATAATACTGCACATCATCGGCATGATAGGCGTCGACGGCGCACTGTACAAGTCGATGGAATTTGCCGGCGACGGCATAAAGTACCTTTCGATAGACGACCGCTTTACGATATGCAACATGGCTATAGAGGCGGGCGCAAAGAACGGCATATTCCCCGTTGACCAAGTGGCGCTGGACTACATGAAGGGCAGATTTGACCGCGAAATCAAAATTTACGAGCCCGACCCCGACGCCGAGTACGAGCGGACGATAGAAATTGACCTTTCGGCGCTGAAGCCCACGGTGGCATTCCCCCACCTGCCCGAAAACGCGAGGACGGAATGGGGCGAAATACCCATTGACCAGGTGGTGATAGGTTCGTGCACCAACGGGCACATATCCGATTTGAGGATAGCCGCAGAAATTTTAAAGGGCAGAAAGGTGGCAAAGAACGTGCGGGCGATAATCATACCCGCCACCAACGAAATTTACCTGCAGGCGGTGCACGAAGGGCTCGTGGACATATTCATAGACGCCGGCGCGGTAGTTTCCACCCCCACCTGCGGTCCCTGCCTGGGCGGATACATGGGCATACTTGCGCAGAACGAGAGGGCGGTTTCGACGACAAACCGCAACTTTGTGGGCAGAATGGGACACGTTACGAGCGAAGTTTACCTCGCTTCGCCCTACGTTGCCGCGGCTTCGGCAGTGACGGGCAGGCTGACTTCGCCAAAGGAGCTTTAAAATGAAAGTACAGGGCAAAGTTTTTAAATACGGCAACGACGTCGACACCGACGTGATAATACCTGCAAGGTACCTGAACACCACCTCCGAAAGCGAGCTTGCGAGCCACTGCATGGAGGACATAGACGGCGAATTTATAAAAAAAGTGCAGCCGGGCGACATAATAGTTGCAGGCGACAACTTCGGCTGCGGGTCATCACGCGAGCACGCGCCCATCGCCATAAAGGCGAGCGGCATAAAGCTGGTCATAGCCGCGAGCTTTGCAAGGATATTTTACCGAAACTCAATAAACATAGGGCTGCCCATATGGGAGTGTCCCGAAGCGGCGGCGGAGATAGCCGCGGGCGACGAGGTCAGGGCAGACCTTGACGAGGGCACGATAACCGACGTTACTACGGGCAAGACGTTTAAAGCCCGGCCTTTCCCGCCATTCATACAGAGCATAATAGAGGCGGGCGGGCTTATAAGCAGCCTGAAAAAATAATTTATACGGGGGGACAGGAAATGAAATTCAACATTGCCGTGCTTGACGGCGACGGCATAGGACCCGAAATATGCGCGGGCGCAATACAGGTCCTGGAAGCCGTGGGAAAAAAGTACGGGCACACATTCAACTTTAAGCACTACCCGATAGGCGGCTGCGCCATAGACGAGTGCGGCGACCCGCTGCCCGAAAAGACGGTGACGGGATGCCTGGCTTCGGACAGCGTGCTGCTGGGCGCCGTGGGCGGATACAAGTGGGACGACATGCCCGTGGACAAGCGACCCGAAAAGGGTCTGCTGCGCATACGCAGAGCCATGGGACTGTATTCCAACGTGCGCCCCGCCAAGCTGTGGAAGGCGCTGGCAAAGGCTTCGCCGCTCAAGTACGAGCTCGTAAAGGACGGCGTGGAGATAATAATAGTGCGCGAGCTGACGGGCGGAATATACTTCGGCGACCGCGGCAGAGATACGGGTCCCGACGGCGAATACGCCTGGGACACCGAAAGGTACTCCGTTAAGGAGATAGAGCGGATAACGCGCATCGCCTGCGAACTGGCGGTAAAGCGCGGCAAAAAGCTGGTATCCGTAGACAAGGCAAACGTGCTTGAATCGAGCAGGCTGTGGCGCAGCACGGTGCACGAATACTGCGCGAAAAACTATCCGCAGATAACCGTAGAGGACGTGCTCGTTGACAACATGGCTATGCAGATAGTAAAAAATCCCGCTCAGTTCGACGTGGTGCTCACGAGCAACATGTTCGGCGACATACTTTCGGACGAGGCGGCGCAGGTGACGGGCAGCATAGGCATGCTGGCTTCATCCTCCCTCGGCGACGGCAGGCGCGGGCTGTACGAACCCATACACGGCTCGGCGCCCGACATTGCGGGCAAGGACGTCGCCAACCCCATTGCCACCATTCTGGCGGCGGCGATGATGCTGAGGGACAGCTTCGGGCTGGTGCGCGAGTATGCGGCGATAGAGATAGCCATACAGAAGGTGCTCGACGAGGGCGTGCGCACGGCGGATATAATGGAGCGGGGCAAGCGCCTTGCGGGCTGCCGCGAGATGGCGCGGCTGATAGCCGAAAGGGTATAAAAACGCGACATGCCGCCTGCCGCAACTCATAAAACGATATGACAAACATAGAAGAAAACGTAAAAAAACTTTTGACCGAAATTCCCGAACGCAACCCGCAGGGCGAAAAGGTGACGCTCGTGGCAGCCGTTAAGATGCAGACTTCCGAGGACATCAACCGCGCCATACGTGCGGGCGTACGCGCCATAGGCGACAACCACGTGCAGGAATTCAAGCAAAAATACGACCTTATAGAGGGCGGCGCCGAGCGGCACTTTATTGGTCACCTGCAGACGAACAAGGTCAAATACCTTATAGGCAGGGTGCAGCTCTACCACTCGGTGGACAGGTTCAACCTTGCCGAAGAGCTGTCGCGCCGCAGCGCCGCGGCGGGCGTTGCGAGCAATATACTGGTGCAGATAAACATAGGCAACGAGGAGAGCAAGGGCGGATTCGAACTTGAAGAAGCTTCTGACGCCGTTGAAAAAATTGCCGCGCTGCCCGCGCTCAACGTGCAGGGACTTATGGCGATGCTGCCCCTTACCGACGACGAATGCGAGCTTGAACGGCTGGCAGGGCTGATGAGGGAAAAATACGACGCTCTCAGGGCAAGCTGCCCGTCGTTCAGGTACCTTTCAATGGGCATGAGCGGCGACTGGAAGCTGTGCGTAAACTGCGGCAGCAACATGATACGCCTGGGCACGAGCATATTCGGCGCAAGGCACTACGACAAATAAGCGCGCTCAATGCGCAGATGCGCTTTTGCGGGGCGGCGACCTGTGGTCGCCGCCCCGCAAAAATTTTTTACAACTTTATTAAACATTTTAGCGGACTTTTTTACATCTATGATGTATAATGGTACAAGGAGTTTTAAAGACAATGCCTTCTACATACGCACATTTCAGATTTGCAGGCGAGGTGCTGCCGCTGCTGCCACGAGAGGCGAGGCAGGCGGCGGACGAAAACGCGGCGCTGTATTTTGCAGGCTGCCACGGACCGGACATACTATTTTACTACAAGGCGATAAAGAGCAACGCCGTCAACAGGCTGGGCTACGCCATGCACGAAAGAAGCGCCGCGCCCTTTTTTGAGCGCACAAAGGAGCTCGTGAAAAAGGGCGGGCAGCCTTCGCTGGCATATACTATGGGGTTTATCACTCACTTTGCGCTGGACAGCACCTGCCACGGCTACGTTGAGAGCCGGCGAAAAGCGGCGGGCATATCCCATACCAAGCTCGAGGTGGAATTCGACCGCAGCCTGCTGGAAGCCGACGGCAAAAACGCCGTAAAGCAGCGGCTGTGCGGGCACATATCGCCGCGAAAGGCGATCGCGCAAGTGATAGCGCCCTTTTTTGACCTCTCCCCGCGCGAAATAGAGCGCTCGATGATGGACATGCGCACGATATGCAACCTGTTCGTCTGCCCCAACGCCGTTAAGCGGGGCATAGTGCGCGGCGTATTGAAGCTGGTGGGCGGCGAGCTGCCCGACCAGGTCATGACCAAACTGCCCGACCCCGCATGCGCCGAGAGCAACGCGGCAATGAAAAAGCTGTACGATGAGGCGCTCGGCACGGCAAAGCTGCTTGCCGAAGACTACATGAACACGCTCGGCGGCGGTGAGCTGTGCGCAAGGTTCAATAGAAACTACGAATGATTTTTTGCCCGCCCGCGGGCGCACGGAGACAATGGCATATGCATACCAAAGTTAAAAAAAAGAGCGACTTTACGCCCATTGAAAAGAAGTGGATAATGTACGACGTGGGCAACTCGGCTTTCACGCTGCTGTGTTCGGTGTTCATACCTATAATAGTTCAGGCGCTGTGCGCCGAAGAGGGCATGAGCGACACCGAATACCAGACGTTCTGGTCGACGGTCACTTCGGTGATAACGCTTGCCGTGGCGGTCATAAGCCCCATAGTAGGCACGTTTGCCGACAGTGAGGGCATGAAGAAGCCGCTGTTTTTGGGCGCGGCGCTGATAGGCATAGTCGGATGCGTGCTGCTGGGCATGCCGCTGCCCCTTGCGGCGTTCGTGGCGGTATTTGTTATAACGAGGATGTCGTACAACATAAGCCTCGTGTTCTACGACAGCATGCTGACCGACGTGACCGACATGGAGCGCGTCGACAAGATATCTTCGCACGGGTACGCCTGGGGCTACATAGGCAGCTGCATACCTTTCATTATAAGCATAGCGCTGTACGCGCTTTCGCTGTACAAACTGCTTGACGCGGCTATAGCTTACATAATAATATTTGCGCTCAACGGCGTATGGTGGCTGTGCTTCACCCTGCCGCTGACAAAGAGCTTTAAACAGCGGTACTTTGTAAAGCGCCGCCCCAAGGCGATACGCAACTCGTTCAAAAGGCTGTTTTCGGTATTCAGGGACAACATCCCCAACAAAAAGGGCATACTCATATTCCTTATAGCCTTCTTTTTGTACATAGACGGCGTCTATACCGTGATAGACCTTGCAACTACGTATGGCCTCGCGCTCGGCATAGACCAGATACAGCTCGTGCTGGCGCTGCTTTTGACGCAGATAATCGCCTTCCCCTGCGCGATAATTTCGGGCATGCTCGCCAAAAAATTTGATAACGACAAGCTGATAATGGTGTTCATAGCCGGCTATCTGGGCATTGCGATATTCGCCATATGGCTGACTCAGGCGTGGCAGTTCTGGCTGTTGGCGGTGTGCGTGGGGCTGCTGCAGGGCGGCGTGCAGGCGCTTTCGCGCTCGTACTTTGCAAAGATAATACCCGTGGACAAGAGCGGCGAGTTCTTCGGCATAATGGATATATTCGGCAAGGGCGCCTCGTTTGTGGGCACCATGCTCGTAGCCATAGTCACCGCCGCGACCGACAACGCAAACTACGGCGTAATACCCATATCCTGCCTTATCGGCGTGGGACTTGTGATATTTGTGATAGGCTACCTTGAAATCAAAAAATACGAAAGGGCGCACGGCAAAGCCGCCAACCTCGAGATTTCAGAGGTCGTGGCGCAAGCTGCCGCAACAGAGGATAAAGACTGATAATTTTGTGCATGAATATATCTATGTGGATAGAAAGAAAATATTCAACTGAATATTCCGACTGCCCTGCGCGCGGCCTCAGGCTGAAATTTTACGACGGTTTCGACCCCGAAAACAGACGCAAACTGACTGATTTTTGCAATTTTTTGCGCAAGGCATACTTCTTCCCCATACGCGTCTATGTCTGCATGGTCAACGTTGAAAAGTTCCGCTCGCCCGACGACGGGCACAAGTACTTTGGAATATTTTATGACAACGGCGACTGCAAGCGCAAGACCTATCCGCGCATATGCGTGGCGGCGCACTTTGAAAGCGATGCTCAGTTCTTTGACGTGTGCTATACGATTGTGCACGAGTTGACGCACTACTTTCAATGGTACTTCTTAGAGGACGATAAGAGGAGCGACAGAAGCCTTGAAATTGAGGCAAACAGATGGGCTGACTATCTGACGGGAGAATATTTTGCGAAATGAAAAGCCCCCAATATGTCATCCTGAGCGAAGCAGGGTGAAGCCCTGCGTAGTCGAATGTATCTAGCAGGTCAATAACCGAACAAGATCTTTCGACTTCGTGGCGGCAGGCTATTGCCTGCCGCCACTCCGCTCAAGATGACGGTGGGGGAAAGGCGAGCGGCGAGAAAATCTCGCCGCTCGCATAATCTTTATCTGTCATTTCGACCGACGGCGCGGACGAAAAGGGCGAATAACCCAAACGATAATCATAGGATTATATAACGCCGCTCATTGTCTGCCGCTAGGAATTTCGCAGGGCTTGGGCTTGCGGGTATACTTTTCAACCCCACGCTCGCAAGCGCCGAATTGAGCAAAATTCATTTTTGCCTGATTCAACGAAACGCGGTTTACCCCGCTTTCAAGATCGGGATCATCAGCTTGCATGCCGTCATCCTCCCAAAAGCACACGGGACAGATGTAGAATGTGTCGCCGGGCTCTTCCGTGAATGTAAGGTAGCCGCAGCAGGGGCACGGGTACCTTACGACATCTTTATTTTTTCTGCGTCTGAAAAACATGTGGTTTCTCCTCTTTTATTTTCACCTGACCGAACATAAAAATAGCTGCGCATTGTATATAAAAAGCCAACCTGAAGGGTTGGCTTTTTTGATAAGTTTATTTAATAATTATTCACCTTTGAAAGGCAGGAGCGCAGCCACTCTGGCGCGCTTGATCGCCTTGGAAAGTTCCCTTTGATGCTTTGCGCAGGTACCGCTCATGCGGCGGGGGAGCATCTTGCCCGACTCGGTGATGAACTTCTTGAGGCGGTTGACGTCCTTATAGTCGATAACTTCGACCTTTTCCTGGCAGAAAACGCATACCTTTTTGCGGGGCATTTTTTTATAGCTCTTCTTTACGGGTTTTTCTTCCATTTTGAATCTCCTTATTATTCGTCACGCGCAAAAAAGATCAGAAGGGTATGTCGCCGTCGTCATCGAACGACTGCAGGCTGGGCTTGCGCTTGCTCTCCTGGCGCTGCTGGGGCGCGGGGAAGTCGCTTTCGTAGCCGGAGTCGGCGGAAGATGCCGAACGGGGAGTGAGAAATTCCACGTCGTTGCAGCTTATATCCACTGCCGTGCGCCTTACGCCCTGGCTGTCTTCGTAGTTGCGAAGCTCTATGGAGCCCATTACCGCCACTTTATTGCCCTTTTTTGCGTACTTGGCAACATTTTCGCCCAATCCGCGCCATGCCGTGCAATTAAAAAAGTCGGTCTGGCGTTCGCCGCCCGTAGTATAATTGCGGTTGACCGCTATTGAAAAGCGACAGATGGCCACGCCCGAAGAAGTTTCGGTGAGCTCGGGATCGCGGGTAAGGTTGCCTATAAGAAATACTTTGTTCATTTGATTTTCCCTGAATGTTTACGCTTTTACGGTAATTACTCTTCTTAAAACTTCGGAAGAGAGGCCTGCAACGCGGTCAAGTTCTGCCACTGCGCCGCTTTCGGCTTCAAAGGTCATGAGCACGTAATAGCCGTCGGTCTTATACTTTATGGGATAAGCCAACTTCTTTACGCCCCACTTGTCGGTGGAAACGACCTTGCCGTTGAAGTCTGCGACGATAGCGGAGAACTTCGCATCGAAAGCATCCTTTGCTTCGTCTGCGAGCGCGCTGTCCAAGACATAGAGCATCTCGTAAGTTTTCATGTAATTCACCTCCCGGACTTATTCGGCGCACCGACGCGCGGTGCGCAAGGTGTATGCGGCATAGCCGCAAACTGCTCTGCCGTCGGGGCGTGGACCCACGCCGACAATATTTCAAGCTCTACTATAATACATTAATTTTTGCGCATTGTCAACCTTTTTGACGGGCTATTTTACGCCGTCCTTACCGCCCGCGAAGCGACGCACGGCGAGCGCGATGAGCGTATCTCGCTCGTTTAAAGAGGGCTGCGCCGCACACTCTTTTAGAAGATGGGCGAGGGCGGCGCCTATGCTTGCGGCAGGCACGCCCGCGGCGGCGAGGTCGCCGCCGCCGACAGCGAGCCGGGAAATGCCGAACGGCACGCCCGCAGCCCGCATTGCGGCAAGCTCCTCCCTCCACTCCTCGGCGCGACTGAGCGAGAGCGCCGAGGCGAGATCGACTACGTCGGGCGCGTCGCCGCCGCAGCGCTGCAAAAAGGTGCGCACGCTGCCGCCGTCGCCGCATTCGGCGAGCGCGATGAGGCGCAGGGTGCGTTCGCGCACGCGGGCGGGCATGGGCATGCCCGCAAGAGCATTCCCCGCTTCCTCCGCGCCGAGCGGGGCGATGAGCGCGGCGAGCCTGAGCCCTGCGGGCGCCGCCGAAGCGGCGCGGACGGCGGCGTCCAACGCATCGCCCGAAAGCCCGTTGAACAGATACGGCATGGCGCCGACGTCGCAGAGAATGCCCAACGCCCTTGCGCAGCCGCCCGCCACGCCGTACTTTTCATCGGCGGAGAGCATGCCCGAAAGCTCTTTGTATACCCATGCGCGGGAGATATGTTTGAGCCTGCCCGCCGCCCCGCGGGCGGCGGGCAGGCAGTCGGCGGACGGCGAAAAGCCGAGTTCGCCGCACAGCCTTGCCATGCGCAGTATGCGCACGGGGTCGTCAGCAAAGAGCGCCTCGGGCGGGGCGCAGGGCGAAAGCAGGCGGTCGGATATATCCGCCCTGCCGTTCAGCGGGTCTGCATATTGCCCGCGCAATATGTCGTAGTATACGGCGTTGCACTTAAAGTCCCTGCGCGCGGCGTCGAGGCGGATATCATCGGTCAATCTGACGCTTGCGGGCGAATGTCCGCCCGCGCCGTAGCTGTCCGTGCGGAAGGACGTGAACTGAAAGCGCAGCCCTTCGCAGCGCAGCACGAGGCTGCACGTCAAAGGATATTCCGCCTCCACCGAAAAGCCGCCCGAAGCGGCAGCCGCCTTTGCCGCTTCGGGCGGCAGCGGAGCGCAGATATCCCAGTCGCGCCCGCGCAGAGGCTTGAGCCCTGCGATATGATCGCGCACCGCTCCCCCCACCGCGTACAGCGGCACGGGAAAGACCTGCGCAAGGCTTGAAAGTTGTTCGGGAATTATGTCTTTCATTATGTTTTAATTGTAGCACTTTTTTATTTTGTTTGCAATTGATAAGATAATATTGTATAATACTTGTAAACACACGGTAAAGGCGGGCGCATAAGCGCACCCGAGGGGAAACAAAAGCCAAATGTACCACATAATAGTCAATACCACGCGAATAAAGAGCCAGAACGCCAACGACATAGAGATAGTAAAGTCGGTGTTCGACAGGGCGGGCAAGCAATACACCATCCACCCCACCAAGTACGCAGGTCACGCAGCAAAGATAGCGGCGGAACTGACCGCCGGCGGTGAAAAGGTGAGGCTGATAGCCATGGGCGGCGACGGCACGCTGCACGAGGTGCTCAACGGCGTCAAATACCCCGAAAGGTGCAAGCTGGGCGTCATACCCGTAGGCAGCGGCAACGACTTTGCCACCGCGGTGGGCATACCCGAAAACAACCCAAAATACGCCGCGCAGATAATAGCCTTTTGTTCGCCGATGTTCATTGACTACATCGAGCTGACGCACGGGCTGCGCTCGATAAACGCCGTGGGCTGCGGCATGGACGTGGACGTTTTAAAGCGCACATATGCGGGCAATCACAAGGGCAAGAGCAAATATTTTTACGGGTTTTTAAAGAGCGTATTTACATACAAGGCAAAAAAATTCGCCGTTGAAGTGGACGGCGGCGAAAGAAAGAATTACAACGGGCTGATTGCCTGCCTGGGCAACGGCAGGCAGATAGGCGGCGGCATAAAGCTTTTTCCCCAAGCCGAAGTGGACGACGGATACATGGACTTTTTGATAGTCGACTACCTGTCGCTGTTCAAGACGATAGTGGCGTTTGCAAAGCTTGTTTTGGGCAAGCTTGACGGCATAAAAGAGGTGACCAAGGTGCGCTGCAAGCAGGCGGTCATCTACCCCGAGAGCGAAAGCATGACCATTCAGGCAGAGGGCGAGCTATACGACCTTGAAAAGTGCGAAAGCATTTCGGCAAAGATAGTGCAGAACAAACTCAGATTTTATCTGCCGCACAGGGACTGACGGAACGCCGCAGCCGCCCGGGCGCGGGACGCTTTGAAAGATGATAGAAAAATATTACAGGCGGCTTTTGGACGGCATGCCTTCCGGTCTGGCAGTGACCGACAAAAACTTAAAAGTCGTATACACCAACGCGGCGTTCAGGGCGCTGTTCCCCGCCGCGGCGGGCAAGGGCAGCCTGGGCAAGGTGACCGGCTGCACCGGCGACGTGAAGAGGTGCGGCTTCGGCGACTGCGTAAAGAACTGCTCGTTGGTGCACGCCTTTGAAGACGCGCTGTATTCGGCAAGACCGAACATGCAGCGGGTGAGCGCACGCGTGCGCGGCGAGGACGGCGAAAGGGAGCTTTCGTTCGTGCTGACCGTAAAGCCTGTGGGCGACGGGCTGTGCATGGGAGTGATAGACGACGCGCTGCAGACCGAGATAGCAGGCGAGCTGATGAGCGCAAAAAACATTCAGCAAAAGCTGCTGCCCGCGGGAAAATGGGTGGCGGGCAAGAGATATTCCTACATGTACATCCCCTGCCGCGACATAGGCGGCGACCTGCCCGAAATTTACGCCGTGGGCGATTCGGCGTGCGGGGTCATTGCCGACGTTTCGGGCAAGGGCATTTCTGCGGGCATGCTGACGGCGTTCGTAAAGGCGGCGTACGACAAGAAGGAGCGCTCGCCCGCAAAGGCGATAGAGGCGCTGTCGGCGCGCTTCAACGAGCTTGGGCTGGACGAAAAGAACTATATAACCGTAGCCGCGGCGAGGATAGACAGGCGCAGCATAACCTATTCGATGGCGGGGCACAACGTGCCCATACTTTTGAAGTCGGGCGGGGGCATAACAAGGATAATGCTCAATTCGCCGCCCGTATCCAACTGGTTCGAAGACCCCAAATACTTCGAGGACACCATACCGTATAAAAAGGGCGACATACTCGCCCTGCTGACCGACGGCGTGACGGAGTGCCGCAACGCCGCGGGCGAGATGTTCGGCGTGGACGGGGCGATGCGCACGCTGTCGTTCGCCAGGACGGCAGAAGAATTCATTAAAAATCTCGAATCCAACCTGCGCTCGTTCTGCCCCGCGCTCAACGACGACATAACCGCGATAGCTTTTGACCTGTGACGGTCCGTAAACGGACTGAACGAGCGGCGGGGGGGGGCCCGCAGAGGCCGCCCCCCCCCCCTCGGAGGCGCGGGACGGAGAGATTTTTTTTTTTTTGCATACAGCACGTCTTCGAACTGCACGCCGTAGCCGTGGTCTTCGCCGGTCGCCCTTAGGCAGTCGGCGACCAGTCTGCCGGCGGTATCGCAGCTTTCGGCGAGCGAAGCGCCGTTGAGGTAGCGCGCAGTGAACGCCGCGGCGAAGATATCGCCCGTGCCGTGCGAAAATTTGGGCAGTTTTTCCGATAAAACGTACGTCTTTTTGCTGCCGTCGAAGATGAGCTCGCCTATGAGCCCGTCGCGCTCGACGCCCGTTATGACTACGGTGGCGCCCGTTATGCCGTGCAGCTTTTCAGCCATTTCTTCGGGATAGGACGCGGGGTATTCCTGCTTGTACTCCTCGCCCAGAAGAAAGCTTGCTTCGGTGAGGTTGGGCAGTATTATGTCGGCGCGCTTCAAGAGTTTGAGCATTGCCGCCACATATTCGCCGTCGAAACCGCCGTAGAGCTTGCCGTTGTCGCCGAAGGCGGGGTCGATTATAACGGGCGCCTCTTCTTCGGAAAACTCGTCGAACGCCTGTTCGCACAGGCGCATGATTGACTGCTTGCCGAGATAGCCCAGCAAAAAGCCCGAAAATTTTATGCCGTTCTCCCTCCACACTCTATAAATTTCGGGTATTTCATCGGTGAGGTCGAGGTACGACCAGCTCTTGAACATGGTGTGGTTTGAAAGCACGGCGGTGGGCAGTATTGCAGCCTCCAATCCGTAGTGCGACAACACGGGCAGAGCGACCGTCAGCGAGCACTGCCCGACGCAGGATAAATCCTGCACGGTGAGAATTTTCTTTCCGTTCATAATTTCTTCCTTTAAATAATATCTTTAATACACGGTATATGTTACCACCTTTGCGCGGGCAATAAAATATCCAATTGAATAAAATTTTACATTATCAGTTTGCACCGCAAAAGAGGGCGTCCGGCGCATGCGCCGGACGCCCCTATGATATGGAGAGAAAAATATTGAAAACTCATGGTTATGAGCGGTACAGGCTTACCGGAAGTGACGGCGGAACGGATGTTTTCCCTGCGTTATGCGCCGCACCCCGCGACGAGACGAAATTTTCCTTCCGTCTACACTATAAGTATACACCGTTATTGTTAAGGCTAAACAAAGATAAGGTGAAAATTATGTAATATCTGCGCGAAAACGGGGGCAATTTTTAAAATTTATCCGTTACGTGCTTGCCGTTGAAAAAGACGCCCACCGAATAGTCGTTCGCGATTTCGTCGAGGCGGTTGGACATGAAGTAGCTGAAAACCCCGTCGGGTGCGAGTATGCAGTGGTCGTACAGGCGCACGTTGTTTATGCTGCAGATGAGCTGCACCTTTTTGGTCATGTCGTCATCTGCTTCCGAAGGTTCGCAGGGGTTGTTTACGTGGTTGTGCGCCATGTATATGCCGTTTGGACGGCTGACGGATATCAGCTTTACGAGCTCTTCGGGGCGGACGTGCACCTTTTGCGGGTCGTTATCGGTGAAGGTGTAAACGCGGCGCACCCTGCACGCCTTGTCGAGAAAGTATAATTCAAGGTGTTCGCTCGTCTTGCCGCCCAGCCTTACTGAGGCAAACTGCATGAATTCCCCGGCATTCCTTATGACGGTGAAGCTGTCGCAATTGTTTTTAAGGCGCATGCACTCGCCGACGCACTTTAAGTACAGCGCCGCGTTTTCGCCCACGCCCTCAACGAGCATGAGCTCGTCCACGTCGGCGCTTATCACCTCGTTTATCGATGCAAAGCGCTGCAGCAGCGCATGCGCGACGGGATTGACGTTGGCGCGGGGATAGGCATTGAATAACAGTATTTCGAGCAGTTCATGCTCGAAAAGATTGTCGCCGCGCCTGAGCTTTTCCATCAGCCTGCGGCGGTGTCCTTCGTGCATAACAAAACCTCACGAATAATTTTATTAAAAACCTTGTAAATCATTTTACCATAAAATTAAAAAAGTGTATAATGATTTCACCCCGAATAAGAGAGGAAAAAATATTTATGACAAATTATTTTGACGACATAGTCAAAAACCTTGCCCAGGCAATAACTTACGATTCGTCGCAGGCGCCTGCCGCGGACGGCATGCCCTTTGGCGAGGGCGCGGCGAAGTGCCTGGATTTTTACCTGTCGCTCGCCGAATTTTTGGGATTTGAAACGCACAACTACGACAACTACGTGGGCGAAGTTGTATGGGGCAGCGGCAAGGACTTTGCCGTTCTTGCGCACATAGACGTCGTGCCCGCGGGCAGCGGCTGGACGCACGAACCGTTCGGCGGCGAGATAGACGAAGACAACAAAAAAATATGGGGCCGCGGCGCAATGGACGACAAGGGTCCCGCCATGACGGTGCTGTACGCAATGTACGCGCTCAAGGAGGAGGGTTTTGTGCCCCGCCGCACGATAAAACTGATACTCGGCTGCAACGAGGAGGCGGGCTGGGCGTGCATAGACCACTACAACAAGGTGGCAAAGATGCCCGAAGAGGGCATTTCGCCCGACGCGGACTTCCCCGTCATCTACGCCGAAAAGGGCATAATGCAGGCAAGGTTTGCATTCGCCGTGCCCGACGCGCCCTTTACGGGGCTGAAGGGCGGCAGCAGGGCGAACATGGTGTGCGACTACTGCGAGGTGCGCGCCCCGCGTGACGACCGCGCCATAGCAAAGCTGAACTTAATAGACGGGCTCAACTTAAAGGAAGAGAACGGCAAGATAGTTTCCCGCGGGAAGAGTGCGCACGGCTCCACGCCCGAAAAGGGCGTAAACGCCATACGCGCAATTTTGGACTACCTGGGATTGCAGCATATACGCACGGCGCTGTTCGACGAATGTATGGGGCTGAAGGGTCTGGAAGACGAGACGGGCAAGCTGACCCTTTCGCCGGATATTATAGAGCAGTCGGGCGGCACGATTTACGTCACCTGCGACATACGCTACCCCGCCACCATCGGGCGCGAGCGCATAGTCGCCATTCTCGACGCGCAGGGCGTGCCCTACGAGACGAAGCACGAGCAGGCGCCCCTGTACAACGACAGGAACGGCAAACTCATACAGACCCTTTTGGGCGTATACAACGAGGTGACGGGCGCAAAGGCGCAGCCCATAGCAATAGGCGGCGGAACGTATGCCAGGGCGCTGAAGTGCGGCGCGGCGTTCGGCCCCGAAGAGGCGGGCGAAGAGAGCACCATTCATCAGCCCGACGAATACATCACCTTTGAAAAAATAGAAAAGTGCTTTAAAATATATAAGCTGGCTTTGAAAAAGCTGTGCGGCTGAAAGGCAATAAAAGGTCAGGCGGCGCGGAAACCGAAGTTTCCGCGCCGCCTGCGCATATAAATTAAAACAATTTTAAAAAAGCCGGTCAAAAACGCGCCTGCAAAAGGCTTTGGCAGCGCAGCATTTCGAAAAGAACGGGCAGCGCGGCGGCGAGCCCGGCTATGCCGGCTATCAGCCCCCACTCGACTCCCGCCGTGGTGAGCAGCGCGCCGCAGAGCATCATGGCAATTATGACGGCAAGCATGAGCTTGAGCCGATGCAAAAGCAACTCTTCGCGCATGTCCGCCCCCTCACATAAGATGCTTGCGTATGGCTTTGATGGCGGTGTTGGCTATTATGTCCGAACCTTCGAACGAGGGATGAACGCCGTCGGGCGTAAAGCGGGTGTACGGCGTGCTCTGGCACAGACCGTTGAACATCTCGTCGTAGGCGACGAACTCATCGCACATCTCCACGCAGACGCGGTGGATGATTTCGAGCTCGCTGTTGAACAGCGGGCGCATGCGCTTTTTATCGGGCGCGGGCAGCAGGAAGGGTTCGAGGAAGATGACGACGATGCCCGCATCCTTCAATAGCTTTATGAGCGCCTTGAGGTCGCGCTCGAACTGGACAAGGTTGAGCTCCTTGCCGTACTTGAACTTGTGTATTACGTTGTTGATGCCTATCATTATTACGACGGCATCGGGCTTATAATCGATGACGTCGCGCTTGGCGCGGGCAAGGAGGTCGCACACCTCGTTGCCGGATATACCCTTATTTATGAGTTCGATATCCATATCCGGATAGATGGGGCGCAGCTTGTCCGCAAGTATCTTTACATAGCCGTTGCCGAGCGAAGTTTCATCGCTCCTGTCCCTGTCGCAGTCGGTTATGGAATCGCCGAAAAACACTATCTTCATTGTATCACCTGTACATTCCCTCTTAAACTCTGCCGCGTGAGTGCAGACGGGGCGCTCGGGCGACATAATTATTTTAACACATGCCGCCGCCGTTTGCAAGCGGCGGCGGCAAAATATTTATCACAATTTTTAATACCCGCAATATGCGAAGCAAATATTCAGCCACAGCCTCAACGGCGCTTGGCGGGCGTAAGGGCATAGCTGACGTCTATCATCCTGAGCAACAGCCGCTCGGGCACGCCGTCGGCGCGGACCGAAACCCAATTTTTCTTGTTCATGTGGTAAGCGGGGAAAAAGTTTTCGCCGTCGACAAGCTCGGGCAGCTCTTCGGGCGGCAGCCTGAGGTTGATGATTTCGACCTCGGCTTCGGGGTCGCCGGCGCACCCCTTCAGCTTGCCGCGCTTTACGACCATGAATACGGCGTACCACTTTTTGCTGTCGCTGCGGCGGCATATGGCGCAGTCGGGAGTATCCTCCCACAGAAATTCGAGCTCGCTGCCATACTTGCCGCGCATATATTCCGCGGCGAGCGCGGTGCCCGCGCCCGAAAACACCGAAGGCACAAAACACCTGTCGGCAATGTCGGCGAGTGCGGCGGCATATTCGCCGCGCACCGCGCCCACGAACGAACCCGCGCTCTCCTCGACGAGGTGCAGGGTGTATTCGTCGCCCGTGTCGGCGTCGAATACGCGCGTGCTCACTTCGCCGCCGTCCGTCACACGCACCGTGAGCCCGAGCTGACCGCCGACGAGAGGCAGCGTGAGGACATATCCCCCGCCGTCGCGTGTAAATCCGTATTCGGTCAATTTAGAAAATGCGGCGCGCTTGAGCCTGAACGCGCCGCGCAAGATGCCGTCCATGCCACGATTATACTCCGCCCGCCGTAAAAACGCAACCTCACCGCACTTATAAATCGGTCGAAATAAAAAACCCTGTCATTTCGACTAAGCCGCAGTGCACGGTCGACCTGCCAACACTGTCATTTCGAGCGCAGTCGAGAAATCTAACTGCATTGCCTGGTCGACCAAAGCAAGGCCCCCTTTAGCAAAGACGAGCACTGAGTCCTTTGCTAAAGGGGGGGCTCGTAGAAGGATTACCCCCCCTTTTGTCCGTCGCTACGCTCCGAGATTTCTCCGCGCCGGTCGAAATGACAAAAGGGGGATGCACGGTCGACCTGCAAACGCTGTCATTTCGAGCGTAGTCGAGAAATCTAACCGCATAGCCAGGTCGACCAAAGCAAGGCTCCCTTTAGCAAAGGGAGCTGCCGAGCACAGCGAGGCTGAAGGATTTGCCCCCACAGGAATGCGGCAGGAGTTTTAGAAATACTGCTTTCAGATGATCTTGCCTTATCTCTTAAGGGCAAATCCCCCCTTGGCTTGCTGTCGCAATCCGTCCCCCCTTTGCTAAAGGGGGGCTCGTAGAAAGTTAATGGCACCCCATTTGCCTTCTCAAACGGCGTAAGGAGAGCGCCGTTTTCGGTCACCGCTCGCGCTCTCCTTTGCGCTCGCTCATCTCGGGCTCCACGGACAGCGGGTGTCCGCTGTCCTATGAACTGTCGCCCTCGTCCCACAAATCTCGCCATTTTTTCCTGCATTGCCAAACGGCGGACGAGGCAAAAGCCTCGTCCGCCGTTTGGCGCGGATGGCGAGATTTGAACTCGCGCTGCGGTTTCCCGCACTACTCCCTTAGCAGGGGAGCCCCTTGAGCCACTTGGGTACATCCGCACGCCCGTAAAAATTTTTAACGCTAAATCAATATATCATAATTTGCGGGCTTTGTCAAAACATTAATTAATTGTTTGAGAAAATTAAATAAATTATTTTATAGGTCGAGCTCAAACAGCCTCAACCGTTCGGCGCGGGCTATGCTGCCAAGCGCTCCGCCGCACACCGAAACGATATATATTATGACCGCCGCGGTGGCAATGCCGAACGACGACTGCAAAAAGAGCGCGGGTGCGCCGGCATAGCGTATGCACACGCCGGTATACTTGCCCGCAACGGCTTCGAAACTGACGTACACAGGGTCGGCAAGCATGTTGGCGTCGCCGCGGAACACATAATATTCGCGCCCGCCCATGTTGCGTATTTCAACTATGCGGTGAATTATCAGCTCGCCGCCAGCCGAGCGGTATGCGGCGATATCGCCCACGGCGAGGTCTTCTGCCCGAACTTTGGCGATGAAAATCAAATCGTAGCGCTCGAAGCCCGGCAGGCTGCCCGCGGGGATCTCGTGCACGCAGGAGGCTTTGCTCATTGAGCCCGAAGCCACCGCAAGGGGCATGTGCCCGAAATATTCCCTGCCGCCCGACAGCGAAAACACGGCAAAGCGGCCGATGGCGACAAGCGCCGCAGCCGCAAGCAAAAATGTCAATATCTTTGCCGCCGCGGCACAAAAGCCGCGGCGGCGGGAGCGAAGCGAGCTCCCGCGCATCAGCCGTTCATCGTCGTCGCCGCGGGCGATGGCGCCGCAGACGGCGCGGGCGTACATGCGGCAGAGCAGCGTTACGAGAGCCATTGCGAGCGCTGCGAATACCGCCGCGAGCACGGCGAGAAGAGCGGCGAGCTCAGTCATTGCAGTATGCCGGACGGCTGAAAATAATAGCTTTTAAGGCAGACATCGTTATCCTCCGCGGCGGCGGGCGCCTACGGGCGCCCGCCGCCGCTATATGATTTTACGATACGCCGCGACAAAAGTCAATTTATTTTGACACCCGCGCCCCCGCGCCCCGTTTTGGCGGTCTGCGAAGGAGCCGCACCGCAAGCTTATACAACTCGCCGAACAGCACCACCGACAGGGACAGCCCGAACACGGCAAGCCACTGCGGACCGCTGAGCGCGGCTATACCGAACGCCGACGCCAAAGGAGTTATCGAGAGCGCCACGTTCGCCGCCACGCCAAGCGCGACGGTGGCGACGAGCACTCTGTTTGAAAGTGCGCCCCTGCCCAGCGCCGAGCGGCTGCTGCGCACGTTGAAGGCGTGGAAGAGTTCTGAAAAGGATATTGTCATGAACGCCATGGTGGTGGCTATCGCGTTGCCCCGGGCATGCAGCGCAAAGGCGTATACGCCCAGCGTAGCCGCGCATATATAGGCGCCCGCACACGCCGAAAAGGCGAGCGACGACCTGCCGAGCATCGCCTTTTGCGGTCTGACGGGCGGGCGGAGCATGCTGTCGGCATCGTCCCGCTCGACGCCCAGCGCGAGCACGGGAAAGGAGTCGGTTATAAGGTTTATCCACAGAAGCTGGGTGGACAGCAAAAAGTCGCACCCGGCAAAGGCGAACGTGGCAATGAGTATTGCCAGCACCTCGGCAAGGTTGGTTGAAAGGTAAAAGTTGACCGTCTTGGAGATGTTCGAAGATATCCGCCTGCCTTCGCGCACGGCGGCGACTATTGTGGTGAAGCTGTCGTCGGCGATGACCATGTCGGCGACGCTCTTGGTGACGTCGGTGCCGCTTACGCCCATTGCCACGCCTATATCGGCGCTCTTTATCGAAGGCGCATCGTTTACTCCGTCGCCCGTCATTGCCACGACCTCGCCCGCCCTGCGCTTGACCTTGACTATTGCGTTCTTGTGCGCGGGCGTGACCCTTGCAAACACCCTGCCGCGGCGGATGGCGGCCGCGCGGTCGCGGGCGGACATTGCATCGAGCTGTTCGCCCGAATACACCAGCGAGGCATCGTAGCAGATGCCCGCCTGCTTTGCCACGGCAAGCGCGGTGCGCGCATGGTCGCCCGTTATCATTACGGTGGTTATGCCCGCCCTGCGGCACTCCTCCACCGCCTGCTTTACGCCCGGCTTTAAGCCGTCTGCCAGCCCTGCAAGCCCCAGAAAGGTCAGCCCGCTTTCCCCTTTGCCCTGCCTGTACGCAAACGCAAGCACGCGCATGGCGGCATCGGAGAGCGCGGCGTTGCGCCCCTCAATGACGCCGATGTCGCCCGCGGTCATGGCGCGGACGACGCCGCCTTGGCTTATGTGCGTGCACAGCTTTATAAGCACATCCGGCGCGCCCTTTACGTAGGTACAGCCATCGCTGCAAAATACGCTCATCATCCTGCGTTCGGAGGTGAAGGGCTCTTCGGCTATCCGCCCGAGCGTGCAGTTGAAGCCGAGCTCCTTTACGTAATTGCGCAGCGCCGCCTCGGTTGGGTCGCCGCCGCCCGCCATGGCGTTGTTGCATGTCGCCATACAAGTAAGGATTTCCTTGTTTGATTGGGGATATACCGAGCGCACCTCCATTTTGTTTCGGGTGAGCGTGCCCGTCTTGTCCGTGCAGATGCACGTGCAGCAGCCCAGCGTCTCCACCGCCCTGAGCTTGCGGATGACTACGTTTTTGCGGCTCATGCGCTGCACGCCCAGCGCCATTATGATGGTGACGACGGCGGGCAGACCTTCGGGAATGGCGGCTACGGCTATGGCGACGGAGGTCATGAATGAGCGCAGCACCTCGCCGCGGGCGAAGGCGGAGAACGCAAATATGACCGCCGCGACCGCCACGACAAATGCCGAAAGCACCTTGCCGAGCTTATCGAGGCTGCGCTCGAGGGGAGTTTTGCCCTTGCCTTCGCCTTCGAGCATGTCGGCTATGGCGCCTATCTGCGTGTGCCTGCCCGTGCCGGTGACCACCGCCCTCGCCCTGCCGCGAACGACGAACGTAGAGGCGAAGAGCATATTGAACACCGAGCCGAGGGCGGTCTGCCCCTCCCCCACCACGCCGTCGCGCTTGTCGACAGGCAGCGATTCGCCCGTCAGCGACGACTCGTCCGCCTTGAGCGAGCGGGCTTCGATTATTCTGCAGTCGGCGGGCACCAGGTCGCCTTCGTCCAGTTCTATCACGTCGCCAACGGTAAGTTCGGCTGCGGGCAGTTTTATTCGCTTGCCGTCGCGCAGCACCACCGCCGAGGGCGCGGAGAGCTTTTTCAGGTTTTCTATCGCCCTGTCCGCCCTGTACTGCTGCACGGTGCCCACAGCGGCATTGAGCGCTATTATGGCTATTATTATGAGCGTGTCCGTCAAATCGGAAAAATCGCGCGAAATAAAGGCTATTGCGCCCGAAACCGCAGCCGCCGCCACGAGCAGCAGCGTCATTACGTCGCCGAACTGCGACAAAAAGAGCGTGAACGCATTGGCGCGCTTTGTCTTTTCTATGGCGTTGGCGCCGTACTTTGCCAGCCTTGCGGCGGCTTCCGCCGCAGTCAGCCCGTGCTCGTCCGTGCCCAGCCTTTCGAGCGCGGTCCGCGCAGGTATGTAGCAATACTTTAACATGTCCGACCCCCGAGGGTTTTTGATATTGTATTTGCCGTGAGCGCAAAATATGCCCGCCCCGCGCCGTTTTACGGCGCGGGGCGGGCACAAAAACACGTTAAAGCCTGCTTGCAAGGCGGCGCACCCACGAAGGGTCGGGGTTTTCGAGATAGTTCAGCAGCGTGAGAAAGTTTGTGGAGGGCTTTACTTTGTAGTCGCGGGAGAGCCGCTCCAAATTGCTCTTCATTTCGTAGTAGTTTTTGCGAGTTATCTGCCTGTTTATAAGGCGGCGCTGCTCATCGCGGGCGCGGTAATTTTCAACGCCCGTCAGTTCGCGTATGAGCGGCGAGTTGCGGTGCTTGGAGTTGCTTTCGAGCGAGACGGGCGCAAAATGCGAAAGCTGCACCTGCATAGTGCAGGGGTTGGAAAAGAAAACTATGTGCCTTGACACGCGCTTGTCGTGAAAGCGGTCTATCTTGTCGCAGACCAGCCTGAACTGTTCATAGGGGTACATTTCGGTATCGCAGAACACGACGATGAGGTCGGCGTTGTCGTTCTGGTATTCGCTCTGGTACACGGGCGGGATGTTGGTAAGCGACTTGGCGTTCTTTATGCGCACGGTGTAAGCTTCGTTCCACAGCCCGAGGTGCAGAAGGCACATGAGGTAATCAAACTCTTCGTAGCCTTCGCATATTATGGTAATGCGCCTAATCTTCCGTTTCATCTTCCTCCCTCCCCAACAGCACAGAAACGAGGTCGGGTTCGGGCAGGGCGCCCAAAGCGCCGGACTTGTACTTTTCGAGCACGTCGCCTTCGCCCTCCCTTGCCGAAAGCGAGGCGAGGGAATAGAGCTTTACTTCGCCGTCGTCCTTGGAGGCAAACCACACCTGGTCGCGCCTGAACAGGCGCTTGCAGTCGAGAAGGGTGACGTCGTGCACGGTGAATATGAGCTGGGCGCAGGCGTTGAGCTCGTTGTTGAAGAGCGAAACTATCGCCCTTGTAAGCTTGAAGTGCAGGCTGGAATCTATTTCGTCAACGACCAAGATCTTGCCTTCGGACAGCGCCTCGATGATGTAGCTGGCTATGGCGACCATCTTTTTTGTGCCCGTCGAATCGAAGGTCAGGCTGCGCACGGGCTTGCCGCGGTGTATGGAGGTCAGGCGGAACATGTCCTCGCGGCAGTCGGGCAGCGACAACACGTCCTCCTGCGGGTGGAATACGGCGGGGCGGGCGATGTCGCCCGAATAGACGTAGTCGTCGATGTCGAGGTCGGCAAGCTTTATCAGCTCCACCGTCCTCTCGCGTATGGCTGCGTCGTTTTTGAGCACGGAGAGCGTCTTATCCATCGGGATATTGTTCATGTCGACGACTTCGACGGAGTCGGCAAATGAAGTAAGAATATCCTTACATTCCGCGACTGCGGGGTATTTGGCGGCGTTTACGGTGAAGATGAGGATGTTGCTGTCCGAAACAAAGCTTAAAAGCGAGGCGAGCGACGGATCGTCCCTGAAGAAATATTCGCCGTTTACCGAGTCGCGGACAAAGACGACTTCCTCATCGGGGACGTACCTTGAAAGGCGCTCGTACACGAAGCCGCGCGCGCGGCCGTCCTGCAAGGAGCAGTCGTACGAAAAGGTATAGCCGTACACGTCGTCGCCCGAGGTGAAGCGCACCGACAGCGTGCAGACGGGGTCGTCGGTGAAGATGTTGACGGGTATTTCGCAGTCGATATCCGAAAGCACCGCCTTGACGGTGGCGATGGCTTTGAGCATGCACGTCTTGCCGACGTTGTTGCCGCCGTACACGCAGGCAGACTTCAACACGTCGGTGCCGCCCGCGCGGCTGACGTTGGAATAGAATTTTTTTATGGATCTTTCGGCTGCGAGCGACATTTCGACGCGCCTGCCGAAGACGAGAAAGTTTTGAACGCTTATGCTTATCAGCATTGTTGTTGTCCCCCTTGACACTATTGTAGCACAAAGCGGGAGCGTTTGCAACAGGCGGCGCAAAATAATGCTTTACATTGCTAAATACGCGTGGTAAAATTGAAAGACGAGGTAAATACACATGAGCGAACTGCTTTTAAAACTGTTTGTGCCCAAGGGCGACAGCGACGACCCCGCCGTGCGCGGCGCGTGCGGCAGGCTTTCGGGACTGACGGGCATAATACTCAATATACTGCTCGTTGCGGGCAAGCTGACGGCGGGCATATTGACCGCCTCGGTGGCGATAATAGGCGACGCGCTCAACAACCTTTCGGACGCGGCGTCGTCGGTGATAACGCTGATAGGGTTCAGGATGGCGGGCAAAAAGCCGGATAAGGAGCATCCGTTCGGGCACGGCAGGATAGAGTACGTTACGGGGCTGATAGTTTCGATACTGATAATATTTATGGCGCTGGAGCTGGGAAGGTCTTCGGCGGAAAAGATAATCGCGCCCGACGAGGCGCAGTTTTCGTGGGTAGCCGTGGGCATACTTTCTGCCGCGATAGCGATAAAGCTGTGGATGTTTTGGTTCAACCGCAAGATAGCAAAGCGCATAGATTCGCCTTCGATAGCGGCGACGGCGGCAGACAGCCTTTCGGACACCGCGGCGACGGCGGTGGTGCTGGCGGCGGCGGTGTGCGGGCAGTATACATCATTTCCCGTAGACGGCGTGGCGGGGCTGCTGGTGGCGCTGTTCATACTTAAACAGGGTATAGACGCGCTGAAGGCGACGCAGGCGCCGCTGTTGGGCAGACCGATCAGCAGAGAGCTTGCCGAGGCGATAGACGGGCTGGCGCTGGAGCACGAAAATATTTTGGGCGTGCACGACCTTGTCTACCACGACTACGGACCGGGCAGGGCGATCGTGAGCTTTCATGTGGAAGTGCCCGCAAACGGCGACCTTGTGACCATTCACGGCATGATAGACCACATAGAGCGGGAAATTTACGAAAAATTCGGCATAGAGGCAGTAATACACATGGACCCCGTATGCGCCGACTGCCGCTGCGGCGAGATGCGCGAACTTGCCGAAAGCGCGGCAAAGAGCCTTTCGCCGAACGCGACGATACACGACCTGCAGGTGGAGAGCAGCGCGGCGGGCACAAAGGTGTACTTTGACATAGTTATTCCGTTCGGGCTGGACATGACCGACGAAGAGGCGGCAGAAGCCGCAAGGGCGTTTATCAACGCGCACGGCGCCGAGGCGGTAATACGCATAGAGCACCCCCTTATAGAGAGCAGATAGCCGAATGCGGCGCGGACGATATCGTCCGCGCCGCATTGATTTGCGCCATTTTATGCCGTGCCGCCCGAAAGCAGCTCTACCACCCCGCCGTCGGCGGGACAGAAGGCGTAATTTTTGAGCCCGGCGGCAGTCACCCACTCTATATGCTGCCCCTCCCTGCCCTGCGGCTCGCCGACGGGCAGAGTACAGTCAAAGAAGGTTATATCCACCGAATAGCTGCCGTAATCGTGCCGGCTGCGAAGGAGTTCGCCCGCGGGCACTACCTGCACGCCCAGTTCTTCGCGGCACTCGCGCACGAGTGCCGCGGCGGCGTGCTCGCCGCCGCGCACCTTTCCGCCGGGGAATTCCCACAGCCCCGCAAGGTCCTTGCCCTGCGGGCGGCGGCAGATGAGTATACTGCCTCGGCGGCGTATTACCGCCGCAACGACTTTTAAAGTCATCGTCATCTCCTTTGGGGCGCCGGCTGCCGCCGGCGCCATTTTGCGTTAAACGGGCTCAAGCACCAGAACGAACAGGTTCATCGTGTCGCCCTTGGTTATGGTGTGCTCGCCCGCCGCCAGCGTTATAGCGAGCGTGCCGTCGGCGCCGACGGCGTGCTTTTCGCCGTCTATCTTTATATTTTTGCCCGCCGCGTCGTTGAGAACGAGCGTCAGCTTCATATCCGAGGCGATGTCGAAAGATACGAGCGTGCTCGATTCCATTTTAAGGCAGCTCGAATATGTGATACCGCCGTAAGTGACGCTGCCCTTTGAAGTACTCGTGTTGCCGCTGACGGAAATTGCGGGGTCGGTGCAGGCGTCATCCGCAAACCAGGCGACTATGGCGCCCTCAACGGGCTGCCCTCCCCCGCCGGGGGTATCTTCGCCGCCCGTCTGCCCGCCTTCGCCGGGGTCGTCCCCGCCGCCGGGCTGAGCGGAATCGCCGCCTACCTTTACGAGCGAGCCCGTATACCCTTCGAGCGCGGCCTTGAGCTCGGGAATGACGTCGTAATTGCCGTCTTCGCCGTCATCAAATTCCCACGAAAAGTCGCCGCCGCCCACTCGTCCGGCGTATTTTAGTACCTTTTGCACGGCTTCTTCGGGGCTGTCGGCGGAATATGCGTAGAAGTCGGCGGCGGTATCGAAATTGTTGTAAGTGTTGCCGCCGACGAGCGTGACGACCGAAGAGGGCACGCGCTCCGTGCGCGAGGACGCCTCGTAGCAGTCGAAGCTTTCGGCATTCTGCTCGTATGTGATGAGCCGCACGTCGTCGCCGTCATATACGTTGCCGAACGACTTTATGATGCCGCCCTCTTCGCCCGAGAAGGTGCCTTCGCCCTTTGCGTCGGTGCCCTGCAGAGAGGACATCATGGGGCGCATTGCCGAAGTTGAGCGGAAGTAGTTTGCTTCCACAAAGGCGCTGGCGCCCGAAGTTACGCCCACGCCGTACTTGGCGTTGCCATCAAAATAGTTGTTGTAGATGTGCACGGTGGCTGCCCGTATCCTGGGATGGCGCGAATCGGAGTGGTCGTACCAGTTGTGGTGATAGGTTATGCGGTTGCCCGCCTCGTCAGAGGGGTCGTTGCCCAAGAGGTTGCTCTTGCCGCTGTCCCAGAAGTGATTGTAGGAATGGGTGACGTAGTCCGAGCGCTTTGTATCGAGCGCTCCGTCGCCCTTGGCTTGGTCGGCATCGGAGCCGGCGTCGCCGTAGAACAGGTCGCAGTTGTGCACCCAGACGTGGTCGTTGTCCTGCTGCAGACCTATGTTGTCGCCCTCGTTGCTATCGCAGTTCATAAAGCCGAGGTTGCGGATCTCGACATTGCTGCTGCCCTTTATGCGCAGCCCCCAGCCGTTTGCCGTGGCGTCGCTGCCGATGCCTTCGAAAGTGACGCCGTTTTTGCAGCCATCGATGACGATGTCGCCCTTATCCATGACGGCGAAATCGGTTATGTTGCCAATAAAGCGCACGCACAGCGGGCGGGGATCCTTGCCCTTTTTGAAGCCGTTTATGATATCTTGCAGCCCAACGCAGCGCGTCTTTTGCCCCTTGCTGCCCGTTACGACGTCGAGCGCGACATCGTCCTTGCCGGCGGGCGTTATGTACAGCACCACGGCAGACGGCTTCAGCGTGCCGTCGTCGTTGTACGCGCCCGAAGACGTGCCGTTCACAAAGGCGTAGCCGCTGCGGTCGTGCGGTTGCACGGCAAGCGCTGCCGTGGACGAGGCGGCGCCTTCAGCCTCTTGCCCGTCGGCGCCGACGGGAACTATCTTTACCACATAGCTGCCTTCGGCGAGCCCGACTATGTCGGCGCGGAAATATTGGGCATACTGCCTGACGAGGGGCGCATCCGCCAAATGCCAGTCGCTTTCGCCCACTCTTTGATAGTACACGTTGTACCAAACCGCGCCTTCGGCGGGCTTCCACTCAACGTAAACGCTTTCAAGGTGCCCTTCGGCAAGTATTATTTCGACCTCTCCCTCTACGGGTTCGACCACTGCGGGCGGTTCGTCGCCGCCCGTCCCGCCGCCGTGTCCCGGGTCGGGTTCGGGCTCGGGTTCGGGCTCGGGCTCGGGTTCGGGTTCGGGCTCGGGTTCGGGCTCGGGTTCGGGCTCGGGTTCGGGCTCGGGGTCGGGGTCGGGGTCGGGATCGGGGTCGGGGACGGGCCGGG
>CALVHH010000011.1 GCA_944327465.1 uncultured Clostridia bacterium | reverse complement strand
GAAGTGAAAACGGGTGCCTGTGCGATCTTGATTTCTTTCATAACAGTGTCTCCTGGAATTATTTATACTATATAGTACGAATATATAATACTATATGGAACTAATCCTGTCAAGAAAAATTATAGGCAAAACGATAATAAATTTCGATATATTAACCGTTTGGCACCGTGCCGTGCGCTTGGCATAGACAAGTGCGGCTTTTAGGCATTGTGGTGCGGCTGTCGCCGCACCACAAACCTTCGCGCTTCGCGCTCGGGCGCCGCAGCCAAGCACACGCCACGAAAAAGACAACAAGAACAACACGGAAAACCAAACCGAAAGCGCGGCGGCGCGGAGCCGTCCCCGCTAAACCGCTTGGGATCGGCTGCCGCTTTTTCCGCCGCGTAGGGCTTTCTCATTATGGTTTCATATTCGTTCTACATTCCTCTTGAATTTTGCCTTTTCCGGTCGGCTATGGTAGCATAGCTCCTCGCGGATGTCAACGGCCGCAAAATAGTTGCAGAAAACACCCATAGAAACGACTTTTTAGCTGAGCAAGGAAACTTCCCTTGCTCGGCTCTTTTTTTGGCTGCTTTTAGCTTAACAAAACCCCCGGTAGTACCGGGGGTGAATAAAAAAGCTTGCTAAAAATGTTGGGTGAATAAAAACCTCAAGTTATAATAGAGATGGTTTGGCAACCGCATCACTAAAAATAACAGGAGGTTTTTAACAAAATGAAGGATGAAATTAATCAGACAGCACACTCAACATACAGGTGCGAATACCACATAGTATTCGCACCGAAGTATAGACGACAAATTGTATATGGTCAGATAAAGAAAGATTAAGTAGGCAAAAATAAGACAGCCACTTTGAGTGGCTGCCCGTGAAAGTGATGCGATGCTAAACTTCGAGCCCCGACAGGGGTTAGCCGGTGCTTTCCCCTAATAGGGGCTGTGCAAACCACTAGTTTACTAGTGGTTTTGTTTTATCGCGGCACGGTTAAAAATTGCGGGCGGCAAGGGAGCGGTAAAAATTTTCGGCGCAGGCGGGCGGGCAAAGCCCGCCTGCGCCGAAGCGATCATCTTTATTGCCTACACTTTTTTATATGTCGCGTGCTGTCGTCAGCGGCGGGATATCTGCTCGTACGAGTAGGATATTTCGCCGTCGGCGTCGGTGGACTGGGTCACGTAGTAGCTCTTTGCGTCCCTGCCCGTGCCCACGCGCAGTATCATTACTTCCCTGCCGCGCACGCTCTCTTTGGTGAGATAGAACGCTTGGGTCACGCCGTCCGACATGGCTGTCATCTTTACTTCGGTCTCGCCGTGCTCGCTCTCGTATTCAAAGCTGCTCCGCTCTACGCATCTGCCGTTCTGCCATACCGAGTAGCTGTACTCCTGCTCGCTCTCGCCGCGTTCGTACTCTTCGCTCTGCTCTACCAGCATGAACGCTCCTTCGCCCAGCTCTACGCGGAACTCAGTCTCCGTCTCGCTCTCGCCGCGCTCGCTCTCGTATTCCCTTTCGCCGCGTATGGCGTAGTCCTTGCCCTCTATCACCATCACTCCGCGTATGGCGTATTCTTCCTCGATTTCGTCGTCATCATCGTCGTCATCGTCGTCGTAGTCGGGTATGAGCGTCTTGTTGTAGTGCATCTCGTAGCTGTGCGCGTTGCCGTGCACGTCGCTGTATGTCACTACCGTCTTGTATTCGTATTCCGCCCGCTCCGAAGCCCCTTCGGTGACGCCGAATGCTCCGTCGCGCAGCATGCTCTCGGCAAGCGTCATGTAGCCGTCGAGCGCGTCGTATGCGCTCTCTTCGCCCTCGACTTCTTGGGGCGGCTGAACGGCTTCGGTGTCATCCTTTGGCGGCTGCGTCGTTTCGGGATGAGTTTGGGGCTGCTGTACGGGGTCACCCGCCGCGCCGTCTTCGGCAGAGATTATCATGCCTGCCGATGCCGCGCTGAATGCGTATGCCGCCTCGGCGGAGTTGAGTTTTGCAAGGTTTACGTTTTCCGAAGTGTTGTCCGAACAGCCTGCCACAGCCAGCGTTGCCGCGACCGCGCCCGCAAGCGCTATGCTCAAAAATAATTTTTTCATGATATTTTCCTCCTTGATTTGTGTATGCCCGCCTGTCCTGCCGGGCTTTCACTTATATAACACCGCACGGCGGGCAATTGTTGGAAAAATTAAAAAATTTTTTTGCGGCTATTGACCGATACCCTTCAAGGTGTTATCATTATAATATAATCGGGCAAAAATTTTTTTCTTTCGCCAACAAAATGACTTTAGCAACTGTTTAATAAGTGGAAGAGAGATGAACACGCATAAGCTGGAAAAGCACATCGAACTTTTAAAATCGGGCGACAATTCCGCCTTCGATTACATATACGAGCAGACAAACAGGGCTGTGTATTTTGCCGTGCTGTACATTGTGCGCGACAAGATGTATGCCGAAGACATATTGCAGGATACCTACCTTCGCGCCATCTCCCGCTTGGAGCAGTACGCCGCGGGCAC
This sequence comes from uncultured Clostridia bacterium, assembly GCA_944327465.1. Taxonomy (GTDB): domain Bacteria; phylum Bacillota; class Clostridia; order Christensenellales; family Borkfalkiaceae; genus Coproplasma. The sequence goes on along the minus strand of CALVHH010000011.1, from coordinate 51,924 downwards.
AAGTTTTGTCGGCTGGCTGTGCAGTATAGGCAGGTCGATAGCTTTAAACCACATAAAAAAGTATCGCCGCGAGTTTTCGGAGGACTTTACGGTCAACGCCTACAAGTACGGCAGCGGCAGCATTCAGCTGCCGTACGTGTTCGAAGCAGCCATGAAGTGCCTTGCGGAGGACGAATACGAAATATTGATGCTCTGCAAGGTGGCGGGGTACAAGCGCAGGGAGGTCGCCGAAATGCTGTCAATGCCCATAGGCACGGTGACGTGGAAGAACAACGAGGCGCTTAAAAAACTTAAAAAAATACTTGAAGAGGAGGGCGGTATATGAAGGACATAAAAAAATTGCTCCGCGAAGGGCGCAAAGACGTACTGCCCGACGAGAGCATAAAGAACAATATAAAGGCGCGGCTGGGCGTTGAAGAAGATGTTCGGTCCGTGCGCGTTTCGGCGGGCACGGCGGCGATCGGCCGCCGCGGCATAATAGTCGCCGTCTGTACGGCGGCTGCAGCGCTCATCATTGCGCTCGCGGTAGCGCTGCCCATGCTCGGCAACAGCCCCGTCGCTCCCCCCGATATCACCATAGATAAGCCCGGCAAGTTCGATGAGATTACCGACTCCGATACATTCTACGCCTACGGCGCGGCGTCGGTCGGGGCGGTCATAGCTTCCGACCGCTCTTTTGCGTCGCCTTCGGCGGCGACGGCTTCGGCAGAGCTGTACAGGGCGGCGCCCTCCGACGAGCAGATGTCGGTGATAAACAGCTACATGTCCTTGGTTGAAAGCCTGCTTTCGGAGAGCGACATAACGGGCACGGCTGTCTCGGCGGAGTACGGCTATGACTACGGCATGTCGGTGGGGTACAGAGACATGCTCGGTCAATCGGTTTCATACCTTATGTACTACGACAAGATATACCGCGGCGGCGAGGTCGACGGCGACGAGGAGGAGCGCAACTACTCCATAGAGGGCGTGCTCGTGGTGGAAGGGCAAAGCTACCCCGTTGAGGGCAGTTACAGCACCGAAAGCGAGCCCGGCGAGCAGGAAAACGAACTGTTCTTCCGCGCCCGCACGGGCGATGACAGCTATATAATCTTCAGCCGTTCGGATGAGAGCGAAAACGACGACGGCGAAGAGGAGAGCGAGTACGAATACATGTATACGCTCGTAGAGGGCGGTAAAGTGGTCGAGCGCACCACCGTGGAGTACGAGAGCGAGGAGGACGAACTCGAACTGCACATGACGATAGAGCGCGGCGGCAGGCGCGAGAGCCTGACTTTCGAAGACGAGACGGATGACGGCGAGCGAGTTATAGCCGTCAGCGGCAATATCGACGGCGAGCGCGTGAGCTTCAGGATATATATAAGGCAGGGCAACTATCACTATGTGTTCGAAGACGGCACCGAGCAGGACTTCGACCGTTACGACGACGATGACGATGATGACGACGACCGCCGCAGGGGCGGCTCCCGCGGAGGAGAGGGGGTAAAGGTATGGTTGTGCTGATAGGCGGGTCGTCGCACACCGGCAAGACGCTGCTTGCAAAGCGAATGATAGAAGCTTATAAATATCCCTGCATCTCTATCGACCTTTTAAAGATGGGGCTCATACGCAGCGGCAACACTGCGCTCACCCCCGTGGACGACGCCCGCCTGAAGCCCTATCTTTGGAATATCGTAAAGGAGATAGTAAAGACCGCCGTCGAAAACGACCAGGATCTGATAGTCGAGGGCGCATATATCCCCTGCAACTGGAAGAGGTACTTCAATAAAAAGTATCTTGAAAGCATACGCGCATATTTCATCGTCATGAGCGCAAACTATATCGAGCGGCACTGGGCTGATATCGTAGGGCACGCCTGCGAAATAGAGCACCGCCGCAGCGACGAGTTTTCGCCGTATGTGGCGATAAGCGAAAATATCGAAAATCTCGCCCAATGCAAAAAGTACGGCTGCAACATAATATACATCGACGGAGCTTACCGCGTGCCCCTTCCCGAGATAAAGTAAATACGCAGGTTTTAAAGGTATGATATATCAGGGTATTGAAAAACTTATCGGCGATACGCCGCTTATAAAACTGGATAACTTCTGCGCCCGCGCAGGGGTGGGTGCGGCGCTGCTTGCAAAGGCAGAAATGTTCAATCCCGCGGGCTCCGTAAAGGACAGGGTGGCGCTCAATATGATAGACGCCGCCGAACGCGAGGGCAGGCTGCGCCCCGGCGCCACGATAATAGAGCCCACTTCGGGCAACACGGGCATAGGGCTCGCCGCGATAGGCGCGGCGAGGGGATATAAGGTAGTGCTCACCATGCCGAATACCATGAGCGCCGAGCGCATAAAGCTCATACGCGCATACGGCGCCCAAGTGGTGCTCACCGACGGCGCAAAGGGCATGACGGGCGCGATAGAGCGGGCAAGAGAGCTCGCCGCACAGGAGGAGGGGGCGTTCATACCCGACCAGTTTTCAAACCCCGCCAACCCGCAGGCGCACTATCTGACGACCGCGCCCGAGATATGGCGGCAGACGGGCGGCGATATAGCCGCGTTCGTCGCGGGCGTGGGCACGGGCGGCACAATAACCGGCGTGGGCAGATATTTAAAGGAAAAGAACGCCGCCGTCCGCGTCGTTGCTGTCGAGCCGGCGGGCTCGCCCGTGCTCTCAAAGGGCTATGCGGGCGCGCACGGGCTGCAGGGCATAGGCGCGGGATTCGTGCCGAAAGCTTTGGATACCTCGGTATATGATGAGGTGGCGGCTGTCACCGAAGAGCAGGCGTACTCGGCTGCCCGGCTGCTGGGCGGCAGTCAGGGACTGCTCTGCGGCATATCTTCGGGTGCGGCGCTCCATGCCGCGGCCGAAGTTGGCAGGCGCCCCGAATTTAACGGCAAAAACATAGTGGTGCTGCTGCCCGATACGGGCGACAGGTACCTTTCTACACAGCTGTTTGAATGCTAAAATATATAAGCGCCCCGCGGGCAAGCCCGCGGGGGCGCTTATATAGTGCGACAGCGCCGCGCACGACATGCCGTGCGCGGCGCCTATAATGTTTAAATTTATTGTGCTCCGTACTGCAGCGCGGTCACCGTAAAGCTTACCGACTGCTCTTCAAAAGTTATGCTGTTCCCGAAAAAGCCCTGGTTTATTTTGCCGCGGAACACTTCCACCGTCACCTCGTCGCCCGCCGAAATATCGGCAAGCGCGGCATTGTAGCTTGCAAGCGTGGTTATCTCGTTGCCGTTTATCTTGTATATGCGGTCGTAAAGTTCAAACGTGCCCGCTTCAACGCCGTCGCCCGTGGCGGTGACGTAGGTTATCGACTGCGCGGCGCCGCCTATGCCCGAAGATATGCTGCCTTCGGTGAGCTCTATGTCAAACGTCGCCCTGCCCTGCACGTAGCCGTAGGTGACCAAATCGCTGAACGTGTCGCGTGCGGTATTGGCGGGTATGGCAAAGCATATGCCTTCTACTTCCTCGTCCGAAGTCTTGGCGTTTACTATGCCCACGAGCTCGCCGCGCATGTTGAACAGCCCGCCGCCCGAATTGCCGGGATTTATGGCGGTATCGGTCTGCAGCAGCGTCATTTCATAGTCGTTGACTACTATGCTGCGCTCGGTGGCGGAAAGTATGCCCTTAGTCACCGTGCCGCCCAGGCTGCCCAGCGGGTTGCCTATGGCTATCAGGTCTTCGCCTATCTGCAGTTCGTCGCTGTCCGCCCATACGGCAATTTCGAGCTGTTCGCCGCAGGTTATCGTTATTGCCGCTATGTCGGCGGAGTCGTCCGCGGCTACGAGCTCGGCTTCGTATTCCTCGCCGTTCCTCAGCCGCACGGTTATGTCGTTTGCGCCCTCTATTACGTGGTCGTTGGTCACTATATAGTAGGTGTCCTCGTCCTGACCGACTATTACGCCGCTGCCTGCGCCCGAAACTATATACTGCATTCCCCACTGGGTCATGGTGGCTTCGGTGCTTATCTCCACCACGCTGTCGGCTACCGCCTCAACTACTTCCGCGGTGGCGCTGTATACCTGCGTCTGTGTGGATACGTACGAAACTATGTTTGTATCTTTGGAATATTGGCTGACTTCCGCCGTATCTTGGGCGCAGCCCGCCAGGACGCAGGATGCCGCTACCGCAGTACACAGTGCAATGGCGGCGGTCATTTTAAATATTGCCGGTTTCTTCATGGTGTGGCTCCTTTATTTTAGTGTACATAAATTATAACCTCTTTGTGTGCATTCGTATTAATGCGGCAATGAAGTTTTTGTGTTTTTTGCATAAAAAAATTTTTTGCTTTGCCCTCTGACCGCATAATAAATTTGAAAAAGAAAAAAGTTGTGCTATAATGTGTTGGCAATATACTTAAGGAAGGTAGGAATATGAATTACAGAGAGCAGTCATTGAAAAAACACGCCGAGTGGAGGGGCAAGATAGAGACGGTCTGCCGCGTGCCCGTATCCTGCCGCGAAGACCTTTCGCTCGCCTATACCCCCGGCGTAGCCGAACCGTGCATGGCAATACACGACGACGTAAACAAATCCTTCGAGCTCACCCGCCGCTGGAACACTGTGCCCGTGATCACCGACGGCACGGCAGTGCTCGGGCTGGGCGACATAGGTCCCGAAGCCGGCATGCCCGTAATGGAGGGCAAGTGTGCGCTGTTCAAGGCGTTCGGCGGCGTAGATGCCTATCCCCTATGCATAAAGTCAAAGGATACTGAAGAGATAATAAGGACGATAAAACTGCTCTCGGGCTCGTTCGGCGGAATAAATCTCGAAGATATCTCCGCGCCCAGGTGCTTCGAAATAGAATCGCGCCTCAAAGCCGAGCTGGACATCCCCGTCTTTCACGACGACCAGCACGGCACCGCCATCGTCGTCGCGGCGGCGCTCACCAACGCGCTCAAACTTGCGCAAAAGAGCGCGGACGGCGTAAAAGTCGTCATAAACGGCGCGGGCGCGGCGGGCATAGCCATTGCAAAATTTTTGATAGAGCTGGGCGTAAAGAATATAATTATGTGCGATAAGTTCGGCATAATCTGCCGCGGCGACGAGGAGCTGAACGCCGCCCACGCCGAAATCTCCCTCGTTACCAACGCAGGTATGCTCCGGGGCAAGCTCGCCGACGCAATGAAGGGCGCCGACGTGTTCATTGGCGTCTCCGCGCCCAACGTGGTCAGCGCCGACATGGTGCGCAGCATGGCAGATAAGCCCATAATATTCACCATGGCAAACCCCGTGCCCGAAATAGCCCCTGAGCTCGCCGCCCAAGCGGGGGCGTTCATCGTCGGCACAGGTTCTTCGCAGTACGCCAACCAGATAAACAATCTGCTCGTCTTCCCCGGGCTGTTCAGGGGCGCTCTCGACGTCCGCGCAAGCACAGTGAACACGCAAATGATGATAGCTGCCGCCCGCGGCATAGCCGAGTGCGTGGCGGAAGACAAGCTCTCCCGCGACTACATACTGCCCTATGCCTACGATAAGAGCGCGCACGAAAGCGTAGCCAAGGCGGTGGCTCAGGCGGCTATAAGTTCGGGCGTTTCAAAGCTTTTCAGTAAATAAAGTTTTTAAGTGCGGAGTTTTGCCGCCCCGCGCCGAAATCGGCGCGGGGCGGCAAAATAATTTCAATATGTGAGCGGGGCGCAGCTAAAAGCTGCGCCCCGCTCACATATACTATATATAAATATAATATCGTCAGTCCCTCATATACAGGTCGTCGTCCGAAGGCGGCGCCTGTTTTTTGTTTGCCTTTGCAGATTTTTTTGTGGCGTAGAACGTGACGTAGCCTACGCCCACGAGCACAAGCAGCACTATCAGCAGCACCGCAACTACCGTCTGCCAGGGGTTGTCGTAAGTAAAGTTCTTGTCGCCCGTCGTCTGTTCTGTGTCGTTTTCGGCGGCGAAGGTGTAGGGCGAAAGCGAGCGCCCCACGGCAAAGCCCTGTCTTGTCTGTCCTTCCGCCGTGTATTCCACGCGGTAGAACGCGCCGTCGGTCAGCTCAAGGCTGCACTTTTCAAGCACGGTGAACACCGTTCCGCTCTCCACAGTGTCGGCGACGGTGGCGTCGCACATGTATGGTCTTGTAAATATGGTCACTTCGCTGCGGGCATACGCCTTGTCCATGTCGTTGTCGGCGGGCGTGTACGCCGTCATCTCCAGCGCGTCGGCAAGCGTTATATAGCATGCGGGCTCGCCTTCGTCGTCCGCCATCAGCACTATCGCGGCGTTGCCCGAAGAAGCCAGCACCAGCGCCTGCCTGTCGGCGATGAGCCTTTCGGTGCCCTGAGCTGTAAACGTCTCACCCAAAGACGAAATGTCTATTTTGGTCACGTACGCGTGTTTGCCTTCCGCCGTCTGCGGGTGCACCACGGCGGTCTGCACTTCGTAATCCTCTTTTAAAAGCTCGGCAGCGTTTCCCGCGGACAGCGCGTCTGCCAAAGTAAGGTCCACATAGCCGAACGACATGGGCTTCGCGCTGTTTTCGTAAACATTGTACAGCGTGCCTTCGTTGATGATATATATCTCATCGTCTATCTTTTTGAGCTTGGAACATCCGTCCGCAAAGATATTCGAAAGCGCCGACTGCGAGGAATACGCCACCAGCCCGAATGAATTTTCGGCTTCGGCAATGAGATACATGTAGCCCGTGCGGCTGTCGGTGACGGCGTTGGGACGGCTTGCAAATGCATACACCGCGGGCGAAATTTCGCCTTCGGAATAGGAGTATATCTCGCTTTGGCTGCTCTGCAAATAGAGCGTGCCTTCGTGATATTCCATCTCGTCGATCGCGAATGAGCAGTCCACGGTGGTCAGCCTGTTGTCGCCGAATTCGTCGGGTGCTATGACGTACAGCCTGCTGCCCGAAGGGGTGGCGTCGGCAAAGGCGCTCTTTTCGCCTTCGAACGCGTAGTCTGCAAGCGAGGAAAATTCAAGCGTGCGCTCGAACTCCGCGGGGTAGTACAGTTCTCCGCCGTCGTCTGCCGCGGCGGTAAATGAGGGCGCAAGGCATGCAGTAAGCACGAGCGCCGTTGTCAGCATTATCAGTTTTTTCACGATAAAAATTATACCACCTTTTAAAATCGTTGTAAAGTTTTTTGCGCACGGTGCGCGGCGCGGGCGCAAAATATATGTAATTTATTTGTTTGCCAGCACATCGAGCCCCCGCGCCTGCAATAAAAAAAGCAAACGCTAAACATTAAAATACACAAAATAATTTTATAAAAAAGGCAAATTTATTTTTTAATACTGCACTTTTTGTCATATATACTGGGTTATAATAAAAACGAAAACAAACAAATGTTTGCATTTTTGCATACTTCGGGCTGCCGCGGGCGGCGGGGAGGGTTTAAGTGACGAGCAAAAAACTGTTAAAATTTTATTTCGGGGCGCAGCGGCTCAACGACGCCATGGACGAACTTCTTTTGCGCGCCGCCTGCGCTTCGGCGACGGGCGGGGACACCGAGCTCTGCGCCCGGCAGCTTTGCGAGCTCATCGGCTGCAAATGCAGGCTCGCCGAGCTTTGGAGCTATCTCGACGGCGTCATGCGCCGCTTCGGCGGCGGGGACAGGCAGGTGCTGCTTGACTATTCGCGCATGCGCTGCGGCTTGTCGAAGCTGTCCGCGGACAGGAAGAACGAGGTGCGCAGGGTGGTGGTGCGCTTCATGCGCGGCGCAAGGTCGCTCGGCAGGTATGCCGAAGCTCTGGCAGTGCTCAACAAATACTTTGTGCTCACGGGCAGGTGATCATTCCGGCTTTTTCTTTTTGGAGGTGAGAAAGACGAGTATTATCGCGCCGCAGGTCAGCGCGGCTATTATCACCGCCGTGACAATGCCGGCGTTTCCGCCCTCGCCGCCGTCATCGGGCGGGGGAGGCTCCTCCTCGTCGGGCAGCGCGTTGAGTGGATAGTCGTCGTTTGCGCCAGAAATATATCCGAACGAATCGCCGCACAGCACATAGGAATACGCCGTCGCGCCCGAATAGTACGTGCCGTAAAACGCCGCCTGCATTTCAATTTCGCCCAGCCCCGGCAGGGCGGGGTCGCCGTCGCCCGCCGAATAGGTCACCGTTATGTTTTTGACAAGGTATGTAACCGCGGGCGGCTCGCTCAGCATCGCGAAGTCGGCTTTCAGCACGTAGCCGTATACCGCACGGTAGTTGCCGGCGTCTTCGGCATACTGAACGTACAGCCACTGCCCGTCGTCGCGCACTATGCGCACGCAGTAGGTGTACGGCACGGCGAACAGCGAAGTGGATACGTCCTTTTCGGTAAAGAAGTACGCCGTAGTCGTCACCGCCTGCGCGTAGCCGCTTTCGGCCGCGGCGGCGGGGGCGGCGCCCCCGCCGCCGCACAGTGCGGCAACGGTGCAAATTATTATAAATAATAATTTCTTCATACCCGCTGATTATACACATTTTTGCGGGAAAAAATGTGGGAGATAACGTCGAAATATCATGACAAAGCAGGAAATAATAGACAGGATAGCCGGCATCGACGCGATACTATCCGCCCGGGCGAAGGGCAACAGACTGCTCGCCTACAACAGCGGGCGCAAAAAGCACAAAAAACAGCTTGCGTTCCACCGCTGCAAAAAGCGCAACCGCTGGGTGTTCGGCGGCAACCGCTCGGGCAAGACGGAGTGCGGCGCGGTCGAAGCCATATGGCTCGCCCGCGGCATACATCCCTGGCGCAGGAACAGGCGCGACGTGTTCGGCTGGGTGGTGTCGCTTTCGCAGCAGGTCCAGCGCGACGTGGCGCAGAGCAAGATACTCTACTATCTGCCCCGCGAATGGATAGCCGATATCACGATGCTCTCGGGGCGCAGGGACAGTCCCGCAGGCGGAGTGATAGACCAGATAAAGATAAAAAACGTGTTCGGCGGCATATCCACGATAGGTTTTAAGAGCTGCGACCAGGGTCGCGAAAAATTTCAGGGCAGCTCGCTCGACTTCGTCTGGTTCGATGAAGAGCCGCCCGCCGACGTGTATGAAGAGTGCGTTATGCGCGTCATGGACAAACGGGGGGATATCTTCGGCACTATGACGCCGTTAAAGGGCATGACGTTCATCTATAACGAAATATACCTCAACCGCAGGCACAACCCCGAAGTGTGGTGTCAGTTCATGTGCTGGGACGACAACCCTTTTTTATCCAAGTCCGAAATAAAGCTTTTGGAAAGCACGCTCGACGAGCACGCGCTCGACAGCCGCCGCTACGGCAAGTTTTCTTCGGGCTGCGGGCTGGTCTATCCCGAATTCGACCCCGCCGTGCACGTCATACCGCCCTTTGCGCTGCCAAAAGAGTGGCAGAGCTGCATATCGATAGACCCCGGGCTCAACAATCCGCTGTCCGCGCACTGGTACGCCGTCGACTGGGACGGCAATATCTACGTCGTTGCAGAGCACTTCGCCGCGGGCAGGGATATCGACTTCCATGTGCAGTCGATAAGGCATATATGCGGGGCTTTGGGCTGGAAGAGCGACGGCAGGGGCAGGTACGAAGCGCTCATCGACTCTGCGGCGGGGCAGCGCACGCTGGCTTCTTCCAAGAGCGTGGCGGAACTGTTCGCCGAAGGCGGCATACTTGCCGATACAAAGGTGGATAAGGACGTGTTCGCGGGCATATGCCGCGTAAAGGAGTACTTAAAGCGCGGCAACGGCAGACCGGATATCTTTATATTCGATAGCTGCACGAACATGATAGAAGAGTTCCTCACCTATTCGTGGGGCGCGGGCGACAGTCCCAAAAAGACGGACGACCACTGCATGGACGAGCTGCGCTATTTTGTCATGTCCCGTCCGTCGTCGCCCGCGCCCGTGCAGCATTCGCCCGTCGCGTGCGACAAGGCGCGGCGCATACGCAACCTTAAAAACTCCCGTCGCAGGCGCTGAGGCGGGCGCAATAAATTGAAAGGAGGTATCATGCAAAAGGACAACGAACTCGAACAGGCGCTCAAAAAGTGCGCCGTCGGCTTTGAGACGGGCGAGACGGTGGAGGAATTTGCCGTGCAGGACGGCGAATTCAGGCTGGTCAAGCGCAAGGTCACCCGTCGGGATATCCCGCCGGACATCAAGGCGGTAAAGATGCTGCTCGACGAGCGGCCCGACGACGCGTCGCTCTCCGACGAGGAGCTCGCCGCCGAGCGCGGCAAACTATTGAAAATGTTGAAGGAGGAAGATTTTGACTGAAAAGAACGGCGCCGCAAAGGCGGCAAAGCAACTGGTCGACATGGTAAAGAGCGAATTTGCGCGCAGGCAGGAGGAGCGCAGACCGCTCGAGCGCGGCTGGGAACTCAATATGAACTTTTTGTGCGGCAATCAGTACTGCGACGTCAACAGCTACGGCGAGATAGAAGAGGACGCGCCCGGGTTTTTCTGGCAGACGCGGCGGGTGTTCAACTATATAGCGCCCGTCATAGACATGCGCTGCGCCAAACTCGAGCGCATACGCCCCAAGCCCGCCGTCCGCGCAGCCACCGATTCCGAAAGCGACATGCGCTGTGCGCGCATATCCTCAGCCGTGCTCTCGTCGGTGTGCGAAAGCGAGGGGCTGGACGGCTGCATAACCGCCGCCACGGTCTGGTCGGAGGCGTGCGGCACGGCGTTTTACAAGATAGTGTGGGATAGTTCGGCGGGCAACCGCATAGGCGGCGACGGGGGCGGCGCCGACGGCGGGGCAAGGCTGGTGGCGCTGTCGCCGTTCGAAATTTATCCCGCGTCGCTTTCGGTGGAAAAGATCGATGAGCAGCCCGACATAATGCACGCCAAGGCGCTGCCCGTCGGCGATATCTATGCGGCATACGGCGTAAGGCTCGCGGGCAGGGATATCGATATGTTTTCACTCTCGCCCTATTCTGCGCCCGTCCATTCGCTGACGCGCACGGCGCCCGTCAGGGCGGCAATGCACGGCTACGAACTCGTCATCGAGCGGTACGAGCGCCCCACCGCCGACCGCCCCGCGGGCAGGCTGACAATAGTCGCGGGCGATACGCTCGTGTTCGACGGCGATTTGCCTTACGTCAACCGCCGCGGCGGGGTGCGCGGCTACCCCTTCGTAAAGCAGTGCAGTCTGCCGCTTGCGGGCTCGTTCTTCGGCGGCAGCATAGTCGACAGGCTCATACCCGTGCAGCGCGCCTACAACGCCGTAAAGAACCGCAAGCACGAGTTTCTGAACAGGATATCCATGGGCACCATAGCCGTCGAGGACGGCTCGCTCGATACCGACGAGCTCGCCGAAGACGGGCTCATGCCGGGCAAGGTGCTCGTCTACCGCCGCGGCGGCACCCCGCCCGAAATGCTGACGCTGGGCAGCGTGCCTTCGGAATTTTCCGAAGAGGAGGACAGGCTGGTGGATGAGTTCGCCCGCATCTCGGGCGTGGGCGAAATGACAAGGAACGCCAACTCTTTCAATTCGGTCACTTCGGCTACGGGTCTGCAGCTGCTCATCGAGCAGGACGAAGTCAGGCTCAACGTGTCTTACGAGCAGATAAAGAGCGCCATAAAGGAGCTCGCGGGGCAGGTACTGTGCCTTTACAGGCAGTTTTCGCCGCAGCTGCGCGTAATGCGCGGCGACGAAGGCGGAATGTTCGCGTTCTGCGCCCAAGACATCTGCGACGACGTCGTGCTCGAAGCGGACAGCGAACTCAACCTCACCCCCGCCCGCCGCAGGGCAGCCGTGTACGAACTGCTGTCCAGCGGGCTGCTCGCCGACGACAAGGGCAACATCCCGCAGTCGGTCAAAAACAAGCTGCTCGCAAGGCTGGGCTACAGCGGCATGAGCGGGCGCGCCGACCTTGAAGAGCTGCACCGCGCCCGCTGCGAGGAGGAAAATGCCACCCTCGCGGACGGCTACGTGGCGGCAAAGCCGTACGACGACCACGACCTGCACATACAGTTGCATACGGCATATCTTTTAGGCAATCAACTTTCGGCGCAGACCGAGGGGGCGTTTTTGCGCCACCTCGCGGAGCATAAAAATTATTTAAAGGAGGAAAGCAATGGATAACATGACTACCGCGATGCCGGCAGCGGCGCAACCCGCGGAGGCGGAAGAAAGAAAGGACGGCGCGACGGCGCTCGGCAAATTCAAGGACGTCGATGCCCTGCTCGCGGCCTACAACAACCTCGAGGCGGAGTTTACCCGACGCAGCCAGCGCCTCAGGGAGTTGGAAAAGGTCAAAGCCGATGCCCCGCCCGCTCAGGCGTCAAGCGGGGAAGCGGCTCAAAATCAAAGTGACGGGGATGCGCCCGCGCCCGCGGAGGAGTGCAGCGAGCAACTTAAGGCCAAAATAATAGCCGAATACCTCGCTTCCGCCGCGAAAAACACGGGCGTGCCCCTTATGACGGGCGGCGTCACAGTCGCCGCCCCACGCAAGACTGCCGCCACCGTAAGCGAGGCGGGCAGGCTTGCACAGCAATTTTTGAATAAAAGGAGATAAATTTTGGTAACATTATCCAACGCAGACGCGGCGCTCAAGGAATATTACCTCGACGCCGTCACACAGCAGCTCAACGAGGGCGTTTCGCCCTTTTTAACCGCCATTGAAAAGAGCACGCAGTACGTATACGGCAAGAACGCCAAGTGCGCGCTCGTAAAGGGCAACATGTCAAGGATAGCCACCGGCGACGAGGACGGCGAGCTCCCCGATTCTTCGGGCAACACCTACTACGACGTCACTCTGCCCCTCAAGAATATCTACGGCACGATATCCATAACCGATAAGGCGCTGCGCGCTTCGCAGGATTCTTCGGGCGCGTTCGTCAACCTGCTCAACGCCGAAATGCAAGGGCTTGTCGACGACGCCAAAGCCAACTTTTCGCGCATGCTCTTCGGCAACGGCAGCGGATTGCTCGCCTACATAACAAAGGCGAACAGCACCACCAACTTCACCCTCACTTCGGTAAAGGGCTGGTTCAAGGGCATGAAGGTGGATATAGCCGACGCTTCCGGCGCCCAGGCGAGCGTCAGCGGGCTGAAGATAACCGCCGTCGACACGGCAAACAACACAATAACCGTTGGCACTGCCGTCAGCAATCAGTCCAACTACGTCGGCTATCCCGTGGTCATCTCGGGCGCCTACGGCAGGGAGATAACCGGGCTTTCGGCAATATTCGACGACGCCGCGCTCTACGGCTACACAAAGACCGACGAGGAGTTCTTTTCGCCCTATATAGCCGCCACAACGTCGCTGACCGATGACGACATAATCAATGCCATTGAAACTATCGAAGAGACGAGCGGCGGCAAGGTGAAGATGATACTCTGCTCGCACGCCGTGCGCAACAAGATAGCTTCGCTGTTCAAGGACATGCGCATAATGAACTCGCCCGAAGTAAATGCGGGATATACGGGGGTGTACGTCAACGACGTGCCCGTCTATGCCGATAGGTTCTGCCCCGGCGACAGGATATATCTCGTCAATCCCGACGACTTCGTGCTCTGCCAGCTTTGCGACTGGGAGTGGATGGAGGACGACGCCGGCAGGATACTCACTCGCGTCGCCGGCAAGGCGGCGTACACGGCTACGCTCGTAAAGTATGCCGAACTCATCTGCAAAAAGCCCTGTGCCCAGGGCATGATTCAGATAAGCGGCAGCTAAACCGCGGCGCGGCGGGGCGCGTGCGCCCCGCCGCGCTTGCGCTTTCAATAAAAAAAGGAGGTCGTTACAATATGCAAGTAAAGCAACTTCTTGCCGACGTGATGCGCATGGTCGGGCGGCCGGACGCCGCCGAAGAGTGCCAAAGCACCGCTCAGCTCTCGGGCGAGGCGGGGCGCATGCAGCAGGCAATGCTGCTCTGCCTCAACGCCGTCACCGACGAGCTCGCCAGGGGATATTTCCCGCTGCGGACTTCGCAAAAGCTGCTCGCTTCGGACGGCGGATACGCCTTTTCCGCCTTTGACCATGCGCCGTGCAGGGTGCTTTCGGTCACCTGCGGCGGCAGGGAGCAGAAGTGGAGCTATTCGCCGTTCGGCGTGCTCTGCGACGCGCCCGAAGCGCTCATTGAATACGAATACGTGCCCGAACCTTTTGAGCTTACCGATGAATTTTCCTATCCCGACGCCGCCGTGGGCATACCTCTCGTCTGCTGCGGGGTGGCTGCCGAATACATGCTCATCGCGGGCGACACCGCCTGCGCGGAGATGTGGGAGAGCAAGTACCGCGCCGAAATCGACAGGCAGCTTTCGCGCTCGGCGTCGGCGGGGCGCATCCCCCCGAGGAGGTGGCTGTGAAACTCAGGTACCAAAAGAGCACTGCATATCCTGCGCGCGGCGCAAAGACGTTTGACCTGCTCAAGGAGGAATACACCGCCCGCGCCGACAACGCAAGGGTGCGCGACGGCGCGCTCGTCCCGGGCACGTACACCCTTTCGGGCGGCTTTCCCTCGCTGCCCGCGGGCGTCGCCGCGGCATACTATTCGCAGGGCAACGGCTCGCTCTGCCTTCTCACTTCTTCGGCGGCGTACCGCATAGACGAGGGCGCTTCGGCATACACCGCAATGTCGTCGTCGCTGTCCGCCAACCCCTTTTTTGCCGACATGTACATAAACGGCTACTCGACCACGGTGCTGTTCAGCGGCTTTACCCGCGTGGCGTTTACGGGCATGGCTCAGGATACCGCCACCGACGAAAAGCGCTTCTACACGGGCACGGTGCACTGCGGCAGGTTCTTTGCCCGCGACTATCTCGATAAGTTCAAGCTGTGGTGGGCGGCTTCGCACGCGCTCGATTGGACGGAGGGCATATCGGGCTGCGGCTATGCGATACTGCCGCCCGAAGGCGGCGGGGTGCTCAGGCTGTTCAGCTTCGAAGACCGCCTCGTGGCGGTGCGCGAAAGGGGGATGACCGTCGTCCGCGCCTACGGCGACCCCGAAAATTTCAAGGTCGACGGCTCGGCGGGCTACATGACCGCCGACGGCATAATCGCCGATACGTGCGCGCCCTGCGGCGGCAGGATATTGTTCTGCACCCCAAGCGGCATATACGCCTTCGACGGCGGCGGCATATCCCGCCTGTACTCCTTTGCGGGCGGCAGGCTGTCCTCGCCCACGGCTGCCGCGGCGTGCGGCGACATATATTACGTGCTCTGCGACGACGAATATCTCGGCCCGGGCAGGCTGTTTGCCTTCGATGTATCGGCGCGCTCGGGCTGGGTAGCCGACCTCGCCCCGCGCACGCTGTTTGCGGGAGAGAAGGGGGTGTACGGTGTGTTCGGTACGTCGGCGCTCAGGCTGGCGGAAGGCGGACAGCTCGTCTGGCGCTCGCGCAGGCTGCGCCCCGGAAGCTGCGGGGCGTACATAAAGAGCATACGCGTCGTCTGCGAAGGCGACGTGCAGACGGTGCTCGACGTCCGCGGCGCTTCGCGCACGTTCGAAGGCGCGGGCATCCATGCCGTCAACATGCCCGCCGACGAACTGACCGTCACGGTGACCGCCTCGGGCAGGCTGAGCGCCGTAGAGCTGACGGCGGAGGTGTGACGTGCAGTTTGACATAATCGACATAACCGAAGCCGAGACCGAGGCGCTGACCACCGTTCAGCTCAAGCTTCTGCGCACCGCCCAGCAGACCAAGAACGAACTCTACCGCAAGCTGCAGCGCGACAAGCAGACTTATTACAGCCTGTGCAATACCAACAACGTCTATCTGTCCTCGCTGTACTCCGATAAGGTCGCGCAGCTCGAAGCGGATTACGACTACGAAGTGGGCGTTTTAAGGGAGCAGCTCATCTTCAACATGAGCCTCAACGAGCCCACACACGACGGCGAGACGGGCGGCGACGACATCGGCGGCGAGGACGCGGGCTACGTAGTGGACTACGAGCTGTCCTACCTTGAAAGGTACATACTCGTGCGCGACTACTATCTTTCGATAGAGGACCCCGCCGAGCGCATGGCGCTGTATGCCGCCGACGAGGTGGCGCAAAACTACCTCGACCACTACTACACCACGCTGTACAACTACCTGTCCACATTTACATAAGGCACCCTTCGGGGCGGCGCGGCGCATGCCGCGCCGCCCTCTTTTGCTGCGTGTGCGGCGTGCGGCGGCGCAATTTTGCGCCGCCGCACGCCCGTTTTGCTTTACATTTTTTGCGGGATATTTTATAATAACTGTCATGAAGATAGCTGACGGCTGGAAAGATTATCAAATAATCGCCACTGGCGACGGAATGAAGCTCGAGCGCTGGGGCGACGTATGTCTGCTCCGCCCCGACCCGCAGGTCATATGGAAGGGCGATACCGACCTGTATTCCGTTCCCGGCATAAACGCCGTCTACCGCCGCAGTTCCAAGGGCGGCGGCTGCTGGGAAAAGCGCCTGCCCTTCCCCGAAGAATGGAACATAAGCTATGCCGACCTGACGTTCAAAATAAAGCCCATGGGCTTCAAGCACACGGGGCTGTTCCCCGAACAGGCGGTCAACTGGGACGCCATGCGCTCGCTCATAGCCGCGCGCATGTCTGCCCGCCCCGATGAAAAGGTAAAGGTCTTAAACCTCTTCGCATACACGGGCGGCGCTTCGGTGGCGTGCGCCAAGTCGGGAGCGGAAGTTACGCACGTCGACGCGGCAAAGGGCATGGTCGAACGCGCCGGCGAAAACGCCCGCCTTTCGGGCGTCAATTCGGGCATACGCTACATAGTGGACGACTGCGCAAAGTTCGTCGCCCGCGAAATACGCCGCGGTAACCGCTACGACGCCATAATAATGGATCCCCCCAGCTACGGCAGGGGCCCCGGCGGCGAGATGTGGAAGATAGAGGACGATTTGTTCGACTTTGTGCGGCTGTGTTCGCAAGTGCTCAAAGAGGACGCGCTCTTCGTGCTCATAAACAGCTACACCACGGGGCTGCAGCCCTGCGTTATAGACAATATTTTAAAGCTGACGCTCGGTCAGTTCAAGGGCGGCACTCAGGCATACGAAGTGTGCCTGCCCACCGACGAGGGCATAGCCCTGCCCTGCGGCTGCAGCGGTCTGTTCGTCGGCTCCCGTTAAAATTTGCTAAAAAGGTATATTATGCTCGACAGCCAACTCAACATTCTCTACGAAGACAACCACATAATCGTCGTTTTAAAGCCGCAGAACGTGGCGTGCTGCCCCGACGAGAGCGGCGACGACAACCTGTTCGACTGCGTAAAGCGGTACATAAAGACTGCCTATCAAAAGCAGGGCAACGTCTTTTTGGGATTGGTGCACAGGCTCGACAGACCCACCGGCGGCGTCATGGTCTATGCAAAGACATCCAAGGCGGCGGCAAGGCTTTCCGAGCAGATGCGCACCGGCGGCTTTGAAAAGCTGTATTTCGCCGTGCTCTGCGGCGTGCCCTCCAGGCAGAGAGCCACGCTCGAAAATTACCTCCGCAAAAACTCGCTCAACAACATGGTGTACGTGTGCACTCAGACCGAAGAGGGCGCAAAGTTCGCCTCGCTCGAATACAGCGTGCTCGGTCAGAAGGGCGGGCTCGCCCTTGCCGAAATAAAGCTGCACACGGGCAGGACGCACCAGATACGCGTGCAGATGGCGGCGATAAACTGTCCTCTGTACGGCGACATGCGCTACGGCGGCGAAAACGCCGTCAAGGGCAAGCTGGCGCTGTGGGCGTATTCGCTGCGCTTCACACACCCCACCACGGGCGAAAAACTGCGCTTTGAAATAGAGCCCCCGCTCGACGAAAAGCCGTGGAATAACTTCGAAATAAAAATCTGAAGGCGCGGCGGCTTTAAGTTGTGCGATAATTCGGTTAAATTTAGTGAAAATTTGCCGGCGGTTTTTCAAATTGATTGACATATCAATTATATTATAGTATTATTTGCAGTGTGCGCACGCAGCGTACAATGTCTTTTCGACCAAAGTTTATCAAGGTTATATATTTATGAAGAAATTTAAGTTATCATTACTCGCCGCCACAGCCGTGTGCGCTATAGCGGCTTCGGCAATGTCGTTCACCGCGGCTGCGGCAGCAGACGACGCGGACTACAGGGAAGTTACCCTCACGGGCACCAACGTGTTCTACACGGGCGTCGACGCCGCCGCCATAACGGCAGTCACCGTCGAAGACGATTCCGAAGAGGGCAGCTCCGACTACACCGCCTTTGCCATCGGCAACGACGAATCGGTCACTTTCCGTAAAAATCTCGCCTACAGCTGGTGGGAAGCGGATGAAAACGGCTTCGGCGTCAACGGCAAGTTCTCAATGACCATAGGCTTTGAGGACATCTCGTTTGAAAGCTACACCATAGCCTTCGATTCCCAGCAGTACAACATAACCGAAAACGGCGTCTCCAAAAATTATCTCATCTTCGTTCCCGCCGAAAATTCGCTCGAACTCTACGTTTCGCAGTCCGAAGAATTGGCGGAAGGCGAAGTGCCCAATGCCGTGCTCGCCGACTATTCGTCCGTAGAAATCGCGTTCGGCGACTACACCGCAGGCGACTATACGCTTCTCGTCAACGGCGAAGAGGTGGTAAAGGAGGGCGCTTCCGAGCCCGCCAAGTTCATCAACGTCAGCCGCAACTATGCTTCGTACGTCTCTTCGGGCGATTCCGCCGCCACGCCCATAACTTTCAGCGCCGACCTCGGCGAGGACGCGGGCGAAGACGACGAAGCCGTAATGATAATGTACTCTCTCAACGGTCAGAGCTTCAAGCTCTACGGCGCCGAAGTGGAGGACGGCAAACTGACCGACGGCAAGGTGCACGACGACAAGGCTCCCGTGGTCTGCCTCGACGGCAAACTCAACTATCTCACCTACGGCGGCAAGGTCGATTTCGACTACACCACTATAGACGTCATCGCCTCCTCGCCCAGAACTACCGTAAGGTACTACGTTCTCACCAACGAGCAGTTCACCGCCGAAGATTACGACTACAACAACACCGACGTCGAAGAGGAGCTCTTCATGGAAGTTTCCACCTCTTCCGATTACAGGCTGCTGCGCGACCAGTACACCTATGTGCCCGGCCTTACAGATGCGGGCATTGAGCAGAACGACGAAGGCTACAGCACATACGGCCTCGTAAAGGTCTGCCTGTATGTAAGGGATACCACCTCCTCGCGCGCCCGCACCGACTATGTATTCATGGACTGGTACGTCCCCGCAGAGTACAAGGTGGATATCTCCCAAATAAAGGGCACGGCGTCCACGGCGAGCAGCACGTTCATAATGATGGCTTCCGACGGCCGCGGCGCGACCTACGGCGACGATACCGTCACCGACCTTGAAAGCTACAAGCAGTACATCGCCCGCGTGCAGGAAGATTACCAGGCAAAGATAGATGAATCGATTGCCAACGACTATCCCGACGGGCTGTATGCAAGCTCCGAGACCAACCTCTATCTCCCCGACTTTTCGGGCTACGTCACCGATAACCTCGGCGGCTACACCGACCTTGAGTACGCCATCTACTACAGGTCGAGTTCTAACGGCTCCTCCACGGGGCTGGCTTCGGATGAACTCGCCATGACCGTCTCGCAGGCGGACGTCACCTATCGCTTCACCATCTACGTCACCGACGCCGCCGGCAACGACATGTACTATCCCGATGAAAACGGCGAACTCGTCACCATATCCGCAGACGACGTGTGGGAGGACGACTATGCCGAACTTCTGCCCTTCTTCGAAGTCACCGTCGACTACAGGGCAGCCACGGTCGAAGAGCCCGGCGTCCAGAACGTCGGCTACGTCGGCTCCACCTACAACAGCGCCTCCTTTGAAATAAAGGGCGTCGATGCCACCTACTCCGCCGTGTACAACCTCTACATCTTCGACCGCGACGCCTTCTACGGCGATACCGGCGTAGAGCTCTCGTATAACGACGTCGTGGACAACGCCTATGCTCTCTTCTACAACGAGTACAAGGATTTCGAAAACACCAGGCAGTACTTCACCCTCGTCACCGACGAAGAGGAGTATGAAGATTACGAGTGGAACTCAACCAATGTCACCTTCGTGCCCCAGGATCCTTCAATGTTCTACGTCGTCCGTCTCACCCTCACCGATACGGGACTTTCGAACAAGGTGACCAACTCCTTCCTCGTAGTGCGCGCATCCGAGCGCGCCGCCGAACTCTACGGCGAGGACAACTGGGTAGAAAACAACATAGCAGCCATCGTGCTCTTCTGCGTGGCGGGCGTATTCCTCGTGGCGTTTGTCGCTCTGCTCATCATCAAACCCAAGGATAAGGGCGATATCGACGTCATAGCCGAACAGCTTGCCGAAGATAAAAAGAGCAAAAAAACTAAGTGAGCTTACAAGCTGTGATATTTAAAACTTGTATAGTTTAAAGTTAAAAAGCCTGCGGCGCCGTGCGCCGCAGGCTTTAAAATTTTGCGCTCCGCAAAAAATGTGTGCGCCGCGCACATTTAAAAGTGTGCAGATGTTGCGTTTTTCTACAATATCTGGTATAATAATTAAAATAAGGTACTATTTAACGGCGGAAAGTTATGTCAGAAAAGAGTTACAACGCAAACGATTTAAAAATACTCGAAGGGCTTGAGGCGGTGCGCGTCCGCCCCGGCATGTACATCGGTTCTACGGGCATCAAGGGTCTGCACCACATTTTGTGGGAGATCGTCGACAATGCCATCGACGAGGCGGCAAACGGCTATGCCGATACCATCTCGGTCACGCTGCATGCCGACGGCTCGGCTTCGGTCGAAGACAACGGCAGGGGCATGCCCACGGACATCAACACCAAGGCGCACATGAGCGGCGTCGAACTGATATTCACGAAACTGCATGCGGGCGGCAAGTTCGACAGCGAAAACTATGCCTTTTCGGGCGGGCTCCACGGCGTGGGCGCTTCGGTCACAAACGCGCTGTCGTCGTGGCTCAACGTCGAAGTCTACCGCAAGACGGTATTCAAAATGTCCTTTAAAAGCTATTACGACAAGGAGCGCAAAAAGTGGATGTGCGGCATACCCTCCGCCCCGCTCGAGGACACCGGCGAAAAGACTGCCAAGCGCGGCACGTATGTGCGCTTCATGCCCGACGGCGAAGTGTTTGAAACTACCGAGTGGAACTACGACGCAATATATAAGCGCCTCAAGGAGCTGGCGTTCCTGAACAAGGGCGTGCGCATAGACCTTGCCGATGAGCGCACGCTCTACCGCGAAGAGGAGGTGACCGCCGAAGACGGCGACATCGTCCTTAAAAAGGTCGCCCGTCCCGCAAAGGAGCCCGTCAGCTTCAAGTTCGACGGCGGGCTCATCGACTTCGTAAAATACCTCAACGAGGACAAGACCCCGCTCTATTCTTCGCCGCTGTACTACTCCGCGGTCAAGGATATAAAGGTCAAGGGCGCGGACGCGGGCAAGATAAAGATAGAGTTCGCCGTCTGCCACACCAAGGACGACGAAGAGAGCCTGTATTCCTTCGTAAACAACATCTGCACCGTCGAAGGCGGCTATCACGAGACGGGTTTTCACAACGGTCTTTTAAAATTCGTCAACGACTATGCCCGCGCCAACGGCGTTTTAAAGGCAAAGGACGCGCCCTTTATAGCCGACGACATAAAGGAGGGGCTGACCGCCGTTTTAACGGTAAAGATGAACAACGTCGAGTTCGAAGGTCAGACAAAGACAAAGCTGGGCAACCCCGAAGCCAAGGCGCTCGTCGAGCAGGCGGTGGCAGAGGGGCTGGCTTCGCTCGTCGGTGTGCGCGGCAACAAGGCGGTGTTCGATGAAATGGCAAAGAAAGCTAAGTTTGCCGCCGACGACAGAATAAAGCACCGCGCCGAGCGCGACATAGCCAAGGCGGCTTCGGACAGCGACCAGCTCAACCTCATAGGCAAGCTGGCGGCTTGCACGGGCAAAAATCCCGAACTCAACGAGCTGTTCATTGTCGAAGGCGACTCGGCGGGCGGCACGGCAAAGCAGGCAAGGGTGCGGCAGTACCAGTCCATACTGCCCTTAAGGGGCAAACCCTTGAACGTGCAGAAGAAGAACGCTCTGCAGGCGCTGCAGAACGAAGAGCTCAAGACGCTCATCTCGGCTATAGGCGCGGGCTTCAACAATTCGTTCGACGTCGAAAAGTCGCGCTATAAAAAGGTTATAATTCTTTCCGATGCCGACCAGGACGGGCTGCACATACGCTGCATACTGCTGACGTTCTTTTTCAAGTACATGCGCGATCTCGTAAAGGCGGGCTGCGTGTATATAGGCATGCCGCCCCTTTACAAGGTGTATAAAAAGGACGTCGAAATCTATGCCTATGACGACAAGGAGCTCGATGAAGCCATAAAAAAGGTGGGCAAGGGCTATTCCATACAGCGCTACAAGGGGCTGGGCGAAATGTCTGCCGAGCAGCTGTGGAATACCACCATGAACCCCGCCACCCGCAATCTCGTGCAGGTCACTATAGAGGACGCCTCGGCGGCGACGCGGGTGATAGATATGCTCATGGGCGACAAGGTGGAGGGCAGAAAGCAATTCCTCGCCGAAAACGCCAACTTCAACAAGGTCGACGGCTTCATTGAAAGGGTCAACTTCAAACGCGACGAAGGGGAGGCTTATAACTGATGGCAAAGAGAAATAACGACGACTTTCAGACGGCTATCCCCCAGGGCAACGTGTTCGTAACGCCCCTTGAGGAGGTCATGCCGCAGGCAATGCTGCCGTATGCGGAATTTGTCATACTCGACAGAGCTCTCCCGAGGGTGGAAGACGGGCTCAAACCCGTTCAGCGCCGCATACTGTACACGATGATGGAGATGGGGCTGACGCCCGATAAGCCGCACAAAAAGTCCGCCCGCATAGTCGGCGACTGCATGGGCAAGTACCATCCCCACGGCGACAGCTCGGTCTACGACGCCATGGTGAGAATGGCGCAGGACTTCAACATGCGCATGACGCTCGTCAACGGTCACGGCAACTTCGGCTCGGTCGACGGCGACCCCGCCGCCGCAATGAGGTATACCGAAGCCCGCCTCGAGCCCCTCGCGCTCGAGCTGCTGCGCGACATCGAAAAGGAGACTGTGCCCTTCTCGTTCAACTTCGACGACAGTCTGCTCGAACCCGACATACTGCCGGGCAGGTTTCCCAATCTGCTCGTAAACGGCGCCAACGGCATAGCCGTGGGGCTGGCTACCAACATACCCACGCACAACCTCGGCGAAGTCATCGACGGCGCCTGCGCCATGATAGATAACCCCCGCATTACCCTGGGCGAACTGATGAAGTTCATCCCCGGTCCCGACTTCCCCACGGGCGGGTATATAATAAAGAACGAGCTCGAGCAGGCATACGCCGCGGGCAAGGGCAAAATAACGCTGCGCGCAAAGTATTCGGTGGAAAACGGCGACGGCGGCAAAAAGAATATAGTCATAACCGAGCTGCCCTACCAGACCAACAAGGCGGAGCTCTTAAAAAAGATAATGCTGCTGCGCGAGGAGAAGAAGGAACTGCTCGGCGGCATAGCCGACATAGTCGATGAATCGGACCGCAGCGGCATGCGCGCCGTCATATCCTGCAAAAAGGGCGCCGAAGTCGACCCCGTTCTGGCATTTCTCTTCAAGTACACCGACCTCGAGTGCACCTTCGGCATCAACATGGTGGCGATAGCCGGCGGCAAGCCCCAGCAGCTCGGGCTTGTGGAAATACTCAAATACTATATCGACTATCAGCGCACCATAGTCGTGCGCCGCACAAAGTACGACTTAAAGCAGGCGGAAGCCCGCTGCCACATCCTCGAAGGGCTCATAATCGGCGTGCACAACATCGACGATGTGGTCGAAATAATCAAAAAAGCCGACTCAACCCCCGACGCCCGCAAAAAGCTGATGGCGCGCTTTTCGCTCACCGAGCGCCAGGCTCAGGCGATACTCGATCTGCGCCTTGCAAGGCTCACAAAGCTCGAAGTCACCAAGCTCGAAGAGGAGCTCGCCGAGCTCAAAAAGAAGATAGAAGAATACAGGGCGATCCTCGCCTCAAAGGACAGGCAGATGGGCATCGTCAAGCGCGAGCTCAAAGAGATAAAGCAAAAGTATCCCTGCCCCAGAAAGTCGCAGATAGTCGACAGCGTCGAAGCCATAAACGTCTACAGGCAGGATATCCGCCGCCCTTCGACGCAGTGGGTGGCAGCGCTCACCGCCGATTATAGCGTAAAGTTCATGCAGAAGGTGGACTACGACGCAAAATACAAAAAGCCCCTCTCCCGCACGGCAAAGGGCGACATAATGTTCCGCCAGGTGCTGCCCTGCCTTTCGGACGGCGTGCTTTTGGGCTTTACCAACTACGGCAACGCCGTCAAGTTCGAACTCGAACAGTTTGAAGACGTCGAATTCAAAGCCGTGGGCACAAGGCTCAAAGCCGTCTACGACGCCGCCCTGAACGGCGAAAAGATAGTAAAACTCTTTGATATAACCAACGGTCTGCCCGAAGGTGACGTGGTGTTCTTCACCGCCCAGGGCATGGTCAAGCGCAGCCGCTGGGCGGAGTACGGTCTGTTAAAACAGGTCTATCCCGCCATAAAGCTCAAGACGGGCGACGAGGTCGTGGCGGTGGAGGACTTCGTCGGCGACGAGTACACCACCATGTGCTTTGTCACAAAGAACGGCATCTGCCTCAACGCCGCCACCGACGACGTGCCCTGCCAGGGGCGCATAGCCGCGGGAGTAAAGGGAATGCAGGTCGAAGGCGACGACGCGGTGCTGTTCGTCACGCAGATAAACGGCGAGGGCGAAATTATAATCGTCACCGATAAGGGTCTGTTCAAGCGCGTCATATCCTCGCTTATAGACCCTCTCTCCCGCGGGAGAAAGGGGGTAATGATAACCGACGCCAAATCGGGCGTGCTGTTCGCCGACTACGTCACCGTGCCGTACAAGCTTGCGGTCATCGGCGAGGACGGAGTCGTCGAAATAGATACCGAGGACATCCCCATCGAAGCCCGCCCTTCCCGCGGCAAACAGCTCAAAGGCAGCGGCATAGTTTCGGTAAGATCCGTCGTGGCGCTCAAGTACAGGTCGGAATTCCCCGACGGCAACGTGCAGATGCGTCTGTAACGGCAGTTATGCGCCAAACACGGCACAGCTTATTCATTTGATTTCCGTCATGCTCAAAAAATATATCGACGTCGCCGCCGGACGCGTAAAGGCGGACATAGTTTTAAAGAACGCTGCATTTTTGAATACCTTCACGGGCAAGGTGGAGGAGGGCGACATAGCCATAGCGGGCGACCGCATAGCCGGCATCGGCAGTTACGACGGCGTCATGGAATACGATATGTCGGGTCTCGTCGTCCTGCCGGGGTTCATCGATGGTCACGTGCATATCGAAAGCTCCATGCTCACGCCCGAACCCTTTGCCGAGCTCGTAGTGCCCCGCGGCACTACAACCGTAATTGCCGACCCGCACGAAATTACAAACGTCTGCGGCATGGCGGGCTTTGAATATATGGTAAAGGCAGCCGACAACACCCCGCTCGAGGTGCACTTTCAGCTGCCCTCCTGCGTGCCGGCTACTCCATTTGAAAACAGCGGCGCGACTCTCGCCGCTAAGGATATTGGGGCGCACATATGCCGCAGTCAAGTGTTCGGACTGGGCGAATTCATGAACTATCCGGGCGTAATAAACTGCGATGATGAGGCTATAAAAAAGCTGGAGGCGGCTCACGGCTTCGGCAAGATAGTCGACGGCCACGCGCCCTGCGTCACCGGCAGCCGGCTCAACGCCTACATCTGCGGTGGCATCGCCACCGACCACGAGTGCTCCTCCCCGCAGGAGCTGCAGCATAAGGCAGACCGCGGCATGTATGTCATGCTCCGCCACAGTTCGTCCGGGCAAGACTTCGCCTCAAATTGCGCCGCCGTAAACGCGGGC
Source organism: uncultured Clostridia bacterium (assembly GCA_944327465.1). Taxonomy (GTDB): domain Bacteria; phylum Bacillota; class Clostridia; order Christensenellales; family Borkfalkiaceae; genus Coproplasma. The sequence continues at coordinate 26,126 of CALVHH010000011.1, read as the reverse complement.
AACATGCGCCGATTCTGCATATGCACCGACGACCGCCACGCCGCCGACCTCAAATATAAGGGACACATCGACGACGCCCTGCGCGCCGCCGTATCTGCGGGTGTAGACCCCGTATGGGCGGTCACAATGGCGACGCTCAACACTGCCGAGTGCTACGATCTCAGGTGGAGGGGCGCAATTGCCCCCTACCGGTTTGCTGATCTGGCTGTGGTAGACAACCTCAAAGATTTCAATGTAAAGTACGTCTTCAAGGACGGCGTCCTCGTGGCAGAAGGCGGAAAACAGCTCTTCAACGTACATCACAACCGCTATATTCCCGGTCACATAACAGACACCGTGCATATCCGCGACCTGACGGCTGACGACTTCAAGTTGCAGTTGAATGGCGCAAGGGCGCGCGCAATAGTTCCCCGCCCCGGCACGCTGATCACAGACTGCGAGGTGGTGGATGTAAATACCGCGGGCGGCGACGTCATCCTTCATGACGACCTTTTAAAGCTCGCCGTTGTCGAGCGCCATAAAAATACAGGCAATATAGGCAGGGGGCTCTTAAAGGGCTACGGCTTTAAGGGCGGCGCCATGGGCATAACCGTCGCGCACGATTCGCACAACATTATCCTTTTGGGCGACGACAACGCCGCCATGGCAATGGCGGCAAATACCTTAAAGGAAACCGGCGGCGGCATGGTGCTTGTCGACAGCGCCACGGGCGAGGTCGACCATATGATTTTAGAGGTGGGCGGTCTGATGTCCGCAAGGGACGCCGACTATGTCATTGAGGAGAGCGACAGGCTCTATAAAAAGGCTCACTCCATGGGCGTAAAACAGGGCTTCGCTCCCTTCATGACGCTCGCCTTCCTTTCGCTTGCCGTCATACCGCATTTAAAACTCCTGGATACGGGGCTGTTCGACGTCGATAAGTTTGCCTTTACGGATATAAAAGCCGATTGATATTATCGTCTTAAAATCGGGGCGGCGGGAGAACTTTTTAAACAAAGTTCTCCCGCCGCCCGTCGGCTTTAAAGGTGTTCAGTCGTATGCCGCAAACGTATCTATGCGCGATTCGCCGCTGACGTACACGCGGAACGTGCCTTCGTCCGTCTTTGTGCCGTCGTCCGCCGAATAGTCGGCGTGGGCAAATGTGTATTTCATAACGTCCGCCACTTCGCCGTACACGGTGTATTCGGGGAGTTCTGCCGTGTCTACGGTCAATATCAGCGAGGCGGAGTAGGATACTTTTGCGTTATATGTGTACAGATTTGTAAGATAGCACGAGTCCATATCCTCATTCAGCTTGCCGCCGCTTATTCCAAGCGCGACGCCAAAAATGTTCGGGTATTTAATTTTGGGGTGCGTAGGCGGTAACGGCGCCCGCGCCGCCTGCGGCGGCGCGGGCGCCGTTAATTTTCTTGCAATTTTTACAAAAAAGAACTTTAAACGCGTTTACAACGGCGGTAAAATATAGTACAATTAATAAGTATTAAAATAGCGTCGCTGCGCGTGCTGCGCGGTGCAGCCTTCGAATAAATATTTAAGTAATAGGAATATCACAAAAATGGGACTTTTCAAATTCATTGCAAACGCCGACAGCCGCAGAGCGCTCAGAAAGCTCGATAAGCAGGCATGCGCCATCGAAGCCCTCGAACCCAAGTATGCCGCCATGAGCGACGAAGAGCTCAAGGGTCAGACAGCCATATTCAAGGAGCGCCTCGCCAAGGGCGAAACGCTCGACGATATTTTGAACGACGCCTTCGCCGCCCTAAGGGAGGCGAGCTGGCGAGTGCTCAAAATGAAGCACTTCCACGTTCAGATAATCGGCGGTATCTGCCTGCACCAGGGCAGAATTGCAGAGATGCGCACGGGCGAAGGCAAAACGCTCGTCTCCACGCTGCCCGCATACCTCAACGCGCTCACGGGCAGGGGCGTGCACATAGTCACCGTCAACGACTATCTCGCCCGCCGCGACGCCGAGTGGATGGGCAAGGTGCACAAGTTCATGGGGCTCACCGTGGGCGTCATAGTGCCCGGCATGGACGATAAAGCCAAAAAGGACGCCTATCAGTGCGACATAATCTACGCCACCAACAACGAGCTCGGCTTCGATTATCTGCGCGACAATTTAAAAACTTCCATTCCCGCAATGGTCCAGCGCGAGCTCAACTATTGCATAATCGACGAAATCGACTCCATCCTCATCGACGAGGCGCGTACGCCCCTCATAATTTCGGGCAAGGGCGGCGAAAGTTCGCAGCTCTACGTCGACGTCGACAGGTTCGTGCGCACGCTGCACGGCGGCTTCGACGACGACAAAAAGGCAGCCGAAGCGCGTGTGCCCTACCGCAAGAAAAAGGGTCACGAACTTTCCGAAGAGGAACAAAAGGTAAACGACCAGCTCACCGCCATATTGAAGGATATGGAGACGTGGGACTACATCATCGACCGCAAGGATAAGTCGGTCACGATAACCGAAAGGGGCGCCGAAAAGGCAGAAAAGTTCTTCAACATCAAAAACCTCGGCGACATCGAAAACGCCGACCTCAACCACCACATCCAGCAGGCGCTCAAAGCCCACGAACTGTTCATCCGCGACGAAAACTATATCGTCACCGACGAAGGCGAAATAATGATAGTCGATGAATTCACGGGCAGGCTCATGGTGGGCAGAAGGTATTCCGACGGTCTGCACCAGGCAATCGAAGCCAAGGAACACGTAAAGGTGCGCGAAGAGAACAAGACTCACGCCACCGTAACTTTCCAGAACTTCTTCAGGCTGTACAACAAGCTTTCGGGCATGACGGGTACGGCAAAGACCGAGGAGGCGGAGTTCAGGACGATATATTCGCTCGACGTCGTCTGCATCCCCACAAACAGACCCGTCATAAGGACGGACTACCCCGATAAGATCTTCGCCACCGTAGAGAGCAAAAAGAAGGCGATAGTTCAGGAAGTGATCGACCGCCACGAAAAGGGTCAGCCCGTGCTCATAGGTACCGTCACCGTAGACAAGTCCGAAGAGATATCCCGCCTTCTTCGCCGCAACGGCATAAAGCACAACATTCTCAACGCCAAGAACCACGCCCGCGAAGCCGAAATAGTCGCTCAGGCGGGCAGGTACGGCGCAGTGACCATAGCCACTAACATGGCGGGTCGCGGCACCGACATCCTTTTGGGCGGCAACCCCGAATACCTCGCCAAAAAGCGCATGAGGGAGGAGGGCTACGACCACGACATGATAGAAGTGGCTATCTCGTACGCCGACCGTCCCTTCACCGAAGACGAGCAGACGGCGCGCAAGCGCTACGCCGACCTGTACGAAATGTACAAAAAGGAGACCGACGCCGAAAAGCAGAAGGTAATCGAAGCGGGCGGTCTGTGCATAATAGGCACCGAGCGCCACGAATCGCGCCGCATTGACAACCAGCTCCGCGGCCGTGCAGGCCGTCAGGGCGACCCCGGCGCATCGGTATTCTTCATCTCGCTCGAAGACGACTTAGCCAAGCGCTTCGGCGGCGAAAAGCTCAAGTCGATATATTCCACGCTCATGGACGAGGACGACTGCCTTCAGTCCAAAATGCTCTCGCACTCCATCGAAAACGCTCAGATGCAGATAGAGGGCAGGAACTTCGGCGCCCGCAAGCACACGCTGCAGTACGACGAAGTAATGAACGAGCAGCGCAAGATAATATATGCCGAGCGTTTAAACGTCCTCCGCGGCGGCGACGTGCACGACCAGATGTTAAAGTTTATTCCCGACTACATCGAAAAGGTAGTGCGCGAAACGGTCAACACCGACGCCATGCCCGAACAGTGGGACGAGGAAGCTTTGAACGCCGCGCTGCAGCAAAAGGTCTACCCCGAAGAGTGCAAGTTCGAAATCACCCGCGAAATGCTTGAAAAGTGGGACTATGAGTACGCCATAGAAAAGATATCCAAGGAAGTCATCAAGGCCTACGAAGAGAAGATAGAAAACATCTCCAACGAAACCCGCGGTCAGGTTGACTATCATCAGGTTGAGCGCAACGAACTGCTCCGCGCCGTCGACAGAAACTGGATAGACCACATCGACGCTATGGACCAGCTCAGAAAGGGCATAGGTCTGCGCGGCTACGCCCAGCAGGACCCCGTAATAGCCTATAAGCAGGAAGGTCATGAAATGTTCGACGAAATGACCGAACGCATACAGACCATGACCATATCCCGCCTTTTAAAGGGCAAAATCGTGCGCGTCCCCGCCCAGCCCCAGCGCCCCACTCCCGAGCAGATACGTCGCGCCGTTCAGCAGGCAGCCGCACAGCACGCGGCGCAGCAGGCGGCTCAGCAGCAGAACTCTCAGCCCGCCGGGGCAGACGGCGATGGCAACTTCGTCCCCAAGGACGTGAACATCCACAGACCCAAAAAGGATTGATATAAATGTTTAAAGCAGATGATTACAGGCTGCGCCTTAAATCGCTTGCGGATACGCTTGCCGAGGCAAAGTATGCCCTCGACATCGACAACCTCGGCGGCAGGCTCGAAGAGCTGAAAGCCGAGCAGGAAAAGCCGGAAGTGTGGGGCGACCTTGAAAAATCCAAAAAGATAGGCCGCGACATATCCTCTATCGAAGGCAAAATGAACGCCTACAACAAGGGCGAAAACGCCATAGAGGAGGCAAAGGCATTCATCGACCTCATCGAGGAGGCAGACGACGAGAGCCTCATCCCCGAACTCGAGGAGATGATAAAGACAGCCGAAGACGACATCGAAAATATGCGCATACGCGCCCTTTTAAAGGGCAAGTACGACGCCAACAACGCCATACTCAATCTCCACTCGGGCGCGGGCGGCACCGAAGCCTGCGACTGGACGCAGATGCTCTACCGCATGTACTGCCGCTACTGCGAACAGCAGGGCTTCAAAGTCACCGAACTCGATATCGAAAACGGCGACGAAGCCGGCATAAAGTCGGTGTCGTTCAAGGTCGAAGGCGAAAACGCCTACGGTTTTTTAAAGGCTGAAAAGGGTGTGCACCGCCTCGTTCGCATCTCTCCCTTCGATTCCAACAAGCGCCGCCACACCTCGTTTGCCTCGCTCGAAGTCATGCCCGAAGTCGATGACGACGCCGAAATAGTCATCCGCGACGAAGATATCAGGATAGACGTATACCGCTCGTCGGGCGCCGGCGGACAGAAGGTAAACAAGACCGAAACGGCAATAAGGATAACGCACTTCCCCACGGGCATAGTAGTCACCTGCCAGAACGAAAGGAGCCAGCTCCAGAACAAGGAGATGGCGTTCCAATATCTCCGCGCCAAGCTTTTGGAGCGGCAGATAGCCGAAAGGGAGGCAGCCGACGCCGAGCTCAAGGGTGAAATAAAGAAGATAGAGTGGGGCAGTCAGATACGCTCGTACGTATTCTGTCCCTACACCCTCGTCAAGGACCACCGCACCGGCTACGAAAACACAAATATCCAGGCGGTCATGGACGGCGACATCCAGGGCTTCATAATAGACTATCTTAAAAAGACTGTATAATATATTGCGGAAAGACAGCCGCGGCGGCACATGTGCCGCCGCGGCGCAAATATTTTGATATGTACGATATTTCAAGCTTTAAAATCAAACCCGAGCCCGTGATCTTGGGCATAGAGAGCAGCTGCGACGAGACCGCCTGCGCCGTCATAAGGGGCAGAAAGCTGCTTTCAAGCTGTATAATCTCCTCCGCCGCCGAGCAGGCAAAGTACGGCGGCGTTGTGCCCGAAATAGCTTCGCGTGCGCACACAGAGGCAGTGGACGAAGTCGTTCTTAAAGCTTTCGACAGGGCGGGCGTCGCCGTAGGCGACGTCGACGCCGTCGCCGTCACCTACGGCGCCGGGCTGTTGGGAGCGCTGCTCGTCGGGCTGTCCTTTGCCAAGGGTCTCGCCTATGCGCTCAACATTCCGCTCATAGCCGTCAATCACATCCGCGGGCACCTCGCCGCGTCATACCTCGACGATGAAAATTTGCAGCCGCCATTCATAACGCTGCTTGCAAGCGGCGGGCATACCGCCATACTGCACACTTTCAGCTATTCAAAGTTCGAAGTGCTTGCCCGGACTCTCGACGACGCCGCGGGCGAAGCATTCGATAAGTGCGCCCGCGTCCTGGGACTTCCTTACCCCGGCGGACCCAACATCCAGCGCGCCGCCGAAGGCGGCAGCGCCGTCATAGACTTCCCCTCCGCGCAGGTAAAGCACAGCCGCGACCTCGCCTTTTCGTACAGCGGATTAAAGACGGCGGTAATAAACTACTGCCACAACCTCGCCCAAAAGGGGCTCGCCGTCCCCGCGGCAGATGTAGCCGCGTCCTTTCAGCGTGCGGCTATAGAGCCGCTTGTATTGAATACCGTAAGGTTGGCATGCGAGCGCGGCATAGGCACGGTGACTGCCGGCGGCGGAGTGGTGGCAAATGCATATCTTCGCCAAAGGCTTACAGAAGAGTGCAAAAAATGCGGCTTAAAATTGGTGCTGCCGCAAATTGCGTTCTGCACCGACAACGCCGCAATGATAGCGGCGGAGGGCTTGAATAAATACCTTGCGGGCGAATTTTCCCCGCTCGATATAAACGCCGCAGCCCACATCCCCCTCGGTTAATGCGATACAGTTAATACACTTAATACAGTTAATACACAAAAAATGCGCACGATAACGCCCAAAACGCTTTACAATTGCGCGGGCATTTAGTATAATAAAATTACAATTTCATCCCAAAGGCGTTTATAAAGGACAACGCCGCAAAGACAGGGGTGCCTTTCAGAGAGTGCCGCGCTAAGGTGAAAGCGGCTCGGGCGGTCTTTGCGGATATCACCTTTCAGCCCGCTCCCCCAAATTCAAGTAAGGGAGCGCGTATTCGCACCACGTCAAAAGTGCGGCAAATGTCAGTTTGTTTTGGTGGTTTACAAGCACTATATAGGTGTCCAAACGGCGCTTATATGGTGTTTTTTGATTTGTAACACAGCACACGGCGAGCAGACTGCGAAAGTTATGAGGATATTTTATGTATAAAAAGGTAGACACATCTTTAAATTTTGTTGAAAGAGAAAAGGAAGTGATCGAGTTCTGGCAGAAAAACGACGTATTTGAAAAGTCGGTTTCAAAGAACGAAGGCGGCGAAGAGTTTTCATTCTACGATGGTCCCCCCACAGCCAACGGCAAGCCGCACATCGGGCACATTTTAACGAGGGTAATGAAGGACCTCATCCCCCGCTATCAGACTATGAAGGGCAGGCACGTTCTTCGCAAGGCGGGCTGGGATACCCACGGTCTTCCCGTAGAGCTCGAAGTCGAAAAATCGTTGGGGCTCGACGGCAAGCCGCAGATAGAGAACTACGGCATAGAACCCTTCATAAAGCAGTGCAAGCAGTCGGTGTGGAAGTATAAGTCCGAGTGGGAAAAGATGTCCCAGCGCGTCGGCTACTGGGTGGATATGGAGCACCCCTACGTCACTTACGACGATAACTATATCGAGTCGGAGTGGTGGGCTCTCAAAGAGATGCACAAAAAGGGACTTCTATATAAGGGTCACAAAATAGTGCCCTACTGCCCGCGCTGCGGCACTGCGCTCTCCTCGCACGAGGTCGCCCAGGGCTACAAAACGGTCAAAGAAAATTCCGCCGTCGCCCGCTTCAAGGTAAAGGGTAAGGAAAACCTGTATATCCTTGCGTGGACCACCACGCCCTGGACGCTGCCTTCAAACGTGGCGCTGTGCGTCAATCCCGATGAGCAGTATGTGATGATTGAGTCCGAAGGCGTAAACTACATCCTCGCAAAGCCGCTTGTCGGCAAGTTCTTCGAAGAATACAATATAGTAAAGGAATATAGGGGCAAGGAGCTCGAAGGCACCGCCTACGAGCCGCTCTTCCCCGAAACCTCGGCAGAAATAGCCCGCATAACGCCGCCCGCGGCAAAAGTCAACGCGCACATCGTCGTCTGCGACGGCTACGTCACCATGGGTGACGGCACGGGCGTCGTGCACATAGCTCCCGCCTTCGGCGAGGACGACTACAAGGTGGGCAAAAAATACTCGCTGCCCGTCGTGCAGCTCGTCAACGAGCAGGGCTGCTTCGATTGCCGCTTCCCCTCGCTCGACGGGCTCTTTGCCAAAAAGGCAGATAAGCGCATACTCGAAAGGCTTGATAAGGAAGGCAAGCTCTTCAAAGTCATCCCCTTCGAGCACGACTATCCCCACTGCTGGCGCTGCGATACGCCCCTTTTGTACTATGCGCGTTCGTCGTGGTTCATCCGCGTCACCGCCGTCAAGGACGACATTATAGCCGCCAACCGTTCGGTCAACTGGATGCCCGAAACTATAAAGGAAGGCAGAATGGGCAACTTCCTCGAAAACGTCATCGACTGGGGTCTCTCCCGCGACAGGTACTGGGGCACGCCCCTGCCCGTCTGGGTCTGCCCCGACTGCGGCGAGATAGAGGTCATCGGCTCCAAGCAGGAGTTGAAGCAAAAGTGCGGCATACCTGCCGAAAAGGACATAGAACTGCACCGTCCCTACCTCGACGAGCTCACCTGCACCTGCCCCAAGTGCGGCGGCAAAATGAAGCGCACGCCCGAAGTGATCGACTGCTGGTTCGATTCGGGCTCGATGCCCTTTGCGCAGTATCACTATCCCTTTGAAAACAAGCATTTGTTCAACGAAACCTTCCCCGCCGACTTCATCTCCGAAGCCGTCGACCAGACCCGCGGCTGGTTCTATACGCTGCTCGTCATAAACACAATACTCTTCGGCAGGGCGCCCTTTAAAAACTGCATAGTTTTAGGCCACGTCAACGACAAGAACGGCATAAAGATGTCCAAGCACAAGGGCAACGTCGTAGACCCCTGGTCGGTGCTCGACAAGCAGGGCGCCGATGCGGTCAGGTGGTATTTCTATACCTCGTCCGCGCCCTGGCTGCCTTCAAGGTTCTATGAAGAGGCGGTCTCCGAAGTCCAGCGCAAGTATATAGGCACGCTGTGGAATACCTATGCGTTCTTTACGCTGTATGCCGAAATAGATAAATACGACCCCTCGGCATACTCCTTAAAGGACTGCAAACTGTCCCTCATGGATAAGTGGATACTTTCAAAGCTCAATTCGCTCGTAAAACTCGTCGACCGCGACCTTGCAAATTACGAGATCTGCGAATCCTCCAGGGCGATGCAGGACTTTGTCGACGTGCTTTCAAACTGGTACGTCCGCCGCGGCAGGGAGAGGTATTGGGGCAGCGACATGACCGAAGACAAGGCGGCTGCATACACCACGCTGTACACGGTGCTCGTAACGCTTGCAAAGCTCACGGCGCCCTACACGCCATTCATCGCCGAGATGATGTATACAAATCTGGTGCCGCAGTTCTATAAGGACGCGCCCGTCTCGGTGCATCTCTGCTCCTTCCCCGAAGCCGACGAAAGCTTTATCGACGCCGCGCTCGAGCGGGGCATGGACGGCGTTCTGGATATCGTTGTGCTGGGCAGGGCGGCAAGGAATACCGGCAACGTCAAAAACCGCCAGCCCCTCGCCAAGATGATAGTAGTCACCGCACGCGATTTTTCGCTGACTGCCGAAGAGGAGCGCATAGTGCTCGATGAACTCAACGTCAAGCGCATGGAAGTCGCCGACGACGCGGCGCAGTATATAAGCTATACCCTCAAGCCGCAGTTAAAGACCCTCGGTCCCAAGTACGGCAAAAAGCTCGGTCAGATAACCGCATTCCTCAACGGCTGCAACGCCGACGAAGTCGTCGCCGCCGTCAAGGACGGAGGCGAGTACGTCGTCGCCGATATCGGCGTGGTGCTCACCAAGGACGATCTGCAGATATTCACCAAGTCCGCCGAAGGCTACGTCGCCGCGGCAGACAGGGGCATTACCGTAGCTCTCGATACCTGCCTCACTCCCGAGCTCATCGAAGAGGGCATCGAGCGCGAACTCGTCTCCAGGATACAGAACATGCGCAAGGAGGCGGGCTTCGAAGTGACCGACAGGATAGACATTGTTTATTCGGCGACGGGCAGGGTCGCCGAAGTGCTCGCAAAGGCGGCGTTCGCAGGCGACGTCCTCGCCCGCTCGGTGTCCGCCGGCACGGGCGAAGGCTTCACCAAGGAACAGAGCATAAACGGCGAAAAGGTCGTGCTCACAGTAACGAAGGCACAGTAATTTTAATATATGACGCGTAAGCCGCGCTCACAGCTTCGGCTGTGAGCGCGGCTCTGTATAAAAAGATTTCGCACTGCATATATGAAGAGTTTTAAAGTAACCACCCCCGCAAATTTAAAGGACTTCACCGATTCCGTCTATCCCCAGGGCAGCTTCTATTATTCCGCCCTGATAAGGTCGGGCGACATCCGAGTCAACGGCGCAAAAGTGCGCGCTTCGGTGCCCCTCAAAGAGGGGGACGAGGTGACGTATTATACCACGCCTTCAATGGAGGCAAAGCCCTCTCACCGCGTGATATATGCGGACGAACGCCTCGTCGCCGTCGATAAGTTCAGCGGCGTCTCCACCGAAGCCCTGGCGTGCGAACTCTCCCTCATACCCGTGCACAGGCTGGACAGAAACACCTGCGGCGTGCTGCTGTTTGCGCGTGACAAAGAGGGTGCGGAAAGCCTTGTAAAGCTGTTCAAAGAGCGGGCGGTGCAAAAAGAGTATGTTTGCATCTGCCGTGACAACTTCCGCCGCGACGAGGACGACATGACCGCATATATAAAAAAGGACGCCCGCCGCAGTTTGGTCACAGTCAGCCGCACCCCGTCAAGGGGCAGCCTGCCCATGCGCACGCAGTACAAGGTGCTGCGCAGGCAAAGCGGTCTCGCCGAAGTGCGCGTAGTGCTGCACACTGGCAGAACGCATCAGATACGTGCGCACATGGCGTTCATCGGCTGTCCCGTGCTCGGCGATGAAAAGTACGGCGACGAGAGTCTGAACGCAAAGTATGCCCTTAAAAGGCAGCAGCTCTGTTCGTACAGGCTGTCGTTCGCGCTCGGGGGCAGGCAGTACTCCTTCACAAGCTCGCTCGCCCCGCATTTCCCGCCGGCGGTGGAGCCGGACGTATAAGGATAACCGTTAAATAATAAATTGCGTCGACCGAGTTTTATAGTTGGATTTCTCCATGCGCCGCGGCGGGCAGAGCCCGCCGCGGCTTAGTCGAAATGACAGTGCGTGGAAGTCGACCGACCCTCTACGAGCCCCCCTTTAGCAAAGGACGAGCACGGAGCTCTCTAAACAGCGGTTATCCGCTGTTTAGCCGTGCGAGGTGAGCGAGCGCAAAGGAGAGCGCGAGCGGTGACCGAAAACGGCGCTGTCCTTACGCCGTTTGAGAAGGACGGATTGCGACAGCAAGCCGAGGGGGGATTTGCCATTAAGATATAAGGCAGGATTATCTGAAAGCGGTATTTCTGATAATTCGACCGCGGGCGTTTTCAATTCATCAAATAAGCGACCCCGTTGCGGGGTCGCTTTAAACATATTTGCGTGGATCGCTTTAAACTTATTTTCTGTCCTGCAGCGGCACGTAGTCTCTGCGCTCCTGCACGCAGTGGTAGGCGGGGCGGATTATCTTGTTGCCGTTTACAAGTTCTTCTATGCGGTGCGCCGACCAGCCTGCTATTCTGGCTGCGGCGAACAGCGGCGTGTACAGCGCGTCGGGTATGTTGAGCATCGAATACACAAATCCCGAATAGAAGTCTACGTTGGGGTTGACGGGCTTATCGGTGTTGCGCTGCTCCTGAATGAGCTCGGAAGCAACTTTTGCCACCGTGTTGTACAGCTCGAATTCGTCCTCCCTGCCCTTTTCGGCGGCGAGTTTGCCGGCATACAGCTTTAAAACTTCGGCTCTGGGGTCGGATATCGTGTAAACGGCGTGTCCCATGCCGTATACAAGTCCGCTGCGGTCGAACGCCTTTTTGGAAAGTATCTTGTTCACGTAGTCGCGCACGGTCTCCTCTCTGCAGTCGCGCAGGTTCTCCTTTATGTTGTCGAACATCTGCTTTACTTTTATATTTGCGCCGCCGTGCTTGGGACCCTTCAAAGAGCCCAGCGAAGCGACGGTGGAGGAGTAGGTGTCGGTGCCGGAGGAGGTGACGACGTGCGTGGTGAATGTCGAGTTGTTGCCGCCGCCGTGGTCGGCATGCAGCGTAAGGCATATATCCAGAACTTTTGCTTCGAGGTCGGTGAACGAGTTGTCCTTTCTTAAAATGTGCAAAAGGTTCTGCGCCATCGAATATTCTGCGAGCGGTTTGTGTATTATCAGCGAAGCGTCGCTCACGTCGTAGTATTTGTACGCCCTGAACGAGTACGCCGCCAGCATGGGGAACTGCGCAATGAGCTGCAGACTCTGCCTTAACACATTGGATATCATTATGTTGTCGGGGTCGGGGTCGTAGCTGTACAGGTTTAAAACGCACCTTGCGAGCATGTTCATTATGTCGCTCGAAGGGTTCTTCATTATTACGTCGCGCACGAAATTCCTGGGCAGCACCATAAATTCCGCCAGCATCTCCGAAAAGCTTTTAAGCTCCTTGGTATTGGGCAGCGAGCCGAACAGCAGCAGGTACACCGTCTCTTCGAATCCGAACCTGTTCTCGCGCACGCAGTTTGCCACAAGGTCCTTTATGTTGTAGCCGCGGTAGCACAGTATGCCGGGTATGGGCGTCTTTACCCCGTCTACGGTGTGCCAGCTCGTAACTTCCGAAATTTCCGTCAGCCCGCACAGCACGCCGCGGCCGTTCTTGTCCCTCAGTCCGCGCTTTACGTCAAAACGTTCGTACAGCTCGGGCGATATCCTGTCGGCCTGCTCTATCTTGGCAAGTTCTGAAATTTTGTGCGAATACTTTACTATGAGGTTGGCAGAATTAAAATCCAAATCAAATCACTTCCATAAAAAATTTTTCTGAATACAATATAAGTATACCATTTTTTGAAAGTTTTGTCAAATGGATTATTTGTGAATAAAACATGCCACAAAAGGGTCAAAAACGCGCATAAAATACATCGCCGTGAATAAAAATTAATTTTGCCCGCGCAGTTGAAAAAGTGTGCAATGTGTGCTAAAATAGTTTAAAGGTGTGCCGTGCGCGTTTATATTTAATATGTAAACAGGCTTTCCGCGGCGCGCCGCGCACATCAAAAGCAGCAAAAAAACGACACAAAGGGAGCAAAATATGTTGAATACCGAACAGGTAAAAGTAACTGATACCACGCCGGGCGCGGTCACCGTGGCGCTCAGCGGAACTATCGACGCCGCCATAAGCGATGCGTTTTACAGCGAAGTCGAAGGCGTGTTCGGCCGCAGCGGGCGCGATATCGTCCTCGACTGCGCCGCTTTGGAATTTATCGACAGCACTACGCTCGGCGTCATGGTAAAACTGCACAAGCGCATAACCGCCGCAGGCCACAGGCTTATAATAAGCAACCTTATCCCGCGCATAAGAAAACTTTTCGAAATCTGCGCGCTCGATAAACTGATGGAGCTGGAATAATGAAAGAGTTCAAACTTAGTTTCTGTCTTTCGGACAGCGAATATTTCACCGCGCTCCGCCTTGCCGTGGGCGGCGTGTGTGCGGCGGCAGACCTCGACATCGACGCCTCCGAAGATTTTAAAGTGAGCGTCACCGAAAGCTGCCTCATCTTAAAGGGCTGCGGCTACGGCAGCGCGGTTATAACGCTCTCCGCAGGCGACGGGCTGAGCGCCGAGATACGCGGCGAGGACGCGGGCACGCTCTCCGGCGGGGAGAACGAATTTTCGCTCGCGCTCATATCTGCGCTCGTCTCCTCGTGCGAGATAGAAAAGTGCGGCGAAGCCATAGGCAGAATAACGCTGAAAGTATGACGAACGAGAGGGCGACCGAGCTCTTCCGCCAGTACCGCCGTACGGGCGACATAAAGATACGCAACGAGCTCGTAGAAAATTATATGTATGTTGCCGAAATACTCGCAAAAAAATTTGCGGGCAGGGGCGTGGAGTACGACGACCTTTTGCAGGTCGCGTCCGAAGCGCTCATTTCGGGCGTCGAAAAATTCGACCCCGACCTCGGCAACAAGTTCACCACTTACATAACTCCAACGATAACGGGTATAATCCGCAACTATTTCCGCGATTATTCGCGCTCCGTGCGCCTGCCCAGAAAGCTGTATGCGCTCTCCGCCCGCGTAAAGGCGGCTGTCAACGACTACTACAAGCAGCACGGCTCCAAGCCCACGGTAAAGCAGCTTTCGGAGCTTTTGGGCGAGGATGAGGAGTCGATAATCGAGGCGATGGAGAGCAAGGCGCCCGTTTCGCTCGATGCGCCCGTAAAGGGCGGCGAAGGCGACGTGCCGCTGTACGAAGTCATCTCCGACGACAGCTCGTCGTTTGAAAGGTTCGAAGATGCCGACGCGCTGCGCACCGAAATAAAAAAGCTCGACCCCACCGAACAGAAGGTCGTGGCGCTGCGCTTTGTTCAGGGCAAGTCGCAGGCAGAGACGGGCAAAATACTCGGCGTCAGCCAGATGTTCGTCTCGCGGGCGGAACGCAAAATAATAGCAAAGTTAAAGGAAGCGCTCACAAAATGATGACCTTTAAAGTTGACAACTTAAAGGATATGCACGCCTCGCTGCAGGATTTTGTCAAATATCTTCTATCCTGCGGCATAACCGAAGACGATGCGTTCTACGGCAGGCTCGTCGGGTGCGAGCTCGTGGCAAACGTCATCCGCCACTGCGGCGAAGCCGCCGACTTTTCGGGAGGCGTGGAGGGGGGCGACATAGTGATAACCGTGTCGTCGCAGGGGGGAAGCTGCTACAAGCTGCGCCCCGACCTGCCCGATACCCGTGCCGAAAGCGGCAGGGGGCTGTATATCGTCAATGTAGTGTGCGGCGGCGACATATCCTTCACCTCGGGCGGAGTGACGGCAAAAATAAAGCTGGGCGGCAAAAAATGACGCCGTCTCCTGCGGCATAAAATTTTAAGGGCGGCGCTTACACGCGCCGCCCTTTGTATAACGGTGGCAAAGTTATTGGCGCCGCGGCGGATGTGCATCCGCCGCGGCGCCCGAATTTGTTGCCGCTCAAATTTTAAATGCCCTTTCGCGCATTATTTGTCGTTGAGGTATCTGTATATCTTTCTCAGCAGCTTTGCCGAGAGCAGCTGGCGGAACTTGCCCAGGTTGAGGAATATGGCAAGGAAGAACTGCTCGTTGTTGCCGCCCAGCTCGTATTCGGGCATGTCGGTGGGCAAATCGCCCTTGGTCTTGTCTATGAACGCCTTGCAGAACTCTATCTTCTCCTCGGTGGCGAGGGTATCTATGAACTTGTCGGTGGGACCGTTGTAAATGAGCGGTCTGGGCGTGTACACATATGGCTGAGCTTCGGGTTCTTCGCCCTCCTCGTCGGGGATGTCGCTTATCTCCAGCTGTTCGCCCGTCTGTATGGGCTCGGGCTGCGGTATTACCATGTCGGGCAGGTTTTCGGCTATCGGCATGTTTTCGGGCGCGTCGCCTGCGGGCGCATAGAACTGTTCGGGGTCTTCGTCAAGCATATTCAGCTGCACGTCGTCCTCGGCTTCCGCGGCGCGCCTTGCGGCTTCGCGCATCTCTTCCGCCCTGCGCTTCTGCGAAGGCACCAGCGCCAGCCTTATTATATCCAGCTCGAGTCCGAGCGAGATGAAGAATATTGCAAAGTATATGCATATGCCCACCTTTGCGGGGTCTATGACCAGGCATACCAGCATTATTATCGCTGTTACAAGGGGGATGGAATACCTTACGATGCCTATTATCTTGCCCGAAGCGTGGGGCAGGGGATAGCCGTCCTTATCGCACTTGCTGCCCGTCATAAGACCTATAAAGTCTATCGCGGTATTGAGCGCAAGGGTGACGAACAGCACTATTACGCACACGTTTATTATGTTCAATTCGGTGGTGTATTCGCCGCTGACCACGGCGGTGCCGTCGGCAAACGCTTTAAGCGCTTCCAGACCGCCCATGGCGTTGAACAGTCCGCCCTGTACGCTCAGCGTGTGCAGCATGTTGCTCACTGCGTATTCGGCGCCCATCGCCGAAAGTATTATGTCGAACCACTCATCCACCGCAAACATTGCAAACATGAACGCAAGGTAGGAAAAGAGGAACAAAAACGTCTTTACAACGCCGTACGAGCCCTTTTCGATTATGCACTGCGCGCAGAGCAGAACGAGCACGGCTGCGCCTATAACGGTTATGTTCAGGTATCCGGTCACCGTGGTGTACAGTCCGGCATTCCATGCCGAAAATAGATACAGCAGCGCAAATACCGCCAGCGTTATGCCTTCGATAATATAGGCGTTTACAATGCTCGTGCGCTTTGTCTTTTTGCCCGCAAGCACGGGGATGAGGAATATTATCGCCAGCACGGTCATTATAAGGTATACTATCAGCAGCAGCGCGGGGGCGTTGAACCCTTCTGGCTCGGTTATAAAGGCGGGCAGTTCCCTGCCGCCGAGAGCGGATTCGGGTATTACCGTCCTTGCAAACATGGCGTTGATTATGGCGGGGATATACCAAATCAGCATCATGTCGCCCACGGCGATATCCTGCCCGTAGCCGAACGCGGGTATGAACCAGCCGGCTATCAGCAATATCGTCGCCGCGGCGTACGTCGCAACGACGGCGGATTTTATCGGTTTCTTTTGGTTTGCAGTCGTCATAATAATTCTCCGTAATTTTTTTAAGGCCGCACGGGTTGCCGCTGTTCTGGCGGCGGCCTGTGCGCGTGTGCGCAAAATTATCAAATCAAGTCAAAATAGAAACACTTTCTACTTTATTCATTTTAATACAAAATTCATTATATGTCAAGGTCAATATAAAAATTTTGTTTCTGTGCCACACTATTTTTGTAATAAATGAGCAATTTAAGCTCTCCGTGTCTATAAAATTTTAATGTCCCTTGCAAAGCCGTTGAAATTTTCTGCGGGATATAGTATAATACCTGCAATAGCCGCCGCGGAGGCACTGCGTCCGCGGCGCGGGGAGTTTCAATGTCCTTTTTAACGCGCAAAAACAAAAAACTTTCCCTCGGCAGGCTGGCTGCGTCGCTTGAAAAGTCCGACCGCGAAAAACTGCTCGAAGGTTACGACCTCAAAAATTTCGTCAAGATATTCGAAGACAGGGAGCTCATGTCAACGCTCTTTGCCCTGTTCGAAAACGACCTCAACGTATCGGGCACGGCGCGGGCGCTGTTCATGCACCGCAACACGCTCAACTACAGGCTGAACAAGGTGCGCTCGCTCACGGGGCTCGACCCGTGTTCGTTCGGCGACGCCGTCGAACTTCTTACGCTGTTTGCATTCTATCGCGCCAAATGACGCGCTCTTCCGGGGTTTGAACAATGAACAAATTTTCGCTCAAAAAATTTATTTTACTTGTAACGGCGGGCTGCCTTGCGCTGTGCGCTGCGCTTATGTGCG
The DNA here is from genome assembly GCA_944327465.1 of uncultured Clostridia bacterium. GTDB lineage: Bacteria > Bacillota > Clostridia > Christensenellales > Borkfalkiaceae > Coproplasma. The sequence goes on along the minus strand of CALVHH010000011.1, from coordinate 8,707 downwards.
CCTGCAGGGCGGGCTGCGGCATGTATGCAAGCACGCTCGACTGGGCTGTCGACCTCATAAAGGCGTACTACTACGAGGACGTCTCCGAAGAAGCCATCCGCAGCGCCGGGCTGGAAAATCTTTCGGGCAACGTGCTCGATATATACTCGACATACTACACCGCCGAAGAGAACGCCGCCACCAACAGCTCCAATGCCGGCAGCCGCAGCGGCGTAGGCATAAGCTACCAGGTCGTGCCCCAATCGCTCGGCGCGTCCATAGGCAGCGGTCTGTACGTCACCGATATAAACGGCGGTTCCCCCGCCGAAGCTTCGGGCATGCGCCCCGGCACGTTTGTCACGGGCGGCATTGCAGCCGACGGCACGCGCATGGATTTTGAAGATTCTGCCGACTTTTCCACCTTCTTTTCCGCACACGGCGACGGCGAACAGTTCACCCTGCTCACCGACAGCGGCGAATACACCATGGCAAAGAGCGCCTACAAGATGAGCTACTGCCGCATGGCGACGGCTGAGAGCGAGTGGAACATATCCTACGATGCCTCGGGCAGGGAGATGAGCGTCAGAGCATTTGATAGCGACAACTATTTCTTCCTGCCCGAAGGCTGCGCCTATATCTCGCTTGCGCAGTTCTACGGCGACGCGGCGTACGAAATGGCTGCGCTCTTAAAACAGTTCAACGCCATGGGCTGTACCTCGCTCATACTCGACCTGCGCAACAACGGCGGCGGCTACGTCGACGTGATGCAGTCGCTCGCCCATCTGTTCACCGCCGACCTCGCCTCGGCTTATCCCGACGCGATGTACGCGGTGTTCAAGGACGGCAGCACGGCAGACTATGCGGTGGACGCCTTCACTTCGGATGAAAGCTGCTTCTTCCCTGCGGGCACGCAGCTGTATATCCTTGCCAACAACGGCACCGCCAGCGCGTCCGAAGCGCTCATCGGCGTGCTCATATCCAACGGCGTCGCCGACTATTCCGACATATACGTTTCGCACCTATCCGAAGAGTATCTCTCCTTCGTCGGCATGCAGGACCGCAACGAGCGCACCTACGGCAAGGGCATAATGCAGTCTACGTTTACTTATTACCTTACGGGCGAAGGTTTAAAACTGACCGTTGCAAAAATTTATTGGCCCGATAAGACGACGTGCATACACGATACGGGCATAGGCGTTGCGCAGGGCTGCAACGTGGTCGGGGCGGAGTGGAGCGTCACCCGCGGCGACGACGAGCTGCGCTCGGTGTGCGCCATGCTGTCGGGCGATTGAATTGTAAACATTGCGCCGCACGCCTTGCGGCACAAAAAAGTAAGCCGCGTGCAGACACTGCAGTGTCTGCACGCGGCTTTTACACGCTCTTAAAGTTTTTTATCCGCCTTGCGGCAAATATTATGCACACCGAAAACCCGTCCGCCGTCCTCGTCAGGTTTATGTCCGGCTTGCCGTCGCCTTCGAAGTACTGCTCGTACAATCTCTTAAAGTCGCTCAAAAACATCTTCTTTTCGCCTTCGGTAAGTTCCCCGCGTTCGGGCGCAAGCCCGAACCCCGTTGCAGCATTGTTCATATTCTGCTCCTCATTTTGCGCTTTATGTATCCGCCCGCGCCCGCGTAGCTCTTTGCGGGCGAAAATATTCTGTCGGGTCCGCCCGCCATTTTTGCGGCAGCCATCCTGAACGCCTTTACGCTGTCCGCCCGCATGCTGCCCAGCGGCATGCCCAAATCTTCGGGTATCACCCCCCACAGCGGCGCGCGCAGCAGCGCGGCTATGTCGCGCGGGGTCATTATCTTGCCGTCGTACATCAGCCCGCCGTTTACTTTATTGACTATCAGCCCGGCGTCGTCGAATCTCTCGTCGCGCAGCCTGTTCAGGCATATGTCGGCGCCCTTAATGCTCAGCGGATAGGGCTCGCACACCGCCGCCGCCCTGTCGCATACGTCCTTTGCCGCCCTGTCGCACAGCACGTAGTCGAAAAAATTTTCCACCTCCGCGGTCGCCGCCGAAACGTACTTCTTTTCGGCGCAGCCCGCGCAGGGCAGTATGAACAGATTGGGCGAGCGCGGGTGCTCCACTATCGCCTGCTTGGGGCGGCAGCCTCCCCGCCGCGCCTCCTCAAGGGTGTATACCTGCAGTCCGGCGCAGCCCGCCACCGTCAGCGCGGCGGGGTAGCGCGCATCGCCGTCGACTATCAGCGTGCGCTCGCCCGCCGCTGCAAGCGCCAGCCCCAGTCCTACGGCACATGTGGTTGCGCCCGTTCCGCCGCCCGCCGCGGCTATGTATATCTTTGTCGCCATATCGTATCCTCCCGCAGTATTTGCAAAAATTATACCTCGCCGCCCACCGCGCAGATTGCCGCGTTTTGCGCGATTTTGGCGAATGTTGCCGCAAACGCGCCCGCCGCCGCATGTAAATCGCCGCACTTGCATAAATTAGTGTATGGAATTTTTGCAGCACATCCTGTCGGCGGCGGGCGCCGATACCCTCCGCGCCTTTACCGTCGTCCCCGGCTTCGGCGGCTACTTCAAGGGCGTCGGCGGCATAACCTGTTTCAGCTGCAGCCGCATAGTGCTCGCCGTCGGCGGCAGCGCCGTCGAAGTCGTCGGCGAGGGTCTGTCCGTCGGCAGATTTTTCGCGGGCGACCTGTTTATCCAAGGCAGGATATCGGAGATCAGAATTGATTGATTTAACAAAGATAAGCATCGTCGCCCCGCCCGAAAGCGTCGTCAAAAAGCTTTCAAGGGCAAACATTGCCTTCTTCGGGCTCAAAAAAGAGGGCTTTTCTACAACTTTTTGCGTCGGCGGCAAAAGCATAAAAAAAGTTTTTGCAATTTTTGCTCACCCGTGTTATAATATATGCGTATTAAAATACGGCGCGCTGCGCTCGTTCGCGCTGCGCTGCGCCGCCCGTGCGGGGCTCATTGCGGGCGTTGCGCTGTTTGTTGCCGCCGTCAGCCTTTCACGACTGTTCGTATTCCGCGTAAAGGTGGTGGGCAGCGGCAGCTATCTGGCGCCGCAGGTTGTGACCATTCTCGCCGAAAACGGCGTGCGCGAAGGCTCGTTCTGCCCCTCGTACGACAGCCCCGTAGTGCTTTCCGCCATAATGCGCCTGCCCGGCGTGTCGTTCTGCTCTGTGCAGCGCGAGGGCGTGGCTGTCGTCGTCGACGTCGAGTGCTCGTCGTCCCCGGGCGTCCGCCCCGTGTATTCGCCGCTTTTAAGCCCCGTCGCGGGCAGGGTGGAGGGGGTGTGCGTGCTCAGCGGCACCGCTTCGGTCGCCGTCGGCGAAGATGTGTCGGCGGGCGACGAACTCATATCGCCGCAATTTGAACTGCCTTCGGGCGAAAGCGCCGATTGCCTGTGCGCGGGCTACGTCCGCATCCGTGCCGAAGCTTCGCTGTCGTCGCACGCCCAAAGCCGCAGCGAGCAATCGCTCTCTTCGGCGCTGGCAGCGGTCAGGCTGTGGTACGACGACGCCCGCGTGCTCTCGCACACCGTAAGGCAGGTGTCACAGGGCTTCATATACACCGTCACATTTACATACATTCATACTGCAAGCATAAACATGCAATGATTGCGCGGAGTCTAAATGGTAACAAAGCGTGTCGATTTGGGCAGCGTGGACAAGCTTTCCCGCGTGCTCGGCAACTTCGATGAAAATCTCAATACAATAATGCACGAACTGTCCGTCACGGTCAGGGTGGACGGGCTCGAAGCCGTGGTGGAGGGCGCCGACGAGTGCGTTCACCAGGCAGCCGAGGTGATAAAAAACCTCGCCCTGTTTTCCGAAAGCGGCGAAAAGATAGATAAGGGCAGGGTGATCTACTGCATCGAACTCGCCAGGGAGGGCAAGGCGGCGGATATAACCAAGCTGTCCTCGGGCGCGGTGACCGTCACATACCGCGGCAAACCCGTAAAGTGCAAGACCGTCGGTCAAAAGCTGTACGTCGACGCCATAAAGCACAGCTCGGTAGTGTTCGGCGTCGGCCCCGCGGGCACGGGCAAGACCTATCTCGCCGTCTGCCTCGCGGTGCAGGCGATGAAGCAAAAACAGGTCGACAAGATAATCCTCACCCGCCCCGCCGTGGAGGCGGGCGAAAAGCTCGGCTTTCTCCCGGGCGACTTGCAGACCAAGGTCGACCCCTACCTGCGTCCGCTGTACGACGCGCTGCAGGAGATGCTCGGACTCGAGACCTACACAAAGCTCATGGAGCGCGGCGCCATAGAGATAGCGCCTCTGGCATACATGCGCGGCAGAACGCTTTCAAACGCATTCATAATCCTTGACGAGGCTCAGAACACCACCTCCGAACAGATGAAGATGTTCCTGACCCGCCTGGGCGACGGCAGTAAGATGGTCATCACGGGCGACGTCACCCAGACCGACCTGCCCGAAGGCAAAAGGAGCGGGCTCGTGCGGGCGACCGAAATACTGCGCGGCATCGATGGCATAAGGGTAATACACCTCACCGCCAAGGACGTCGTGCGCAATCCCCTCGTCATGAACATAGTCCGCGCCTACGAGCGCGCCGAAAGCAAAGGAGAAGAAAATGAAAAAAAGACTGTCAACAAAGACGATTAGCCTGAGCGTGCTGATGTTCGTGCTCAATATCATTCTCCTGTTTGCAATGATATTTTTGCTGCTCGAAGTCAACTACGGCGTAGACGTAATAGGCTACATCACTAAAAACTACAACCGCGTGCTCTTCGTTGCGTCGTCGGTGATAATACTTTCCATGCTGATGTATGCGTATTATTACTTCGAATGCACCGAAATACTGCGCGATATGTCCAAGATAATCGAATGCTTCGTGCTGCTCGATTTATCGCTGCTCGTATCCTTTCTGATAGGTCAGTTCATCGACCCCAACGCACGTCCGTTCGCCATACTCGCGCTCATGGCAGCCACCCTTCTGGGCAGGCGCGAGGCGGTATTCCTCAACATCGTCTATGCGCTCATACTGTTCATAATCGACATCAATTTCACCGTCGGCTTTTCTTCGGACAACTCCATGTGGATAAGCTGCGTCAGCCTGCTCGTCACATTCTGCGCGGGCATGACGGCTATATTCATCACCCCCGCCATAAAGACGCGCATCCAGTCCGTCCTCATGGTAATAGTGCTCATAGTCCCCGCCGAACTCATAATAGGCGTAATGGAGCTGCTCTTCGTCGAAGATATCGGCGCCAACCTCATAATCCTCGCCTACGGCGCGCTCGGCTGTTTCTTCAGCGTCATCGGCTACATGATAGTGCTGCCCGTGTTCGAGATAATGTTCTCCGAACTCACCGTATTCCGCCTGCGCGAACTGACGAGCGAGGATTCCAAGCTCATCAAAAAGCTCAGGGAGGAGGCGCCCGGCACGTACAACCACTCGGTCGTGGTCGCCCAGCTCGCCCAGGCGTGCGCCAACGCCATAGGCGAAGACGGCGAACTCGCCCGCGCCGCAGCATACTATCACGACATGGGCAAGCTCAAAAATCCCGAAATGTTCACCGAAAACCAGTCGGACTACAACATGCACAACGAGCTCTCGCCCGAACTTTCGGCAGATATCATCCGTTCGCACACCCGCGACGGCGCCCAGCTCATACGCAAAAACCACATTCCCGAATTCTTTGCCGACTGCGCCGTGCAGCATCACGGCACCATGCCCATAAAGTACTTCTACGCCAAGGCGCTCAAAATGAGCGACGGCGAAATAAATATTGCCAATTACTCGTATGCCGGTCCCACGCCGCGCAGCAAGATAGCCGCCATACTCATGATAGTCGACGCCTCCGAAGCCGCCTCGCGCTCGCTCAAGGACAGGTCGCCCAAGGCGGTGGAAGAACTTGTTACGGCGCTCATTGAAGAGCGCCTAGATATGGACCAGTTTGCCGACTGCGACATAACGATGCGCGAGCTGACCATAATTTCCCACACCGTGGCGGTGTCGCTTTCGGGTGTATACCACAACCGCATAACCTATCCCAAACTCAAAATTTCAAAAAAGGACAAAAAGGACTGAACCCACGGAGGGTAAAAATATTTATATGCAGCAACTTACGATATACTGCGAAGACAACGATTTTTCCGACCTCGCCGCCGCATTCGGCGGCGAGGTCGCCGCGGACTGCCCGCTTTCGGCAGAGATAATTTTCATCGACGCCGAAGGCATCCGCCGGCTCAACAGCCGTACCCGCGGAATCGACGCCGTCACCGACGTGCTCTCGTACCCGGCGTTTGAAAACTATCCTCACAAGCCCATATATGCAGCCGAACACGCCGCCGATACCGATGAGTCTGGCTGCGTGTTCATAGGCTCGGTGGCTATCTGCGTCGCCCGCGCCCGCGAACAGGCACGGGAATACGGGCACAGCTTCGGACGCGAACTCAACTACCTCGCCGCCCACGGCATATGCCATCTTTTGGGTTACGACCATATAAGGGAGGAGGACAAGCCCGCAATGCGCGCGCTGGAAGAGCGGGTGCTTGCAAAGCTCGACCTCAAAAGGAGCGATACATGAACAGCGGATATGTTGCAGTCATCGGCAGGGCAAACGCCGGCAAATCGACCCTGATAAACGTGCTGGTGGGCGAAAAGGTGGCTATAGTTTCGCCCAAGCCCCAGACTACGCGCAACGCCATTTTGGGAGTGCTGACAAGGGAGGAGTACCAGATAGTTTTCGTCGATACTCCCGGGCTGTACAGGGCAAAGAACGTGCTTTCGCAGACCATGATGAAGACCACGCAGACGGCGGCAAGGGACGTGGACCTGATATTGTTCGTACACGATGGTCACGCCGGTCTGCACGATGAGGACATCGGGCTGATGAAGCGCTATTCGTCGGGGGATATCCCCATGATTATAGCCTATACAAAGACGGACATAATGCCCAAAGAAAACATCCCCGAAGATATCAAAAAGCTGTACGAAGAGGGCATCGACTGCGACGTCTACCCCGTATCTGCCCGCAAGGGGTCAAACTTAAGGGCTCTCGAACGCGGCATAGCCGCCATGCTGCCCGAAGGCGAAAGGGTCATTTCCGAAGATATCGTCTCGGACAAGAGCGATAAGTTCATGGTCGGCGAGATAATGCGCGAAAAGATACTTTTAAAGTACGATAAGGAAATTCCCCACGGCGTCGCCGTCGTCGTCAACAAGTTCGAACGCCGTCCCGACGGCGTATACGAAGTCGATTTGGACATCGTCTGCGAAAAGTCCAACCACAAGGCGATACTCATAGGCAAACAGGGCAAAGCCCTCAAGGAGGCGGCTTCCTTCGCCCGCGGCGACATGGAAAAGCTGCTCGGCGCCAAGGTGTTCCTCACCACGTACGTGCGCGTAAAGGAGGACTGGCGCGACCGCCCCGACCTTCTGCGCGACTACGGTTACGACCCCCGCAAAAATTCATAAAAAATGTATTGCGGCGCACACTGTAAATAATGGAGGTGTGCATGAAAAGGGATAACGACGCCGCCGAGCTGGCGTGGAAAATGTTCAAAAAGACGGGCTCGGTCAGCTATTATATGCTGTATAAGCATCTTCGCGGGCAAAAGTGACCGCACGGCTTTAAAAATTTTTACACGGTATGGAAGGCATAAAAGTCAACGCGCTCATGCTCCGCTCGGCGGACTACGGCGACAACGATAAAATACTCACCCTGCTCACAGCCGAACGCGGCAAGCTTTCGGCGGGCATCAAGGGCGTAAAAAAGGCGGGGGCTAAGCTGAAATTTGCGGCTCAGCCCTTTTGCTTTGCCGAATACATCCTTGCAAAGCGCGGCGAGCGCTACACCGTCACGCAGGCTTCCGAAACGGAGAGCTTTTACGACATCCGCACGGACATAAACAAGTTCTATGCCGCCTCGGCAGTGTGCGAAGCCGCCGACTGCCTCACGTTCGGCAGTCCCGACGACGCCGCAATATTCACGCTCGCCGCGCAGGCGCTGTCCAATATCTGCAACTCCGACGAGTGTCTCTCTCTCATAAAATTTTTGCTTGCCGCGCTATCGGCGGCGGGCTACACACTCGGGCTGGACAGCTGCGGCGAATGCGGCTCGCACCTCACTTCGGCGCCCAAAATGCGCTTCGATATGAACACGGGCTCATTTACATGCTGGGACTGCGGCACGGGCTACGGCACAGGCGGGGCTACATACAACGTGCTGCGCATGTGCGCGGGACGCACGTACGAGCCTGAGTTCATAACCGCCGATGGGCGCAAGCGCGCACTGCGGCTGCTGCGCGAATACTTTGCGTACAAGACGGATAGCCGCTGCACCGGGCTTTCGGAATACATACGCCTGCTTTAAATTTTTTAAAAATGCCGCCGCGTGTGCGCCCGGTCGGTTTTCACGCCTTGTCATTTCGAGCGCAGTCGAGAAATCTAACGGTATGGCACGGTCGACGACCTTTTGCCCGCCCCATCGGGGCTTCGCCGCCTTCAATCAACGCAATAAACGGATAGGTAAAAATACCTATCCGTTTATTGGTGGAGATAACGGGATTCGAACCCGTGACCTATGCGTTGCGCGCGAGGAGCGGTAGCGACGACACCCAGCGTATTTGCGCAGCAAATCGCGTCCTAGCAAGCGTAGCGATGCGTGAGCAACGAAAAAAGGTCTGACATATTGCCAGACCAAAAACGTGGTGGATAAATAGTAACGTAAAACGAATTTATTTATGTAACAGACAGGCTTTATTTGTAATTTTTTCTTTTACTACAAG
>CALVHH010000010.1 GCA_944327465.1 uncultured Clostridia bacterium | reverse complement strand
GGCGCCTGTTCGAACCGACGGAGATTCTCATACTCGTTCTACAACAAACAGAGCGGACGGCAAAAGCCGTCCGCTATATTTGGCGCAGAGAAGAGAATGCCGCCGACACCCCTAAAGGGGTCCCCCTCGGCGGGTCGGCGCCGCAGGGCGCCTGTTCGAACCGACGGAGATTCTCATACTCGTTCTACAACAAACAGAGCGGACGGCAAAAGCCGTCCGCTATGTTTGGCGCAGAGAAGAGAATGCCGCCGACACCCCTAAAGGGGTCCCCTCGGCGGGTCGGCGCCCGCAGGGCGCCTGTTCGAACCGACGGAGCTTCTCATACTCGTTCTACAACAAACATAGCGGACGGCAAAAGCCGTCCGCTATGTTTGGCGCAGAGAAGAGGATTCGAACCTCCGTACGTGTTCCCACGTAACACGATTTCGAGTCGTGCGCATTCGACCACTCTGCCATCTCTGCGTGACTTAAATATTTTATATCATTTGCCGAAAAAATTCAAGCGTTTTGCGCTGGCTAAATGCAATTTATTAAATTTTTATATTCAGACGGGTATGGCGGTAAGACAGAACAAATTTAACAATATAACCGTTTAAGATATCATTGCCTTATTATATTACTATGCACAGACATAATCTGACGGCGGCGTGACGGATAATTCCGTCACACCGCCGTCTTTTGCATAGTACTACTTCATGAATAGCTTTATTAATTTTGCCTTTAATGACGTATACGGCTGATAGCGCACGGGCATATCGAAGAAAGTAGCCTTGTCGACTATCGACTTTTTGTGGGTGAAACAATCGAAGCCCGCCCTGCCGTGGTAGGACCCCATTCCGCTTGCCCCCACCCCTCCGAAGCCCATTGAAGACGTGGCGAGATGGATTATCGTATCGTTGACGCAGCCGCCACCGAACTGACAGCGCGTTAAGAATTGCTTGGCAATATCGCTCTTTGCAAACACATACAGCGCCAGCGGATGATGATGGGCGTTTATTTCGCAAATTACCCGATCGATGTCGGTATACGTCATGACGGGCAGAACGGGACCGAATATCTCTTCCCCCATTACCGCGTCGCCGCGGGTGACATCGGTCATTACGGTAGGAGCGATGCGCAGACCTTCGCAATCGATCTGTCCGCCGCAGTACACCTTGTCGGCTTCGATGAGCGAACTGACTCTTACGAAGTGCTTTTGTGATATCATCTTTCCGTAGGCGGGATTTTCAAGGGGATACTGCCCGAACTGCGCGGCTATTTCATCCTTTATGCAGCTTAGAAGCCTGTCCTTTACCTCTGCATGTACATAGACGTAGTCGGGTGCTACGCACGTCTGACCGCAGTTCAAAAATTTGCCGAACACTATGCGCCTGGCGGCGAGAGGGATATCTGCCGAGCGGTCGACTATGCAGGGACTCTTGCCGCCCAGCTCAAGCGTTATGGGAATGAGCCGTTCGGCTGCGCGGCGCATTACCTCCTTGCCGACGGCGACGGAGCCTGTGAAAAATATCTTATCGAACGGCATATCCAGCAGGGCGGAATTTTGCGCCCTGCCGCCGAGCACCGTGGCGGCGAGTTCGGGCGGAAAGCTTTGCGAAACTATCTTTGCGAGCAGCGCGCTCGTTGCGGGCGAGTATGCCGAAGGCTTTAAAATGACTGTGTTGCCCGCCGCTATAGCATCAACGAGCGGTTCGAGCGAGAGCATGAACGGATAGTTCCACGGGCTCATGACGAGCACGCAACCGTACGGAGAACTCTTCACATAGCTCTTTGCAACGTACTGTGCCACGGGGGTGTGCACGCGCCTGTCGCGGGCATAAGAGCGCACGTGCCTGAGCATGAAATTGATTTCGGAGAGGGTCATGCCCACTTCGCACATGTAGCTTTCGGTAGCGCTCTTGCCGAGGTCTGACTTAAGGGCGGCGTAAATTTCCTCTTCGCACTCGATTATGCAACTTTTGAGCGCCTTTAAATATCTGACCCTGTTCTTGACCGGCAGAGTGGCTCCCGATAAAAAATATTGTCTTTGTCTTTGCAGGATATCGTCCATGACGTCACTCCTTTATGTCAAAATAGATTGCCTGAAGCTGCTTTGCGTCCATGAGAGCGGGCACGGGATACAGCGGGTTTGCCTCCTTATCGGCATGGCGGGCGAGTTCGGGGATGTCCCCGACGGCGACGGGCAGCTTTTTGGGTATGCCCATCCGCGCATTTAGCTCTTCAATAAAGGTTATGAACTCCTCTGCCGCCCGCTTATCGGAAGCCATGACATCAGAAACTCCGCTTTTCCTGGATAACTTTGCGAGCTTTTTTACGGCATGCCTGCCGTACCGCCTGAGCACATACGGCAGAATGACTGCGTTTGCCAGACCGTGGGGCGTGTTGTACTTGCCGCCCAGCGAGTGCGCGACGGCGTGCACGTAGCCGACGTACGAGATGGTGAACGCCAGCCCCGCACAGTACGCGGCATACTGCATTCTGCGGCGGGCGTGCTCATTTTTGCCGTCAGAATAGGCCGTGTACAGATTGGAACGCACTATGCTTACCGCTTCGACGGACAGACGGCGGGTCATGCGCGTGGTAGACTTGCCTATGTACGCTTCGACGGCGTGAGTGAGAGCATCCATGCCGGTGGTCGCAGTGACGGACGGCGGCAGCCCGATAGTCATGGCAGGGTCGAGCAGCGCATAGTGCGGCGCGAGACAGAATGAAATTATAGTAAATTTATCGCGGGTCTTGTCGTCGGTGATCACGGCGGCAATCGTCGTTTCGCTGCCGGTGCCCGACGTGGTGGGAACGGCGACGAACAGCGGCAGCCTGCCGAACACTTTGAGCACGCCGCGCATTTTATATATACTCTTTTTGGGATGAGTGACGATGGCGCCCGCCGCCTTGGCGCAGTCCATGGGCGAACCGCCGCCGACGGCTATTATGCAGTCGCAGGAGCGCTCGTTATACAGCTTTGCGGCAGCCATGGCATTGGACACCGTGGGGTTTGCCACGGTATCGGAATAGACGACACAGTCCACCCCCTCCGCTTTGAGCGAAGATATGAGACCATCGCACAGCCCGAGCGCAAGCACGTTTGCATCGGTCACTAATAGCGCGCGCCTTTTGCCATTTGAAGAAATCAGCCCCGCGGTTTCGCCAACGCTGTGTAAAAGCCTGGGTTGGCGATAGGGCAGAAAGGGCAGGGCGAGGTAGAACACCGCCTGATAGAGGCGGCAGTACATGCGTTTGAATATATTCATTACCGTCCTCCTTAATCTTTAGCCGAACAAAACTTATCATTACCCCGAGCGGCTGTTTTATCCTCACTTATATTGTAAGGCATACCGAACGCACTGTCAATAGACATTGAAAAAAATCATAGCCCGCGGATGAGTTCGCCGCCCTTTATCGAGTAGCGGAACGTAGCGGTCGCGTCGCCGAAGTTTTCGTTGGCGACCCAGTACACCGTCCTTTGCGTGAGATTGTACACAGCGCTGTGCACGGTGACTCCGCCGCCTCCGTTCCACGTTCTTCTGCCCACCGCGCGGAGAATGTCCATTGCAGCCTGCTCGTCGGCGACTACGCCGCCTGCAGCGGCGAGTTGGGAATTTATATATGTATAGCGGTCGTAACCCTGTCCCTCGCTTTGAACATCGTCATAGTAACCGGGAGTTATAATAAAATTGGTGATGGTCTGATACTTGAACTCAGCCGAGCCGCGCAGCTCGTCATACATGGGGTCGTCGTTGTAGATGACGTTGAGCGTGCGGGCAGAGCCGTCGTTATCGCCGCAGTCGGTGACGCCCTGTGCGGGCACCCATTCGAGTATGGCGCTTCTGCCGGAGGCATCGGCTATCATGTAGTGGAATGAGGTGTTGGCGGAATCGTGAAGATTGTAATTTTTTACAAGCTCCACGGCTTCATCGACGTCGTCTGCGTAATCAAGTATCATGCGCAGCATAGTAGTTGAAGTTATGTTGTCCTTTAACGGGTCTCTTTGGTCGGTTGCGACAGTATCGGAACCCTGATAGGACATAAATATTCCGCAGCTCACGCCCGCATCGTTTATGCCGTCGAGGGGAGCATAAGGCGCCGCAAGGCAGGTTATTTTGTCCATGAGACCGCCGACGTCGCCATCGATGTCTATGCCGACGTAATTTAAATCGACCGTGGAGAATGACTTGTGCCTGCCGTCGCCGGGGTCGCAGACGGTCAGGCAGACGTTGGTCTTGTCGAAATCGTAGTTCCTGCCGAACAATACGTCACCCGTTGGCGTGACAGCAATGAACGAAGAGCAGCCGATGTCAGTCTGCGTGATGCCCATGTCTATGAGTCCGTGGGTTATAGAATCGGTGATAAAACTGATTAATTCGCCGTCGGAAGAGACCCCGCCCGAGGCGAGGAATTCTTCGAAATAGTATCCTCCCTTCACCTCCATGGAGTACACCGAACCTTCGTTGTTGTCGTCGTTTCTGTCGCGCAGATGCGTAAAGCTTGCGATAGTTGAAATTTCGTTGCCCCATACGCACCACACGGTGATGCCGAGAGCCGCCGCAATTGCAACAAGTGCGGCGAGCACAATGCACAGTACGCGCAGCCAAATGCGCTTTTTGCGTGTTGCCTGTTCCATATCGTCTCCTTTTAAACGTAAAAAATTTAGTTGATTAATCAACATTCTTGGATTATATAGTACATTTGTTGATTTGTCAACGAATTTAGTTGACTATTCAACAAATAAATTTTCAAGAGAGGGGACATGAAAGCCCTGCGGGCGGAGCAAACCGCTCCGCCCGCAGGGCTTTTATAAAACAGGTATTATTCAAATAAAATATTTATCATCAGTACGCCCTTGCAAAGAACACGCTGTGCTTTGCAGGCTTGCCGCAGACGACGCACTTTTCGTGCGTGTTTTCTTCGGCAAACACCCTGGCGGTAGCCGCCGTCTGTGCCTTGACCGCGTCCTCGCATTCGCGGCAGCCGCACCAGCCCGCCCTGACGAATTTGCCTGCGTCCACGCCTTTGAGCAATTCTTCAAGCGTGTCGGCGTCGACTATACGGGCGTCCCTGCGGGCGCGGGCACATTCGAGCATGTCCTTTTGAACGCTGTTTAAAAGCGCGCCCACTTCGGCGACGATATTTTCTAAGGAATATGCGTCCTTTGCGCAGGTATCCCTGCGGAAGAGCACGACCTTACCCGCTTCGAGGTCGCGGGGACCGACTTCTATCCTGACGGGCACGCCGCGCATCTCCCATTCGTTGAACTTCCAGCCGGGCGAGCTATCGCTGTCATCAAGCTCTACGCGCACGCCTGCGCTTTCCAAATCACACTTTATTTTGCGGCATGCCTCCATTACCCCGCCTTTCTTGGCGGCAATGGGCACTATAACTGCCTGCACGGGCGCAACGACGGGGGGAATGACCAGACCGCGCCTGTCGCCGTGAGCCATGATGAGGGCGCCTATCAGCCTTGTTGAAACGCCCCAGCTCGATGTATATGCGTACTTCTGCACGCCGTCCTTATCCAGAAACTTGATTTCGAATGCCTTTGCGAAATTCTGACCGAGGTAGTGTGAAGTGCCCGCCTGCAGCGACTTGCCGTCCTTCATCATTGCCTCCATGCCGAAGGTCGCGACGGCGCCGGCGAATTTTTCCTTTTCGGTCTTTCTGCCGCAGATGACGGGGATCGCGAGGCAGTTTTCGGCAAACTCTTTGTAGACGCCCAGCATCTTCATCGTTTCATCCATTGCCTCCTCTTCGGTGGCATGGGCGGTGTGACCTTCCTGCCACAGGAATTCGGAAGTGCGGAGGAAGGGACGAGTCGTCTTTTCCCAGCGCATGACGTTTGCCCACTGGTTGATGAGCACGGGGAGGTCGCGGTAGGACTGTATCCACTTGGAGTACATGTTGCCTATGATGGTTTCGGACGTGGGGCGGATGGCGAGCGGTTCTGCAAGCTCCTCCCCTCCCGCATGAGTTACAACGGCAACTTCGGGTGCAAAACCTTCTACATGCTCCGCCTCCTTGGTGAAGAACGACATGGGAATGAGCAGCGGGAAGTATGCGTTTTTATGCCCGGTGGCTTTGAAGCGCTTATCGAGCTCCCTTTGGATATTTTCCCATATGGCGTAGCCGTAGGGGCGGATGACCATTGTGCCCTTTACGGGACCGTAGTCCACAAGCTGAGTCTTTATTACCACATCGGTATACCACTTGGGAAAATCTGTATCGATGTCGGCTATCTGTTCGACAAAATTGCGGTTATCGTTGTTTGACATAGACTTCTCCTCATTTAATTACCCGACTATTATACCACAACCTTGAATAAACACAAAATATTTGGCACGGCATTTTAAAAACTTTGCCGCCCTAAAATTGCGATAAAATCCGTCTATATAGTTGTCAATGGGGCGCAAATAATGTATAATTAAAGGCGTATGGAGCTTAGATATCTTAAAAAATTGAAGAGCGGCAGCGACGTCAGGGGCATTGCAAGCGAGCTCGGCTCGCCCATAACCCTGACAAACGAGGCTGTTTACGATATTACGCGGGCATTCTGCGCATGGTATGAAGCAAAGTATTTTAAAAAGCCCGCCGCAATCGCCGTCGGGCACGACGTCCGCATTTCGACGGAGCGCATACTTGAAAGAGTGACGGCTGCCATAAACGACGCCGGCATTGACGTGCTCGACTGTGGACTGTGTTCCACCCCCTCCATGTTCATGCTTTTAAAGAGCGGCAGGGCGTGCGGAGCTTCGATAATGATAACCGCGTCACACCTGCCTTCGGACAGGAACGGGCTTAAATTTTTTACCGAAAGCGGCGGACTTGAGAGCGGCGACATCGACGACGTCCTTGAACTTGCCGCAGCCGCGGACTTTGAACGGTCTGCCGTGCGGGGCAAAGCGACAAAGTGCGATTATATGCCCGAATACTGCGCCGACCTCGTAAAGAAAGTGCGCACCGCCTGCGGAGAGGACAGACCGCTTGAGGGAATGAAGATAATAGTTGACGCCGGCAACGGCGCCGGAGGATTCTTCTGCGAAGGCGTCTTGCAGCCGTTAGGCGCGGACACGCAGGGCAGCATTTACACCGAGCCCGACGGAACATTCCCCAACCACATACCCAACCCCGAGGACAAGAAGGCAATAGACTGCCTTAAAGCCGCGGTGCTCAGGGAAAAGGCAGACCTCGGCATTATTTTTGATACCGACGTAGACCGCGCCGGCGCCGTGGACTGCGACGGCAGGGAGATAAACAGGAACGACCTTATAGCTCTTGCCGCCGCGATGGTGCTTGAAAACAGACGGGGAACGATAGTGACCGACAGCGTAACGAGCGACGGGCTGACCAAATTTATTGAAAGCCTGGGCGGAAAACACTTAAGATTCAAGCGCGGCTATAAAAACGTCATAGATGAAGCAATGAGGCGCAACGCGAACGGCGAGTACTGCCCCCTTGCTATAGAGACGAGCGGACACGCCGCCTTTGCCGAAAATTATTTTTTGGACGACGGCGCGTACCTTGTGGTGCGTATACTGATATGCCTGGCGCAGCAGACTAAGAAGGGACGGACGCTGAGCCAACTGATAGCCGGACTGGAACACCCCGCCGAAGAGGACGAAGTGAGGATTTCGTTCAACTCGCTTACAGAAGACTTCAGGGCGGACGGCGCAAAGGTGATAGAACACATAAAGAGCGCCGCACCGGGCATGGGCTGTTCCCTAGCGCACGACAATTACGAGGGAGTAAAAGTAAACTTTGATAAAAACAACGGCGACGGATGGTTTTTGGTGAGACTGAGCGTACACGACCCCGTAATGCCGATAAACTTTGAAAGCCGCTGTGCGGGCGGAAACCGCATAATAGCGGCAAAGCTTTTGCAGCTTTTGCAGGGCTGCGACTTTCTTGACGTAACCAATCTTGAAAAATTCATACAAAATGACGGTCAGCCGAACAAATAGCGGCGAACGGCATTATAAAGGAGAAAATAAAATGTCGGTTGAGCAAAAGAGCATTGACACAATAAGAATTCTTTCTGCCGAAGCGATAGAGAGAGCCAAATCGGGACATCCCGGCATATGCATGGGCGCCGCGCCCATAGGCTACGAGCTGTTTGCCGAGCACCTGAATTTTAACTGCCACGACCCTAATTGGGACAACAGGGACAGGTTCGTACTGTCGGCAGGGCACGGCTCGATGCTGTTATACTCTCTTTTACACATGTTCGGCTACGACGTCACCAAAGAGGATATAATCAATTTCCGCCAGCTCGGTTCGCGTACGCCCGGACATCCCGAGTACGGCAAGACGGCGGGCGTTGAGACTTCGACCGGTCCCCTCGGTCAGGGATTGGGCAATGCCGTGGGGCTTGCCGTTGCCGAAGCGCACCTTGCCGCACTGTTCAACAGACCCGGCTTCCCCATAGTCGACCACTATACCTACGTACTTACGGGCGACGGCTGCCTTGAAGAGGGCATAAGCTATGAAGCGAGCTCGTTTGCAGGCACGCAGAAGCTGGGTAAACTCATTCTTTTATACGACAACAATGACATAACCATAGAGGGCGACATTAACAGCACTTTTTCGGAGGATGTTGCCACAAGGTTCATAGCGCAGGGCTGGCAGGTGCTGCGCGTGCAGGACGCAACCAATTTGTACACATTGAACAACGCCATCACCCGCGCAAAAGCCGAAAAGGAGCGCCCCACCATTATAATCTGCAAAACTCAGATAGGCTACGGCTCTCCCCTTGCAGGCACTGCCGACTGTCACGGTGCGCCGCTCGGCGAAGTCAACCTGCAGGCGACAAAGGAAAAGCTCGGCTGGACGTACCCTCCCTTTAAAGTTCCCGAAGACGTATGGGAGCATTGCCACGCGATCGCCGAAGAAAAAGCCAAAAAGCAGGATGAATGGAACAAGATGTTCGCCCGCTATGAGCTTGCATACCCCGAGCTTGCCGCCAAATACAAAATGTTCATGAAGGGCATAGTGCCCGATTGGTCGGATGTGCAAAAGCGCCTGCCCTTCTTTGACAAGCCCGAGGCCACGCGCTCGTGCGGCGGCAAGGTGCTCAACGCCATAGCGCAGGCGATGCCCAACGTGATGAGCGGCTCTGCCGACCTCGGTCCCTCCACTAAGACCGAAATCAAGGGCGAAGAATATTTTTCGCCCGAGCACAGAGAGGGATGCAACATACACTTCGGCGTGCGCGAGCATGCAATGGCGGCGATTTGCAACGGTATTCAGCTACACGGAGGACTTAAAGCCGTTTGCTCGACATTCTTCTCGTTCACCGACTACATGAAAGCCGGCATAAGGATGACCGCGCTGATGAACATACCCGTGCTGTACGTAATGACGCACGATTCGATAGGCGTCGGCGAGGACGGCCCCACCCATCAGCCCATGGAACAGCTCATATCGCTGCGCTCGATTCCGAATATAAACGTGTTCCGTCCCTGCGACGGCACCGAAACTTACGCCGCGTTCAAGTGCGCGTTTACCGACAAGTGCCCCACCGTGATAGTTGAATCGAGGCAGAACCTGCCGGCATACGACCACACCGCGGATGGCGCCGAAAGGGGCGCATACGTGCTTTCGGGCTGCGTGGGCAAACCAGACGTGCTGCTTATTGCGAGCGGTTCGGAGATTGAGCCCTGCATGCAGGCACAGCGCGAACTCGCCGATGAGGGCATAAAATCGAAAGTCATTTCGATGGTCAGCATGGAAAAATTTGAACAGCAGAGCCGGGAATACCGCGACTTTGTAATTGACAGGGACGTTATGGCGAGGGTGTGCGTGGAAGCCGCATCGCATTACAGCTGGTACCGCTACAGCCGCGACTACGGCGAAGTGATAGCGATGACGGGATTCGGCGTTTCGGGTCCCGCAAAACAGCTGTTCGAACACTTTGGATTTACGAGTTCAAACATAGTAAACGCCGCTAAAAAGTCGATGGAAAACGTAGTGCTTGGCAGGTTCAGCCACTGAGTCCTGCCGCACCGACATACACACCGAAAATAAAATCACATCAAAAAGAGATATTGCAGCTTGAGCCGCGATATCTCTTTTTTTTGCGCCGTGCAGGCGATAAAAAATTATGCCGGCGGGCTTTTCCGCCCGCCGGCACGGTTTAAGTATTCGATTTATCGATACTTCAATTTACAGAGCATCATCTCAAAGATATTTCGCCGTCGACAAACTGCCAGATGTTTTCGAGGTCGAAGCTTACCTGTGAACTCCAGAAGAATTCGGTCGCAAGCACGTCTGCCGTAGTTACATTGACGAAGTAGTTTGCATTGTGTTCTGCAAATTTGGCATAGCAGTTGAGAACGGTCGTGGGAGCATTGGCGTTGTATCCGCCGAAGATGCCCGAAGCGTTCTTTTCGGCTACCTGTATGGGGTCTGTGGAATTGGCATGATGTATATCGCCAAAGCTTACGCAGTTGGTGATGGTTATAGGATACGAACCTGTCTGATAAGCTATGATACCGCCTGCTCTCGAACGGCAGGAAACAGTACCGACGAATACGCACCTGTCGATAGTGAGGCTCTTTGCAACGACGCCGTTGTAGCCGTCATCCCACTTGCCGACTATACCGCCGGCTTCGGAGTTGCCGCAGATTACCGTGGAATCGACATAGCAGTTGCTTATGGAGACGTTTACCTTATAAGTCGAGTTGACGCTTCCGCCCACCTGCATGTGACCGATGAGACCGCCGACATACTTGCCCGTTCCGGCAGTGATGATATGGTCGTCGTCATTCACCAGAGATACTCTTTCGATGATGAGGTCCATACCGCTCTGCTCTTTGACCTTGCCTACGAGACCGCCAATACGTTCGGTGCCCTCTACGGCGAAGTTTTCGAGCTTTACGTTGCCTATGTAGCCGCCGGTGGCTGTACCGAAGAGACCGTTTTCCTTGGCGCCGGTGAGCGAGACATTCTTGAATGTGATATTCATGAGCGAACCGCCGTCGAGGCCGAAGAATACCGAACCTTTGCTCTCATCGGAGCTGTCGTTTACGGTAATGCCGGATATGGTGTGACCCTGACCGTCGAGAAGGGCTTTGAATTCGTCGCCGACCTTCCACTGTACTCCGCTGAAGTCGATATCTGCGGTGAGCTTATAGATACTTGAGCTGTCGCCGCCGCTGGTTGCAAGTTCAATGAACTGCTCGGCTGTGGAGATTTCGGTGACGGAAATCTTGGTGCTGTATACTTCGGAAGTGAGTGCGCCGTTGGGATTTACAACCGCATAGTAGATGTAGTACTCGCCGTCGTTATCGGCTTCGAACTGCGCATCGACGAAGTCGCTTGTTATCTTATAACTCTGACCATACAGTCTGAAGTCGCTGAGCGTAGGCACCTCGCCCTCTTCGCCGGCAATTGCATACAGCGTGCCGCTGACGTTGTTGAGCGTGCCCTTTATCGAGAATCCGCTGTAAGTTACGCCGACCTGAGGTTCAGCAACGAAATCGACAACGGCATTGGCATCGACTACATACGCAGTGTACGTATAGCTATTCGAATCGGAGCCTATGGTGACTATTTTGGTTATTTCGTATATACCCGCATTTGAAGGGGTGAAACCTGCGACCTGAACGAGATTAGCGCCCTTGACGGGAGCGTACATGTACACCGTTTCGACTTTGTATGCATCCTTGGGCAGGAGCTTTCCGTTGTAGTCTGCCGCATTGAGCACTTCAATTTCGGGCTCTTTTGAGAAGGAATACATGTCAACGATGTAAGCGTCGTTTTCAACGCCTTCAACTATAATATCGCCGACTATATAATCATTCTGTTTTACGACTACTTCGAACTGCTTTACCACCTCTTCGCCCGAGACGGTGGCGGTAGCTGTGAGCGTGACCTTCTTATCGGCGCCGCCGTCGCGGTAGACGGTTGCGCGGACGTGAGTTACGCCCGAGAGATTGACGTCGCCGCTTTCGGCTATTGCAATGACGGCGGGATCGGAGGAAGTCCACTTTACGTTCACGCTGCCGAAATATGCAGATGCGAGGTCGAAATCCTGATATATCGCGTCGTGATTGACGGGAAGATAGATGAGGTCGTTTATTGCCTGAGCCTCTGCCTGAGCTTGGGAAGTGATGCCGTCATCGGTGAGATATGTGAAGGGAACTTCGGCATAGACGGTGGTATCGTCGCCGACAAGGTTTGCGCCTATCTTGTTATCGTCGCCGAGGAGCAGGCTGTAATCCTTTATCTTCAGCAGGTCGCCGAGCTTGACAGAGCCATCGGCATTGCGCCATGCGGTATGTATATGCGTATCGTTTATGCCTATATCGTTTGCGGGAAGAGCCGCAAAGATATCCTCTGCTGCGGCTGCATTTACGCTTTCGCCCACTTTGCCCGTAATGGTATTTGCATCGAGCGCACCGTCTATCTTGTTCCACTTGCTGCCTGCCGCAAGCAGACTGTTTTCGGTGGAGCCGATATAAGCGTCGTTGCCGCTGCCCGTTCTGCCGTTGAATACTGACAGAACGCCCGTAAGATTGTTATAGCTCGACGCCGAGCGGGCAAGGTCGATGTTGTTGTGACCCGTATTGCAGCCGCTTATCTGACCGGTGGTATTGTCGATGAGCGCCGAGTTGTTATATGCCGTGACGTTCGTCAGCGAAATGACGCCGGGGTTGGAGTTATCGGTGACGCCGTGCATGCGGTTATTGAAGGCTATGCAGTTATTCATGAACACGTCGCCTTCGAGCGTAGAGCCGCCCAGCTTGAAGCCGTTGCCGTCGCCGTCGCGGGTGAGATATGAATTCGTGTTTGATTCCACAAACTCTTGGTTGAATTGAGGGAACCGCGCATTGTTTTCTGCCTGAGTATCCTCAAGGAAGCCGTTTTCAAAGGCTATGCAGTTGTACATATAGACAGTACCGATGATACCGGTATCATCCTTGCCGTACAGATCCCAGCCGTCGTCGGAGTTGCGGTATGCTATGCAGCCATCGAATACGTTGCCATAGCCTACGGTAAGTTTTGCGGCGAAGCCGTCGGCATTTTCGCCGTAGGTCTCGTTGTCGTAGTTGTTGTGCGACGTGCAGTTCTTTACCAGGTTATAGTTAGGCCATGCGTTGATATTGCTGTTTGAAGAATAGTTTCTGCCGAGCTGCAGACCGGTATCGCGGTTATCATAGAATTCGCAGTTTTCAACGACGTTGTAGCTGCCGCCTATGTACAGGCCGTTGTCGCCCGCACCGCAGACATCTATGCCCGTCCAGTAATAATAGTTGCCGTAGATATGCACACCGCGGGCGGTGGAAGCAAACGGCTGATTGTAGAAACTGAGAACAGTCTCCTGCGAGGCATCGTAGGGCTTGAATATGATATAGTCGTCGTAGGCGCCGTTTACATATTCACCCGTGACTTCGCTGTTGCCCATTCTGCCCAGCGCCCAGGTATTTGTGAGCGTGTGAGTACCGGGCATGACGTATACGATATTGCCGGGCTCGAGATCAATCAGCTTGCCCGCAAAGGCGTTTGCCGAAATGGGATCGTCGGCAGAAGTGCCTGAACCATTATCGTTAGTGCCGCCGACATAATATTTTGTGGCGTCGGCTTCGGACGTTTTATTTACGATGGTCGTATCTGCCAATGCTACGGGATCAAACCCTGACGATGTACCATTGAGAACGCACAGTCCCCCCAGCGTAGCAGTTGCCGCAACGGCGAGTATCGTTAAAGTTGATAAAAGCTTTTTCTTTTTGCTGTTAAACATTATTTTTACCTCCTCGCCTTAATTAAACTCGACAATTATCGCGAATACGCTAAACCCACCGGTATTAGCTCCCGCGTAATATGTTCCTGCAACTGCAGAATAACTATATGCGTATACGGTTGTTCTATCATTTTGAACATTAGCATTGTTTGTTAATGCAGTTTCCGCATCTGACGAGTAAAAATTAAAATTACGTGCACCGTCGCCGGCAGCTTGACATATAACCGTTATTGTAGCATCGGCATGTAATTCAATTTTTATAGCTTTTTTATCAGCTTTTACTTGTCCGGCTGTATTATAGCAATTTGTATAAGTAACGCCCTCATATTCTGCCGTTCCGTCTCTGAATTTTCCTTCTTTAAGGAATGTTATCTTAACACCATCGGTATCAATTCCGATCACGTCAGTATTAGATGCTACATTATCATATGCTACGCCTTCTAATTCACCAACTTTAAGTGTAACAATACTGCCACCCGGCACACCCTGTCCTTCCGTAATAGTATAGTTTACGGTCGTGTTTGCGGACATGGAATCGCCCTTGGCATTCGGCTCGGTATAGCTGATATTGGCTACGCCTGCCGCCGTTACAGCGGTGGTGGTGAGCCCTTCTATTACCACATCTTCGGCGGTGAGCTGCTTGGTTGCGCCGCTGGAATAGGTTGCGGTGAAGGTCCAGGTTTTGCTGATGATATCGGAACCTGCAGGCTGAGTTACCAGAGTGCCTGAAGCATCTGCGTTGAACGTGATGCTCTTGAGGCTGTCCATGACATAGATTATAACAAAGCTCTTAAGAGTGAACGTCTCTTCGGAATCGGGAAGCTGATAGCCTTCGAGAACAGCCCACACGTTATATGCGCCGCCTTCGGTTGCCGTGAACGAAGTGCCGTTGACGGCTACGGGGGTCGCAGCGTTGTAGACTTCGAAAGTAATATCTTTGGTTACTACTTTATCGACGTCGCCGTTGGCATTTACCTGATTGACTACCCAATCGCCGAAATCGACAGTGGTGCCGCCCTTTTGGAGATCGACGGACATTGCGCCGTTTGCATCGACGACGGCGTCTTCGGGAAGGACTATATCAAGACCTGCGCCGATTTTGACGCTTACGTTATACGAAGCCTGTATTGTAGTTTCGTCCTTGGTATAGGAGACGACGATTTCGTAACTGCCGGCAACTTCAGCGTTGTACGCCGAAGAGTCGACAGATATAGAAGCAGTTACGTCGTAAGGTTCAAGCTCCTTCTGGGCGCTGTAGTCGTAATCGAACGCGGTAGCTTTGAGTCCGTCGGACGAAAACTCTTCGCCTATACCGAACATCTTTTTGGCGCCGCTTTCATCCAATATAAGGCGATAAGGACGCACAGGGCGCACGACGCTGACGGTATATTCATCGGATTTGGTAACTTCGCCGAGCGTATAGCTGACAGTTATTACATATTCGCCGACGGTATCCGATTTAAATGCCGAAGAATCGATAGTGCACTCATCGAGGGGAACTTCTTCCTGATAGAAAACCGTTTCCTGCGTTAAATTACGCCCCGACCTTGTGACGACGAGACCTTCGGTTGAAAATTGCTCGCCGACAAAAAACTCGGTCTTTGCGTTGGTGGTGTCGACTTCGACCAACGATAAAACCAACTCGTCGGCAGCGGGCGCTTCGGTCTGCTCAGGCACGCAACCAGCCAGCGACAATGCAAAAACACAAGCCAATGCTGCGGCGAGCAGCGCTTTAAGTTTTTTCATTACATTCCTCCATTAAATTATTATATGGGACGACATATCCCATAGTGTAGTATTATTTTATCACAACCGCACAACAATGTCAATGCGAAATGAAAAATCATATCCTTGCTTGTAATATATTTTCACATACGTGCGCACTATTTTTACAAGATGTTACACATAGTGTATATAATTTTAAACTTAACGAATAAAGGCGGGTGGAAATTTTTGCAGTTTGCCAACATTATGAATTTTCGTTGCATTTTTGCACGGACAATGGTATAATCAATATAAGTCTGCTGTGTGCGTGGTATGGGAAATTCGTAATCCACAGCTAATTTTCGGGAGCGACGCGTTCGCGGGAATAGGCAAGGTCTGTATTTATACGGAAAGTCCGAATAATTTCCGCTTCGGCGCACCCACCTGCGAGAAGCGGGTTAATACTTTTTCATAACACGGCATAAGCGGATTTATTTTGCTCAAGACGCCGCCCCGCAGCATGATAGCTGCGGGGCGGTTTTGCGCCGACAGCGAAATTACGGCGGACGCGAACGCATGCGAGCAGACGCCGTTTTTTGCAAGCTTAGGCGTACATCACATACTGCATTAAGATTTGCACGAAGATATAAATAAGGCGCCGCCCCGCAGCATGATAGCTGCGGGGCGGTTTTTTTATTATATATTAAAGTCAACGCTTAAACGCTTGCATTTTGCGGCGATTTAAAGTAAAATTGTTGGTGGAATTAAATTTCAGAGGTACTTTATGCAAGAAATGACAGGTATAGTTCCCGTTACGAGCATGCCGTATTCGCAGTTTAAAGCTCATATCGGCGAACAGGTTACTATAAAGGGCGCCATTCACAGCATCAGGGAGATGAGCGACTTTGCATTTATTATAGTGCGCACGGCACGCGAGCTTATACAGTGCGTGTACTCGCCCGAATTTTCTGACTACCGCCTTACCGCCGAAGTCCTTGAACAATGCTCGGCAAGGGTAACGGGCAAAGTTGTTTCAAGCGAAACGCGCGACGGCAGCGAGAGATACGAATTGCAGATAAGCAATATTGAAATACTTTCTGCCCCCGCCGCCATTCCGCCCGTGGTTATTTCGAAAAAGCAGGTCAACTGCGACCTTGCCACAAACCTCGACTTCCGCCCCGTAACGCTGCGCAACCCCAAGGAGCGCGCAATATTCAAGATCCAGGAAGGTATTCAGCGCGGATTCCGTGAATTCCTTACAAGTCAGAATTTCACGGAAGTTCACACGCCAAAGATAAATTTTGCCGGCGCCGAGGGCGGCACGAACGTGTTCAAGCTCGATTACTTCGGCAAGACGGTATACCTTGCGCAGAGCCCCCAGCTTTACAAGCAGGCGCTTGTGCCCGTTTACGAAAGAGTTTTTGAAATCGGCCCCGTATTCAGGGCAGAGCACCACGATACTTCGAGACATCTGAACGAATATATTTCGATGGACTTTGAAATGGGATTTATTGAGGATTTTACCGACATAATGAACATGGAGACGGGTGCGCTGCAGTATATAATGAACCTTTTGAAGACGGAGTACGCGACCGAAGTTGAGCTTTTGAAGGTGGACATTCCCGAAGTTAAAAGCATTCCCTGCATCCGCTTTAAGGACGCAAAGGAACTGTGCATGAAGAAGCTGAAGAACATAACCGACATGAAGGACTTTGAGCCCGACGAAGAGGCGTTCTTGGGCAAGTGGGCAAAGCAGCAGTATAATTCGGACTTCCTGTTCGTAACGCACTACCTGAGCAGCAAGCGCCCCTTCTACACGATGGACGACCCCGAAGACCCCGAAGTGACGCTTTCGTTCGACCTGCTGTTCAGAGGACTGGAGATAACTTCGGGCGGGCAGCGTATACACGACTACAACATGCAGGTAGAAAAGATGAAGAAGCTGGGCATGAACCCCGACGAGTTCGAAACCTACCTTATGCTGCATAAATACGGCGCTCCCCCTCACGGCGGCCTCGGACTGGGACTTGAAAGGCTGACAATGCACCTTTTGGGATTCAAGAACGTGCGCTACGCCACGATGTTCCCCAGAGACATAAACAGGGTAACGCCCTGAATTTTAAACGGCTCCGCGCTTGCGTTCGGCAAGCGCGGAGCCGTTTTATTGTTGAATTATGTACGGGCACGGCTTTTAGCTTTCTTTTCAGCCGCGCTCTCCTCTTTTACAAATTTTTTAAGGCGGGCGAGCATGTATTTTTCGCCGTGTTCGGCGAGCATCTTTAAAAAATACTCCAAATCGGCGCAGGTGGCGGCGTTCATGCCCGACTTATGGGTGCGGGTGTTGAAGTATTCAAGCGGCTTTGCGTCGGTATAGTTTTTGCCCATATATATCTTGCTTGCCGCAATCCTGTCGCATATCATTTCGGCAAAATATTTTGCAGGCATCTTTACGAACACAAAATTATTGTCCGCACCCGAATCCACCCAGTACTCGAAGTGATGCCTGTTCCTGCCCTTGTGATGCAGCCATGCGGCTGAGTAGCCGAAGAGCTCCCTCTCCCTCGCCTGCGGGCTGCGGCTGCCCTGATA
This sequence comes from uncultured Clostridia bacterium, assembly GCA_944327465.1. Lineage (GTDB taxonomy): Bacteria > Bacillota > Clostridia > Christensenellales > Borkfalkiaceae > Coproplasma. The sequence goes on along the minus strand of CALVHH010000010.1, from coordinate 43,177 downwards.
GTACTTTGCGCCGGGAATGAATTCGGACGGCGTATACTTTGAAAGGTCGTGCGCAAATCCCTGTGCGTACAGCCCGACTTTGAAACACAGCGCCATGACCTTATGCCTGTGGCGCGTTATTGTGATAAAATGTCTGAAAATATTCATGCTTCCACCGCCATGCCGTCGTATGCGGCAATCAGACCGTGTTCGCGCGCAAGTCTGTCCATGGACGAGCGCCAAGGCGAACAGTTGTGCGAAAAGTGGGTGATTATGTGTTTTGCATCGGCGCCGGTTATGCCCGCAGAGAGCAGCTTTTGCCTTATAACTACGATATCGGGAACGCCCATGTGCCTTGCGGTGAAATTGCCTGCGCTGCTGCCGAAGGTGCAGTCGTATGCGACGACGTCGGCAAACGCGCCGCAGCCGGCAAGAAATTGCATCGCGCCGTCGCCGACATTGCCCGTATCGTGCAGGTGCAGATACCCCTTTCCGCCGCGCTCTACATAATAGAGGAGAGCCTCCTCCGTCTTTGAATGTTCGGCGGGTACGGTTATTATCCTTGCGCCGCAGGCTTCAAAGACCGAATACGGTCCGACGCGCCCGAAGCGCACATGCGGCGCGACCTGCGGCTTCATTTCGCGGGCGGTACACTCGGCGAAGACCTTTTCCACTTCGGCATTGCCGTAAATATCGAGCACGTTCTCCTTTAAAACGGCGTACTTGTAGCCGCGCAGTATAAAGTCGTGCGCGTAAAAGTGGTCCATATGGGAATGAGTAACGAGCAGGCACCTGAGCGCGGAGAGATCGACGCCCATGGCAAACGAATGGTAATACGCTTCCGGCGGGAAATCTATGGAGATGTCCCCGTCGATGAGCACCTGAGTGCGGGTGCGCACTTCCCCCCTGCCTGCCGACCTGACGGCGTTGCAGAAACTGCAGTTACAAAACATTGCGGGCACGCCTTCCGCCGCGCCCGTTCCGAGAAAGGTAATTTTCATGACGCAAATAAAACCGGAGCTCTCGTGACAGTGATGAGCGGTATTTTTACAGCAATATGCAGGGCGATTACTCGCCCTGCATTTTAAAGTTCGTATATTATTGTGACGGGGCCGTCGTTGAACTGCTCTATCTTCATATCGGCGCCGAATACTCCCGTACCGACAATTACGCCGAGACTGCGCAGCTCTTTTGCGACGCATTCATACAGCGTCTGCGCACGCACGGGTTCTTCTGCCATCGTAAAACTCGGGCGATTGCCGTGCGAGCAGTCGCCGTACAGAGTGAATTGGGATATGAGCAGCACCTCGCCGCCGACATCGGTCACGGAGAGGTTCATCTTGCCCGCATCATCTTCAAATATGCGCAGTCTGGCAATCTTTCCCGCCATCTTAGCGCAGAGCGAAGCGTCGTCGCCGACGCCTATTCCGAGATAGACCGCGAGCCCGAAAGGTATTTCGGATATGAGTGCGCCGTCGACGGACAGCGACGTCTTTTTAACCCGCTGAATGACGGCACGCATTTAAATTACTTGCCAACGCGGGACATGTACTCGCCGCTGCGGGTGTCGATGCGGATGACTTCGCCCTCTTCTATGAACATGGGGACCTGGATGGTGGCGCCCGTTTCGACCTTGGCGTTCTTCATTGCGTTGGTCGCGGTGTTGCCCTTTACGCCGGGTTCGCACTCAATTATCTTGAGTTCGACGAAGTTTTCGGGCTCAACGGAGAATGCGTTGCCGTAGAGGAATTTGATGGTGACGGTATCGTTTTCCTTGATGTACTTTAATGCGTCTTCGACCTGGTCGAAGTTCAAAGTTATCATTTCGAAACTGTCGGGGTCCATGAAATAATAGAACTCGCCGTCGGTATAAGAATATGTCATCTTTCTTGTCTCCACCTGAGCCGTTTCAAGCTTAGCGGTGGGGTTGAAAGTGATATCCGACAGCACCTGACCGGTGACTACGTTCTTGAGCGTGGCACGGACGAACGCCGCACCCTTGCCGGGCTTGACGTGCTGGAAGTCGGTTACCGTATATACGCCCTTGTTGTTGTATTCAAAGGTCACGCCTTTCCTGATATCGCCTGCTAAAATGGATGCCATATATTTATTCTCCTAATATAGATTTTTTGTTTTTCAAAAATTGTGCGTCCGCGGCGGCATACACAGCGGAAATAATATCTCCGTACGCTCAGCGCTGCGCCGCAGAACAAGAATACCGCCTTTATAAAATGGTGAGAGATTTGTCGCTGTCGGTGAGGCTGACCACCCTGCCGTTATGAAGAGTTACGGTATCTTCTATCCTGATGCCGAACTCGCCTTCGAAATACACGCCCGGTTCGTCCGAAAAGACCATGCCGTCGGCAAAGACGCTGTTGCTCTTGGGCGAAAGATTGGGGTTTTCGTGTATGTTTATGCCTATGCCGTGACCCAGAGAATGGGTAAAATACTTGTCCAGACCGTGTTCTTTGAGGTAGTCGCGGGCGATGGCGTCGCCCTGGCTGCCCGTCATGCCCGAGGTGAACTTTTCCTTTACGAGCATGTGCGCCTTCAGCACATGTGCATATGCCGATTTGAACTGACCGTGCCTGCCGTCGTCGCCGAACAGCAGCGTGCGCGTGCAGTCCGAGCAGTAACCGCCGACCTTACAGCCGAAGTCGATGAGCACGATGTCGCCGAATTTGAGCTTTGTATTGCCCGTTTCGTGATGGGGCACGCTGGCGTTGGCGCCGAATGCGCAGATGGTTGAAAAACTTGTGCCGGACGCGCCGTTGCCGCGCATGAGATATTCGAGCAGTGCGGCGACTTCGTTTTCGGTCATGCCCTCCTTGATTTGGGGCAGCAGCGCGATGAAGGCGTTGTCTGCCGCAACGCACGCCGCCTTTACGGCTGCGAGCTCTTCGGGGGATTTTACCGCCATGCACTCTTCGAATGCGGGAGTGCTGTTCAATATTTCATAGCCCGCCGACTTTAACGCGAGATAGTCGGTTGCCGGGGTGTTTTCAAGCGAGACGGCGATGCTCTTATAGCCGCCGAGCAGCGAAGCCAGACTTTCGCCGCGAGGGTACTCCTCTACGCGGATGCCCTCTGCCACCGACGACTTTGCCGCCTCGAGATAGCGGCTGTCGGTGAGAAAGCGCGTACTTACGGCGTCGGCAATGACGACGCCGAACGAGCTTTCGAAAGAAGTTAAATAAAACCTGAGGTCAGGCTGTGTGACGACGAGCGCTTCGGCGCCCGACGCGTTGAGAATTTTTTGCGATAATGACCTGTTCATTTGTAAATATTTTATCAAATTTAATGCCGCATGTCAACATCAAAGAGTATTAAAATAAATATCCTTCATGGCTTTGGCGTCTTCTGCCTGGGTGCCGTCCGATTCGCTGACTATGTACGGCTGCAGCCCGAGCTCCTTCAAAGCGACGGCAAGCGGTTCGAACTGCGGACCGTATACGGCGTCTTCGAAAGTGAGGTGCTTTATTTCGCCCTTTCCGCCGTACATGATCTTTGAAAAGTGCACATGGAAGTTCTTCATCCTGTCATAGCCGAGCTCGCCTATGGCGTACTCGAGGCGGCTTTTATAATCTTCAACTGTCTTTAAACTGCCCTGCTCGCGGGCATTGATGTGCCCGAAGTCTATTGCGGGGGTGTAAATTTTATCTATCTTGCAGAATTCGACGACCTCTTCGAGGGTACCTATCTGCGCGAGCTTGCCCATCGTTTCGGGGCAGTACATTATATCCTGAAGCCCGTTTTCGTATATCATGTCGCGCAGCGTTTTCAGTCGGTCGGCAGTTCTTTCAACGGCTTCCGTGCGCGACTGCTTTCCCTGTGCGGCGGGATGAAAGACCAGCCTGCTGCCGCCGAAATGCTTTAAGTACCTTGCGCTGTTTAAAACATAGCCGTAGGACTTTTGGGCGGCTTCTTCTTCGGGATTGGCAAAGTTTATGAAATAGGGCGCGTGCACGCTTATTTCCATGCCCGCATCGGCAAATGCCGCACCTATCTCTTCTGCCTTTTCTTTAGAAAGCGTTATGCCGCGGCCGAAGGAATATTCAAAACAGTCGAGCCCGAATTTTTTAAGGTATTCGGGAGCTTCGGCGGTGTGCTTGTAGCCCATGGCGTAAAAGCTGGCGCTGTTGCCGCTCGGTCCGAACTTAATCATTGCCTTCCACCTGCTCCTCGCCGAGAGGTTGTAACCCTTCTTCGGCGACCTCGTCGGGCTGAGGTTCGGCTGCCTCTTCAACAGCTTCTTCGGGCTGAGGTTCGGCTGCCTCTTCAACAGCTTCTTCGGGCTGAGGTTCGGCTGTCTCTTCGACAACTTCTTCGGACTGAGGTTCGGCTGCCTCTTCAACAACTTCTTCGGGCTGAGGTTCGGTTGATTCTTCTACGACTTCTTCGATGACATCGGCTGATTGAATTTGCGCCGCCTCTTCAATAATTTCTTCGGAGGGTGCGATATCTTCTTCTATGCCTTCGGCGGGTTCGGAAGGCGTGACGGGAATATCCTCGCCGGCGACCGTTTCGGAGAGCAGAAGCCATGCGGGAGGGATTTCCGCCACCATCTCGCACATGCTTGCGGCGCCGATATCGGCAGACTGTTCCATTACGGGCTGTGCGGTGTCTTCTTCCGCCTGCTGCGACGCGGCTTCGGGGGCGGATCCGCCGCAGGAAACTTGCTGCGCGGGAACGCACTCGCCCTCTATCTGCTCCGCCTGAGGCTGTGCAGAGCTTTCGGCTGCTTCTTCAAGCGGGTAGCGGGCAAAGAACTGTTCTTCGGACAGACCGAGCGCCGCCTTGTCTTCGGTAAGCTGAGCCGCAAGTTCGGCAGGGTCGGCAAACCTGCGGACAGAGCGCATGTAACCGACGAAACCTACTTTTAAAGTCTTGCCGTAGAGGTCGCCTTCGAAGTCCTTTATGTGAACTTCGAGCAGCTCCTCTTCGTCGCCGAAAGTAGGTCTGCCGCCAAAGTTGGCTATGCCGAGGTATGTACCGCCGTCGATGCCGACGGTAACTTTGTACACGCCCTGCCTGACGGGATATTTCCACTCGGGGTATTTTATATTTACCGTGGGGAAGCCGAGCAGTGCCGCGCCGCGCCTGGCGCCGTGCACGACGGTGCCTTCAACATAGAAGTTTTCGCCCAGCAGCCTACCGGCACGGCGGACGTCGCCCTCTTCGAGGCAGCGCTTTATGAGCGTGGTGGATATCTTTTCGCCTTCGCACATTACGTCCTTTACGGGCATGTACCAGACGCCGTTATCCTCGTCCTCGGCATAATTTTTTAATGTGGAGGACTTGCCCTTGGCGCCCTTGCCGAAGCGGAAATCCTTGCCGCTCATGTATGCCTTGACGTTTATTTTGTCTTCGATGGCGGCGAGGAAATCGAGGGGAGCTATCTCCTTAAATTCGGGGGTAAAATCGATGACGAGCACAAATTTTACGTTGAACGGCGCGAGCATTGCAACGCGCTCTTCAAACGAATAGACCTGCCTGCCGCCCTTGCCGTCCCTGAACATCATGACGCCGAGGTCGAGCCCGTTTATCTTTGCCTGGAGCTTTGCCTTTTTAAAGAGCTCCCTGTGACCCGCGTGGATGGCGTCGAAACAGCCGAGCACTATGAGCGAGGGAAATGCGTATTCGTCCTTTGCGTATTCGATGATATCTAACATAACTTTGTCTTTACCTTAAAACGACCGTCTTGCGCCAGACCTAAGCCGTAAAACGAGCCGTCCCCGAGAAATATTTTATATGTTCCGTCCGCGAGCTGTGTGGCGGCGGACAGTCCGTTGAGGAGTTTTTTCTGTTCGGCGCCGTCGATGTGCGCTTCCCCGAAGGGCAGCACGCTCTGAACGGGAATAATATGCGAATTTATGTTGTCTGCATCCAGACTTTGGCTTGTTACGGCGTCTTCTATGCCAAACGGTCCGCTTGCCGTGCGCACGAGCGCGCTCATGGCGGCATGGGTTGAGAGCATTTTTGCCATGTCGCGGCAGATCGAGCGGATATACGTGCCGCCGCCGCACTCTATGATAAAGTCGTATTCGGTCTCCGAGCGGCGGGATACAGCTTCTATGGAATAGATGCTGACCTTTTTGGGAGGCAGAGTGAAGTCCTCGCCCGCCCTTGCCATTGCGTAACCGCGTCTGCCGCCGACGCTCCTGGCGCTGTATCTGGGGGGCACCTGCATAACGTCGCCGACAAGCGAGGGAAGCACGGCGCGGATGTCGTCCATTGAAGGAACGGCGCCGCCTTCAGCCACTATCGTGCCCGTGGTATCGAGGGTATCGTAGTCCTTGCCGAAGCGGAACGTGGCATGATAGGTCTTGCGCTTGGTCAAAAAATAGTCGAACAGCCTGCAGGCGTTGCCTATACCTACGGGCAATACGCCGACAGCCATGGGATCGAGCGTGCCCATGTGTCCGCAAGGGCTGCCCGTAAGCCGCTTTACAACAGCCACTTCCCTTGCCGAGCTGACGCCGGCTGCCTTGTTTATATTTATAAAACCCGTCATAACTGTTTATAGACCGCGTATGTGAGGCGTTCGATAACTTCTTCGTATTCGCCGAAGAGCATGCAGCCGCTGGCGAGTATATGCCCGCCCCCGCCGAATTCGGATGCGACGGCGTTGACGTTTATGCGCTTGCTGCGCAGCGAAGCCTTGTACTGGCCGCGCTTTACCTCCATTAAAGCTATCGAAGCTTCGACGCCTTCGATGGAGAGAGGGAAATCGACAAAGCCTTCGGTCTGGCTCTTTTCGGTGTCGGTTTCGGCAAAATCTTTCTGCGTGACGGTGAGAAACACCAAGCGGTCGTCCAGACAAAAACGCATGGATTTCAATACGCGCACATACAAAAGGGCGCGATTTTTGCTCTGCTTTGTGAACATTTCGTAGCCGATGCGGGGGATATCCGCGCCGGCAGCCCTGAGCATGGACGCCACCGAAAAGGTCTTTGCCGATACGTCGCGGTGGGAAAAATTGCCGCTGTCGGTTATCAGCCCAAGCGCCAAAAGGTCGGCAATGTCCCTGTCAATGCTCATGCCCGCCGCCGAAAGCACCTCGGGAATGAGTTCACAGGTGGCGGGGCAGTCGTATACGTAATTGATTTTTGCGAACCTGTCGTTGGATATGTGGTGGTCGATGTTTATAGTGACGCCCCTGAACTTGCGGAACATTGCCGAAAACACGCCGAGTCGTGTGATATCGGCGCAGTCCACGGAGATGAGCGCATCGAAGACGACGCCCTCCGGCGCCGAAGTATACACCTCGCCGAGCGCGGGAAATATCCTGAGCCGTTCCGGCGCAGGTTCTTCACAGAGCATGAACGCGCGCTTGCCCGCGCCGCGCAGGGCGAGGACGAGCGCAAGACCGCTGCCGAGAGCGTCGCCGTCGGGGCGGACGTGGCAGATGACGCCGAACGTGCCGCAGCTATTGAGTTGTGCAACTACCTGGCTTAACGAGCTTTCAGTCATCTTTACTTTCTTTATTTTCCTGCTCTTCGAGACTTTCGATTATTTTATCTATCTTGGCTCCGTACTCCATGCTCAAATCGGCAATAAAAGTCAATTGCGGCACGGTGCGCAGATGGAGCACGCCGGCGAGCTCGTGGCGGATGTAGCCGGCGTTTGCCTTTAAAATTTCAAAACTTGCCTGCTTGCGGGCGGCATCGGGGTCAAATATGCTGACATACACCTTTGCCGTCTTTAAGTCGGGCGCGACGTCTGCCTGAGTGACGCTTATTATTGCGCTGAGCTCGGGATGACGATTGCGCAGCTTGAGTGAAATGACGTTGTATATCTCTTCGCGGAACTGACTTGCCAGCCGTTCGCCCCTCAATCCTTTCATGAATTACCTTTCAATAAAAATTACTTTGCGGGAATCTGCTCTACCATGTAGCATTCAATGATGTCGCCAACGCGGATATCGTTGAAGCCTTCGATGGCACAGCCGCATTCGTAGCCGTAGTTTACTTCCTTTACGTCGTCCTTGAAGCGTTTGAGCTGCTGGACGTTGCCTTCGACGATGAGAACGTCGTCGCGATATATCCTGAGCTTGCCGCCGCGGACTATTTTGCCTTCCTTTACATAGCAGCCGGCGATGTTGCCTACGCCCGTTATTTTAAAGGTCTGGCGGACTTCGCACTTGCCGAGGTAAACTTCCTGATACTTAGGTGCGAGCATGCCCTTTAAAGCGGCTTCGATGTCGTCCAAAAGGTCATAGATTATGCGGTACTGTCTGATATCGACTTTGCTGCGCTCGGCAGTTGCCTTTGCCTTGGTATCCGGGCGGACGTTGAAGCCTAAAATTATGGCGTTGGAGGAATCGGCGAGCATGACGTCCGATTCGGTTATGGCGCCCGCGCCGCTGTGGATGACCTTGACCTGAACCTCATCGTTGGAGAGCTTTACGACGGACTGCTTTACTGCCTCTACCGAGCCCTGAACGTCGCCCTTTACTATGAGGTTCAAAGTCTTCATGTTGCCTTCGGCTATCTTTCCGAACACTTCGTCCAGAGATATCTTGGAGGCAGCTTTGACCATGGCGTCCGATTCCTTGCGCTTTCTCTCCTCCATTACCGACTTCATGAGCTCCTGCGAGACGGCAAATATGCTGTCGCCCGCATTGGGGACCTGCTCCAGACCGAGCACGAACACCGCCGACGAGGGACCCGCCTGCTTTACCGTTCTGCCCTTGTCGTCTATCATCGCACGTACTCTGCCTGTAATAGTACCCGATATGACATTGTCGCCCGTGTGCAGCGTGCCGTTCTGAACGAGCACGGTGGCGACGGGACCCTTGCCCTTATCGAGCTGGGCTTCGATGACGGTGCCGCGCGCTTCCCTTTGGGGATTTGCCAAAAGCTCTTTTAATTCGGCGGTCAAGATGATGTTTTCAAGCAGTGCGTCTATGCCCTGACCTGTCTTGCAGGAGATGGGGCAGCAGGGAACGTCGCCGCCGAAATCTTCGGGCACGAGCCCGTAGTTCATGAGCGAAGCCTTTACTTTTTCTACATTTGCGCCCACCTTGTCTATCTTGTTTATGGCGACGATTATTGAGACGCCCGCCGCCTTGGCGTGATTTATTGCCTCGATGGTCTGGGGCATTATGCCGTCATCGGCGGCGACGACGAGGATGACTATGTCGGTGACCTGTGCGCCGCGGGCGCGCATTGCCGTGAACGCCTCGTGACCGGGAGTATCGATAAACGTAATACTCTTGCCGTTGACGCTTACAGAGTAGGCGCCGATGTGCTGCGTTATTCCGCCAGCCTCGCCTGCGGCAACGTGTTCGCGGCGGATGTAGTCCAGAAGCGAAGTCTTGCCGTGGTCGACGTGACCCATGACGGTGACGACGGGGGCGCGGGGAACGAGACTTTCGATCTCTTCGACGGTATCTGCCTGCTTTTCGGAGAGTATCTCTTCGGCAGTCTTTTCGGGCTTGTATTCAAGCTCGATGCCCATGCCTGCGGCGATGAATGCCGCGGTGTCGTAGTCTATGCTCTCGTTGACAGTCTTCATTATGCCCTCTTTGAAGAGGCGCTTGGTTATCTCTACGGCGGTTATGCCCAACTTTTCGGAGAGTACCTTCAAAGGTATTTCGCTTGTAGTGACAACGGCGTGGTCTATCTTGATTGCCTGGGCGCTCTGGCGCTGCTTATCCTTCTTTACGCGCAGCTTTCTGTAGCCGCTCTTATCCTCGTCGAAGTCGGCGACCGTGGGACCCTGCTGCTTGGCAAGCGAGCGCTTTGAGGGAGCGCGGCGCTCCTTTTCTACATAGGTCCTTTCGTAGCCGCCCTTCTTTTTATCGGGACCGAAGTTTTTGGCTGCGGGCTTGGACTGAGCAGCCGAAGGCGCCGCGGCAGGGCGGGCGCCCTGCTGGGGACGAGCGGGCGCACCCGGTTTTGCACCCTGCTGGGGACGGGCGGGGCGTTCGCCGCGCGGCTTGGAACTATCGGTATTGACAAATGTTTTGCCGGCTGCCGGCTTCTGACGGTCGGCGGGGCGCTGCTCGGCAGCGGGCTGCCTTTGAGGGCGGGGAGCGGGCTGTTCCCTGCGCTCGGAACGCGCCGCCGCGGGCTGTTCTGCCGCGGGCGCGGCTTTGGCTTCGGCGGGTGCGCTCTTAGCGGGAGCCTGCTCTGCGGAAGGAGCCTCTTCGGGCTGCTTTTCTGCCGCGGCGCTGCGCAGCGCCTGCTCCTCTTCCGCCTTTTTGCGGGCGGCTTCGGCGAGCTCGGCTTCGCGGCGGGCAGCCTCTTCGGCTTCGCGCTGCTCTCTTGCCAGCCTCTCTTCCTCTTCGAGCCGCTTAGCAGTCCGGGCATTTTCGAGATCGGAAAGCTTTTTTATGATATCCTGCACGTTCCTTTCGGTAGAGGACACTTTTTTTGCAAACTCGTTGAGTTTACCTCCCGACAGAATCTTTCCGATTTCTTCGATGTTTACATACTTATTTGCCATAATTTAATTTTCTACGCCTCCGGCATATATTTCATATTCTTCACACGCATTGGCAATGATAGCCTTTGCCAGATGCTCGTCTTTGACAGCCGCAATTTTGCAATCGGGTTTATTTACGGCGTTTTCCAGCCCGCAGTTGCATATCATGAGCGGGCATGAGAAGCGGTTTTTGTATTTGAGCGCAAGTTTGAACGTGTTCTTGGCAGCCGACGAACAGACTATGACAAGATGCACGCCGCCGCGCTGCGTGGCGATCGCGCCCGAACCGAGCGCTATCTTGCGCGCCCTGATGCAAAAACCTATATAGGCATCCACCTTACTTTTTGCCAAAGTACTCCTCCTCGATGGCGGTGTAGACGGCTTCGTCTGCCTCGCAGGAAAACACCTTGTTTATAAGACGGTTCTTTTTGAGTTTTTTTACGCAGTCGGGACAGTTGCAGATGTATGCGCCCCTGCCCGGAGCTTTGCCCGAAAAATCGAGAAATACGGCGCCCTCGCTAGGCTTTACTATGCGGAGCATCTCCTTTTTGGGCTTTAACTCGCGGCAGGCGATGCACTGCCTGAGCGGGATTTTTTTTGTTTTAGGCATCTTGCTGCCCGTCCTCCCCATCGCCTTCGGCTATCATGCCGAGCTTTGCCGCGGCGGAGCGGCTCTTGACGTCTATCTTCCAGCCCGTCAGCCTGACGGCGAGGCGGGCGTTCTGACCGTCCTTGCCTATGGCGAGGGAAAGTTTATCGTCGGGCACGACTGCCATTGCAGTCTTTTCGCCTTCGAGCTGCGTTACCGAAATGACCTTTGCTGGCGACAGCGCCTTGGCGATGAATTCGAGGGGATTTTCGCTCCAGGGGATTATATCTATCTTTTCGCCGTTGAGCTCTTCGACGACGGCGTTGACCCTTGCGCCCTTGTTGCCCACGCAGGCGCCTATGGCGTCGACGCGGGGGTCTTCTGACCAGATAGCCATTTTGGTCCTTGCGCCCGCTTCACGCGAGATGGCTTTGATGACGACGGTGCCCTGCTTGATTTCGGGGACTTCTTCTTCAAACAGCTTGCGCACGAGCCCTGCCGACGAGCGGCTGACCATTATCTGCGCACCCTTGAAGCCCGCCTTTACGCGCTTGACGAACACCTTTATTTTATCGTTGACGTTGTAAGTTTCGGTGGCGACCTGGTCGGAGGGCAGCATTACGCCTTCGACCTGACTGCTGCCGAATTCGACATATACGTTGTGAAGGTCGGTCTTGCGCACGGTGCCGACGAGCAGCTCGCCTTCCTTGCCCGAAAATTCGTCCATGGCGGCGTCGCGCTCGGTTTCGTGTATCTTTTGCATTATGACCTGCTTTGCGGTCTGCGCGGCTATGCGGGAAAAATCCTTGGGGATAAACTTTTCCCTGACGAAATCGCCGACTTTATAGCTCTTTTTGATATTTTTTGCGTCCTCCAGGGAAATCTGGGTATCCCTGTCTTCGACCTCGTCTACCACCCGGCGCACGGTGTAGAATTCGATGGTGCCCTTTTCGGGGAGCAGCTTGAGTTCGACAGCGCCTGCCGAACCCTGTTTTTTGCATGCTGAGACGAGTGCGTTCTGCAGGGCGTCGAGAAATACCTGCTGAGGTATGCCCTTTTCCCTTTCAAGGTCTGCAAGCGCCGCAAAAAAATCTTCTTTCATCTTTAATTAATCTCCTGAAAACTGTTATTGATTTGCCGCGCCGGTCATGCCGCCGCGGGCGGGTGGGTCAATCGAATTTGATGGCTTTGTGTATCTTTGCTATGCGGTTGAGCGGAAGCCTGAGCTGCTCGCCGCCCGAGACGATAGTGACGGTGGTCTCATCGAAACTATCGAGAATGCCTTCCAACAGCTTTTTGCCTTTGAGGGGGGCATAGAGCTTTACTTCCACCTCTTTGCCGAGGTTGCGCTCGTAATCGCGTGCGGTTTTGAACGGACGGTCGAGCCCCGGACTGGAGACGTTGAGCGTATACGGCGCGTCGTAGGTAGGGTCGAACTCGTCGATGGGGTCCATTATGGCGTTGTGAAAGGCTTCGCAGGTGTCGAGGTCGACGCCGGCGGGCGTTTCGATGAATATAGTGAGCGACCTGTCCTTTTCGGAGAACTCCACGTCGACTATCTCGATGCCCATGGGCGAGGCGTAGCCTTCGAGAAAAGCCCTGAGCTCGGAGAGAGGTTTAATGTTCATTACTGCCCCTTACAGCAATATTGAGTGCCTTTACGCAAGGCACTCAATAGCTTATATCAAGTATTAAGTATGGCTATATTATAGCACGGTCAAATGCAATTTGCAAGCGTTAGACGGGCTTGGGGAGAGATTTTTTTATTTTTATGAGCTCAATGAATATTTTTGCCGTGACGAGGGCGTCGTCGACGGCGCGGTGGTGATTGAAAGTTATGCCGAAATGGTCGGCTACGGTGTTGAGCTTGTAATTGGAGAGGTACAGCAGCTCCTGCGCGAGAGGTATTGTGTCGAACACCTTGCGCTCGAGATGATAGCCGAGCTTTGCGCAGTAATAGTCGATAAACTTATAGTCGAAGCCGGCTATGTTGTGACCGACGAGATAGCTGCCCTGACAAAATTTGAAGAAATCGGGCATGACCTGTATGTAGGACGGGGCGCCCGCCACCATATCCTGCGTTATGCCGGTGAGTTTGATTATCTCTTCGGACAGTCTGCCGCCGGGATTGACGAAGGTGGAAAAGCTCTCCTTTATTTCGCCGCCGATTATCTTGTAGGCGCCAATTTCTATTATCTTGTCCATGTTGCCGCCCGAGGGCGAGGAGTTGAGACCCGTGGTTTCAAGATCGAGGACGACGAAGGTGTTGTTTTTGAGACAGGCGGGAAGGTCGGGCTTGGTGAAGATATCCGACTGGGTAAAGTCGGTATAGGGCTCGGGCTCGACGGTGGTGTAATATTTAGGGGCGGGCTTAGAAGCGCGCTTTACGGGCACGAAACCTTCGGGCATGGCGCCGCGGTCGATGTAGCGGGCGGTATAGCGCACCGCGCCGCGATAGATCTCGGTCTTGCCCGTGCACACTATGCCGTCGCCCGGGCGTATCTTGCGTATCTTTTCGATGGTGGACTTACGGGCAAAATATGTGAGGCGCATCAGCGCGGTGGTATCGTTCAAGGTTATTGCAAAGTACGCCCTCTGCTGCCCGTCCGACTTGCGGTTGTACGTGCGCTCTTCGATGTCCTCAACTATGCCGCAGACGACGACTTCTTCACTCTCGTAGTTGACGTCGCTGAGGTAGACGGCGGTATCGCGCAGTTTATCGCTTTCAAGCGGCTGAAAGCCGGCTATATGAAAGGTGCGGACGGGGATGTCGTATTCGATATTTTCGTGCTCTTCGTCTATGTGTATGGAGTCTATCTTTTTGTCGCTTCTGACGCATCTGCCCGTGAACGAGCCGCAGTAAGTTCTGCCCAGCTCGGCTATGACGTTTTCGACGACGTTGCCGCCGACGGCGGTATCGGCTATGACCGAGATAGTGAAGTCGAACCCTTCGGGCGTGCGCTCGACGGTTATATCGTCATCTTCGAGCAGACAGGCGAGCGCTTTGTTGGACTTTTCGACCACGCGGCGAATGGTGCGGGCGACCATCTTTTCATCGGGCGTGAGTTTGCTTATGCTGATATCGCAGCCGAACTCTTCGGGCACGAACCGGCGGGCGACGCCGCGCGCCATGAGTTCGTCTTCGGCGGTGAAGGCGTTTTCGCTGACGAGGTCTATCCTGACGCTGTGACTGCTGCGGTCGAGGCTGACAGCCGATATGATTGCCCGCGAAAACGGCGGGATGTCGTGTATGCATTTTAAAAATTCAGTCATTTATCAGCCTTTCAATCTCCTGCACGAACACCTCTTCCGCCTGCGAAGAGGGTATCTTTTTGATTATTTCGCCCCTTTTGAATATGACGCAGTCCTCCCCCGCGCCCGCGATGCCTATATCGCAGTCGCCCGCTTCGCCGGGACCGTTGACGACGCAGCCCATGACGGCGACCTTTAAGGGTTTGGTTATGTGCTCGACGCGAGCGGTGACGCGCTTGGCGAGTTCCATGGAATTCCACATGCACCTTCCGCAAGTGGGGCAGGACACTACGTCGACAAAGTTTTTATCAAGCCCGACGGCGCGAAGTATCCTGCGGGCGGCATAAATTTCCCTGACGGGGTCGCCCGTTATGGACACGCGCATGGTATCGCCTATGCCGTCGAGGAGCAGCGAGCCCAGGGCGGCGGCGGACTTGACCACCGCCATCTCCTCCGTTCCCGCTTCGGTGACGCCGATATGCAGGGGATAGCCGCACCTGCCCGAGAGCAGTCTGTACGCGGAGACGGTGAGCGGCACCGAGGACGCCTTTACCGAGATGACTATGTCGCTTGCCCCCTCCTTTTCGAGTATGCGCACGTTGTGCAGAGCGCTTTCGACGAGGGAATGCTCGTTTTTGCCGTATTTAGCAAGGTATTGCTTTTCGATACTGCCCGTATTGGCGCCGACGCGCACGGGGATGCGATGGCTCTTTATGCAGTCGGCGACCGCGCGTATCCTGTCGTCCCCGCCGATGTTGCCGGGGTTTATGCGCACCTTGTCGCAGCCGTTTTCAATGGCGGCGATGGCGAGCTTATAGGAAAAATGTATGTCAGCCACGAGTGGGATGTGTATGGCGTCCCTGACTGCGCGTATAGCACGGGCGTCGGCATCGTCGAGAACGGAGACGCGCACGATGTCGCACCCCGCCGCTTCGAGGGCGAGTATCTGCGCGACGGTGCCGCCGACGTCGGACGTCTTGGTGGTGCACATGGACTGCACTTTGACGCTGTGGCCGCCGCCTATGAAAACGCCGCCGCAATTTACGGGTTTTGTCTGTCTTTTCATACCATTAAAAAATTGAAGGCAGTTTGCACTGCCTTTGAAAAAGTTATGTTTATTGCAGACGGACCTTTACTTTTTGCCGTCCATCATTCTTTGCAGCTCTGCCATGAACGAGGATATGTCCTTGAACGAGCGATAGACGCTGGCGTAGCGGACATAGGCGACCTCGTCGAGATTTTTGAGCTCGTCCATGACCATTTCGCCTATCGCCTTGGAGGATATCTCCTGTTCCATCGAGTTGTATACCTTTTTGGTTATCTTATCGACGACGGCGTCTATATCGCTCATGGAGACGGGGCGCTTTTCGCATGCTTTGACTATGCCGTTCTTTATCTTGCCCGAATCGAACGCCTGCCGGGTGCCGTTGGCTTTGACGACGAGCACGGGGGTATCTTCTATCGTCTCATACGTCGTAAAGCGCTTGCCGCAGCGGACGCACTCCCTTCTGCGGCGTATGGTCCTGCCCTCGTCGGCAGACCTGCTGTCGATAACTTTGCTGTCTTCGCAACCGCAGTATAAACACTTCATGTGACTTATCCCTTAGTGATTTTTATTTGATTATACCACAAAATATTGTGTTTGTAAAGGGGATAAGCGCAAAAATATGTATGTTATGTGTAGCATAGTACTGCGCAAAAACTCATAACCCGCAAAAAAACAAGCGACGCATCACAGCGTTATGACCACTCTGTCGCCTTCGCGGCTTTCAACGGTGATAAACTCGTATTCACCGCACAGGGCTCCACTCCTTTTGAGTTGCTTTACGACCTTGATCGCTTTGTTCAGCCCGGCTCTGCCGCACGCTTCGGGCAGACATTTTTTTATAGCCGCCGCACACAAAAACGCGGGCAGGCGCAGGCAGAGCACCCTTTTGCCGCGCTCTTCAACATATATCTTCATTCGACGGTTATCTCCACCACGTCGCCTTCGGACGACGTGACCTCGACAAGCTTACCCGCCGCGCCCGACGCGGCGAGCCCGATGATTTTTGGAATCGAGTTCTTCCTGCGTGAGCGCCGAGCTCTTGCGGTAGTGCGCTATGCGCTGCCCCAAAGTATTCATTGGTTCCAAAGTATTCATTGCATGCCTCCTTTTGATGCAAAGATTATATCATCTCAGCAATAAAAACTCAACGTACCATATGTTTATATGCACAACCGCAGGTTGCAAACTTGCGCAACCTGCGGTTGAATTGACCTGTAATGGCTTATTTGAAGTATTTTACGCCGCTTTCGAATATCTTCATATCGTAGTTGCCCGGCACGTTCTTGTAAAGATTTTCGCCAATCCTTTCGGAGTGACCCATCTTGCCGAACACCCTGCCGTCGGGCGAGGTTATGCCCTCGACAGCCCACATACTGCCGTTGGGATTATAGGGTCCCGACATTGTGGGAACGCCGCCGAGGTCGACGTACTGCGTAGCTATCTGACCGTTGACGCGCATGAGTTCGAGCTCCTTGACGGGAGCGACTATCTTGCCTTCGCCGTGGGATACGGGCACGGAGTAGACGTCGCCCACCCTGCACGCCGACAGCCAGGGGCTGAGGTTGGAAGCAACGCGGATATCGACGACGGTGGAGACGTGGCGCGAGATGTTGTTGAACGTCAGCGTGGGCGAACCCGACGTGAGCGGACGCACCTCGCCATAGGGCACGAGACCCAACTTTATGAGTGCCTGGAAGCCGTTGCATATGCCGAGGATGAGACCGTCGCGTTCGTTCAAAAGTTCCATTATACCGTCGGCAACGGCGGGATTGCGGAAGGTAGTTGCGATGAACTTGCCCGAGCCATCGGGTTCGTCGCCGCCAGAGAAGCCGCCGGGGAAGGCGATTATATTGCATTCCTTTATTTCGCGGAGTATTGCCTGCACGCTCTCTTCGATGTCGCGGGGAGTGCGGTTCCTGATGACGAGAATGCGGGGGTCGGCACCGGCGAGGCGGAATGCGCGGGCGGTGTCGAGTTCGCAGTTCGTGCCGGGGAAGGCGGGTATGAACACGCGGGGGCGCGCAATCTTTGTGGAGATATTTTTATACTTCTGTCCGCCCGTATAGTCGCAGGCGGGTATATCGCCCGAAGCGGGCGCAGTGACGGGGAACACGCCGTTGAGCTTGGAAATATAGCTGCTCTCTGCGCGGGCGAGGGAAATTTTTTGGTCGCCGAAAGTAAACTCGCCGTCTGCCGTGGGGGAGCCCAAAAGCACCACCTCTATGCCGTTGAGCGCATAGGGGTTGTTGCACGCAACGACGAGGTCGCCGTAGCTCTCTTTGAACAGGCGGGAAAGATCGCAGGCGAATGCAAAGCCCTTGCCGTTGCCCATGCAGCTCTTTGCAACTGCCGCTGCAGCGCCGCCCTTTTCGACGACGGTGGCGGTGACGATATTGCCGTTTAAAATATTTTCGTGCACTACCGAGTAGAGCTTCTTTAAGTAGCCGAAGTCGGGGATGCTCCACTCGTCCTTCTTCATGGGAAGGAGATAGAATTTTACGTTTTCATCTTCGGCGACGTTGGTTATGAGCTTTGACGCCTTGGCGGGCGCGAGGGCAAAGGATATGAGCGTGGGGGGCACGTCGATATGTTCGAACGTGCCGCTCATGGAGTCCTTGCCGCCTATTGCGCCCAGCCCGAGATTTATCTGGGCATACAGTGCGCCGAGCAGCGCCGCAAGGGGCACGCCCCAGCGCTTTTTGTCATCCCTTAGCCGCATGAAGAATTCCTGCAGCGTCAGCCTTATATCCCTGTAGTCGGCGCCCGCGGCAACTACCTTTGCCACCGAGGCGACTATGGAATATATTGCACCCGTGAATGGCGACGACGACATGAGCTCGGGGCAGAAACCGTAGGCAGAAACAGTGCAATCGTCCGTTTCGCCGCCGATGACCTTGGCTGCCATTGCGGTGACGGGCGTGAGCTGGCGCCTGCCGCCGAAGGGCATGTAGACCGAGCGGGCGCCTATCGTGGAATCGAACATTTCGGCAAGCCCCTTCTTGGAGCAGACGTTGAGCTGCGAGAGCACTTGTTCCATCTTTTCGGCAAAATCGCAATCGCCTTCGACGTCATCGAAGAAATGCGTTGCCTTGTCGTATATCGCGGCTTCGGTGACCTGGTTTACGCCGTTGGTATCGAGGAAATCGCGTGAGATATCTACTATAGCCCTGCCGCGGTGATACATCTTCATGCGCCTGTCGTCGGTAACCGTGGCGACGGGCGTTGCGGCGAGGTTTTCTTCGGCGGCGAGAGCTATGAATTTATCGACGTCGCCCGCAGCGACTACCACCGCCATCCTCTCCTGGGATTCGGATATTGCAAGTTCGGTGCCCGAAAGCCCTTCGTACTTTTTGGGAACTTTGTCGAGCTCGATTATGAGCCCGTCGGCAAGTTCGCCTATAGCCACCGACACGCCGCCCGCGCCGAAGTCGTTGCACTTTTTGATGAGGCGAGTTGCTTCCTTGTTCAAAAAGAGGCGCTGGAGCTTTCTTTCGGTCAGGGCGTTGCCCTTCTGAACTTCGGCGCCGCACGTCTGAACGGATTTTTCATCGTGCGCCTTGGAAGAACCGGTGGCGCCGCCGCAGCCGTCGCGCCCCGTTTCGCCGCCGAGCAGAATGATGACGTCGCCCTTGCAGGGCTTGGCGCGGTAAATCATATCCGAGCGGGCGCCGCCCACTACAAAGCCCGTTTCAAGCCTCTTTGCCTTGTAGCCGGGGTGATAGACTTCGTCTACCTGACCGGTGGCAAGTCCTATCTGGTTGCCGTACGACGAGAAGCCCGCAGCCGCAGTTGTGGTTATCACCCTTTGGGGGAGCTTGCCGTGCATGGTGTCTTCGATAGATTCGTTGGGGTCGGCTGCGCCCGTGACGCGCATTGCCTGCAGCACGTACGTTCTGCCCGAAAGAGGGTCGCGTATCGCGCCGCCGAGACAGGTAGCCGCGCCGCCGAACGGTTCTATTTCGGTGGGGTGGTTGTGCGTTTCGTTTTTGAACATGACGGTGTACTTTTCGGGCTTGCCGTCGAGCGTGACGTCTATGTTTATGGAGCAGGCGTTGATCTCGTCCGACTGGTCGAGATTATCCAAGAGACCATCCTTTTTGAGCTTTTTGACTGCTATGGTAGCTATGTCCATGAGGCAGGGGTACTTATCCGTCCTGTCCGCATACAGTTCGGCAAACAGGTCGTTGTACAGCTTTAAAGCCTCGTTTATGCGGGGATTGTCCGAAGATACCTCTACCTTGCTTATCCTTGTGGCAAACGTGGTGTGACGACAGTGATCCGACCAATAGGTATCGATGACCTTTATCTCTGTTTCGGTAGGGTCGCGCTTTTCCGAGATAAAATAGTCGCGCACGAACGCAAGGTCTGCCACGGACATTGCAAAGCCCATCTTTTTGTGGTATGCGGCTATCTCTTCATCGCTCATTGCGGTGAAGCCCTTGATATCTTTGACGTCCTCTGCCTCCACAGTCACGTGGGCGAGGGACGAAGGCTTATCGAGAGAAACCTCTTCGCTTTCGACGGGGTTGATCAAATGCTTCTTTATGCGGACGAGATCGGCATCCGTCACGCCCTTTACGGCATACACGTTGGCGCACTTGATGAGCGGCCTTTCGCCTTGGGTGAGCAGCTGCACGCACTGCGCCGCGCTGTCGGCGCGCTGGTCGTACTGACCGGTGAGATAGGCTATTGCAAACACCTTGTAGCCTTCGCCGAACTCAACATTTTCCAAATATATGTCGTCGACGGGAGGTTCGGAAAAGACTGTGGGTACGGCTGCGCCGAACTCTTCCTCCGTCATTCCCTCCACATCGTAGCGAAGCAGCTTTCTGACGTCTTCAACGTCTATCTTTAAGAGGTTTTTTATATCCTGAATGACTTTTTTTGCCTGAAGATTGTCCTTTTTTTCTACAAAAATCCTATAAATCATACTCATCCCTCGCGGTATTTGATGCCGATGTCGTGCCTGTAATACATTCCGTTCCAGCTTATGTTTTCGCAGGCGGCGTACGCCTTTTTGCGCGCCTCGTCGATATCGGCACCCCTGGCGACCACGCCGAGCACCCTGCCGCCGTTGGTGACGAGCTTACCGTCCTTTATTGCCGTGCCGGCGTGAATGACAGTGCAGTCGCCCACATCGCCTATGGTTATCTCCTCGCCCTTGCGATAGGACACGGGATAGCCGCCGCTTGCAAGCACAACGCACACGCAGGCGCCGTCCTGCCACTCGATATCTATATCGGCGAGCCTTTCTTCGGTGACTGCAAGAAATATCTCCATGAGGTCGGTCTTTAACATGGGCAGCACGACCTGCGTTTCGGGGTCGCCGAAGCGCGAATTGTATTCGACCACCTTCATGCCTTCGGGCGTACGCATGAGTCCGAAGTATAGACAGCCTTTAAAAGTTCTGCCCTCGGCGTTCATGGCGTTCATGGTGGGGATC
This sequence comes from uncultured Clostridia bacterium, assembly GCA_944327465.1. Taxonomy (GTDB): domain Bacteria; phylum Bacillota; class Clostridia; order Christensenellales; family Borkfalkiaceae; genus Coproplasma. The sequence continues at coordinate 22,435 of CALVHH010000010.1, read as the reverse complement.
ATTATTTTGTTCAGTACCTCGCCGGCGAGTTCGTCCGTCCAGAACGGGCAGGGCGAAAACGTACCCATGCCCCCGGTATTGAGCCCTGTGTCGCCGTCGCCCGCACGCTTGTGGTCGCACGAGGTTATCATGGGGACGATGGTCTTGCCGTCGGTAAAGGCGAGGACGGAGACCTCTTCGCCGGGGTCGTACTTAAGACCGCGCATGCACTCTTCTATGACAATCTTGTCGCCCGCCTTGCCGAAGGCTCTGTCGAGCATTATCTCCTTTAAGCCCTCTTCCGCCTCCTTTAAAGTCTTGCAGATGAGCACGCCCTTGCCGAGGGCGAGTCCGTCTGCCTTTAAAACTATGGGAGCGCCCTGCGAACGGACGTATTCCAAAGCGTCGCCGTAATTTGAGAAAGTGGCGCTCTTTGCCGTGGGGATGGAGTACTTTTTCATTAGCTCCTTGGCAAACGCCTTGCTCGATTCGATGACTGCGGCGCACTTGGAGGGACCGAAGCAGCGCTTGCCTATACCTTCGAGCACGTCGACTATGCCTATCGCGAGGGGGTCGTCGGGAGTGACGACATAGTAATCTATTTCGGGATGGGAGAGGGCAAACTGCTTCACGGCCTGAGCATCCATGTAGTCCACATCGACGTTCTGCGCTATCTGCGCCGTGCCCGCGTTGCCCTTCATGCAGTAGAGCTTATCTACGAGCGGGCTCTTTTTGAGGGCGAGAAGGATGGCATGCTCCCTGCCGCCGTTGCCTATGACGAGTACGTTCATTGTTCACCTTGAAAAACTTATGTAAAAAATTGCTGTATATCAGTGTTTGAAGTGCCTGTCGCCGACAAATACCATTGCTATGCCGGCTGCGTTGCAGGCTTCGACGGACGCCTTGTCCTGAATTGAGCCGCCCGGCTGGATTATTGCGGTTATGCCCGCCTTTACGCACTCTTCGACGCAGTCGGGGAAGGGGAAGAAGGCGTCGGACGCCATTACGGAGCCCTTTGCCTCATCGCCGGCGTGAGCGATCGCCTGCTGAGCCGCCCAGATGCGGTTGGTCTGACCCATGCCTATGCCCGTAGTTCTGCCCTTTTTGCCGATGACGATGGCGTTGGACTTTGTGTGCTTGACGACGCGCCATGCGAACATGAGAGCTTCGACCTCGTCGGGGGTGGGAGCGCGGTCGGTGACGACGCCGAGACCGTAGACGGTGCGCGTCTTGCCCGAAGAGAGCACCTTTTCCTCCACCTCTGCCTTTTTGGTGAAGAGGGACATGTCCTCGTTGCGGATGAGCGTGCCGTCGTACTGCTGCACGAGCAGACCGCCGTAGACCTTTTTCATGTCGTACGCGTCGGCGGCGCGGGGCGCGGAGATGTCTTCTATCTGAAGAAGGCGGATATTCTTTTTGCCTTCGAGTATGCGCAATGCCTCCTCGGAGTATGAGGGAGCCATGACTATTTCAATGAAAATTTTGTTTATTTCCTCGGCGGTGGCGCCGTCGACCTCACCGTTTATTGCAAGTATGCCGCCGAACACAGAAACGGGGTCGGAAGTATAGGCGCGCATGTACGCTTCGTATATGCTTTCGCCCGTGCCGACGCCGCAGGGGTTGGCGTGCTTGCAGGCGACTACCGCGGGCGTGGAGCCGAACTCCTTTAAAAGTTCGAGCGCGCCGTTTGCGTCGTTGATGTTGTTGTACGACAGCTCCTTGCCCCACAGCTGTTTTGCCGACGAGAGCGAGCCCGGGCGGATGAACTGTTCGTTGTAAAATACTGCCTGCTGCTGGGGATTTTCGCCGTAGCGCATGTCCTGAGCCTTTTCGTAGGCGAAGGTGACGCTGTCGGGGAAGGTTATGCCGAGCTGCGAAGCGAGGTAGTTGGAAATGAGGCTGTCGTACACGGCGGTGTGCGCGAAAACCTTGTACTGGAGGTACTTTTTGGTTTCGAGCGACACCCCGCCCGCCTTGAGTTCGGAGAGCACCTTTTCATAGTCGGCGGGGTCGACGATTACCGCGACGTCCTGATAGTTCTTTGCCGCCGCCCTTATCATGGTGGGACCGCCGATATCGATGTTTTCGATACATTCGGCAAAGTCGGCACCCTTGGCGAGGGTGGCTTTGAAGGGATAGAGATTGACGCAGACTATATCGATGGTGTTGATGCCGAGCTCTTCGAGCTGCTTCATGTGCTCGGGATTGGAGCGCATGGCGAGCAGTCCTGCATGGACGTTGGGATGGAGCGTCTTTACCCTGCCGTCGAGACATTCGGGAAAGCCCGTGATATCGGATATGCCTATCACCTTGAGCCCGGCGTCCTTTAACGCCTTTGCGGTGCCGCCGGTAGAGATGATTTCAAAGCCGCACTCCGCAAGCCCTTTGCAAAAATCGACTATGCCCGCCTTGTCGGATACGCTGACGAGCGCCCTCTTTTTCATTTCCATATTATCTTAACCTCTCATTGATTATTTTGCTTGATGATGACCTTTCTGCCCTCTTTTACGATATTGCCGAGGCAGAGCTGCTTTACGCACTCGGGCAGCAGGCGATGCTCGACTTCGAGTATCTTTGCCTGCAGACTTTCGGGAGTGTCGTCTTCCTCCACTTTGACGGCGCTCTGGGCTATTATGGCGCCGCCGTCGGGCACTTCGTTGACAAAGTGCACGGTGCAGCCCGAGACCTTCGCCCCGTAATCGATCACCGCCCTGTGGACTTTTAGCCCGTAGTAGCCGCTGCCGCAGAAGGCGGGAATGAGCGACGGATGGATGTTTATTATCCTGTCTTTGAAAGCTTCGATAAAGCTTTGCGGGATTATCTTGAGCCAGCCCGCGAGCACTATATAGTCGACGCCCTGCATGTTGAGGCGATAGGCGAGCTCGCGGTAGAGCTCTTCGATATCGGGATAGTCCTTTTTTGCATAAACGGCGTGCGGTATACCGCAGCGCTGCGCCCTTTCTATTGCGCCTATGCCCGCCTTGGAAGCTATAAGACAGACGATTTCGCAGAAGTGCTCCTTGGCGTTTGCGTCGATGACGGACTGAAAATCGGTGCCGCCGCCGCTGGCGAATACAGCTATGCGTTTCAATTGAGTTTTACCCCGCTGCCCTTGCACGTCTTGCCAAGCACGACGCACTGTTCACCCGTCGATTCAAGCTGAGCGATTGCAGCTTCGACATCCTTCTTTGCCACGCATAGTACCATGCCAATGCCCATATTGAAGGTATTATACGCCTGTTGTTTGGTGATTTTGGCTCTTTTTTGCATGATTTGAAAGACGGGCGGCACTTCGTAAGATTTTGTATCGATGCGGCAGCCGATGCCTTCGGGGAAGATGCGGGGGATATTTTCGATAAAGCCGCCGCCCGTTATGTGGGCTATGCCCTTGACTTTTACCTTTTCGATGAGCTGCAGTATGGAATTGACGTAAATCCTTGTGGGGGTGAGGAGCACGTCGATGGGGGCTGCGCCCAGCTCTTCATCGTACTTTGAAAGAGTTTGTATGTCCTCGCCCCACAGCTTTCTGACGAGCGAATAGCCGTTGGAGTGGATACCGCTCGACTTGATGCCGATGAGCACATCGCCAGACTTTATCTTTTTGCCGTTGATGACTTTATTTTTATCGACTATGCCCACCGCAAAACCGGCGATGTCGTATTCGCCGTCGGGATAAAAGCCGGGCATTTCGGCAGTTTCGCCGCCGACAAGAGCGGCGCCGCTCTGGCGGCAGCCTTCTGCCACGCCCGAAACAACGGTTGCCACTACTTCGGGCGACAGCCTGCCCGTTGCAAAATAGTCGAGGAAAAAGAGAGGCTTTGCGCCCTGGCAGACTATGTCGTTGACGCACATTGCCACGGCATCGATGCCTATGGTATCGTGTTTATCTGCTATAAAGGCATACTTGAGTTTGGTGCCTACGCCGTCGGTGCCCGAAACGAGCACGGGGTTTTTGTAGCCCTTGGGCAGGGCGAAGAAGCCGCCGAACGAGCCGATGTCGCCGAGGACGCCCTCGGTATAGGTCGACTGAACGTGGCTGCGCATGAGCCTTACCGCTTCGTAGCCCCTTTCAACGTCGACGCCGCTGTCTTTATAAGATATTGCCATTATTATTACCTCTCTTAAGTTATTCGAATTTCAATTTGTCGCCGTCGCAGTCGCGGGCGGGGTAGGGATAGTCGCCCGTGAAACAGCCCGTACAGAAGCCCACAGACACCTGCGGGCATGTGCTGATGAGCTGCTCGACGGTGAGATATTTTAAACTGTCGGCGCCGAGCGATGAACATATCTGCTCTTCGCTGTGATAGGCGCCGATGAGCTGACCGGAAGTCTGCATGTCAATGCCGAGGTGACAGGGATGACAGACCTTGGGCGAACAGATGCGCAGGTGCACCTGTGAGGCGCCTGCCGCCTTGAGCATTTTTACTATCTTGCGCATAGTGGTGCCGCGGACTATGGAGTCATCTATGAGCACTACCCTCTTGCCCGAGACGTTTGCGCGCAGGGCGTTCATCTTTATGTTCACCCCCTCTTCGCGCCGCCGCTGGTCGGGCTGAATGAACGTGCGCCCGACATATCTGTTCTTGGCGAGCGCTTCGACAAAGGGTATGCCGCTGACTTCGGCGTAGCCGTGCGCGGCGACGTTTGCGGAATCGGGCACACCCGAAACGATATCCGCCTCGACTGGATAATATTTGGCAAGCAGTCTGCCCGCCTCCTTTCTGGCGGCGTACACGCTGCAGCCGTCTATGACCGAATCGTGGCGGGCAAAGTAGACGTATTCGAAGATGCACAGTCCGCCGCGGTCGGGCAACCCGTCCATCATGTGCGAGTGTACACCCGAAGAGTCGATGACGACTATTTCGCCGGGCTTTACGTCGCGCATGAACGAGGCGCCGACGGCGTCGAGGGCGCAGCTTTCGCTGGCGACGACGTAGTCGTCGACTATGGTGCCTATGCACAGCGGGCGAATGCCGTAGGGGTCGCGCACGGCGATGAGCTTATCCGCCGTCATGACGACGAGCGCGTACGAGCCCCTGAACAGCGGACAAGCGCGCTTTATGCCCGTGAGCACGTCGCCATCCGAAAGACTGTTTATGACGACAGCCATGACTTCGGAATCTATAGTCGTCTGAAAGACGGCGTTGCGCTCTATCATTGCCGCACGGAGTGAAGCGGCGTTGGTGAGATTGCCGTTGTGCGCGAGCGCCATCCTGCCGCACTTGCCCGTAAAGACGACGGGCTGGGCATTGAGCACTGTGCTTGCACCGGTAGTGGAATAGCGGACATGACCTATTGCGATGTCGCCTTCGGGGAGTTTTTCGCACTCGCCGCCCGCAAAGGCTTCGGACACGAGCCCCATGCCCTTGTGGCAGACTATTTTATCGGCATAAGCCACAGCTATGCCGGCGCTCTCCTGTCCGCGATGCTGAAGGGCGTATAGCCCGTAGTAGACAGTTGAAGCAACGCTGCTGTTTTCCTGCGAATAGACGCCGAACACGCCGCAGTCTTCAAAAATTTCCGATTGGATTTCGTCCATATAATAATTGGGATGTGATTAATAGGCAGCCGGGGCAAATACAGATCAAACAGGTATTCGCCGCAAGATAAACAAATCAGACAATTGCAGGGTGATTTTCGTGCAAAAGTTGCAAGCAAGACAAGGCGAGCGCGACTCATCCCGACGGGAGCATACAAGGACGTATGTGACCGAGGACGAACGCAAGCTCAAAGCAGTATTGCGCCGCATGGCGAAAAATCAGGCAATTGCAGGGTGTTTTATCGTCAGAGGCGAGCAGGTCGAGGAGCGTGCGGAAGGCGCGAAGGAGCTTACAATGACGTAAGTGACTGAGCGGACCCGTAAGCGCGACAATGAGATGCGAAGCCTATCACGATAAAAATATTATTCCTGACCTGTCCAGCAGTAAGTACACAACTTACACTTATCTATTCCTATCGCCTCGATGAGACCTTCGAGCGACTGGAATTCAAGCGATTCGAACTGGAATTTATCGCAGATTGCCCGGCGCATTGCCTTGCCGCGCTCGGTCTGCGAGCTGCAGTACTCTTCGAGATGGTTTATTGCCTCGTCGCCTTCGAGCTCAGCCATTACGCGGCGAGTTATTAAATCCATGTCGCCGGACGAACGGGAGAAATTGAGATATTTGCAGCCGTACATTATGGGCGGGCACGCCGAACGCATGTGCACCGCCTTTGCTCCGTGCGAGTAAAGGAAGTCGACGGTCTCTTTGAGCTGGGTGCCGCGGACTATGGAATCGTCGACAAGCAGCAGACGCTTGCCTTCGATGAGTTCGTGCACGGGGATGAGCTTCATTTTTGCCACGCGGTTGCGGTCTGCCTGGTTTACCGGCATGAACGAACGCGACCACGTGGGAGTATACTTTATATAGGGGCGAGCAAACGGCACTTTGCAGGCGTTTGCATAGCCTATTGCATGGGGGGTACCCGAATCGGGCACGCCGCCGACATAGTCGATGCCGTGGATATCGTGCGTCTTTGCATCCTCGCGGGCAAAGATCTCGCCGTTTTTGCAGCGCATCATTTCGACGTTGACGCCCTCATACGACGACGTGGGATAGCCGTAGTACGACCAGAGGAAGGCGCACACGCGCATCTTTTGACCGGGAGGCGCGAGCTGTGTGACGCCTTCTGCCGAAATTTCGACTATTTCGCCGGGACCGAGTTCGCGATAGTCGGTATAGCCGAGCTTGCGATAGGCAAAACTTTCGAACGAGGCGCAGTAGCCTTCGGGTCCCTTGCCTATCTGAATGGGCAGCCTGCCCACCTTGTCCCTTGCGGCTATTATTGTGCCGTGATCGGTGAGAAGCAGTATCGAAGCAGTGCCGTCTATGCTCTCCTGAGCGTAGCGTATGCCCTCAACGTACGAATCCTTGGTGTTGATGAGGGCGGCTACAAGTTCGTTGGCGTTGACCTTGCTGCCAGTCATTGCATCGAAATAGCCGCCGCGGGCGAGTATCTTTGCCATGAGCTCATCGGTGTTGTTTATGATACCTATAGTGCTTATGGCGTACTTGCCCAGCTTGGAGACCATCAAGAGGGGCTGGGGATCGGTATCCGAAATGCAGCCTATCGCAGCGTTGCCGTGCATTTCGGAGAGGACGCGCTCGAACTTCGTGCGGAATGGCGCGTTTTCAATGTTGTGTATTTCGCGCTGGAGACCTATGCGGCTGTCGTATGCAGCCATGCCGCCGCGCTTTGTGCCCAGGTGGGAGTGATAGTCGGTGCCGATAAACACGTCGAATACGGCATCAGACTTCTTGACCGAACCGAAAAAACCGCCCATGCAGACTTATTCTCCTTCGGTAAGGCGCTTGAAGATCTCGTTGTAGGCGTCCTCTACACCGCCGAGGTCGCGGCGGAACCTGTCCTTATCGAGGCTGGTGTGATGAGTTGTATCCCAGGTGCCCGCTTCCCAGAAGCGGCAGGTATCGGGGGATATTTCGTCGGCAAGCACTATCTGACCGTGGAATCTGCCGAATTCGAGCTTGAAGTCGACGAGGTCGATGTTGAGGTGCTTGAAGAACTGCTTCATTATGTCGTTGATGGAAAAAGCCATGTTCTTTATAGTGGCTATTTCGTCGGCGGTGGCAAGGTTGAGCGCCAGGGCGTGATAGTCGTTTATGAGCGGGTCGCCGAGGTCGTCGTTCTTATAGGAAAATTCGATAGTGGGCGAAGCGAACGCCGTGCCTTCGGGCACGCCGTACCTCTTGGAAAAGCTGCCTGCGGCAACATTCCTTATGATGACTTCGAGGGGAACGATCTCCACCTTTTTGACGACGGTGTTGCGGTCGTCGATTTCTTCGACAAAGTGGGTGGGAACGCCCTTCTTTTCGAGCATCTTCATCATCATGTTTGTCATCTTGTTGTTGATGACGCCCTTGCCTGCGATGGTGCCCTTTTTGAGACCGTTGAATGCCGTTGCGTCGTCCTTGTAGGAAACTATGACGTAGTCGGGATTTTCGGTGGCGTATACCTTTTTTGCCTTGCCTTCATAGAGCTGTTCTTTCTTTTCCATATTGATCAGATTCTCCTGTAAAAAATATATTTTTAGAATAAAATTGAGGCAAACAAATTACCCGCAGGTGCACTGCGGGCATAAAATTTATTATATGAGTTGGTTGAGTTCGCGCTGAAGGGCGCAATCGTCCGCATTTATCTTTTCGCGCATTTTGAGCTTGTATTCGGCGAGCTCGGCAGCGACTGCGGGGTACTTTATGCCCAGGATCTGCGCAGCCAAAAGCCCGGCGTTTTCACCGCCGTTGACGCCGACAGTGGCGACGGGTATGCCCGAGGGCATCTGCACGATGGACAGAAGGCTGTCCAGCCCGCCCATCATGTCCGTCTTTACGGGCAGACCTATGACGGGCAGCGTGGTATAGGCTGCCACGACGCCGCCGAGGTGCGCCGCCTTGCCTGCGGCGCAGATTATGACCTCGATGCCGTTCTCCTTGGCGGACGAGGCAAAGTCGTGCGCCTCTTCGGGAGTTCTGTGTGCGGAAATGACGCGCACTTCCACCTCTACTCCCATTGATTTAAGCACCGCGACCGCGGGCTTGACCACGGAAATATCTGACTTGGATCCCATCAATACTGCTGCTTTAGGCATGACACACTCCTGTATTTTTATAGATTTTTGCGACATACTTAATTTATGATATTGGTGTATATCGTGATAACCGTGTACATTCTCGCCATAAATTTTTATGCGGTAATGCTGCTGATCGCACAGAAAAACATGTACCTCACCGACGAGAGCAAATTGAATTCAGGCGACGGAAAGCTGATACTTTCGGCGCTGCTCGGCGGGGCGGTTGGCATATACGCAGCCATGTTCATAACGCGGTTCAAGCTGAAAAACATGCTGTTTATGATACTTATGCCCGTGATAGGCGCGCTGAACATATGGTTCTTTATTCTGGCATACCGTTCGGGCATGGGCATCGTAGCGCTGAGATGAAAGGGCGTGCCCGAAAGGCACACTATATCTTACCGCCTCACAGCAATTATAACACAACATAGCGTAAAAATAAAAATGTTTGAGGCGGGTTTTTGAAAATTGAACGACAAAATTTTTAGGTTGGCGGGCGACGTGCCGGACAGCCGACGAAAATGCGCCGCCGCGACCGCAATTTGCGGTCGCGGCGGCGCACTTTTGAGCTATGCCATGAGCACGTCGATGAGCCTGCGGCGCAGAGGGACGGCCTCGCCCCACATTTGGGGCGGCACGTTGGGACTGTCGAACACTATGCCGCCGTGCGAGAGCACCACCACCCTGTCGGAAAGATAGAGCGCTTCATCGATGTCGTGAGTGACAAAAACAGCCGTTCTGCCGTCGAGGGCGCGTATTTCGCCGAACGCCTTCATCATGTCCGCCCTGAGCCTGAGGTCGAGCGACGAGAAGGGCTCGTCCATGAGGATGGCGCTGCTCTTATAGAGGAACGCCCGTGCGATGGACACGCGCTGCGCCTGACCGCCCGAGAGCGACGTAGGGTAGCTGAGCGCCCTGTCGGCGAGCCCGACGCGTTCGAGCATGGCGGTTATGCGCTCCTCTTCGCCGCAGACGAGGCGGAGATTGCCCGATACCGTCAGGTTGGGCACGAGCCTGGGGCGCTGAAAGATGTATGAACACTCTTCCCGACCGACTTCGCCCTCACAGTCCGTCAGTCCCGCCAGAATGTTCAAAAGCGTAGTCTTGCCCGCGCCGCTTTCGCCGAGTATGCAGGTGACTTTGCCGGGCGCGAAATCGAGGCTGACATCTTTGAGCACCTGCAGCCCCGGATAACTTTTACTTATGTGCCTTACGTACATACCCGTCACCCCCCTTCCGCCACGCCGTGGCGGCGTTCTTTATGCCGAGCGAGACAAGCTCGAGCGCGAGCCCTATGAGTATGCAGCACAGCGTGAGCGCGGCAAAGCGGGGCATTTCGGAATACAGCCGCGCCTGCTGCATCATGCCGCCGAAGCTGGACAGCGTGTAGCAGAGCACTTCTGCCGAGACCATGACTTTGAGCCCGAGCGACAGCGAAGCGCCCGTCTGCGCGAGCACTTCGGGCGCGACCGCCGGCAGGATTATTTTTTTGAGTTTCTGCGAACGCGTCAGGCGGTACACGCGCGCCATCTCCAAAAGATCGCCGTCCACCCCCTCTATCGCGGCGGCGAACTGCGAATACACCATGGGTACGAGCACGAGCGCCGCGACTATGCCGGGCGCCACTCCGGGCGTAGACCAGATGAGCAGCATTAAAGTTACTGCCATGGTGGGCAGCGTGCGCACGACGGATATAACGCAGGCAAAAGCCGCCCTGAAGGGCGGACAGACCGCCGCGAGCGCGGCAAACGCCCCGCCTGTCGCAAACGACAGCGCAAAACTTATGAGAGTACGGGCGAGCGTAGAGCCGAGCGCGGCGTAGAAATGCGCATCGACAAACAGCGCCGCGAACGCGGAGAGCGTGGAACCTATCCCCGGCAGGATATAGTCGTTCTTTATACAGACATAGGCAATGTGCCAGGCGAGCAGCAGCACGCACGCCGCCGCCAGCGTCCAGAGCGCATTGCTCTTTAAAATGCTCTTTAATGAATTCACGTCAGCCTATCACTTCGTAGTCGATGTCGTATTTTTCGAGTATTATCTTTAAAGTGAGCCCGGGCACGTTGTTGAGCTGTATTACGCCGATCGTCTTGCCGTTGAGCTCTTCGCGTATGTTTTCGGTAGTCACCGAAGCGCCGTCCTTGGAAAGGATATACAAATTGCCGTTTGTGACGGTGCCGAGCATTTGATAAGTGCTGCCGTCGCCGAGCAGTTTGCTTGCCGCGTTGAGGGGAAGTATGCAGATATCCGCGGCGGGATCTTCGCCGGTGACGTATGCCTGGATATTGGAAGAGGGCACGACGTTGTAACTGACCGAAGTCTGACCGAATGTGTTTTCCTCGTGCATGAGCTTTGCGAGCGCGAGTGCGGGTGCGCCGTCGGGAGCGTAGACGGAGATATCTGCGGGGGGATTGACTATGTCGCCCAGCTCTTCGCAGAAGAACTCGTCTTTGACCTTGCCCACCGACTGTTCATCGACATCGGACATCTCTTTGAGGAAGCTTTCCACCCTCTCCCTGTCGTCGGCGGCATAGACGAGATGTATGCCGCAGCGGGAGATGACTTCGGAAGTAAGATTTTTTGCATTGAAAGTGGGCGTGGTACCTTCGGGAAGGTGGGAAGACACCGCCGAGATGACGGTTTCGGCAGAGGCGGTTTTGAGCCACTCCTCGTTCTCCTCCACTTCGGCGAGGAATGACTTGAGAAAGTGGGGATTGTTGACTATGAGGGAATTTTTTGCGACGACTACAGCCTGGGGGTAACCGTTCTCCGAGCCGTAGAGCTGCTGTATGTCGCCCGCAAAATGAAGCCCCGCCGCATTGACGCGGGTGGTGGCTGCCGGTTCGGCGGCGACAAAATAGTCGCACTCGGATACCAGCCCGACGTCTGCGGGCTGAACGCCCATGAGCGATACGCCCGAAGGCGACTTTTGGGGAGCGCAGCCCGAAAGGGCGAATATGGCGGCGGAAAGACATGCCGCCGCGACAGGCAATATAAATTTTTTCATATAAAACTCCTTAAAGTTTGATAAATTTTACCCAAATCATGCATCTTGCCGCTAACTGCGGCAAACGCTTTTAAAGCTTGCTCATTAACGTTTTAGCCGACACGCCGCGGAGCATGCCTATCTTGCCCGTCAGACCGTTTATACATTCGGCGGGGGCGTCGACAATGACGCAGATGACGGACACGTTTTTCTGCCTGTACGGCACGCCCATTCTGCCGACTATGCAGTCGGCATACTCCGAGAGCAGCGCATTTATATCCGCGGTGCAGGCGCGGTCTTCGACAATGAGCGAAATGACGGCGAGTCGCTTATCCGACATAAAAAAACCTCCCCCGCCGACGACGAGAGAGAACAAGACTGCCCGCCCGCAACGCGGGAAGGCAAAAAAATTCACGTTCATCCCTTAGTTCTCAGGCGGACCTTTGAATTCAGGCACAAATAATTTACCACATTGCCGCCGCAAAGGCAAGCAATTTGCATATCGGCGGCGTTATTGCACAAACTTATTTCATGAAAGCGACAAAGATAGCTATGATTATTGCCGCGGCGCTGACGATGACCGCGGCGAGCGCCTGCAGCGACGGACAGACGGGCGGCGGTCAGAACCTTGGCGACGACCGCGGCACAGACATTGTGCAGCAGCGCGAAAACGACGGCGGACACGACATAGAGCACAGATGCCCGCACGCAAAGAGACCCAAGCGGCGCATACCTCCGCCCCGCCCCGACGACGGCGGCGTACCCGAATTCATGCCGCCGTTAAGATGACCAATGCGCAAAAACCGCGCCGCGGCAGCGGCGCGGTTTTTGCGCTCATATAAGACAGCTTATTATATAAAACAGCGAGATGTGCGCGGGGTAAAATATGTAAAAGAAATACTTTAAGTTGAGCCTGCCGCGGCTGCCGTTGTAGCACATGAGCGGAATGACCGCCAACAGCGAAAACCACTGCAACAGATTGCCGCGGAATATGTGGTGCGTGAGGGCGAGCATGAACATGCCCGCAAAGAAGCACGCAAGCCTTGCCGCGTGACAATCGAGCGCGGCAAGCGCGCCCGCGTCCATTTTATAAAAATCGAACGCCGAAGCAAACACCGGCAGCATACAGCCCCAGAATCCGTATTCGATGCGGAAGGGCACGCCGAAGACGGTATCGATGCTGTTCAGGTACAATGTAAGGAAAACCATACATATGAACACGCAGCCCGAAGAGGCGACGCGCACGCCGCCTTCATCCGACAGCGCACAGCGCTTGAAGTGCTGCATTGCATAGATATTGAGCGTGGACAGCGTGAAAGTGACGAGTATGCACATTTCGAGCGTGCCGTTGACTATATAATAGACCGCCTGGCAGACTGCCGCCGACGCAGCGAGCAGCGCAACGTGCGCGAGCTTGTTCTTTGTGTAGCGGCAGCCTTCGGACAGCATGTAGGCAAAGAGCGGTAAGGAAATCCTTCCTATACACCTGAGCCACGCCGCCGAGGGAAAAAAGAACATGCCGATATGGTCTATGAGCATTAAAACGGCAGCGAGCAGTTTTATGCCGTTGCCGTTTATGAATTTTATATTCATTTTACTTTATTGTAATTTATGAGACAGCCCGAAAGCAGTATCTTTTTCTCCTCTTCGGTGAGCGAACCCAGAGAGAGGTAAATATTTTTGACCTTGCCCGAGGACACGAGTTTGGCGGGTATCGCGACATCGTCACCCGAGACGTATTCCCTGATATTTTCTATATAGACATAGTCGCCCGGTCTGTATTCGAACGTCTTTGAAACAAAGGGCAGCATGCCCCAGTTGATGAGGTTGGAGCGGTAGCGCTTTGTGGCGTACTCCAATGCGATGTTTGCCACGCCGCCGAGAACGCGCTGGCAGGAGGCAGCCTGTTCGCGCGCAGAGCCGTCGCCCGGCTTTTTGGCGACGACGCAGCTGCCGAACATGGTGTCGGGCGCAATTGCTATGCCGACTTCGGCAAGGACTTCTTCGGGAAGAGCGCCTTGGGACCTCCTTGCCTCCTCTGCCGCCCTGACTTCCTTTGCCCTGCCGACGTAGGCGGGGTCCTTTCTTGAAAGGGCGAACTCGGCAAGCCTTAAGGGGTTGGAGCGGTAGGATGAAGTTTCGCCCGAGGGGATGAGCTCATCGGTGGTGGTCACGGGGTCGGAGATGACAGAAACGACTTTTATGAGCAAATTATGCGCCATTTCTATCTGTTCGGGCCAGTCGGCTATATTGTTGCCATAGACGAGCTCGGCGTCCGCTTGGGGTCGGAGTGCGCCGCGATAGACGCGGTTGTCGTATATGGCGCCGTCAAAATAATACTTTTTGACCTTTTTGATATACTGCGCCTCGGTGCCGGGCGTGAGTATGCCGCCGTTTGCAGCCGTTGCGGCTATAGAGCGGGCGTCCATAAGCGCCACCGCAGAGAGCTGATGTTCGCCGAGCTTTGAACCCTCCCTGTTTTCGAAGTTGCGCGTAGTGTGGCGTATGGAGAAGGCGTTGTCGGCGGGGGTGTCGCCCGCCCCGAAGCAGGGACCGCAGAACGCCGTCTTTACTATTGCGCCGCTGTCCATGAGCGCCGACACATAGCCGTTATCGGCGAGGCATTTGAACACGGGCTGGCTCTGTGGATAGACCGAGAGCGAAAATTCATCGAAGCCGCAGCTTTTGCCGCGGAGTATTTCGGCACTTTCGGCAATATTTTCGTAAGTGCCGCCCGCGCAGCCGGCGATTATTCCTTGGCTGACGCGTATACCTTCGGGAGTGACTTTATCGAGCAGTTTAAAGGGTTTGCCCTCGCCCTTGAGGCGGTTGCCCGCCTCCTCCACCTCGCCGAGGATGTCGCGGGCGTTTTGGATGACCTCTTTGACGGTGTATGCGTTGGATGGATGGAAGGGAAGAGCTATCATCGGCTCGACGCGGGAGAGGTCGATGACGACGGCGCCGTCGTAGTATGCGGGGTCGGCGGGACGGAGAAGCTTGTAAGCTTCCTGCCTGCCGTGCAGCCTGAAATATTCTTCGGTGACGGAGTCGGTCTCCCAGATGGATGTGAGGCACGCCGTTTCGGTGGTCATGACGTCTATGCCGCAGCGGTAGTCCATGGAGAGGTTGGCTATGCCGGGACCTATGAATTCGAGCACGCAGTTCTTGACGAAGCCCTTTTTGAACGTGGCGCCCACCAATGCGATTGCCACGTCGTGGGGGCCCACTCCCTTTTTGAGCCTGCCCTTTAAATACACGGCGATGACTTTGGGGCGCGCCACGTCGTAAGTCTGACCGAGGAGCTGCTTTACGAGCTCGGGGCCGCCTTCGCCCACAGCCATGGTGCCGAGGGCGCCGTAGCGGGTGTGACTGTCGGAGCCGAGTATCATCTTGCCGCAGCCCGACTCCATTTCGCGCATGTACTGATGAATGACGGCGAGATGGGGCGGAACAAAGTTGCCGCCGTACTTTTTTGCCGCCGACAGACCGAAGACGTGGTCGTCCTCGTTTATGGTCCCGCCCACGGCGCACAGCGAGTTGTGACAGTTTGTAAGGGTATAGGGCACGGGAAAACGCTCCAGCCCGGACGCCTTTGCCGTCTGGATTATTCCGACGTAAGTTATATCGTGCGATGCGAGGGCATCGAACCTGAGCTTTAAATGCTCGTCGTCGCCGACGTTGTGCGCCTTTAAAATGCGGTAAGCCAGCGTGCCCTTAACGGCAGCTTTCTTTTGCTCTTCGCGCATGAACGCCACGTTTTCCTTTATCAGTCTGCCGCCGGTGTAATATACTCCGCCCTTTATAAGCTTTAACATGTGCCTGCTCCCTTAAATTTGATAATTACCTTTATTTTACTATACTTTGCAAAATTTTTCAACTTTTACACACTGCAAAACGCAAATAAACGCGCCGATGGTTGCTTTTTTTGCTGAAAGACTGTATAATGACTCTATGAAAAAGTTTCGCTACTCCTTTCCCCGTGCGACGCTTATACTGATAATTGCAGGACTTGCGGTGTGCCTTGCGGGATTTATAGTAAATTTATACGTATGCATAACGCAGGGGACGTCGCACGCGGTCGACCCCGCCCTGCCGCTGACCGGATATATCCTTACGTTTTTGATAACGATAGTTGCCGGCGGCATGCTGGCGGGAGTGCTGTGCCGTTCGGGGTATATTATTAAGGGCGACAAGCTGATCTCCGCGTTCGGATTGATCGCGAGCAGCTATGCCGCTGCCGACATCGAAATAATAGTGCTGGACAGACAGACCGAAAAGCTGACGGTGGGCTTCAAGGACGAAGGCAGGCTGAACGTGCTGATAAAAAAAGAGAGCTATGCCGACTTCGTGCAGGCGATACTTGACATAAACCCCGCCATAGAGTACGCCATTCAGTCGATTGAAAACACGCCCGACGACAAGGACAAAAAAAATTGAGACGAGAAAAAAAATATGGACCCCGCCGCGCTTAAATGCGCGGCGGGGTTCTGGCTTTACGCCCTGTCTTTGTTTTTATGCAGCATCTTTTTTATGGAGGTGCGGTGCTCCTCGCCTCCCATGAGGCGGTATAAATTTTTGTGGTGGGCTATCCACGTTATTAAATTGAACGCAAGAAGCACCATGAACAGCGCTATCGCGTAGCCGTTTGAAAGCTGCGCCTGATAGCGCAGAAAGAAGATTATGCCCTGCCAGACGGTAAAGCCCGAAACGCCGATGAGCGAGCCCATAGACCCCCACTCGAACGCGTATATGTAGAGCACTATGAATACCAAAAAGGCAAAGGCAAGCGCAAAAAACCAGCCGACTTCGCAGGTGACGCCGCAGGTGAACACGCCCAGAGTTGTGGCGATGCCCTTGCCGCCCTTGAACTTCATTGTGACGGGAAAGACATGACCTATTACGGCGCACAGCCCGAAGAGATAGCGGGCGAGATCGGAGACGGCGACGTTTACCCCCGCGGCGGCTTGCACAGGCTGCGGAGGCACGGCGGGCAGCGCAAAGAACATTCCCGCAAAGACGAGATGTCCGACCATGACGGGGATTATGCCCTTGAGAGCGTCGCATAAAAAGTTTATCAAACCTATCTTCCAGCCGAACGTGCGCGACATGTTCATCGTGCCCGGGTTGCCGCTGCCCTGCGAGCGGATGTCCTTGTGCTTTAAATTTGATATGAGTACGGCAAAGTTGAAACAGCCGAGAAAATATGAGCACACTGCGCCAAGGAGCAGCCAGTACCATACCCCGGAAAGATATACATACATTTGAATTACTCCTTTTACTGCTTATCGCCCTTTTCCCTTGTGACTATCCTTATGGGCGTGCCCGAAAAATCGAAACACTTTCTTAAAGTGTTTTCAAGGAAGCGCTCGTAGGAGAAGTGCAGAAGGTCGGTAGCGTTGACGAAAAGCACGAACGTGGGCGGCGCGACGGATACCTGCGAGGAATAGTACACTTTTAGGCGGCGACCGTTGTACGAGGGCGGTTCGTTGGCGCGGACGGTATCCGAGATGAGGTCGTTGAGCGTGCCCGTGGGTATGCGCCTGTGCGAGTTGGCATATACCGCGTCGACGGCGGACATTATCTTTTCGGTGCGCTGACCCGTCTTTGCCGAGACGTATACCGACTTAAAGTAGTCCATGAACTTCAAATCCTCTTTGAGCTTTTCTTCGAACTTATTTATCGTATGGGTGTCCTTTTCGACGACGTCCCACTTGTTCATTACGACGACGGACGGCTTGCCCTGCTCGTGAACGTAACCTATTATCTTTGTATCCTGCTCGGTCAGACCTTCGAGACAGTCGACGACGAGAAGGCAGACGTCGGCGCGGCGGACGGCGTCGAAGGCGCGCATTACGGAATAATACTCGACGTCGTCTTCGACTTTGGACTTTTTGCGTATGCCTGCCGTATCGATTATCGTATACGCCCTGCCGTCGTAGGTGAACTTTGTATCTATGGCGTCGCGGGTGGTGCCCGCGATATCGGTCACTATTGAGCGTTCGAAACCTAAAAGCCTGTTTACGAGGCTGCTCTTGCCTGCGTTGGGCTTGCCGACGACGGCTATCTTTATGCTGTCGTCCTCTTCGTTTTCGTACTTTTCGAACCAGCTCACGGCTTCATCGAGCACGTCGCCTATGCCGGTGGAATGCTCGCTTGAGACGGGAAAGGGTTCGCCCAGACCGAGAGAATAGAATTCGAAGACCTTTTCTTCGGAGTATTCATCGATCTTGTTGACGACGAGGATGACGGGCTTTTTTGAGCGGCGGAGCATGTCGGCGACGTCGTAATCGGAAGTGGTAAGCCCCTCCCTGCCGTCGACGAAAAAGAGAATGACCTGGGCGGTATCTATTGCGACTTCCGCCTGCTTTTTTATCTCCTTCCACATGGTATCTTGCGACTTGAGCTCTATGCCTCCCGTATCGACGAGCGAAAAGTTTTTGCCCCTCCACTCGGCGTCGGCATACAGCCTGTCGCGGGTGACGCCCGGTCTGTCCTCGGTTATGGACACCTTGCGCCCGACCACTTTATTGAAAAACGTGCTCTTGCCGACGTTTGGTCTGCCGACTATTGCAACTAACGGATTTGCCATATTAAAAGACCTTTTTGTTGTTTTTTCGCTTACATTATAACTTATAATGCCGAAGTTGTAAAGAAAATTGCGCCCGCGCTTTTAAAAAGCGCGGGCGCGGGCAAGGCGCCGCGCACTGCGCGCGCCTTGCCTGAAAAACCGGATGGCGGAATTATTACATTATGGAAGGTATTGCGCCGAACACTACGCCGAGCACGAACACGCCGAGGAGTATCCAAAAGAGTATCTTCCACGTGCGGTTTTTGCCGCGGACGTACGAGTATGCGGGGAAGGCGATGGCAATTATTATTGCGATGTTGCCGAGCAGGCTGAGTATGCCGCACACGCGCTGAAGGGTGGCGCCAAGTTCGCCGGCATACTTTGCTATGAAGTTTATTACGCCCGAAACGAGATAGAGCACTGCGGCGACTGCCATGCCCCAGAACGCGCAGAACCTTAAAATATCGCCGTTAGTGGTGGTCGTTCTTCTTGTCCTTGTTGTCTTTTTAGCCATTATATCACTCCTTTTACCGGTCTTTGACCGTTAATAGACTATGCAGTCGGCATCAAACCCGCACTTTTTGAGCACCGCGAGGAAATAGTCGGGCAGGGGCGCGGTGAACGACATGCGCTCGCCGCTGCGAGGATGAGTGAGTTCGAGCCGGCAGGCGTGCAGCAGCTGACCGTTGAGGTCGAAGCGCTGTTTTTTTATGCCGTAGACGTCGTCGCCGACTATGGGATGTCCTAGATATTTTGCGTGGACGCGTATCTGGTGCGTTCTGCCCGTGTGCAGGCTGAACCTGCACAGAGTGTACGCGCCGCTGCGCTGTTCAACGCGGTAATCGGTTATGGCTATCCTGCCCTTTTCGGGCGGGACGACCGCCATCCTTACGCGGTCTTTGGGGTCGCGGCCTATGTATGTGGTGACAGTGCCCGCGTCCCCCTTTAAATTGCCCTCCAAAAGCGCCAGGTATTGGCGGGCGCACGTCTTTTGCTCTATCTGCTTTGCGAGGGCGACGTGGGCGGCATCGTTCTTTGCGACGACCATCAGCCCCGAAGTGTTTTTATCGATCCTGTGCACTATGCCCGGTCTGAGAGCGCCGCCGACGCCGCTCAAATTTTTGAGGCGATATAACAGCGCGTTGACGAGCGTACCTTCGAGATTGCCGTTGCCGATATGCACGGTAAGCCCCTGCTGTTTGTTGACCACGGCGATGTCGTCGTCTTCGTACACGATATCAATGGGGATGTCTTCGGGGCGGGCGGAAATTTCGACGGGGTCGGGCAGCGTGCACGCAAGCTCGTCGCCCGCCGACACCGACTGCGAGGGCTTGGCTGTTTTGCCGTTTATCGTGACCAGACCGCCTTCAAACAGACGCTTGACCGCAGAGCGGGTATAATCTTTTAAGTACTCTGCAAGACATAGATCTGCACGGGAGTAAGCCGCCGAGGCACAAAAATTTACCGTGCGCATCAATCGCCGTCCCCGTCTTGCCCGCCACTGCCGTCATCATTCTTGCAGCCTTCCGAGGCGTCGTCGGCGGAATTTTCAATGCAGGTTTGACAAGCGTCGCTTGCCGCCTGCTCCTTTTCGGCAGCCTGCGCCGCCTTTGCGCGGGCGGTGAGCGGTATGAGCGCCCAGTCGTTAAAAAACAGACAGTCCGCCGCCGCGAATATGACGCCGAGGACTATGAAGAAATCGGCAAAATTGCAGCAGGGCGCATTGAAGAGCATGTTCACGTATACAAAGTCGCGCACTTCGCCGTCGAATACGAACCTGTCGACAAGGTTGCCTATGGCGCCGGCGATTATCATTGTGAGCGCCACCTTTAAAAAGACCAACTTATCGGGCACGAAGAGAAAGCAGACGACCATTACGGCGAGCAGGATCATTGCCACGGTTATGAGCAGCGCGGTGTTGCCCGCCATGAATGAGAACGCGGCGCCGTCGTTGCGGTGCCCCGCCTCCACCCAGATAAAGCCGGGAATGACGGTGAAGTTCCAGTTCTGAAGCTCTTCGAAGTGCTTCAATATCAAATCGACCGCGACGAGCGCGGCGCAGACAAACAGCAATATTATGCTGACCTTGCCGAAATGCAGTTTGAATTTTTTGTTTGACATATTTAAATTATAACACAGCTCACATGCAATTAAAAGTGATTTGCCCTAAAAAAATTGCGGCGCACCAAAAATGCAGCCGCTGCGGCGTTTTTGGTGCGCCGCTCACCCTATTTCGCTGCCGCTGACGTAATCCGTCTGCACTATAAGGCGGTGATTTGAACAGATTATGGGCAGCGACGAATTGTCGGTTATGGCAGGCGTGAACACGCAGTCCTGCGAGGGGCAGTTGGCTGATGTGACGGACACGCGCTTTTTGTGCCTGTCGATAAAGATGACGTTGTAGTCGCCGTCATCGCCGCTGAAAGTGAGCTCGAGACCGCCTTCGCGCTCTTCGACGGATATCGCCGAATGGTCGTAGACGCTGAGCGAATCGGTGAGAAAGTTATAAGTACACAGCGTGCGCTGTTCGTCGCCGTAGCCGTAGGTGACGGATACCGAGCTTATGGGCGAACTGTCGCGGGTGAACACGAGCGCGATAAACAGCGCGACGATAAGGACTATGACGACGGCATAGACTATGATATCGCATATTCTGAAGCCCCTGTCGGCCTTTACCTGCATTACGTGTTTGAGCGACATGTATACTCCCTTTTAAGTCAGTTGAGCACTATATTGCCCGAGCCGTCGAGCGTGTTGCCTAATTGGTAGACGGGATTGCAGCTCAGCCCGCCGACGTTTGAGATGATGCGGCTGCACGCGCCCGATGCGTCGCGCACGATCATAGCCACGCGGTAGTTCTTTAAATGCTCGTTTATAAATTTTACCGCCCTGCTTTCGCCCATGACGAGCAGCGCCGTAGTGAGCGCGTCGTCGCCCGCCGCCGTGCCGCCCGCGAGCGTGCATGCTGCAATGCCGAGCGATTTGGGTCTGCCCGTGAAGGGGTCGATTATGTGACAGTAGGTTTCGCCCGACTGCGCCGTGTAGCACTTGATATAGTCGCCGCTGGTGGACAGTCCGCAGTCGGCAACGTACATTATTGCATAGGGTGCGCGCGCTTCGCCAAAAATGCTGGCATTATCGGGGTCTTCAAGGTTCATCTTCCACATGTAATTCTGCGAAGGATCCACCGAAGCGAGCATGCTGTAGCTCGAAGCGCCGAAGTCGAAGTAGCCGCAGCGGAAGCCGTATTCGGTCATGAGCTCCTTTACGACGTCTGCCGCATAGCCCTTGCCCAGACCGCCGAGGTCGATGGCGAGGGTGTATTCGTCGCCATACAGACCTTCAACGGTATAGTCGGGCTTGGTGACGAAAAATCCGTCTTCGCGCTCCTCTATAGTCAGCTCGGACATGTGCGAGGCGAGGTCGCGAAAGATTTCGACATAGCGGCTGTCGGGCTCGGCATAGCCGAGCACCTGCTTGCCGTCATCGGACAGCCTGTCGTAGGGCATCTTTGTGCTTGCATCCGCAGTGAAAGTATAGGTATTGAAGCGGGGCGAAAAGCCGAACAGGTCTACGCTGTAGTAGACGGCGGGGTTGTAGCAGCCTTGAGTCAACTGATAGTATTCGACGGCAATTTCGAGCACGGTATACGTGAGCTCGTCGACTTTTACCTCCTCCCCCGCCGCAGCGGCGTTGAAGCGCGAGATATCGGACGAAGGGACGCTCGTAGAGAGGCAGTTTTCGAGCTTTTCGATAAACTGCATGACTTCGGCGTTGAGCTCTTTGAGCCTGTCGAGATTGCTCTGCACGGTGAAGTCGGCAGAGGCGACCAGCCTTGCGGGGCTGCCGAGATAGTTATAGTCATAGGCGAGCGAGGACACGTTTTCGCCCGAGGGGATGTCGTCGGGCAGAATTTCGGAAGTGCCGCCGGTGTTTATGCCGCCGTCGCCGTCGATCGTGGGCCACTCATCTTCGTCCTGCCCGGGAGTACACGCGGCAAATGCCGCCGCCGAGAGGCAGAATGCCGCACAGCATACTGCGGCTGCCGCCCGTTTGAAAGGTGAAATATTCATACGCGGTATATTATAAATTATTTTGCCGCATAAATCAAGCCCGCCGTGCGGCGGGCCTGAGATTTTTACGGAATTTTTATTTTACTCAAAATTTATGCCAACTTTTTAAGGGCGTTTTGCACTGCAAGGAGCAATCTGCCCGAGCCCTGCGTTGCACCCGTTATCATGAGGTCGGCGTTTTCTACCTTTTCGGGCTGTCC
>CALVHH010000009.1 GCA_944327465.1 uncultured Clostridia bacterium | reverse complement strand
CGCCTTTAAAACGTATACTTACTTTCAGGCATTGGGCTCTACATAAGTTTTTATGGAGTTGCCTATATTGTTCATATGGTCGCCTATGCGCTCCATATTTACGGCGAGCTGAAGGTATACCGAACCCGCCTCGGGCGAGCAGCGACCTTCGTTGGTGCGGCGGATGTGGGCTTCCTTCATCTTGTCGCACATGGCGTCCACCGAATTTTCGGCGGCGTCGATATTCTGGGCATAGCTGAGGTTGTGGTTGGCAAACGCCATTTCCACATTCCTGTACAGCTCGTCGATATAACCGTCCATTTCGTTAATTTCGGCAACGGCGTGGTCGGAAAATTTTGTGCCCGTCTTTATCATTTCATCGGCATACTCTACTATGTTTTCGGCATAGTCGCCTATGCGCTCTATGTCGCTGGTGACGTGATAGAACGACGACACCTTTGTTTCGTCTATGCCGGATATCTCTTCGGAAGAGAGTTTGACGAGGAACTGGGTTATGTATTTATTGAGCGCGTCGATATGCTTTTCGTTTTCGGCGAACTCGCTCTTTTTGGAAGTATCGTAGCTGAGCAACATCTCGATGGCGAGCTTATAGTTGCGGTATGCGAGCTTGCCCATCTTTACTATCTCCTGGCGCGCCTGACCCACGGCTATGGCGGGAGTTTTGAGCAGGCGCTTATCCAGGCGCTCGTCGCTGTCTTCGGACGATTCCTTATGTTCGCCCTTCTTTTCATGCACGAGCAGCGTTGAAAGTTTTACGAGCTGGGGAATGAACCACATGAGTATGAGCGTGGTGGTGAAGTTGAAGAAGAGATGGAATATGGCTATCTGCCAGGTGACGTTGCCGGGCATCCAGCTTTCGAGCAGGCGGGCGATGTCGCTGCCCCATATTATGGTGGGTATCATGAATATAACGCAGCCGATTATGTTGAAGCACAGGTGTATGCATGCCGCCCTGCGAGCGTTTACGGAGGCGCCTATCGAGGATATGACCGCCGTAAAGCACGTGCCGATGTTGGTGCCGAGCACTATGAATATTGCCATGTGCAGGCTGATGAGGTTGCCGCTGGCAAGCGTTATGACTATTGCGGTGACGGCGGACGACGACTGCATTATGCCCGTGAGCGCAAGCCCCAAAAGGAAGAGCACGGGGATCTCCCAAGTGAGTGTGGTCTTGCCGTTGCCTATTGCGGAGAACATGTTTATTATGGCGTCGCGCACCTCGCCCGGGGTTTCGGTGAGGGAACTGACGGTGAAGGACATGGTGTACAGCCCGACGAATATCATGCCGAGACCTGCAAGGATGAAGCCTATGCGCTTGTTCTTTTCCTCTTTTGAAAAGAGGGTCATCAAAAGTCCTATAAAGGCGATGAGCGAGAACGTGGCGGTGACGTCGAATTCGAAGCCGCCCATGGACAGCGCCGAAATGAACGCCGTTATAGTGGTGCCTATGTTGGCGCCCATTATTATCGAGGTCGCCTGAATGAGGGTCATGAGCCCTATGTTGACGAAGCCGACGACCATGACGGTTGTCGCCGAAGAGCTCTGGATTATGGCGGTTATTACCGTACCCGTGCCTATGCCGAGGAACTTGTTCTTTGTTGCCTTGCCTATCAGGTGGCGCATTTTGCTGCCCGCAGCCTTTTCGAGGTTGGAACCCAAAATGTCCATGCCTATCATGAAGACGGTTATGCCGCCTAACAGATAGAACAGCGAATAGACTATCTGAAGAACGCCATCGATACTCATTTTCTATTTTTCTTCTCCGTTATGTATTTGCCGTGACATGCCCGCACACGGCGGCAGCCTGCCCCGTCGGGCAGACTGACTGCATATTAATTGTAACAGGAATGTAACGACTTTGTCAATTAATTGTAAAATATTTTTCACATTGTTAAATTTCGGCTTGTCTTAGCGCACGGACTGCGGTATACTTAGTGAGAAAAGTATGATCCGCCCGCCGCGGCGGAAGAGAATATATTATATTATGGAAATGTGAAGATATGTTCAACATTGTGCTTGTACAACCCGAAATACCCCAGAACACCGGCAACATCGCCCGCACCTGCGCCGCTACAGGCTGCAGACTGCACCTTGTAAAGCCGCTCGGATTCGAGGTGAGCGACAGATACCTGAAGCGGGCGGGGCTGGACTACTGGCAGTATGTGGACGTAGTCTACTGGGAGAACTTTGAAGAGCTGGAACGAGCCTTCCCCGAAGGGAAATTTTATTTCTTTACGACAAAGGCGCGGGCTTGCTACACCGATATGAAATATTGCGACGGCGACTTTCTGGTGTTCGGCAGGGAGACGAAGGGGCTGCCCGAAAGTCTGCTTATATCGCACCCCCGAAGCTGCGTGCGCATACCCATGCTGGGCGAGTTGCGCTCGCTCAACCTTTCGAACTCGGTGGCGATAGCCGTGTACGAGGGGCTGGGGCAGAGCGGATTTGCCGGCATGAACAGGCGGGGCGAACTGCATGAGCTCAAATGGGACGAATAACAGGGCGCCGTCCTTACGCCGTTTGCGAAGGCTTTATGGGGCATTTTACCATCCTTCTCTGCGAGCCCCCTTCCTTCGGTCGACCGAGCAATGCAGTTAGATTTCTCCATGCGTTCGCTCCGCTCATTTAGTTGAAATGACAGGGGGTTTTATTTCGACCGCCGCAATTCATGAAAACATCGCCGATGTTTTCAATCGATCACACAGCAACCGGGCAATAAAGCCGTTAAATTTTCGCACCTCCTCCCTTTACTTTTGAAATTTTATATTGTATAATGTATTTATGAAGAAAAAAAGGACGATAGTCGTTGCCAGCGGCAACGCTCACAAAATAACCGAAATAGCCGATATCCTGAAGGAATACGACGTGATATCCATGCACGACGCGGGATTTGACGGCGAAATTGTAGAAGACGGAAAAACATTTGCGCAGAACGCCGAGATAAAGGCGAAGACGGTGGCAAAGGCACTGAACGTGACGGCGCTTGCCGACGATTCGGGGCTGTGCGTGGACGCGCTGGGCGGCGCACCCGGCATATATTCCGCAAGGTATTCGGGCGGGAACGACGCCGACAACCGCGCTAAACTGCTGCGCGAACTGAAAGACGTCAAGGACAGGCGGGCGCACTTTGAGTGCGCAGTGTGCCTGTATTCGCCAGAAGACGGCGCGATATACGGCGAGGGCGCCACGTACGGGAGCATACTCGAAGAGGAGCGCGGCGACAGAGGGTTCGGTTACGACTGTCTGTTCCTTTCGGACGACCTGGGCATGAGCTTCGGCGAGGCGACGGAGGAGAGGAAAAACGCCGTTTCGCACCGCTTCCGTGCGCTCAAGGACCTGGAGGCAAAACTTTGAAGAGCATTATAGTGCTTTCGGACACGCACGGCAACCGCGGCGACATACGCAAACTTTACCCGCTGTTTGCCGAGTGCGACTGCATAATACACCTGGGCGATACGTCCTCGGACGGGTCGATGATACGCAGCGACTTTGCCGGCAAGACGTATCTTTTGAACGGCAACTGCGACGTGCCGAGGCTGGGCGAGGATACGCTGACGCTTGAAATCGAGGGCGTGAAGATTTTTGCCTGCCACGGCGACAGGCTAGGCGTAAAGCGCGGCACCGCCGAACTTGCGCGGCGCGCCGCCGAAGAGAGCGCCGACATAGCGCTGTTCGGACACACGCACAGGGCTGTTGAAGAGCAAAAGGACGGCGTGACGCTGTTCAACCCGGGCACGCTTTCGCGCTATGCCGCATTCAAGAGCTACCTGTACCTTGCGGTGTACAACAAAAAATTTACGGGAAAGATAGTGGAACTGCAATGAGATACCTTATAAGCGCACTTAAATACATTAAGGATAACTACATAATACTTTTGCCATCGCTGGCGGTGGCGATACTGGCATTTGCGCCCGCCATAGACTATTCGGCGATGCAGCACATTACGCAGTCGTTTGCGGACGGAAAGCTGACGAGCCGGTTTTCAGACTGGCTGAAACTGTTTATGCCGTTCAATTCGGAAAACTGGGCTACGGTGCTGCTGACGCTTGCCGCATACGTAGCGCTGGTGCTCGACGTGGCGTATACGCACTCGATGGTAGATAAGCACATACGATTCGGAAGCAAGTCGTTCCGTTCGATAATTTCAAGCTTTACGATAAACTTTATCTACGGCTTTATCTGCATGGTGGTGCTGATACTTTCGATATTCGTGCTCGCCGTGCTGATGGCGCTGATAATGTCGGCGTTCGCGCTGGCTCCGGCATACGTGTTCATAGTGGGCATAGTGCTGTGCACGGCGCTGGTCGTGGTTTACGTATTCATATCCTCCCACTTCTTTTTGTGGCTGCCCTGCGCCGAGATAACGGGATTCAAGATGAGCGAAGCGCTGTATTCATCTTACGCCCAGGCAAAGACGGTGCGCGGCAGGCTGTTCACGGCAATAGCCCTGCCCGTGTTCACCGCGCTCATACTGACGACGGCGCTGTCCTTTTTGGGCAGCGTGGTGGCTACGATATTCGGCTCGATACTCTTCGGCTGCGCATATATGGTGGTTATAATAACGAGCTATATCTCGTATGCCGAAATAGAGGGAATAGAGCGCGAAGACCTTAAAAAATACTGACGGCAGGTAAAAACATATGAAATTCAAACACGCTTTCAACGTATTCGTAGATAACTTCGGCGTCACATATAAGGTGCTTTTATACAGACTGATAATATTGCTGTTCAGCCTGTGCCTGTACAGCGCCGTAATATTTCCATTTATAGCCGGCATAAGCGGCACCACCGAAGTTTTGGACCTTTCGGCGGCGATAGGCGACTTCGGCTCGGCGCTGGTAAACCTTGACTTTGCCGCCATGCAGACGGCATGGTCGGGCATACGCGAGGCGTTTTCGGCGCTTTTGAAGATGCTCGGCGCCATGACGGGCTCGATAGTGTTTACCGTGTGCATAATAGTTTTGGTATACCTTGTGCAGAAATTTTTGCTGGGGCTGGGCAACTATACCGCCGGCGCGATGATAAACGACAAGATGGCGATGCGCGCCGATTCGCCGTTCATCGGCACGCTCATAAAAAACCTTGCCAAGGCGGCGCTGTACAACGTGATATACGTGCCCATATCCGCAGCTTACGACCTTGCAATATTTGCGCTGGCAGGCTCGATATTTTACGGGCTGTTCAACGCCGGCACGCCGCTTTTGCTGCTGATAATATTCTTTTCCACTGCGGTGGCGTTCCTGTTCACGATAAAGATGACTTTCACTTCGGACTGGCTGCCCGCGCTGGTATACGGCAAGGCAACCAACCGCGGCGCGATAGCTTATTCGTTCAACTACAAGGCGCAGGGAAAGAGCTTTTCGAACGTGCTTGCAAACTATGTACTGCTGGTGCTTACGGTGTTTGCACTCAACACCGCAGCGCTCTTCCTGACATTCGGCGCAGGACTGTTCATCACCCTGCCCGCAAGCTATGTGATACTCATCTGCTTTGAGTTCGTAAACTACTGCGACAACAACGAAATAAAGTACTTTATGGACAAGAACACTGTGGTGAAGCCTGACAGAGAGCCTGTTATGACAAAAGAGCGCTTTTTTAAGGGCGATAATAACGATTGACGCAAAAATACCGTAAAAATTATATCAAAATATTTTATTATCCCTCTTTACAAGAGGGATTTTATTTTGTATAATATAAAGGTAAAAGTGTGTAAAACACATTAAATAAAAATAAATTTTTGGGGGATTTTATATGGATTATAGAGCAGCATATGAAAGCTGGCTGAACGACGGCAGGCTGTGCGCCGAGGGCAAACAGCAGCTGGCAGCCATTAAGGACAACGCCGAAGAGATCGAATATTCCTTCGGCGCCGAATTGGAATTCGGCACGGCGGGCATGCGCGGCATAATAGGTTACGGCACGAACAAGATGAATATCTACACCGTAAAGCGCGCCACGCAGGGACTTTCGGAATTTATTAAAAATCTCGGACCCGCAGCCATGGAGCGCGGCGTTGCGATATCTTACGACACCCGCTTAAAGAGCGATGAATTTGCAAGGGCGGCGGCGGAAGTGCTTGCCGCAAACAACATAAAGGCGTACCTGTATTCGGACGTACACCCCGTACCCATGCTGTCGTTTGCCGTGCGCGAACTGCACGCGATAGCCGGCATAATGGTGACGGCTTCGCACAACCCCAAGCAGTACAACGGCTATAAGGTGTACGGCGAGGACGGCGCCCAGATGAGCCCCGAAGACACCAAGGTGGTCGTGGCGAGCATTGAAAAGATAACCGATTACCTCGGCTGCCCTGCCCCCACTGCCGAGCAGGAGAAAAAGTACATAAAGCCCGTTCCCTCTTCGGTAGATAAAAAATATTATAAGGAGCTTAAAAAGCTCACCCTTTCGCCCAAAGCCGTCAAGGCGTGCGGAAAGAATTTGAAGCTCGTATACACGCCCGTTCACGGCTCGGGATACATACCCGTAACCACCATACTCAAAAAGATAGGCATAAACGCCACCGTTGTCGAAGCACAGACCAAAAAGGATCCCGAATTTTCGACCGTGCAGGTGCCCAACCCCGAATTCAAGGAGACGCTTTCGATGGGCATTGAGCTTGCCCGCAAGATAGGCGCCACAGTAGTATTCGGCACCGACCCCGACAGCGACCGCCTGGGCGTGGCGGTAAAGAACGCCGAAGGCGAGTTTGAAGCGCTTTCGGGCAATCAGGTGGGCATACTGCTTTTGGACTACATACTCACCCGCCTGAAGGAGGACGGAAAACTGCCTGCGAACGCCGCGGTGGTAAAATCGTTTGTAACCACGGGCATGGCGCGCCCCATTTGCCAGAACTTTGGAGTCAAGCTGTTTGAAGTGCCCGTAGGGTTCAAATTCATTGGCGAAAAAATAAAACAGTGGGAAAAGGACGGCAGCCACACCTTTGTATTCGGATTTGAAGAGAGCTGCGGATATCTGCGCGGCACCCACGCAAGGGATAAGGACGCCGTAGTCGCTTCGATGCTGTGCGCCGAGATGGTATGCTACTATACCTACAAGGGCACCACCGTGTTCGACAGGCTGAACGAAATTTATAAAAAGTACGGCTACGTGCTCGACTGCAACGTATCCATACAGTATAAAGGTCTGAACGCCATGAAGGAGATGAACGCCGTTGTTGACGGACTCAAGACGGCGAAAGTTGATAAGTTCGACATCTACGAAATAGCTTGCATACGCGACTACTCGAAGGATGAAAAGAGAGACCTTGCCACAGGCGAAGTTTCGCCCATAGGCTCGCCCAAGACCAACTGCGTTTACTACGAGCTCAAGACGGGCAGCTTTGTGTGCGTGCGCCCCAGCGGCACCGAACCCAAACTGAAGATTTACTATTCGGTAAAAGCCAACAACAAAGAAGACGCCGAATGCGCCCTTAAAAAATTGCAGTCTGCCATGGGCAAGCTGCTTGAAGAGGTCGCAGCTAAGTAAGGAAGGTAAGGATAGTATTAAAAATAAGGCGACAGGCGCCGTTTATGCGGCGGGCGCGGATCTTCGCGCCCGCCGCAATATTTGCACGTGCGCGGTCGACCTCCACCTCCCTTGTCATTTCGACTAAGCCGCGGCATTCGGGTCGATCTACCCGCCCTGTCATTTCGAGCGCAGTCGAGAAATCTAACTGTATTGCCCGGTCGTTATAACGCTGTCCGCGCACCGACTATGGGAGAGTAATACCGCCTATTCGCGGAGTATGGTGCAGCGGAACGTTGCCCTTTTGTCCGTCGCTTACGCTCCGAGATTTCTCCACGCGCTCGTCGCGGCAAATTACGCTCTAAGCGAACCGCGTAAACGCGGCTTGCAACTTCACTCCGTTGCCGCTCCTTTTTCGCGCAAAAGCCACGGTTTTGCGCGAATGCTAAGGAAAAAACTATGCTTCGGTCGAAATGACAAAAGGGACGCGGACGCAATTTATTGTTCAATAAAACAGATATTACTATTTAATATTGACTATTTTATTAGTATAAACAACATTTATACATAATTTAATCAAAAATTATGTATAATGGCGCATAAACTCATTGACAAAATGATAAATTGGTGAAATAATATTGATATATTATTTACAAATACTGTAATATCACAACGAATTAAATTTTGGCACACGGGGATGTGCCGCAAATATTTTTTTTAAACTGCCACAGCGCAGTTAAAACCTTTAAAGGAGAATGCTATGCACAAATTAACAAAAGCTTTGACAAGTGTAGTGCTCGGCGGCGTGTGCGCCCTGTCGTTTACGATGACGGCATGCGCGCCCGAAGAACCTGAAACCGAGCCGCACGAACACACCTATTCGGATGCGTGGGTATACAACGATACCCAGCACTGGCACCCCGCAAGCTGCGACGATACAAACACCGTATCGGAGCAGGCTGCGCATGTGGACGAAAACGGCGACCTGAAGTGCGACGTGTGCGGATACAACTATCCCCACGAGCACGTGTTCGACATGGACAAGTGGACGAGCGACGAGACCAACCATTGGCACGCAGCCCTCTGCGGTCACGAAGCTACGGCCGATTCCGCCGCCCATACCCCCGACGTGACCGGCGTGTGCACGGTTTGCGGTTACAAGGTGGGTGATCCCGATGTCTCCACCGTTGAAAAGGCGCTTGAAGTTGCGCTCGTTCAGGAATCGCTTGCCGAGCACGCCGAAGGCACTATTGAATATTACAACGCGATCTATGGCAGAACGACCACGTACACCGCCTCGTACGACAAGTACGAAGACTACACCTACACCTACTACGACGATAACTACAAAGTGACCGAGCGCTGGTTCACAATAGGTTCAGACGGCAACATGATGGCCGTTGAGAGCATAGACGGTGCTACGCCCTCGCTGTACCAGTATGACTTAACCGCCGAAAAGGACGAGATGCGCGGCTACATATTCGAGACCGTAATAGGCACCAACAACTACTACGGTGTGACCGACCTTGTGGAAGGACTTTATAAAAACGCCGAGGCAAGCGGTCTTGAAACTACCGATAAAGTAGAAGACGGCGTTTATACCTTTACATACGATTGGTACTACGAAGCCACGACGACCACCGGCTATGACGATGCCGGCAACGAAATAATCGGCCGCTACCAGGATGGCGATCAATACAACGAGATAACCGTTTCGTTTACGCTGAGCAGCCGCAATTACATTGAGACGGTGGAAGCCGAAGTAGTTACATACGACAGCGACAGCCTTGAATTCCCCGAAGGCGACGACGAAGCGCGCGGCACGCTCAAAGAGGACGCAGAGCCCTATACCGAATACACCTACTCCTTCACCCAGGGCGGACGCAACCCCTATGTGTACGACGAAGTTATAATGACGAGCTTTGACCTGGTAGACGCCGAGGGCAACAAGGTAAACGGCGACCAGGATGTGGCGCCCGTTACGATAGCACCCTATGTATACACCACATATACGCTTGACAACATCGTACCTTCGACTGCCGACGGCTCGCTCGACAAGATAAGCAAGATAGTGCTCTATAAGCTCAATGTTCAGTCGGGTAAATATGAAGAGACAGCGACCGGCTTTACGACAGTAAACGTATATGCCTCTGCGACGGGCGTTTCCATAAGCCCCTCCGCCGAAGGCACCTACCGCATAGAGCTGTCGTCGACAAAGGTCACCACTTATATCAACCTTGAAGTTGCATATCCCGCACCCACCGCTATAGAGGCGACGGCAAACGGAAGCTCGACAGATTCCTACAACACATACGTAGGCGTTGACGTCACTATAGGCGGCACGGTGGCATACGGCTCTGCCGCAGGCTACAAGGCAGAGCTGACGGGCGACAACGCAAGCGACGCACTGCTGATGGGCGACGCCTCGGTCGGCTACACCTTTACCACCGACAAAGTGGGCA
The DNA here is from genome assembly GCA_944327465.1 of uncultured Clostridia bacterium. Taxonomy (GTDB): domain Bacteria; phylum Bacillota; class Clostridia; order Christensenellales; family Borkfalkiaceae; genus Coproplasma. Next base: position 52,943 of record CALVHH010000009.1, on the reverse strand, counting down.
GCTACACCGTGAAGGTAACTTCCACCGCCGATGCGAACGTAAGCGACACCATAACCATAGTTGCCGCCGCAGCTCCCGAAATTTCAGGCATACTCAACGGCAACTACGTTGCAACCGCAGATTACAACTTTAAGACGGACAGCTACATCGGCTTTGTTCCCGCAAGCGAGGGCGCACTCAACGGTACGCTGAACTACTACTTCGATACCCAGTATTACGATTCGTACATAGGCTCTTGCAGCTATGCGTATGACGCAGACACCAAGAAAATAACGCTGAGCGGAATTTCGCTGGCAGACGAAGCAACACTGACCATTGAGCTTGAAAACTATGTACCCGTTGCCACGCTTACCATACCCGGCGAATATGGCAGCGGCGGAACATACAAAGTGAACGGATTTGTTGTAACCGACGAAGAAGTGCCCACCGAGCGCGTTATCGATGTAGCAACCGAAATATCGTGGACTAACTGGTACAATGCAGAAGCAGGAATCGGTTTGTACTTTGATTCCGGCACAGGTTACCTTTCCGATGGTCCCGATCCCTGGATGGCAGTATCCAGCGTAATGTTCAGCTACACCATTGACGAGGACAACAACATCGTTATAACCAGCGCAGGCGATTCCGGTATAAATCCCGACGCAATAGCCGAATATATTGCACTTATCGAAGCCGGCACTACCGCAACTTATGATGCTGAAAACGATGCGGTAACCTTTAACGGCATTTCGTTCACTGAATACGGCGGCGGCTGGTAATAATCAATCAAAATTGATATTGTCCGTATAACGGGCAGTACCCTGCGGGGGCGCGGCAACGCGCCCCCGCTATTTTGTTGCCGAAAAATGCTGAGCGCGGGCGCACCTTAAGGTGCGCCCGCCCCGTATTCTTTATTTAACCTGATTTAAAATACATTTATAAAATTTATTTCAGCCCTGATTAAAAGCCGTTCTGTCGGCCTCGATCCAACCCCAATTTTGGCAGGTGCGGTTGGCTTTGAACCATTCGGTATCCTTGAGCTTTAAAGTGTTGTTTGAACACCAGAGCTTTAAGCCGCCGTCCTTTTCATAATAAAAAACTATGTCGCCGTTCATCGAAGCGAAGCCTTGGCTGCTGTCGTCGGCGAGCGTTGTGCAGTAGACGGAGTCGGTATACTGCGAAACGCGATCGATAAACGCCTGCGTGGGGAAGGTATTTTCGTTGTTGTCGGTGTATTCGGTCGAGCCCGAACAGCAGCACACCGCCACGCAGCGGGGCTGAATTACTTTAAGCAGCGCATCGGTGGAAGAAGTTTTGCTGCCGTGGTGACCGCCCTTGAACAGCTCTACTTTGGGGAGCTCGTTGTTCTTGACGAGATACTCCTCGCCGTCGCCTTCAAGGTCGCCTGTGAACAGATAGTGGCTTGCCGAGCCGCCCGAAGGTTGGTAGCTTAAGAGCACGCAGACGGAATAATCGTTTTCGTCGGAGGTGTCGTTTTCGTAGAAATAGTTGTAAAGGATATTTAAAGTGAGCGTACCGTCGTCGTTGAGGGCATAACTCCTCTGCGCTCCGCCCCTGCCGTACCAGCAGTCATCGGCGTTATATACGGCGGTGCCGTATGTCGAGGCGCAGTATTCGGCAGCTTCAGCGTAGTCGCGGTATATCTGCGACGTTGTGTTGTGGCGGGAGAACTGGATGAGCGTACCCACTTCGTAGTTGTATAAAACGCCCGTGCGCGAAGAGCCCTGCGCGTTGCCCACAAAACCTGCTATGTGGTCCTGATGGGCGTGGGTGGCTATGACGTATTCAAGCTTGCCGTCTTCGCAGTAGTTCTGTATGTAAGAATTTATAGTCGTCGCCGAGGACTTGCGCGAGCCCGCGTCGATGAGCACTTCGACGTCGCCGCAGTCAATAAGCGTGCTGTCGCCCGTATATTTGTTGCCCAGTTCAAGGAAGTGAATGGAAAATTCGGACGAAGTTATATCGGCGAGGGCGCCGGCGGGCACGTCCGCAGCGGCGCCGTTGGTGCCTTCGGGGTCGTCCTTATCGGTATCCTCATAGTACTGCTGAGTGTATTCGAGGTACTCCTGCCTTAGCCTGTCCACAGCCCTGTTGAACAGGTCGGGGCGGAGCACATACAGCAGCACCGCCGCGGCGATGAGCAGCACGACTATGACGACTATTGCCGTTACTAATTTTGGGTGGCGCTTTGCAAAGCCCGATTTTTTTGCAGACATATGCAGTCACCTCAATCCTGAAGGTCCTTGAGCTGCGAAAGAAGCTTTTCGCGCAGGTCGCAGAACTTGTTGAGCTTTTCGCGCTCGGAATCGACGAGCGACTTGGGCGCCTTTGAAAGGAAGCCCTGGTTGTTGAGCTTGCCGTCGGCGCGGCGTATTTCGCCCGTGACGCGCTCGAGCTCTTTTTCCAGCCTCTCCTTCTCCTTTTCCAGATCCACGAGCTCGCCCATTGGTATGAACAGCGTGCAGTTCGGCAGCACCTTGGTGACGGGTTTTTCGCCCGCCTCCTCCTTGGACGCCACAAACTTTATTTCGGCGGCGCCGCCCAGCTTGAGTATGCTGTCGGCATTGGCGGATATCATGCGCCTGTTGGCAGCCATGACGTACAGCGTGACCTTTTTGGAGGGCGCACAGCCCGTTTCGGTCTTGACGGCGCGGACGGATTTTATTATGTCCATTATGCCTTCGAAGGCGGTGCTCTCCTTTTTGTATGAGAGCTTGGAGTTGTAGCGGGGGAAATCCTGCACCATTACCGAGCCCTGCGTGCCGGGCAGCGAACGATAAATTTCATCGGTGATGAAGGGCACGAAGGGATGCAGGAGCTTGAGCGCCGTGGTGAGCACATAGTGCAGCACGGATACGGCGTCGTCCTTTTTGACTTCGTCGTCCGACCAGAGCGCGGGCTTTGTGAGCTCGATGTACCAATCGCAGAAATCAGACCACATGAAGTCGTATAAAATCTGGCAAGCCACGCCCAGTTCGAACTTGTTGAGCGCGAGAGTGACGTCGCGCACGGCGGCGTTGAGCTTGGAAATTATCCACTTATCGGCGGCGGCAAGCTTTACCTCGGAAAGGGGTTTGATGTTTCTGCCCTCGCAGTTCATGACGACGTAGCGCGAAGCGTTCCATATCTTGTTCATGAAGTTGCGGCAGCTTTCGACCTTGGTTTCGGAATAGCGCATGTCGTTGCCGGGTGCAACGCCCTGCAAAAGCGAAAAGCGCAGGCTGTCGGCGCCGTATTTATCTATGATGACCAGCGGGTCGACGCCGTTGCCGAGCGATTTGGACATCTTTCTGCCCTTGTCGTCGCGCACGATGCCGTGGATGAGCACATATCTGAACGGCACTTTGCGCATGTGCTCCAGCCCGGAGAATATCATCCTTGCCACCCAGAAGAAGATTATATCGTATCCGGTGACGAGCAGGTCGGTGGGATAGAAGTAGTCAAGGTCGGGAGTGTCGTCCGGATAGCCCAGCGTGGAGAAGGGCCAAAGCGCCGAAGAGAACCATGTATCGAGCACGTCCTCGTCCTGCCTGAGGTGCCTGCCGCCGCACTTGGGGCAGACTTCGGGGTCGGTCTTCAAGCATATTTCGGCGCCGCAGTCGGGACAATACCACACGGGTATGCGATGCCCCCACCAGAGCTGGCGGGATATGCACCAATCCTTGACGTTTTCCATCCAGTTATAATATATTTTAGCAAATCTTTCGGGGATGAACGTAGTCTTTTTGTAGGTGACGGCGTTTATGGCGGGACGGGCGAGGGGCGCCATCTTTACGAACCACTGCTTGGAGACTATGGGCTCGACGGTGCAGTCGCAGCGGTAGCAGTGACCGACGTTGTGGGCGTGGGGCTGCTTTTTTAAGAGATATCCCCCCTCTTCGAGGTCCTTTTCGAGCAATTTTCTGCACTCGTACCTGTCCATGCCGCAGTATTTGCCGGCGTTTTCGTTCATGGTGCCGTCGTCGTTCATTACGCGCACTACGGGCAGATTGTGCCTTAAACCGACTTCGAAGTCGTTGGGGTCGTGCGCGGGCGTTATCTTAACGCAGCCCGTGCCGAACTCCATGTCGGCATGCTCGTCGCCGACAACGGGGATGGGCTTTCCGACTATGGGCAGAATGACGTTTTTGCCGATGAGGTGCTTGTAGCGCTCATCTTCGGGGTTGACGGCGACGGCAGTGTCGCCGAACATAGTTTCGGGACGGGTGGTCGCCACGACGAGATATTCGTCGCTGCCTTCGATTTGATATTTAAGGTGCCAGAAGAAGGAATTTTCCTCGCCGTAGATGACTTCGGCGTCGGAGAGCGCCGTTCTGCAGTGGGGGCACCAGTTGATTATGCGCGAACCGCGGTAGATGAGACCCTTGTTGTAGAGGTTGACGAACACCTCCCTGACCGCCTTTGAGCACTTTTCGTCCATGGTGAAGGACAGGCGCGACCAATCGCAGGAGGAGCCCATCTTTTTGAGCTGTTCTACTATCCTGCCGCCGTACTTTTCCTTCCATGCCCAGGCGCGCTTTAAAAATTCTTCGCGGCCGACCCCCTCCTTTGTCAGCCCCTCCTTTGCCATCTCTTCAACTATCTTTACTTCGGTGGCGATAGAGGCGTGGTCGGTGCCGGGCAGCCACAGGGCGCAGTAGCCCTGCATGCGCTTGAAGCGCGTTATGGCGTCCTGCAGGGTGTTGTCGAGGGCGTGACCCATGTGGAGCTGCCCCGTGATGTTGGGGGGCGGCATCATTATGGTGAAGGGCACCTTGTTGTCGTCGCGTACGGCGGTAAAGTAGCCGTGTTCTTCCCAATCCCTATATAATCTGTCCTCGAAATCGTGCGGGTCGTAAACCTTTTCCAATGTCATTCCTCCTGAATGAGGTCTGCGCAGGACATGCCCGCCGCACAGCGCGGCGGCTGCTCAGCCTTTTGAACGTAATACAGAAATATTATAGTTTATCCGGGCGGAGGTTGTCAAACGTAAAATAGTAAACATAAAATGTAATATCAAATTTTTTTAACGGAGCCAACTTTGAAAAATAAACTTATCTGTTTTTTTGCGGCAGCCATGCTTGCCGCAGCCGCGCCGACGGCGCTTGCCGCCTGCGCCGGCGATGACGACGTAATTCGCATCAACGAAGTTACCCATTCGGTGTTCTACGCGCCGCTGTACCTTGCCGACGGGCTGGGGTATTTTGAAGAAGAGGGCATAGAAATTGAACTGACGAACGGCGGCGGCGCCGACGCAACGATGGCAGCCGTGCTTTCGGGCGGGGCGGACATAGGCTTCTGCGGTCCCGAGGCGGCGATTTACGTTGCCATAGGCGGTTCAAACGACCTGCCCATGGTATTCGGACAGCTGACCAAGCGCGACGGCAGCTTTCTTGTGGGCAGAGAGGCGCAGCCCGACTTTGAATGGTCTGACCTGCAGGGCAAGGAAATACTTGCAGGGCGCAAGGGCGGCGTGCCCGCGATGACGTTCGAATACGCGCTGAAAGAGCAGGGCGTGACGGCGACGCTCAACTACGACGTGGCTTTCAACATGATGACCGCCGCTTTCGAGGGGGGCGTTGCAGACTACTGCACGATGTTCGAGCCCGTTGCCAGCCAATACGAGGCGGAAGGCAAGGGATATATCGTCGCTTCGGTGGGACAGCAGTCGGGCGAGGTGCCCTACACCTGCTTCATGGCGAAGAGCAGCTACATCGAAGCCAACCCCGACAAGATAGAAGGGCTGCTGCGCGCCGTTACGAGGGCGATAAAGTACGTGAACGAGACGCCTTCGGACGTGGCTGCGAGCAAGCTTGCGCCGTACTTCGACGGAACAAGCGTGCAGGCGCTGCAGATATCGCTTGACAGTTACAAGGCGATAGACGCCTGGACGGAGGACATGGCGATGAAGGAGAGCGCATTTACGAGGCTGCAGGACATTATAGAGAGCGCGGGCGAACTGGAGAGGCGCGTAGACTTTGACGAGCTGGTGCTGACAGACACCGCCCACGCCGTATATGAACAGGTATACGGGCTGTGATGCTGCAATTCAAAGACGTAGACTACACCTACTACACACTCGACGGCGAGACCGCCGCGCTCAAAGGGCTGAACATGAGCGTGGAGCGCGGACAGTTCGTTTCGGTGATAGGTCCTTCGGGCTGCGGCAAGACAACTATACTTTCGCTTGCTGCGGGGCTGCTGCAGCCGACGGGCGGCGAGATAGTTCGCGCAGGCGACGGCACGGGATACATGCTGCAGCGCGACGCGCTGTTCCCGTGGCGGACGGTGGAGGAAAATATTTTTCTGCCGCTGGAGATAAACGGGCGCAAAAGCGCCCAAAGCAGACAGCGTGCGATAGCGCTTGCCGAAAAATACGGGCTGGGCAATTTTTTAAAGAAGAAGCCGCCCGAACTTTCGGGCGGGATGAGGCAGCGCGTGGCGCTGATACGCACGCTTGCCGCTGGCGCCGAGCTGCTGCTGTTGGATGAACCTTTTTCGGCACTTGATTACCAGACGAGGCTGGAGGTCTGCGACGACGTGCAGGCTATAATAAAGAGCGAAAAAAAGACGGCGCTGCTGGTGACGCACGACATTTCGGAGGCGATAGCGCTCTCCGACAGGGTGACGGTGCTTTCAGCCCGTCCCGCAAGGGTGGTCGCCGAACACTGCATAACTTTTGGCGACGGCACGCCCAAGTCGCGCAGGAACAGCGGCGAGTTCGCGGCGATGTTTGAAAAGCTGCGCGGCGAGCTGGGCATTTAGTTGACGGGGGACGCGTGGAGAAATCTCGGAGCGACCGCGACGAACAAAAGGTCGTCGACCGCACTTTACTGTTAGATTTCTCGACTACGCTCGAAATGACAGAGTGAGGCAAATCGAGCATGCCGCCCCGCTCAGCAGAAATGACAGGGTTTTTATTTCGACCCGACTTAAACATCGCGCAAAACCGTGGCTTTTGCGCGAAAGGCAATTCATGAAAACGCAATAAGCGTTTTCAATTCTTAGCGCGGCACATTATATTACATTTTAAGATATTAACACATGAAAAAGCAAATACAATCGAAAGGTCACGCGCTGTTTATAAGAGGCGTGAAGAGAAAGAAAATATTGATATGGTCGGTGCGGCTGGGACTGCTGGCAGCGCTTTTGGGGCTGTGGGAGCTGTGCGCCGCAACCGAGCTGATAGACCCGTTTATCACCTCTTCGCCTTCGCGCGTGGCAGCCACCGCTGCCGAACTTTACCGCGGCGGCAACCTGTTCTATCACATAGGCATAACGCTTATGGAGACGATAACCGGCTTTTTTGCCGCAGTAGTATGCGGCTACGCCATAGCAGTGGCGCTGTGGCTGAGCGACGGCGCAAGAAAAATTTTTGAGCCGTACATAGTCGTGCTGAATGCGCTGCCCAAAATTGCGCTCGGTCCGCTGATAATAATCTGGATGGGCACGGGCTACACGGCTATAATTTTTATGACCGTCATCGTTTCGATAATAGTTTGCATAATGAACACGCTGACGGGGTTTTTACAGGTCGACGCCACCATGCTGACGCTGATGAGGGCGCTGGGGGCTTCAAAGCGGCAGACGCTGACAAAGCTTGTAATACCCGCTTCGCTGCCCCAGCTGATGAACACGCTTAAAGTTGCCGTGGGGCTGGCGTGGATAGGCTCGATAATGGGCGAATATATAGTATCCCGCGCCGGGCTGGGGTATCTTATAGTGTACGGCGGGCAGGTGTTCAGGCTGGACCTGGTCATGACCGCCACGATAATACTGTGCGCCCTCGCCGGCGCAATGTACGCCGCAGTTGCGCTTGTAGAGCGCGCCGTGGTCAAGTGAATACCAAAGCCGTGCGCGACCAAGTCGCGCACGGCTTTGATTTAAATATGGAGAATCATGCAATATCGCAGGCGGCGTGCCTGCGGGTAAATTCGCAGTCTGCATTTGAACAGCGGGCGCGCTCTGCCATGTTCAGACCGGGCAGGCTGTCTATTTCGCGCAGGATCCGAGCGCTGTCGCGCACCCCGCAAAAATCCTGACAACACTCCTGAGGCGGCGCTTTTGCGAGTTCGGCTTCGTCCGAACGGCGGCTGCGCACGCGCAGCCTTTGTACTGTAATGTATGCGGAATAATCCAACTTCATGACTTTGTCCTCCCGATTACTCTTTACAGTTACTATTATATACAAATATATTGACAAATATTGTCATGTATGATAAAATTTTTCTATAAAATTTTAAAAAAATTTTAAAATATAGTATGTTTTGAGCGGACGACGGCGGCTTGCACGCCGGGTGTGCCGCCTTGACATATTATATGGAGGACGGGGCTTTGAAATACCGGATAATGATAAAAATTTTGTCCACGCTGATAGCCGGGCGCAAAGTTTCGGCAAGGGAGATAGCCGAAAAGTTTGAAATTTCGCCCAGGACGGTGTACAGGTACATAGACGAGCTTTCGGCGGCGGGCATACCCGTGGAGGTGAGCCGCGGCAGGTACGGCGGCGCGGCGCTCATGGAAACCTACAGGCTGCCCTCCTCCTTCTTCACGCGGGACGAATACGCTTCGGCGTGCAACGCGCTGCAGGCGTGGGCGGCGCAGGCGAGCGACGACGCGGCGCTGGCGGCGCTGGACAAGATAAGACAGCGGCGCAAGAGCGACGTGAGCGAGCACGCCGTTACGGGCAACATAATAGTTGACGGCGGCGTCTGGGGGGACAGAGGCGCCTTTTCGGACAAACTGAGGGCGTGCGAGCGGGCCGTGGACGAGTGCGCCTGCCTGGAGATAGATTATATCTCGCGCGAAGGCGAGCACAGCCGCAGGGTAATTGACCCGCACGTGCTGATATTAAAGCGAAACGTGTGGTATGTATACGCCTTTTGCCACACCAAGCAGGACCTGAGGACATTCAAAATAGGGCGCATAAAGCGGGCGGTGCCGACGGGCGGACACTTTGAAAAGAGAAACTTTACAAAGGATGACATTCCGCTGAACTTTTTCCACTCCTCCGACGACATGACCGACGTGACGCTGGAAATAGACAGGCGCGCGCTCGCCGACGCCGAAGAATGGCTGGGAATAGATTCCATTGAGCCGCGTGGCAACGCGCTGGTATGCGAAATGAGCCTGCCCGAAGAGGGGCTTGCAAACAAGATACTTTCCTTTGGCGGCGCTGTGAAGGTGCTGGCGCCCCAAAAACTTGCCCAAGAAGTGCGCGACGCGGCAAAAAAGATTTTGGGAGAATACTGAACGGCTGCGGCAAAATAAACTGCGCCCACATTTGTTTGGGTCAAAACCGCACAAAAATTTATTATCCGGGCGGCGGGAGCAGACTTGACAAACTTGACACAATGTGATATAATAAATGACGCAATAAATAGATAGCCCATCCCATACCCCGAACAAATTCCGGGCGGGCGCAACGCCCGCTTTCCGGTTTTGCCGCGGGTACGCTCCTAATGGCGGCGGCGCCGAAAGGCGCCGCCGTTTTTTTGCACAAAATGCCGCGGCGGACGATTTTCGTCCGCCGCGGCGAATTAAAAGATATATGCAATTTACTGTTCGGCAGCGCCCGCAGCATCCGCCTCGTCATGCTTGGCGTTGACGGGGGGCTGAAGTTCGGGGTGCTTCATGAAGCGTTTGAAAAAATATTTATAGGCGAAGAAGTAGCCTATGCCCAGCACTACCATGACGATTGCCCAGAGCTGCGAAGGGGTAAGACCGGGTATGAACGAGCCGCGGTAGTCATCGCGGGCGTACTCTATCAAAAAGCGCCATATGCCGTACGTGACGGCGTAGAGCCCGAAGTTGCAGTTGAACCTGAACTTGAAATAGAGCACCGCCATGACCGCCGAGAGGACAAACAGGAATATGCACTCGAACAGCTGCGTGGGTATGACCTTTACGCCCGTATTTACAAGCCCTATCGCCTGACAGGCTATGCCGTACCAGGCGTCCGTTTCGGCGCCGTAGCAGCAGCCGCCGAAGAAGCAGCCCAGCCTGCCGAAGGCGTGCGCTATGGTTATGCCTATGGGGATGATGGGAAGAGCATCCGAAAGCGAGGCGTTCATGTTGTTCTGCAGCAGCCTGACCTTTGTGCGCGGGGCGATGACGAAGACGTACAGGTTCCAGACGATGAGGAAGGAGGCGACGCCGCCGATGAGACCGCCGTAGAAGGTCATGGACGTATCCAGGCTGAACACGGCGCTGCCGTACTTTTCGAGGTCGTCGAGGTAATTATAGAAGGACTGAAATACCATCGCCATGAATATGCCGAACGCGGTTGCGCCGCCGCCGATGAGCAGTATTTTGGCGCTCGCTTCGTCGTTGAAGTTGCGTTTATCGAACGCCACCATCAAAAATATGAAGCAGCAGATTATGCCCACGCCCATGCATATGCCGTAGGCGTAGACGGGTCTGCCGAAAATTTCAAACAGTGCCTGAGGGTGCATTTACACACTTCCTTTTATTATTTACGATAGTGATTATACCACCTAACGAGCAGGCATGTCAACCTGCGGCATGTGATAATTGTGGCGATACGGTGAAATTACCGCCGCTCAGTCCCTGCCCGCACTGCTGGCGGCGAGCAGATTGTTTACAGCCGAAGTGAGCGCCTTGTAGGACGATTTGATTATGTCGTCGTCGACGCCCGCGCCGAAGTAGCAGTTTCCGCCGCTTTCGACGCCGACGTACGAGATGGCTTTGGACGCCGAACTTTGGGAAAGGGCGTGCTGTTCGTAGCACACGAGCGAATAATCGAGCCCGAAAAACGCCTTTACGGCGTTGGACACGGCATCCAGCCTGCCGTTGCCCCTTGCCAAAACTTCGTGTTCTGCGCCGCCCGCCGCTATGACGACGGCGGCATCGATGCCTTCCGTCTGGCGGAAGTGGCATTCGCCGATATCGAACAGCGTGTGATTTTCAAGGTAGTTCTTTTTAAATACGTCGTAGATATCGGCGGGCTTGAGCTCGCGATGGCCGACGTCGGAGACGTGTTTGACTTTGTAGCCCATATCCTCCTTCATGGCGCGGGGCATGGTTATGCCGAACGCCGTCTGCATGACGTAGCCCACTCCCCCCTTGCCCGACTGGGAATTGATGCGTATGACATCGCTTTCGTACTCCCTGCCCACGTCCTTTGGGTCGACGGGCAGATAGGGGACGTCCCACACCTGTCTCGAAGTGCGGGCGCGGTAAGCCATGCCCTTGGCAATGGCGTCCTGATGGGAGCCCGAAAAGGCGGCAAACACGAGTTCGCCCGCATAGGGCTGGCGGGGGCTGACGGGCATGCCCGTATACGCCCTGTACAGCGAAGTGATGCGGGGCATATCCGAAAAGTCCAGCCCGGGGTCGACGCCCTGCGAATACATATTCATGGCGAGGGTGATGACGTCGACGTTGCCCGTGCGCTCGCCGTTGCCGAAGAGCGTGCCTTCTATCCTGTCCGCGCCGGCGAGAATGCCCGTTTCGGCGGCGGCTACGCCGCAGCCGCGGTCGTTGTGGGGGTGCAGAGAGAGAACTACGCTGTCGCGGTACTTTAAGTGCTTGTGCATGAACTCCACCTGCTGCGCATATACGTGCGGCATGGCGTTTTCTACCGTGGCGGGCAGGTTGATTATTGCCTTGCGCCCGCTTACGGGCTGCCACACGTCGAGCACGGCGTTGCACACTTCCAGCGCGTAATCGGGCTCGGTGCCCGTGAACGATTCGGGCGAGTATTCGAAGCGATAAGCTTCGCCCGCCTCGTCGGCGAGCTCCTTTAAAAGCTTTGCGCCCTCCACCGCTATCGACTTTATCTGCCCCCTGTCCTTGCCGAACACCTGTTCGCGCTGGGCGACGGATGTGGAGTTGTACACGTGCACAATGACGTTCTTTGCGCCCCTGACGGCTTCGAAAGTGCGCTTTATTATGTGCTCGCGCGCCTGCGTGAGCACCTGGATGGTGACATCGTCGGGGATGAGTCCGCCCTCTATGAGCGCACGGAGAAAGGCGTACTCCGTTTCGGATGCGGCGGGAAAGCCGACTTCGATCTCCTTGAAGCCTATATCGGTGAGCAGTTTGAAAAATTCAAGCTTGGTGTGGAGAGACATGGGCTCGACGAGGCTCTGGTTGCCGTCGCGGAGGTCGACCGAGCACCACGCCGGCGCCGAAGTTATGACCGATTTGAGCGACCAATCCATGCATCTTTGAGGGGGAAGAAAGAATTGGGGCGTGTACTTGTTGTAATTTTTCATGATAATACCATATGTTTAAGTGCGCACCGCAATGCGCGAAAAACGGGGCGGAGTCTCTTATTAAAGAGACGCCGCCCCGTGCGTGGTACCACTCTTCTTCGCGATAAAAAATCGCCTCACGGGTGCAAATACACCCCGTCCGTTATACGGCGGAAGACCGTACCGGACTACTTTATTTTCACCCGGTCTGCTCGGCGGCGAGTTCAAAAAGCCTCCTCCGCCGTCTTTCACCTGCCGACGGCTCTCTGGATTTCGGAAATGCTCTTCTACTGCTCCGCTTCAACGCATTATAGTATTAAACTGATTAAATGATAACATATCCCGCAAAAAAAAGCAAGCGATTTGGCGTCATTTGTAAGTGCGCGGTACAGGCTGCGCACTGCGCGATAAATTGAAAACATTTGCAATATTTTCATGAATTGCGCACTATGTGCGCACTGCAGTGAAAATTATAAAGCCTGCGCCGCGGCGGGCACAGCCCGCCGCTGCGCATGGAGAAATCTGACTATAAAGCCCGGTCGATATCTGCGCAATTCATCTTAACTGCGGCTTGGGAGTATGATTTTTGAAGAACACGCCGCGCAGGCAGGGGATCGCGAAAAAGAAACTTACAGCCACGACGGCGCCTATTGCCCAGCCTATCGCCCAAGCCCAGCTTACGCCCGCAAAGCCCATGGGCGTAGTGAGTATGTACACGAACGCGACGCGCAGTATGAGGTCGGTAAACGTGGAGATGGTAAAGCCCAGGTTGCCGCCGCAGCCGCGCACGGCGCCGTCGCACACTATCTTTACGCAGACAACGGGCAAGAACGAGGAAACTATCACTATGAAGTTGCACGAATAGTCGAGAGCCGCTGCGGTGAGCTTGTCGGCATCGACGAACAGCTTTGTAAAGAACTGCGGCGCCGATATGAACGCCGTCATGAACACTGCGTTGGTTATGAGGCAGTAGACGAGCACGACGGCAAAGCCCTTGACTATGCGCCTGTATTCGCCGACGGCTTTGTTCTGGGAGCAGAAGTTGGCGAGCCCGCTCGTCATCTGGCTGACGCCGACGTTTGCCATTGAGACGAGTTTGAACGCGGCGGTAAAGCCGGTGGTGGCGTCTATGCCGATATCGTTTATGCGCTTGGAGACAAAGAAGTTGCCCACCGAAACAAAGGCGTTCTGCAAAATGACGGGCACGGAAGTTATTACGAGGTCGCGGCAGATGTCCTTTACGAACCTGCGCGGAGGCTGTTCGGAGGGGAGTTTTTTGAGCTTGGCGGCGAGCACCACGGCGGTGAGCACGGCGGATATCGCCTGCGAAATGAAGGTCGCCCACGCCGCGCCGGCTACGTCCCAGTGGAATACGCAGACGAACAGCAGGTCGAGCGCAACGTTTAAAAGGGAAGATACGACGAGAAAGATGAAGGGCGTCTTTGAATCGCCCATAGCCGAGCAGATGCCGCAGCCCGTGTTGTACAGAAAGACAAAGGGCAGCGAACCGGCGTAGACGTAGAGATACGTCAGGCAGTCGGCGCGATAGGAATCGTCGACGCTGAGGGCGTCCATGGAAAGGTCGCCGAAGGCAAAGCCGAGCACCATGGAGAGGGCGCACATGGCAGAAAAGGTGACGACGGCGGTATTAACGGTCTCCCTGACCTTTAAATGATTTTTTGCGCCGAAGTACTTTGCCACGGTTACCGAACAGCCCGCATTTGCACCGAGGGCAAAGGCGAGAAGTATGTTGACTATGGTGGTGGCGTTGCCCACCGCATTTACCGCCAGGTTGGAGTTTGCGGCAAAGTTGCCCACCACGAGCAGGTCGACGAGCGAATAGAGTTGCTGCACCATTGCGCTGCCGAATATGGGCAGACAATACCACAGCAGCAGCTTCCACTCGTTGCCGCGAGTGAGGTCGGTGGTGCCTGTGCCGGACTTTTTTGCTTGCTTGTTCATTTTGGTATACCCTGTACTTTATGATGACAAATTATAGTATTGCGCCCGCCGTTTTTGCAAACGGCGGGCGCACATTTTTTTGCAGGGATATATAATATTTTTTTATACTTCCGACTGTGCCGCCTTGGACGCCGTTCACAATTTTTCGGCGTTGCCTTCGGCGTGCGGCGGCGAATAGAGGTCGAACTCGTTATCGATGTCAAAGGGCGAAAATTCGTCGTAGAGCGCCAGTTTGGAGATGGACACCTCGTAGGCGGTCATGGTGATAAAGCTTTCGTCGGGCTGCTTTTTCTGGTATTCCCGCGACTGTATCCTGCCAGACAGCACTATCCTGTCCCCCACCGCCATTTTGGCTACGAAGCGGGCGTTTCTGCCCCACGCTATCGCGGGGATGTAGTCCGATTTGTTGTACGAGCGGTTGACGGCTATGAGGAGGTCGGCTATCTCCCTGTTGAAGGGCGTAGTGCGATAGACGGGCGGCTTGCATATGTAGCCCGAAAGCACTACGGAATTGGGGTTTGCCGAAGGCGGCGCAGAAAGCACTTCGCGCACGAATACGGTGAGCATGAGGCGGGAGCGGCCGCCTTCGAGCTTGTTGTACGAGCGGAACTGACCGAGTGCGCACAGCACCGAGCCCTCCTTCATGTCCTCAGTCATCAGCCGTTCGGAGATGGTGACGGGCAGCACGTCTGCCTGACCGGACAGCCTTTCCACGCGCACGAAGAATTCATAGAAGCCTTCGCCGAACACCTCGTGCGAAAACTGTGCGCCCGAAACTATTGTGCCGCATAAGTAAACTTTGTTGTTTTCGGTTGTTGCATTCATTTTTTTGTACCTCGTCCTTGTTATCTTTAAGTCAACTGTTGGCGGCCTTCATGATCGAGGGTGTAATCGCTGCGGTATATCATCTGTCCTATCGGCACGAAGGTATAGCCGCGGTTTTTGAGCGCAGAGATGACTATGGGCAGACTTTCGGCTGTGTGCAGACCGTTGTTGTGCATGAGCACTATACTGCCCGGGCGCACGCCGCTGATGACGCGCATGGCTATGTCGCTTGCCGAAAGGTCCTTCCAGTCGAGGCTGTCTACATCCCACTGGATGGTAAAATAGCCCTCGCTCTGCGCGGTCTCGATGAGCAGGTCGTCGTAGTCGCCGTAGGGCGGGCGGAACAGTTCGACGGGCTTGCCCGTGACCGAAGTTATAGCCGCCGACGACGACCTGAGCTCCGAACGCACCTCCTCCGCGCTCAGGCGGGACATGTACGAGTGAGTTGCCGAATGGGTGCCGATCTCGTGCCCTGCCGCGGAGATCTTGCCGACAAAATCGGGATATTTTTCAGCCCAGAACTGCACCATGAACCACGTTGCAGCGACGTTTTCCCTTTCGAGCGCCTGCAAGATGGCATCGGTATGTTCGGTGCCCCAGGCGCAGTCGAACGACAGCGCCACCACCTTTTGTTCGGTGCCCACAGAGTATATGGGCAGCTTTGCCGAAGACTTGCCGAACCACACGGCGTAAGCCCCGGAATAGTATGCCGACAGCGACAGCGCGGTGATGACCACCGCCGTTACGAAGCAGACGATGACGCCCCTGATCTTTATTGCGTATGCCAATGTTGTACCCCGATGATATAATATTTAAGACCCGAGAAAAATGCGGAAATGGCGCGAATTTGCTGTTTTTTTACCGAAAACGGGTGCCGCACCGCCATTTGATACGCGGCACACAATATTTATATTTTTAAAATGGCGCAAAAATTACCCCGCAGAGTTGAATTTATTTTTAAATTATGATATAATGCTGAAAACAAAAAAGAGCCGCAGCCTGCGGGCTGCGGCGGCAAGGAAGTAAATTTATGAAAAAATTCAAGATATTTATAATGTTTATGGCGGCGCTGTGCGCCGTGAGCGCGGTCGCCTGGTCGGGCTGCGCCGACAACGAAAAGCAGCCTTCGGGCGACATAGGCGGAAACGGGCAGGGCAACGAAGAGCCGACCGTGGGCACCGAAGTGGGCGATATCTGCCCCGATTTTTCGGTGAAGACCTATTTTGACGCAAACGACGGCTCTTTTACTCTGGACGACTGCAAGGGCAAAGTGACGGTCATAAACTTCTGGTATACGCAGTGCTCACCTTGTATATCGGAGATGCCCTATTTTGTGCAGCTTTCAAACGAGCAGGAAGACGTTCAGGTGCTCGTGGTGCACTCCGCCACAAACATACCCAAGGACGGAAAAGTCAGCGACTTTATAGAGGACAAGGGCTGGACGGATTCATCGATAATATTCTGCCAGGACGACCCCACCGCCGACGTGGCGGCATACGACACACTGGGCGGCGTGGATTCGTTCCCCTACACCGTCGTCATTGACGCGGAGGGCATCATAGCCCATAAGTTCGATTCGGCAAAAATAGAGAGCTACGACGAACTTCTCGACCCCGTGCTCGACGCTATGAAATAAGATCCCGAATAAAAGCAAGCCGCGGGCGGCGCAATTTTGCGCCGCCCGCGGCTTGCTTTTTGCCCTGTCGTACCGTTAAATCAGACCTTTTTGCCCTTTGAACGGCGGATATCCTTTACCGTGCGCTCGTAGCCCGCGTCCTTTGGAACGTAGTACACCGCGTCTTTGAGCGCATCGGGCAGGTACTGCTGCTCTACGTAGCCCGCGGGGTAATCGTGCGGGTACTTGTACTTTGCCACCTGCCTTTTGCCTTCGGCGCCGTCGAACGAGTGGTCGCAGAGATATGTCGGCACGCCGCCGTCGTCGCGCACGCCTTCGGCGTCGCGCTTAGCCGCCGACATGGCTGTTATTACAGAATTGCTTTTGGGAGCTTCGCAGACGTATATTATCGCCTGGGAAAGGGGTATGAGCCCTTCGGGCGCGCCCGTCTTTTCGAGCACGTACATAGCCGAAGCCGCCATCTGGAGGGCGCGGGGGTCGGCCATGCCCACGTCCTCGGCCGAGTGCACCGCGAGCCTGCGGGCGACGAGCATGGGGTCGCACCCGCCCGAGATGAGGCGCATTGCATAGTAGAGCGCCGCGTCCGAATCGGAACCGCGGAGCGACTTGCAGAACGCCGAAAGATAGTTGTAGTAATCGTCTTCGTTGTAGCTGAGCGACTTTTTTTGTATCGACTGCTCGGCATCGGACAGTCGCACGCGGATGGCGCCGTCCTCCCCGGGCGGGGTGGTGAGCACGGCGAGCTCGAGCGCGTTGTACGCGGTACGGAGGTCGCCGCCCGCAGTGACGGCTATGTGGTTGAGGGCGTCCTCATCGACCTGCGCCGCATATCCGCCCAGCCCCTTGCGCCTGTCGCCGAGCGCCCGCCTGAGCGCGGCGAGTATGTCGCCGGCAGACAGCCTTTTGAATTCGAACACGCGGCAGCGCGAAACTATTGCGGGCGTCATGGAAGCATAGGGATTTTCGGTGGTGGAGCCTATGAAAATTATTGTGCCCTGCTCGATGGCGGGCAGGAGAGAATCGGACTGGGTCTTGTTGAAGCGGTGGCACTCATCGAGCATGAGATAGGTGCGCTTGCCGTAAAGCTTTAAATTGTCCTGCGCCTGCTGCACCGCCTTTTTTACGTCGGCGACGCCCGCCTGGACGGCGTTGAGCTTGATAAATTCGCCGTGCGTGGTCTGGGCTATTATGTTTGCAAGCGTAGTCTTGCCCGTGCCGGGCGGACCCCAGAATATGCAGCTGCCCAGCCTGTCGGAAGATATTGCGCGGCGCAGGAGCGAACCGGGCGAAACTATGTGGCTTTGACCTATGAAGTCGTTGAGGTTGTTGGCGCGCATGCGCTCGGCGAGCGGCTTTGCCGCTTCGGCATTGCCGTTGAAATCGAAAAGATCCATAAAATTATTCCAGAAGGCGGGCTATTTCGCCGATATGCTCGCGGCTGTACGCATAGCCCATTTCGTACGCCGCCTCGGCGTCCTTTACGTTGTACTGATTGAGCCCTTCGAGCGGGGGCGCAAGCCACAGGTCGTAGCAGTCCTTGAAGTCGCGCATGGCGAATTTGTTCTGGTTGTAGTCCATTATGTCGTACACCCTGAGCACTTTGTGCACTATGCTGGGCACTTTTTCCACGCGTTCGCCCGTGTTTGCAAGCACGTCGAATGCGACCACCACGTCGGCGCCGAGCAGTTTGCACTGCTTTACGGGCACGCGGCAGAGCACTCCGCCGTCGATGAGCAGTTTATCGCCCATCTCTACGGGGCGGAATACGGTGGGTATCGCCGAGGAGGCGCGGACGGCGTCGGCGACGGAGCCCTCGTTGAGGACGACCATGCGGCCGCCGAGCATGTCTACGGCGACGCAGACGAAGGGTATTTTGAGCTCTTCGAACGTGACGCTGCCAAATTTTTCGATGAGAAGTTTCCTGACCTTGTTGCCCTTGAACAGTCCCAGCTTGGTTATTGCCATGCCGGAAGGGTCTAAAATATCCACCGCCTTGAGCTGACGGACGGAGGCGAGCAGCTCTTCGACGGAGAGCCCGGCGGCATAGCCGCCGCCGACGACGGCGCCCATGGAACAGCCCGAAATGAAATCAGGCTTTATGCCCTCCTCTTCCAGCGCCTGCAAAAAACCTATGTGCGCGGCACCCCTTGCGCCGCCCGAACCGAGGGCGAGTCCCAATTTTTTACTCATAAAAGACCTCTTATATAAATACTTATGTAGTATGAAAGTGCAGACTAAAATAAAGTATGTGCCGCTGTATGTACTGCTTGCCGGCTTTGCGGCGATGCTGATTGCAAAGCCCGAAAGATATGTGCCCGCCTGCTTCGAGGGAATGGCGCTGTGGGCGGAGTGCGTGGCGCCCGCGCTGTTCCCGTTTATGGTGATAGCGCTGATAATGATAAGGACGGGCGGCGCGGCAGCGGCGGCTAAACCGCTGAGGAGGATATGCGCCTTTTTGGGGCTGCCGCAGGACGGCGCGGCGATATTTGTGATGAGCGCCGTTTCGGGCTATCCCGCCGGGAGCAGGATAGTTTACGAATACTATACCCGCGGCGCACTGACCGCGGACGACGCAAAAAAACTTGCGCCGATGTGCTCTGCGTGCGGTCCGCTGTTTGCGATAGGCAGCCTGGGGCAAAAGATGTTTTCAAGCGCCGCCGCAGGGGCGGCGCTGTTTGCTGCGCACCTTGCCGCAGTGGCGGGCACGGGCGCCGCAATGTGTTTGGCGACAAAAAAATCCTCCGCGCGGCGGCGCATGGTGCTGCCTGCAGCCGACGGCGGAAACATGACGGGCGACGCGTTCGCTTCGGCAGTTACCTCCGTCATTCTGGCGGGAGGGTTCATATGCTTTTTTTATACGCTTGCGGCGGCGCTGAACGACGCGGGCGTGCTTGCGCCTCTGGAGATAGTTCTTTCGCTGCCGTTCGGGGACGACGCCGCCGCGGTATGCACGGGACTTGTCGAGGCTACGGGCGGCTGCGCCGCGCTTGCGGCGGGGCGCAGCCGCCTTGCCCTGCCCCTTGCGGGGGCGCTGGTCACGTTCGGCGGGGCGAGCATACTCGCCCAGCAGCTGTGCTATCTGCAAAAATGCGGTGTGAAGGCAGCGCCGTTCATACTCTTCAAGGCGGCGCAGGCGGCGCTTTGCTTTGCGCTGCTGCTGCCCTATTCGCTGTGAGCATAGCTGCCGAGTATCTTTACCGAGCTGCACGCCGCGTGCAGGCGGGACAGCGCCGACTGCACGGCGGGCGACGAGTAGTCGCCTTCGACTTCAATGAAGAAGCGGTATTCACCCATCCTCTCCTTTATGGGGCGGCTTTCGATGCGGGTCATGTTTATGCCTTCATCGGCAAACGCCGAGAGCGCCTGTATGAGAGCACCCGGGCGGTGCGCACACGTTATGGACAGAAAGACCTTTTCGCCCGAAGGGATATCCTGCGGCGAATGTTTTACCACATATAAAAACTGGGTATAGTTTAACTTTTCATCGGAGATGGCGCAGGGCGACAGCTCATACTTTTTATCGATGTTCTGCAACCCGATTATGCCCGCATCCGAGGGGCAATTTATCATGCCCAGGCACGCCGAAGTGGACGACGTGGGCACGAGCGCTGCCCGAGGAAGTTTTTCGTGCAGGAATTTTGCGCACTGCGCCAGCGCCTGAGGGTGGGAATACACCCGCGTTATGCCGCCGTAGGGCGCGCCCTTTATAGTGACGAGGCGGTGCTCTATCCTCACCCTTATCTCGCCGACGGCGAGAACGCCTTCGGCGTTTTGCAGAAGGTCGAGATTTTGCATCACTCCGCCGTTAAGGGAGTTTTCGACCGGCAGCACTATGCCGCTCACCTCGTCGCGCCCGAGTGCGCCGAACAGCGCGGGAAAGGACGGGTATGCCACAGGCGTGCCGCGGCGGATATTCTGCGCGGCGAGCTGCGAATAACTGCCCTCCGGTCCGAGATAGCCTGTCTTGCTCATCATTTTCTCCTTTTAATGTGCTGCCTCACACCTTGGCGGCGATGTCGAGAATGAGCCGTCTGGTATCCTCCCAGCCGAGGCAGGGGTCGGTTATGGACTTGCCGTAAACTATGTCGTCCTTCTGGTTGCCCTCTTCGATGAAGGATTCTATCATGAAGCCCTTGACTATCTTTTTGAAGTCGCCGTCGTACAGGCGGTTCTGCATGACCTCTTCGCATATCCTTATCTGCTGGCGGCACTGCTTGCCGCTGTTGGAGTGGTTTGCGTCGATTATGACTGCGGGATTTTTGAGCCCCGACTTGGCGTAGCCGTCGGCAGTCTGCATAACCGTTTCGTAGTGAAAATTGGGGATGTCGTTGCCGTAGGCGTCGACGGCACCGCGCAGTATGCCGTGGGCGAGGGGATTGCCATTCGTCTTTACCTGCCAGCCGTTGAACTTGAATATTTGCCCCGACTGTGCGGCGTATATGGAGTTGAGCATTACCGTGACCGAGCCGCCCATGGGGTTTTTGACGCCGACGGCTACGTCGACGCCGCTGGATACCAGGCGGTGGAGCTGGTTTTCGCAGCTCCTTGCGCCGACGGCGACATAGGAGAGAAGGTCGTCGACGTAGTTATAGTTTTCGGGATAGAGCATTTCGTCGGCGGCGGTCAGCCCCGAATTGGAAATGGCGCGGATATTGAGGTCGCGTATGGCATATATGCCCTTTAAAATATCTTCGCCCTTTTTGGGGTCGGGCTGGGAGAACATGCCCTTGTAGCCGACGCCCTTGGTGCGCGGCTTGTTGGTATATATGCGGGGCACGAGCACGAGCTTGTCCTTGACTTCGTCGTTGAGTTTTCCCAGCCGCTCGACGTAGTCGAGCACGGGGTCTTCGGCATGGGCGGAGCAGGGGCCCACGATGATGAGCATCTTGTCGCTCGCGCCCGTGATGACGTCGGCGACGAGCCTGTCGCGCTCCTCCTTTATCTTTGCAAGCGCCGCAGGCATGGGCGACGCCGCCTTTATCTCTTCGGGTTCGGGTATCTTAATCTGCTTTTCAAACATTTCTTTCCTCCAACAGCGCCGATACATCCTGCAATATGCTTGCGGGAATGAGGTCGGCGTACTCTTTTTTGAATTTTATCGAATTTTTAACGAGCGTAGAGCTGACGTGCAGGTGGGACTGCTCGCACGGGATATACAGCGTTATCAGCTCCGGCATCAGCCGCTTGGACGCGTAATTGTTGCGGTTTTCGTATTCGAAGTCTATGGTGTCGCGCACGCCGCGCACGTAAAACACGGTGTCCTCCTCCCTTAAAAGGTCGACAGCGGCGCCGTCGAAGGTACGCACGCGCACGTTTTTTTGGCGCTCAAACAGCTTTTTTAGCAGGGCGACGCGCTGCGCCCTGGTGAACAGCCACTGCTTTTGCGGATTCGTAAGCACCGCCACCACCACTTCGTCGAAAAGTTTTGCGCACTTTAAGACCACATCCTCGTGCCCGACCGTGGGCGGGTCGAAGGTGCCGGCGAATATGCACTTTTTCATATATCCCCCTCGTTTTCAAAGAATGTAAGATAGGTTATGCCGTACTTGCGCTCGTCGGACACCGCAAGCCCGGGGATATCCCCCGAAAACGCCCTGTCGCGCTCGTATACGGCGACGCCGCCGCGGGCGAGCAGCGAGCGCGAAGCTATTGTCTGCAGCGCCGCCCTGCCGCTTTCGGAAGCGTACGGCGGGTCGATGAAGATGACGTCGTAGGGTGCGCCTGCGCGCATGAGCAGCGAAGAATAGTCGCCCGCAGTCACCGAAAAGGACAGCTCGCCCTTCAGCTTTGAAAGGTTGCTCTTCAGCAGCCTGACCGACTGCGGCGAGGCGTCGTTGAAGTCGACGTGCGCCGCCCCGCGTGAAAGGCACTCGATGCCCAGACTGCCGCTGCCGGCGAACAGGTCGAGCACACGCGCCCCCGCTATGCGGGTTGAGAGAATGTTGAACAGGCTCTCCTTTATTCTGTCGGCGGTGGGGCGGATGGCGTCGCCCTTGAAAGTATTGAGTTTAAGACCGCGGAACGCGCCCGATATCACCCTCATTTTCTCTTCTTCTTTTTTGCCTTTTCTTCGGCATTGGTGGCTTCGAGCTGAGCTTGCAGCTTTTCCTCCTTCTTCATGCCGACAAAGTATCCCGCCGCATGGACGATTATGGGCACGGCGATCATGACTATGCCAAGAGCTTCGTGCAGCCCCGCGAGCGTGAAGGGATAGTATGCCCAGCCGAATGCGTACATGAGCATGAAGCGGCACACGCTGTTGGGCGCCGCAATGTTAATTATCTGGAATATAAGGTAGGGAACGCAGGAGATGAGCGGTATGACTATGCCCTTCCAGAAGGCGTATTCGCCCGTGCCGTACACCACCTTGAGTTCGGAGGAGTTGAGGGCGCGCTTGGTCTGGTTGACATACAGCTTGCGGTACGCCACCGAGCCGTTCTTTGTGCCGAAGATGACGTACGCGGCGGCTATGAGCACGTTGCCGCCTATGCAGGCGGTCAGCTGAACGGCGACGTCGCTCATGCCGGCAAACATTGTTATGGTGCTGCCGAATATGAGCATGACTATGAACGGCAGCAGTGCGCCTGTTATGAGGTCGCCCAGCTCCATCAAAAACTTGTTGCCCTTTTGAACGGGTTCAGGTTGGATTTCCAAAATAATATACCCCCCTTTCGGTTATAAGCATATCCAAAGGCTCGTCCCACTCGTCTTCCTTGAACTCATCGGTGAGCTGAAAGTCGTAAGCGACGCCCACCTTCAGCGCGGTGCAGCCCTTTAAATATCTGTCGTAATATCCCCCGCCGTAGCCAAGGCGGTAGCCCGAAGAATTGACGGCGAGCAGTGGAACTATCACCACCTTGATATCGCCGCCGCAGGCTTGTCCCGCGGGTTCGGGGACGCCGAAGGCGCCCCGTCTGAGCACGTCGCCGCGGCGATAGGGCACGGCGGACATGCCGTCGCCCTCAACACGCGGCAGGCTGACGCGCTTGCCGAGCCCGAGCAGGGCATCTATGAGCCTGTGTGTGTCGGCTTCGGAGCCGAAGCTGTAGTAGATGAAAAAATCGTCGTACCCGCCGAGGCAGGCGACCGCGGCGTCGAAGATGGCGCCGTCGGCGACCTCGCGGCGGGAGTGCTGAAAATATTTTCGCTTTATTTTATACTTGTAGCGCAGTTCATCCTTCATAGTATACGCGCTCGCTCCTCCTTGTCACGGCGCAGAGCACCTCGTAGCAGACCGTGCCCGCACGCGCCGCGTACTCTGCGGCGTTATCGAAGATGCACAGCTCGTCTTCCGCGCTTTCGGAGATGAACGAATCCATGCACAGACAGCCCGTACCCAGCGGACAGCCGCGGGCGAAACCTTCGGCATAGCCGGCGCGGTAGGACGACAGGCGGGCATATTTTCTTTGGGCGCGGGCATAGCCCGCGCCGCCGCCGAACGGCGGTTCAAACGTCTGCAGCCTGCGGGCGTATACGCTGAGCGCCGGGCGCAGCCCTTCGCACGACAGACCTTCGGGCGCGTAGCCGTACAGCCCGAGACCGGGGCGGACGGCATCGAACAGGCAGTCCGGGCGGCAGAGTATGCCCGCAGTCGCAGCAAAGTGGGCGACCGCGCCCGAAAACTTTGCCTTGACCTTGCCCGCGGCAGCTTTGAAAGCTTCGAGCTGAAACGCCGTATCCGCATCCGACAGCGGGGCGTACATATGCGAATATACGCCGGTGACGGCACATCCTTCAAGTTCGCCGAGCAGTCCGTCTAACCCGTTCGGGGGACAGCCCAGGCGGTTCATGCCCGTATTTATCTTTATGTGCACGCTGAGACCGCGTGCGAGCCGCGCCGAGCGGACGTCGGCGACGGTGGCGGTCAAATCATATGCCGACATGCGCAGGGCGTCCTCCCTGTCCTGCGGCGGAGTGAACACGAGTATGGGCAGCGATATGCCCGCGGCGCGGAGCTCGACGCCCTCATCGGCTATGGCGACGCAGAACATATCTGCAACGCCGCTCAGGCGGCGGGCGACGGGTATTGCGCCGTGGCCGTAGGCGTCGGCCTTTACCACGGCAAACAGCTGCGCGCCCTTTGAAAGGGTCTTTAAGTGCTGTGCGTTGCTCTTTATTGCGGCTAAATTTATCTTGGCGATAGTATTTTGCATACTGCCATTATATGACCGCGCCGCCATTTTGGTTATACTTCTATCATTTTACCACAATGCAGCAACGTTTGCAATTGTTTTGCCCATATTTATGGGCACACAGCGTTGACAATTGCGCGCGGACAATGTAAAATAATGCATACAACTTATGCCACGCGGGCAGCTTGGGGACAAGCTTTAATAGGGAAGTCGGCCGATAGCCGCACAGCCCCCGCTGCCGTTATGCGCCGCGCGCAGGTCACTGAAATTTTTTTCGGGAAGGTCTGCGCAGTATGTGCGGTGCACATTTTTTAAGTCGGAAGACCTACCCGCGCGGCAGGAGGCAAGTTTTTTGCCGACAATGACGACGTGAGGGGACGCACGGGGCGCATTTTTAAGACCGAGGGGTTATGCCGCGGTCTGAGTTGCAATGCCTTCCTTCACGCCGTGGAGGAATTTTTTATTTTTAAAGGAGACTTTTATGAACATTGCAAAAAGATTAACAGCCGCCGCGTCGGCGGCTGCCGCGGCATTGCTTTTGAGCGGCTGCGGCGGAAACGTGGTCAAAGTGACCAACGACGACGGCAGCGCCAACTATGTGATGACGGTGGACGCCGACGTAACGGAGCTCGACGAGCAGACGACGCTGTACGACTATATGTGCGCGCTCAGAGAGGCGGGCGAGCTGACGTTCGAAGCGGAGCTCGGCGAATACGGATACTTTATAGTTTCGGTCGAGGGCGTGGAAAACACAGCAGAGAGCGCGACGAGCGGCTATGCGTGGACGATATACACCGACCTTTCGGAGCTGGACGGAGTAATATATTCCGACGCAAGCTACGACACCTGGGAATATGACGGCAGGCAGCTGGCAAGCGCGAACTACGGCATAAGCGGTCTGCCCGCCGTTGAGGGATATACTTACGCGCTTGTTTACAGCCACTACTCCTACTGATGTACATAAATCAACGCAAAAAACTTTCCGCCGCGAGAGAGACGGCGTTCATTGCGCTGACCTGCGCACTGATGACGGGCGTGCAGTTTGCGCTTTCGGCGGTACCCGGGGTAGAATTTGTAACCGTCATACTGCTGTGCACTTCATACGTGTTCGGCGCGAGGTTCGGCTGCCTGACGGGGCTGGCGTTCAGCTTGCTGCGCTGTCTGCTGTTCGGCTTTTACCCCGCCGTGGTGGCGGTATACTGCATTTACTTTCCGCTGTTCGGACTGCTGTTCGGCACGATAGGCAGGGGCGACGACGGCGGCGGGCTGACGTTTAAGCTGAAGATATGCGTCAATTTGGTGCTTGCGGTGCTTTCGGCTGCGGCATTCGCCGCGGCGGCGCTTGAACTTGTAAAAGTTTCGCGCATATACCGCGATGCCGTGTACGCAATGCTGTGGGCGCTGGGGGGCATATTTACCGCGTTGACCATAGCCTTTGACGCGGTGTGGCTGGCGTCCCGAAAAAAGAGCGGGGGCGAAAGGGCGCTGAGATGCTTTTTCGTGACCGCGCTCGCCGCGCTGTGCACCGTGGCTTTTACGCTCATAGACGACGTAGTCTCCCCCCTCATCCTCGGACTGACGCAGCGGGGAGCGCTGGCGTATTTTTACGCTTCGTTCACAGCCATGCTGCCGCAGACGGCGTGCACCGTGGTGAGCGTGGGGCTGATGTTCACGCCGCTGACGCACGCCCTCAAGCGGGCGCTGTGACTTTTAACCGAGTTACAATCGTTTAAACAATCAACCCGCGCAGCGGGCAGCAATTGGCTGCATATCGCGAATAATAGCAAGCGAAAAATTATAACTTGTAAGATGCGAAAATGGCACTGACAATAGTCAGTGCCATTTTCGTGGTGGGAGGAGGTGGATTCGAACCACCGAAGTCGGAGACGTCAGATTTACAGTCTGATGCATTTGGCCACTCTGCAATCCGCCCGTATAAGTCTTTTAAAAGGTGTTGGAGCTGGTGACTGGAATCGAACCCGCAACCTGCTGATTACAAATCAGCTGCTCTGCCAATTGAGCTACACCAGCAAAAGACAGGTTTTTTGGTGCCTTGGGGTGGAATCGAACCGCCGACATATGGATTTTCAGTCCACCGCTCTACCGACTGAGCTACCAAGGCATTTTTTGTTTTAAGCGCCTTTTTAAAGGCGCTTAAAACTTTATTTGTGGCGACCCAAAACGGGCTCGAACCGTCGACCTCCAGCGTGACAGGCTGGCGCTCTAACCAACTGAGCTATTGGGCCAAAATATTTATGGTGGGCCTTCACGGACTCGAACCGCGGACCAATCGGTTATGAGCCGACCGCTCTAACCAACTGAGCTAAAGGCCCGTTCAGGCGCTCCCGCGCCACAACGCTTGTATATAATAATATAACTCAAATATTTTGTCAAGTATTTTTTTTGGAATTTGACGCGGTTTTTATAAATTTTTTTATTTGCCTTTTAAAACACACCTAAGGGGGTGCACGCATGCCGCACGGCGGCTGCAAGCCGCCGTGCGGCACAAAAAATTTGCGGCTTTTTAAATAAGCAAATAATTGAGGTTGACATTTCAACTTAAATAAGCTAAATTATAAATATATTATTTAATTTGTAAAGTGCGCGAAAAAATAATGCTGTACACGGTTACTTTCAATCCCTCGCTGGATTACTATTTAAAAGTCAATAACATAAAACAGGGTGCGGTAAACCGTGCCGCGGGCGAAAAGCTGATACCCGGCGGCAAGGGGATAAACGTCAGCCTGGAGCTCAAAGAGCTGGGCGACGAGACCATGGCGCTCGGCTTTGTGGCGGGATTTACGGGCAGAGCGATACTTGAAGAGATAAAATCTCGCGGATTGAACAGTCAGTTTATAGAGGTCGGGGGTCAGACGCGCATAAACGTAAAGATAAAGAGCGTTGCAGAAACGGACATAAACGGCGAGGGCGCACTTGTGACGCCCGCGGACGTGGACGAGCTGATAAAAAAACTGAAAAAGAATTTGAAGGCGGGCGACTGGGTCATACTGAGCGGCAGCGTGCCCCCCTCACTCACCGACAGCGCATACAGCGACTTTTTGGATAAGCTGGCTGCGCCCAAGGGCGTAAACATAGTAATTGACGCCTGCGGCAAGCTTTTGACTTCGGCGCTGAGACACAGACCGTTTTTGATAAAGCCGAATATATTTGAACTGTGCCAGATATTCGGCATACCGCACACTTCGGAGACGCGCAAAATAGCCGAGTGCGCACGCGAACTGCAAAAGCAGGGCGCAAGAAACGTGATAGTATCGATGGGCGCCGACGGCGCCGTGATGGTGACCGAGACAAACCAGTCGATGTACGTGCGTGCGGCGCGCGGTCAGCTCATAAATTCCGTAGGCGCGGGCGACACGATGGTGGCGGGCTTTATTCACGAATATATAAACACCGGCAACTACTTTAAATCGCTCAACTTTGCCACCGCCGCGGGCAGCGCCTGCGCGTTCACCGAAATGCTGCCCACGCGCGAACAGATCGAGTATGTTGAGAGCCTGATGCTATGACGTATTTTGCGCTGACCGAAAACGGAAACGTATACAAAAAAGCCGCGCTGCTGCTGCAGACATGCTTCGGCGCGGAGGGCGCCAAAGTCGATTATTCTGCGCCCCGTCCAACGTTCGCCGGGGCATATATGGGGGTCTACGACTTTAACATAAGCCACAGCGGCGACATCGCCGCCATTGCCGTGAGCGATAAAAAGATAGGCTGCGACCTTGAACTTTTTACGGGCAGAGAGCACGCGGCGATAATTGAAAGGTTTTCCGCACGCGAAAGGGACGAAATATGCGGCGAGGAAGATTTTTTGCTCAACTGGACAGCCAAGGAGGCATTCATTAAGCTCAACGCCTTTGCTCTTGCCACGCACTTGAAGAGGCTGGAGTACTTTGAAGGCGACATATATATGGACGGAGAGAAGCAGAACTGCCCCATAGTGCACATCTTTTTGCCGTACGGCATACTTTGCCTGTGCGGCGACGACACGCTTAGACAGCGCGATATATGAACGCCTGCGCTCTGCAGGGAAGGCTTGCGAAATCTTTAATCAAAATAATTTTAAGGGATTATAATGACGGTATTTGTTATAGCCATGGAGAGCGAGGCGGCAGCCGTGCTTGAAAACATGCAGACAGAAAAGAGCTACGTCTGCTGCGACAAAAAGGTAGTATGCGGAAAGCTGTGCGGCAGGCAGACCGCCGCCGTGATATGCGGCGTGGGCAAGGTGAACGCCGCGTGCGGGGCGCAGTACGCCATTGACGTGCTGGGCGCGGACAAGATAATAAATATAGGCGTGGCAGGCGGGCTGAACGGGCAGACGCAGGTTTGCGGCATTTACGCCATAAGCCATGCCGTGCAGTACGACTTTGACCTTGTGCAGCTGAACGGCACAAAGCGGGGCACGCTGGACGAGTGCGCCGAGCCGTACATCCCCCTGCGCACGGCGGGCGCATACCCCTTAAGGCGCATAGGTTCGGGCGACAGATTCAACGACGACCCCGCCGACTATGCGCTGCTGACTAAGGAGCTGGGCGCCGACATTCGCGACATGGAGTGCGCGGCAATAGCCCAGGCGTGCATGCATGCGGGTGCGGAGCTGTACGCCTTTAAAGCCATATCCGACGTGGCGGGCAGCGGCTCTACCACCGAACAGTTTATGAAAAATCTCAAGGCGTGCAACGGTGCGCTCAAAGCCGCCGTTCCCGCCATATTTGAAGGAGTGTGCAATGCGTAAGATACCTTCGTTTGAAAAGAACCACGACCTGCTTAAACGCGGTCTGTACAGGTGCACCCAAATGCACGGCGTAACCACGTGGGATCTGCGCTTTAAAAAGCCCAACGCCGGCGACTACATCACCCCCGCCGCGCTGCACACCGTAGAGCACCTTTTGGCTACCACGCTGAGGAATTCGGAGTGCGCCGATGACGTGATATACTTCGGACCCATGGGCTGCAGGACGGGGTTTTACCTGCTTACGACAAATCTTGACGGCGGACAGGTAAAGGAGCTTATAATCGAGTGCGGAAAGAGGGCGCTTGAACTTGACGAGGTGCCCGGCAGCCGCCGCGAGGAGTGCGGCAACTATTCAGAGCACGACCTCGAGGGTGCAAAGCGCGAGATAGCCGCATACATTGAACTTTTGGAGCGCATATGATTGCTTTGGGCGGAGGCTGGGACGAGGCGCTTGCGCCGCTGTTTGCCGACGAAAGATACCTTAAAATACGCGAGTTCCTTAAAAGGGAATATTTGACGCACATAGTGTACCCCGATATGTACGACCTTTACAACTGCTTCAGGTACACCCCGATCGCGCAAGTCAAGGCGGTGATATTGGGGCAGGACCCCTATCACGAGCCCGGTCAGGCGCACGGACTGTGCTTTTCGGTAAAGGCGGGCGTGGAGCTGCCGCCGTCGCTTAAAAACATCTTTAAAGAGATAAAGAGCGATATAGGCATAGACGAGCCGACCGACTGCGGCGATTTGACAAAGTGGGCTAAGGAGGGCGTACTGCTTTTGAACACCACGCTCACGGTGCGCGAGCACGCCGCAAACAGCCATTCGGGCTGCGGCTGGCAGTGGTTTACCGACGAGGTAATAAAAATAGTTTCGAAGGAGTGCCAAAACGCCGTATTCATACTGTGGGGACGCAATGCGCGGAGCAAGGCGGGGCTGATAGACGGAAAAAGGCATCTGATAATAGAGAGCGCCCACCCCTCTCCCCTTTCGGCGCACAACGGGTTCTTTGGCAGCAAGCCGTTTTCGCGGACGAACGAATACCTCGCCGCGCACGGCAAGCAGCCGATAGACTGGCAATTATGATTGAAATACAGCGCGGTGCGGCGCGGAAAAACTATGTTTTTCCGCGCCGCACCTTTGCATTTGACGGCACATATCACTGTGCCTTTAAGCTCTTTGCCTGCTTTTTGAACTTGTCGTTAGCGCCTTCTATCATGCACTTTTCGGCGGGAGCCGGCGTATAATAGCCACGCGCCGACATCTGCGTGAACAAGTCGTACTGCGACGAAGCCACGCCTTCGAGATTGGATAAAAACTGCCTGCGCACGCTTTTGGAGCTGCCTTCATACAGCGCAGCGGCATACAGCGACATGAGCTGTTTTTCCGCCGCAAGCATGTCGCAAAGGCTGTCGGTCTCGTTGAGTTTTGTAAAGCCCTTTTCCCCGTTCAATTCAGTTGCCTCCCAAAAGTTTTAAAAGGTAAAGGTAGCGCTGTTCGTGACCTTCGGCAATCTGCGCCATGCACGCTGCGAGGTCGCAATCGATGAGCGTTTTGGAGTACATGCGCGCCTTTTTGCAGTTGAGCGCCTCCGCGGCAAGCGCGTCGGATATCATACCAAGTTCCTTTTGCGTAATTTCGGTCATAAAAAGATAAACCTCCCCGCAGCAGTTATTGCCCGCCGCGGCGAGGTTTATTCGCACATGTTTAAAAATACTTAAATAGCCGCAGAGCGGAGAAAACGACAACTGTCCAGCTCGGTCGCCCCCTCGCCCTGTCATTTCGAGCGCAATCGAGAAATCTAACTGTAAAGCTTGGTCGACGGTGCGTGAAGCGCGATAAATTGAAAACATTTGCAATGTTTTCATGAATTGCGGCAATAGTAATTGCCGCATGAATTTTAGCGTACAGCCGAAGCTGCTATTTTATGTCCTTGAAAATGTCGATATCTATAGCGCCGTGGGATTTGATCAAATCATAGTATGGGTCGGAAGAGAAGTCGCGCTCTTTTTCGTATGTACCGCCGAGCGCCTCGATGGCGAACTTCAGATCCTGGAAATCGGCATAGGAGATGGCTTCGTCTTCTATCCTATCCGTAAGATAGGGCAGGGCGCGCTCGTCGCCGTAGGCGGCGAGGTAGCTTGCCCTGAGCGCGAGCACGCCGTCATCGGCGGTGCGGAAAGCGGCAAGGAGCATTTCGAATATATCTTCGTCCCTCTCCTTGCAGCGGGAGAGTATTTCGAGCATATATTCGCTCCTTACTCCGCTTTTGTAATATTTTAACGCCTCTTCCTTGACGTCGTCGGCAAACTCCTTTACGTAGTCGACGCAGGTATTGCGCACGTCCTCGCTTTCGGAGGAAATGAGAAGGCGCATGTATTCCGGCAGGGCGGATTTTGAAGCGCCTATAAGGTTGAGGGCGTAGGCAATTTCGTCCTCGCTGCCCGAAAGCAGCGGGATGAGCAGATGTTCCATATCCCTGCCTTCGATGGCGCTGCACAGATATTCGCTGACGGGCACGCCCTTTTTGAGGTGCGCCCTGAGCGAGGCGACGAGCTCTTCATCGCTCTGTTCGGCGTAGAATTGGTTGGGCGTCTTGCCTATTGACCTGACCACGGTATCGCCGAACTTGGCATACATGGCGGGGATGACGTCCTCCCACTGCTTTTCGGTATAGCCGCGGGGATTGCGCTTAATGTAGTCGGCAAGTTTTTCTTCGAACATTCCGTCAAAATCGTAAAGTTTCATGCTGTTCACCCCATTATTTTATCATATTTTTTGCGCTCGGCGTTGAAGTAACCGCATATCGCGTCGGCGTCGTCGCCGCCGTCGGCAAGTCCGCTGCCCGCATATATTGCCGCCATCAGCGCAGGCATGTCGGCAGCGGCGGCAAGGCGCTTTTCTTCGGAGAGCCTGTTGTAGAGCGACTGCGCCGAGGCGTTGAGCGCGTAGACGTAGTCGGGCTCGATGAGCGCAAACCGCGCCGCAGCCATGGAATATGCCCTGATGAATGGCTTGCGCTTTGTCCTGCCTATCTTTAGGGCGGGCAGCTCGATATTGCGGTAGACGTGGCAGACCACAACGCCGTACGAGCAGTCCTTGTTGCGCTCGGCTATGAGCGCGATGAGCTGCATTTTGAGCGAATCGGGCTGAAAGGCATCGAGCAATATGTCGCGAAGCAGGTCGTCGTCGCAGCCCGACTTGACGGCGCACGCCGCGCCGAGCAGTTTGAGTTCGGGCGAGCCGTGCTCGCCGCCCTCGTCGAAGCACCAGCGGATACAGTCGGTTATGTCGAGATTTTCCGCAAGAATGGCGGCGCTGCGGTTGCTGAGCTTTGCAAACGCCGAAAGCAGTTCTATGTTGTTCTCCCTCTCCTCCTGCGGCAGGCGGTAGAAGTAGGTGAGCGGGTTTTTGACGTAGTCGTCGTCATCTTCGGCAAGGTGGGCGCGGACGTGCTCGGCGTAGTACTGCGCCGTGACCGCGTCGGAATATATGGTCTGGAGCTTATCGAAGGCGTCCAGGCTCTGCCGTTTGTGCCCGCTGTTGTAGGCGGATACTGCCAAAAAATACAGCACGGCGTTGTCGTAGCAGAGCTCTTCGGAAATTCGCGTGAACAGCTTGTATGCCTCGCCGTGCATGCCGTTTTCGCAGCAGACCGTGGCTATTTTGTACAAATCCTCCGAAGAAGATACATTGAGCGCCAGCAGGCGTTCGGCTATGGCTATGCTCTCGCCGCGCTCGTTCTGCTGGTTCTTTACGGCGGCAAGCGTGGTGAGCGCCTGGATATTATCGGGGTATTTTTCGAGCAGCGCAAGGCATTCGCGCTCGGCTTCGCCGCACTTATCGTTTATCAGATCGCACATTGCTATATAGTTGCGGGCGGTTATATAGCTCTTGTTGCCTTCGCCCACCTTTGAAAATTCAGCCACGGCGTTTTCGTAGTCGCCCGAACGCATGTACGACACACCCTTTTCCATCTCGCCCGAAAAATCGGCAAGGCGGGGCGGATAGGCTATCTTGAGCGGAGTCTTGTGCGTGACGATAAAGTTGTTTATTATCTCGCGCCTGTTTTCGGCGGACAGTTCGGAAGCCGTCTCAACGAGCAGTTTGTTGTAGTAGAATGCGGCGACTTCCTCTTCGCCGATGTTGAGATAGTTGACGGCGAGACCTTCGTAGGCGTCGGAATAGTCGATATCCGAATAGCCGTTGCAGTAGTCGATATACTTGAACCAGCCGTTTATTGATTTTTCGTACAGACCCATATCGTCGAAGGTCTCGGCATAGAGCATGTACGAATCTTCGGCATTGCCGTTGAGTTCGGCGTTTTTGTTGAGCATGCGCAGAGCGCCCATGTAGTTGTGCTCCTCGACGCAGTCGGCGGCTATGGCGAGCAGCCTGTCCTCGCTGAGGTCTATCGAAAAAGTTTTACTCATTCTCTTCAAATAACTTAAGTACGTCCTCTCTGTCGAAAGTATAATCGGTATTGCAGTAGTGGCAATGCACCTTTACGGCGCCCTGCTCGACGCAGATGGCTAAAAGTTCGTCCCTGCCCAGGGGGAGAATGACGCTTTCGATCTTTTTGCGCGAACAGTTGCACACATAGTCGGGGTGCAGAAGATACAGCCCTTTTTGCTCGATCTCGCCGTCGAAGTACTGCCTTATGACGCCTTCGGCGCCGCAGCGGGCGATCACTTCGGCGGGATCGGCAAACGCCTGCATGCGCTCTTCCGCCCTGTCCATATTCTCCTGCGAGGTGCCGGGCAGCAGCTGCATTATTACGCCGCCAGCGGCGGCGCAGCTGCCGTCGTCCGAAAGCTTTACGCCCACGGATACGGCGGTGGGTATCTGTTCGCTCATATGAAAGTAGTCGGTCATTATGCGCGAGACGCTGTCGCCGCCTATTTCGCAGGCGCCGACGAAGGGACGGGAAAAGCCGTCGTCCTTGATGACGGTGAGCGTGCCTCCCTTTAAAGAACTGCGGCAGGAGCCGTCGACATAGCCGCGGATGTGCAGGTCGATATCGCCCGAAACGGAAGCGCTGCCGCTGCCTTCGCCGCTCTTTACGGTTATGGACACGGCGCCCTTAGGACTCTTTAAACAGCCCGACATGTAGGCGCACACCGTTAAAAGTTCGCCGAGAAGCTGCGCGGATCTGCCCGAGAGCGAGTGGATTTTTATTGCCTTGTTTACGAGTTGGGTGGTATCGAGCACCGAAAGCGACACCTGCTTGTCATATACGAGCGCTTTGAATAGTTTGTTCATGGTCATTTAATGCAAGTAAAATTTATCCTCTGTGATTTGTCGTCGCCGCCCAGGTGACCCTGAACGAACACCTTGGCGAAGCCGGCGGCGTGCAGGGCGCCGACTACCGACTGTTCGGAGTGGGCGTACTGGCGGTGAGTTTCGTCGAAGCGGGTGTATCTGCCGTCCTGCCCGCGCACGAAGAACGTCAGCTCCATCGTCACCCCATCCTCTTCCTGCGTGTTGAACCAGATATACGAGATATCTTCGCCCGCGTCGCCGAACATGTTTTCGCCGATGTCGCTGCGCAGCTTGCGTTCGGACGAGATGTCGAAGTGAAATATGCCGCCGCGCACCAGGCAGTTTGCAACGTGACCGAAAGCCGCTTTAAGCTTTGAAGGCGCAACATAGTTGAGACAATCGTTTATTGCGACGGCAAAGTCCACGGCGCCGTTCAGTTTAAGTTTGGTTATATCGCCGAGTAAAAATTCACAGCGCAGCCCCTCTTCGCCGCCCTTCTGCTTGGCGACGGACAGCATCTGCGGCGAGATGTCGACGCCCGTCACGGAATAGCCCGCCTTTAACAGCGCACGGGTGAAGTAGCCGTTGCCGCAGCCGATGTCCACGCCCCTGTTGCCCGCGCCGAAAGCGGCAAGGCGTTCAATTAAATACTGCGACCATTTGGGATAGTCGCAGTCTTTGTTTAAGTATTCGAACCAGTTGCCGAGTGCGGTGTAGGAATTCATTGCGGATAATGTGGCGTGAAAAAATTATTGTCTGTTCAAGGGAGCGCCTGCCGCGATCAGTGCAGCAGGTTTTCCGAGCTTATCTTTTTCTTTTTGCCCTTCTTATCGGTGGAAGAGAGCGCCTTTTCGCGCTCGGCGAAGAGCTTGTTGTATTCGACGTACTTTGCGTCGTTTTTGTGCTGTTCGTAGTACGCGGCTATATCGCCTTCGAGGTCGGCACGGGCGCCCGAAGCGGCGGCGACGTCGGCACGGGTGAAGCGTGCGGGAATGACTGCCACCACGTTTTCGCCTATGGGCATTATGGGCTTGGAGATGAGTTCGGACTTGCCCGCGGCAAGTATTTCCCTCGCCTCGCTGCGCGCCTCTTCGAGCCTGGCTTCTTCAAGCTGTTTGGGGGTCATTCTGGCGCGCTCCGCCTCCTTTTCGCTGGCTATGGCGGGGGTTATGAACGAATCGAACACCCACTGCGTATACGCCATCCAGACGAGGAAAAAGAAGGAAAAGCCGATGAATACGGTAAAGAGCAGACCCGCCCACAGGAAGAACTGACTGCTCATGCCGATTAGCAGCAGCCACAGGGGTATGAGCGCGAAGCCCGCCATGAATATGGTCTGCAATATGGTGCCGACGAGCAGCACGAGGGAGTTCTTTAAAAGATACTTTAATTTTACCTTGTAGCTGACGCCCACGGCATACACCCAGAGCGCATACAGCCCGACGATGACGGTGGCGATTATTATGAATACCTTTGCGGTTATGGGTCCGCCTGCGGCGGCGCCGTTGACTATTTCAAGGTCTGCCCAGTCGCTTATCATGAAGCAGCCGAACAGGAATACCATGAACACGAACACGGGCAGAGCGGTGTTGAAATAGCACGTCTTAACGCCGTGGAAATAGCCCTTGAGCGTAAACTGACCGTTGGAGTTTATCATCTTTTTGACGGAGTATGCGCCGCCCGCAAAGCCCACCGCCGCTATCAGCGCGGCGATTATCATTACGGAATAGAACAGAAGGTCTGCCGAGAGCACCAACCGTTCGGACAAGCCGACCGTGGACGGCGTGAATATGGATATGCCGGTGTTTGCCGAAAAGGGATATACCGTGGCGAGACCGGTTATATAGGCGAGGCGCAGGTATATTACCGCCACGACGGGTATGAAGAACACCAGCGTGAGCACGTTTATTATGATGAACCTGACGAAGTTGGATTTGAACAGCTGCCACGCATCTCTCCACCTGCCCTTGGGGGCATAGGTGCGGACGTAGTCTTCGGCGTTTTCGTTGCCGACAAGCGATTGCAATTTGGATTCTGCCATAAACTTTCCTTGAATATCGAAAATTGAAGCCGGCGGCGCACGGCGCACGCACAGACTTTTTTATATTATACAGTATATAATCAAATATTTCAATTATTTTGCCGACATTGCCGAAAATTTTTTGACGGCGGGCAAAGTCAGGCGGCGGGTCAAATTATATTTAATGGGCGCAGCGAGCTAAATTTCTTTGACTTTTTATGCATCTTATGGTATCATGCAGTTGTCGAATAGAGGAGCGGCGAGCATGAGTAGCCGCAGGGTTGCCGTTTTAAGGCTGCGGCGCACACCTGCGGACAAAAGGGCATCGCCGCCGAAACGGAAAACCGCCTTGTTTTTCGTTGGGCGCACGCGAAAATATCCGTGCGACTGTCACGTTCAGTGTTGCGCTATTTGCCTGTTTTTATTGCAAACGATGTTTAAAAACGCGGCGCAACTGCGCCGCGTTC
Organism: uncultured Clostridia bacterium; assembly: GCA_944327465.1. Lineage (GTDB taxonomy): Bacteria > Bacillota > Clostridia > Christensenellales > Borkfalkiaceae > Coproplasma. The sequence continues at coordinate 15,689 of CALVHH010000009.1, read as the reverse complement.
ATTTAAAATTTAAGGCAGGCGCCGCAGCGCGGCGCACTTTGACACAAAAATTTTTTGCGGAGAATAGATTATTATGAAAAAGTACTCTGTAGGCATCATAGGCGCCACGGGAATGGTGGGTCAGCGCTTTGCCCTGCTATTGAAAGACCACCCGATGTTCGAGGTGAAGGCGCTTGCCGCCTCCTCCTCTTCGGCGGGCAAAAAATACCGCGACGCCGTAAGGCGCTGGCATCTTGAAGAGCCCATGCCCGAAAAGTTTGCCGATATGATAGTTTTAGACGCCGCGGCAGACAGGGAAAAGATAGCCGCCGCGGTTGATTTCTGCTTCTGCGCGGTCAATATGCCCAAGGAGAACATAAAGGCGCTCGAATACTCGTACGCACAGCTCGAATGCCCCATAGTTTCGAACAATTCGGCGCACCGCTTTACGCCCGACGTGCCCATGGTGATACCCGAAATAAACGCCGACCACCTTGAAGTTATAGCCGCACAGCGCAAAAGGCTGGGCACCAAGCGAGGATTTATTGCCGTTAAGAGCAACTGCTCGCTGCAATCGTACGTGCCGCTTTTGCACCCTTTGAAAAAGTTCGGCATAAAGTGCGCCGCCGTCACCACCTATCAGGCGATATCGGGCGCGGGCAAGACGTTTGACACCATGCCCGAGATAGTCGACAACATTATACCCTATATAGGCGGCGAAGAGGAAAAGAGCGAAAGAGAGCCCCTGAAGATATGGGGCAGCGTAAAGGACGGCGAAATAGTGTCCGCGGAGGCGCCCGTAATAACGGCGCAGTGCCTGCGCGTGCCCGTTTCGGACGGGCATACCGCGGCATGCTTTGTATCCTTTGAAAACAAGCCGACCGCGGAACAGATACTTGAAGAGTGGAAAAACTTCAAAGGTCAGCCGCAGGAGCTTGAGCTGCCCTCCGCCCCCGCACAATTCATACACTACTTTGAAGAAAACGACAGACCGCAGGCAAAGCTCGACAGAATGTTCGAGCGCGGCATGGCGGTATGCGCTGGCAGGCTGAGAGAGGACAGTCTCTTCGACTATAAATTTATAGGACTTTCGCACAACACCCTGCGCGGCGCGGCGGGCGGCGCAGTGCTGCTTGCCGAACTGCTGGCTGCAAAGGGCTACTTTGAAAGAACCTGACGGTTTTTGTATTATTTTATTGAGAGGTTTGGGACAATGAAAAATTTCTTCAGCGGCAGCGCCACGGCAATGATAACGCCCTTTTATGCCGACGGCGGCGTCAATTTTGAAGCCTTCGGAAGGATGATAGAATATCAGCTTGAAAACGGCACCGACGCGCTGGTGGTGCTGGGCACGACGGGCGAGCCCGCCACGATGACCGAAGACGAAAAGTCAGCCGTTATGAAGTTTGCCAAAGAACGCAATGCAGGCAGAGCCAAACTGATATTCGGCACGGGCAGCAACTGCACGGCGCACGCCGTGGAGGCGACGAGGCGCGCCGAAGAGCTGGGCGCAGACGGCATACTCGCCGTCACCCCCTACTACAACAAGTGCACACAAAAGGGCATAATTGAATACTACAAGGCTATTTGCTCTGCCACTTCGCTGCCGGTAATAGCTTACAACGTGCCCCCGAGGACGGGCGTGAACATACTGCCCGCGACCGCCGAAGAGCTTTCGTACATACCCAATATGGCGGGCATAAAGGAGGCGTGCGGCAATATGGAGCAGATCTGCGAGACCATGCGCCGCATCCGCCCGAGGATGGATCTGTATTCGGGCGACGACAACCTGAACATACCAATAATGGCAATAGGCGGGGCGGGGCTGATATCGGTGGCTTCGAACATTGCGCCCGCGCAGATAAAGGAGATCGCCGCAGCCATGCTGAAGTGCAAACTTGCCAAGGCAAACAAAATACACGAAAAGCTGCTGCCCATGATAGACGCCTGCTTTGTGGAAGTCAACCCCATACCCGTAAAGGCGGGCTGCAACATGATAGGTCTGGAGGCGGGCATACCCAGGGCGCCGCTGACAGAGCTTGAAGAAGAGCACAAAAAGCTGATGAAAAAGTGCATTAAAGCTGCGGGGATAAAGGTATGCTGAAAATTCTCGTATGCGGCATAAGCGGAAAGATGGGCGGCAATATTTTGCGGCTCGCCGCCGAGAGCGGCGACGTGCAGGTGATATGCGGCGTGGACGCGCAGCCCAAGGACTGCGGCGTGCCCGTGTATACCTCGTTCGAAGGCATAGCCGAACGCCCCGACGCGATAATAGACTTCTCCTCCCCCGCCGCCCTCGAAGGCGAGCTCAGATACGCCGCAGAAAGGGGCATACCCGCCGTTATAGCCAGCACGGGACACACCCCCGAACAGCTTGAAAAAATCAAGGACGCGGCAAAAAAAGTTGCCGTGTTCAAGACGGCAAACTTTTCGCTGGGGGTCAACCTGCTGACAGGGCTGGTAAAAAAGGCTGCCGAAGTGCTGGGAGAAAACTTTGACGTCGAAATAATAGAGCGCCACCACAATAAAAAGGCAGACGCGCCCAGCGGCACGGCGCTCATGCTTGCCGACGCGGCAAACGAGGCGCTCGGCGGCGACAGGGCATACGTTGAGGGCAGAAGCGGCATCGTGGGCAAGCGCGGCAACGAGATAGGCATACACGCCGTGCGCGGCGGCACCATTGTGGGCGAACACGAAGTGATGTTCGCGGGCGAGGACGAGATAGTCACCCTTTCGCACTCCGCCCGCTCAAAGACGGTGTTTGCGGCAGGCGCGCTCAGGGCGGCGCAATGGATAAAGGGCAAGCCCGCAGGGCTGTACGACATGAACGACCTGTTGAAGGATATAATTTAAAATTCCGATAAAAGAGCAGCGCACCCGCGGCGAAAACGCCGCGGGTGCACTTTTATTTGCCGCCCGCCCGCAATCATATTGCGGGCGGGCGGCAGCTCTATTGTACAGACCGCAGCGTGAGCAAGAACTTTTGCCCGTTTTCAAGCGCTATCAGCGCACTGCCGCCGCTCTGCACGGCGGTCATGTTGAAATACTCCTTTAAAGTAAAGACAAATTCCCATAACAGACTTTTTTCGTCCGCAACGTAACTTTTTTCCGCGTTATCCTTTTGCATAATAGATTCATCCTTTAAATAAAATTTCACCAAAGCAGGCGCCTTGCCTTTGTGTACCTATATTATACCGTTCCAACTCCCCTGAATCAACAAAATCAGGGGAGTTTGACCGATAATATATTGTCGAAAAAGCACTACTTTTGGTGAAATATGGCGAATCTGTCTGAAAACTTAAAATTTATGATGACTGAAGCCGAAATAAGCGCTCCGAAACTTTCACAAGCGACGGGAATTGACTCTTCAACAATACTTACGCTGCTCCGCGGCGACGGATTGCCTAGCATAGATACGCTTGTAAAACTCGCCGATTATTTTAAGTGCTCGACAGATTTTTTGCTCGGGCTTAAAGATACGACGGACGAAGCGACGTTCAAACCCCGCCCTCCCTTTTCCGAACAGCTCACGTTCATATTGCGGCACTTCAATATAACTAAATACAGACTTGAAAAACAGACAAAACTTTCGGAAAAGACTGTAAACCGCTGGCACAACGGAAAAACTCAGCCAAATGCTGAAAGTCTTATAAAACTTGCAAAGTACTTCGACTGCTCGGTGGATTTTCTGCTGGGCAGGGTATGACGACGGCTGCACGATAAACGCCGGGGTGAGCTTGCTCACACCGGCGTTTATTGTATATATTATTTGCTTTCGGAAAGGGAAGGCGCTTCGGCGCGGACGTATTCGTACTTGTAAATACAGTCCGAATGGGCGTCGGCGCGAGCCTTCATGGCGGCGTACACTTCGTCGCGCAGTTTTTGCTGCGCCTGTTTTACGGGCAGCGACTTATCGGCAAAGAAGGGACCATCGATATAGACGGTGAGTTTGGGGCGCTTGGAATGTTTGCGCCTGCCATACGTCATTGTGTATGAAAACACGGGGGCATTGAGCTTGACGGGATAGCGGAACGACACCGCGGGGAAGCTGCGCACGCCCGTATAATAGGGCCATATGTGGGCTTCGGGGTAGACGGCTATCCAATATTTTTTGGCGACGGCGCGCTCTATTTCGCCCGTGAACGCGCCCATCAGGTGGATATCCGAGGGAATGGGCAGTGCGCCCAAATCCATTAAAAGCCACCTTATGCCTCGGATGGACGTGGCGTCTTCGCCCACTATTACTTTTGCGGGGCGGGGAAAGGAAAGGCGCGTGGGATTGAACGCATCGCACACGAACGACGTGTGGTTGCCGTACAGAAAACAGCCCCTGCGCCTGTAACCCTTCATGCACTTTTTATTGACGTACTTTATGCGCCTTATGAATGCCGAATAAAAATAAATTACGGGCGTAGCCACGAGGCGGTACATTATAAACCGCCGCACGGCGATGAGGGGGTTGCGCGTGTGGTATTTGAATTTCTTTGTCAGCGGGCGGGGAGCTATGTGCGTGCCCGCAAAGTCATCGTGCACCTCGTCGGTGTAATATCTTATCTCGCGTTCCATACCATATCATGTTAACGGCAAATTATAAACGGCATATAAAATAATTTGCCGAGAAAATTTTGCAAAAAGTGTTGCAAGCAAACACATGTTGTGTTATAATCTGTTCGGACAGTTTACAAGGGGATAAAAATATGGAGATCGTCTGGAACATAATGCTGCTCGCAGTGAGCTTTTTTTTGCTTTCGAAGGGCGCCGACTACTTTGTAGACGGAGCGAGCGGCATTGCAGAAAAACTAAGAATACCGCAGATTATTATAGGGCTTACGATAGTTGCCATGGGCACGAGCGCACCCGAAGCGGCGGTTTCGATAAGCGCCGCGCTTGAAGGCAACGCCGCCATTACGATAGGCAACATCGTGGGCAGCAATATTTTGAATATACTCATAATTCTGGGCATATCCTCGGCGATAACTACGCTCGCCGTGGGCAAGGACACAAATTTTGTGGATATACCCGTGATGCTGGGCGCGACGATAATACTGTTTGCGCTGGGATTCGACGGCGGCATAAACTACATTGACGGCATAATATTCCTTGTTATATTTGTTTTGTACCTTGCCTATCTGTTCATAATAGCGCGCAGCAGGATAAACAAGCGCGAGGATGCAATAGCAAGGGAAAACCTGCTTGCAGCCGACGGCGAGGCGACCGCCGAAGCCGAAGCGCAAGCCAAAAAGCGCTCGCTGATAGTTGCGATAGGGCTTGCCGTGATGGGGCTGATACTAATAATAGTGGGCAGCAATTTAGCCGTGGATTCAGCCACTTTCCTTGCTCAAAAAATGGGAGTTTCGGACAGGTTCATAGGGCTGACCGTGGTTGCGCTGGGCACTTCGCTGCCCGAGCTGTTCACTTCGGTGACGGCGGCCATAAAGAAGAACGCCGACATTGCCATAGGCAACATTGTGGGCAGCAATATATTCAACATACTGTTCATAGTGGGGCTGTCTTCGGTGATAACGACGGTGCCGTTTGAACAGAAATTCCTTATCGACGCCGCAGTGGCGCTGGCAGCGGGCATAATACTGTGGGTGCCCTGCCTTGCAAAAAAGAGCATAGGCAGAACGACGGGCATAGTCATGCTCGCTTCGTACTGCGCCTACTTTGTTTACCTGCTGCTGGTATGAGGGGGGAGCCTTTTTATAACTGCCGCGGGGCGGAACTTAAAAGTTCCGCCCCGCGCTATTTTTTGCCGCATTTGCGGCGGTATTCATGCCGAATGTTTGCGCTCGTAGCGCACGAAGAAATACGCCGCGGCGACGCCGCCGATAAACAGCACTATACCTAAAACGAGTTCCCACCAGGCAAACGCACCGCCCCACTGCGCGTAGTAGGAATTGATTTCGGTGTTGTAGAACATGGTTATGACCGAGCCGAGCGACATGCCCGCCACAGTATAGAACGTAGGAGCGCGGCGCTTTTGAAGGAGCTTTGACATGCCCTTGGAGACTGTGAGCAGCCCTGCGACGAATCCGACTATGAGGCAGGCGTAGATTGCGAATATCATTGGGTTTTCGCCCCAGTAGGTAAAGCTTATCGAAGCGACGAGGGGCGTGAAGTAGCCGAACATCATGAGTATTGCCGTAGCCGAAAGCCCGGGAACGAGCTGGGTGACCGCCACGGCATAGCCGAGCGCGAGAAAGAGGATATAGTGATACCACTGCGCGTTGGCGAGCACGGCGTCGCCCGTGGTTATGTTGCACGAAATCACCGAAAAGGCTATGGGCAGCGCCATGCCTACTGCGAACAGCAGGGCGCGGCAGGGCGTGAGCTTTTCGCCGCGTATCTGGTCGGTGACGGCGGGAAACGAGCCGAGCATGAGCCCCGCAAACAGCGCCACTATGGCGAACCTGACGAGGTCGATGAGCTGCTGCACGGCGATGAAGCCGACGACAAGACCTATTACGCCGCCTATGGCTATGGGCAGCAGAAAGCGGACGCACTTTTTGAATTGTTTGAATATGTTGCCGAAGGCATACAAGAGCTTTTCGTACAGTTTGAATATTATTGCCACCGCCGAGCCGCTGACGCCGGGCACTATGACGGCGAGCCCTATGAAAACGCCGAGCACGCCGCCCTTGACCGCCTCCTTTTTGTCTGCATAGGAGAGATCGAATTCGGGCTTTTTATCGTCGTCGGCGAGCGCTAAGGGCGCCTGCTCATTTTGCTGCATGTTTTTTGACCTCGAAAGAATTTTTAACTATTGTAACCGATAACCTGCAAAAATGCAAGCGATTGCGGGCGGCATATCACAAAGTCTGCCCCTTCTCCCCCTCCCCTTTGACGGGCGAAAGCGTGCCGCGGTACAGTCTGCCGCCGCACAGCCTGTCGACAGCGAGCGAAACAAAGAATACCGCGCAGCCTATTATGGCGACTATTATGTCCCACATTGTGTCCCTGAGCGGGTGATATGAAGGGTCGGTGAGCACGCCCTTCCAGAGCTGGGGGTCGGTGCCGAAGACGAGCGACATGCAGTATTCGGAGACTTCCCACAGCGCCGCCACGCCGAGCACGGCGAGCAGCGTGAATACCGCCTTGCCGAAGGCGTGCATGCCGCCTCCGCCCCATACGTAAATGAAGTAGTAGGCGAGCTGACCGCACCACAGCCCGAAGAAGGCGTGCAGAAATTTATCGTAGTGGGGAATGAATGCATAGAAGTTGAGCGCCGTGCCGAAGTCGACGGAAATTATTATCTGCACCGTCATGACCGCGACGAGAAAGGCGGGCACCTTTATCTTTGCAAATTTTTCGAGCAGCGGAAAGACGGCGGGCACCAGCGCGTACAGCGGCACCTGGATATACACCGAGGGAATAATATTTTCGCATGCGATATGGTGCAGCGAAAGGGCAAGAGCGCCGAAGGCTATGCCGAAGGCAAGGGGCAGCCAGGAAAGTATAGTTCTTGTTTTATCTTTCATAGATATGCTCCTGTCATTTACATGAGCGGCGACACGAAGCGCAGCAGCGTTATGGCTACCGCCCGCACAAGACCGTTTTTGGCGGCTTTATCGGGATTGTCGCAGTCGGGGAAGGTACTTTCGAAGTCTGCGGCGACGGCAGCCAGCGCCTCGCCGTCGTCGGTGACGACGGCGTCTTCGAACTGCTGATAGAACGAGCGCATATCGAAGTTGACGGTGCCGATTATGGCGCAGCTTTCGGTGAGCACCAGCTTGCTGTGGACAAAGGAATCTTTATAATAATATATCTTTACGCCGTACTTTATGAGCTTTTCGGCATTGTCGCGCGTGACGAGATACACATAGTACTTATCGGGTACGGAGGGCAGTATTATGCGGACATCCACCCCCGAAAGCGCCTTGTTGATGAGCGACTGCACTATGGAATCGTCGGGGATGAAGTAGGGCGTCATTATATACAGCCTTTCGCGGGCGGCGGAGATGACGTTTTCGAACATGCTCTTGCAGATGGTCAGCCCGTACTCAGGTCCGCCGACGTACGGGGTGACGGCGCCGAGACATTCGAACCTTTCGTAGCGACCGAAGTACGGAGCGTAGTCGAACTTCTTTTTGGTGATGAACTCCCACTGCCTTAAAAAGAATAGAGTCATCGAGTCGACCGCCTCGCCTTCCAGCCTGAGCCCGGTATCCTTCCAATAGCCGTGCATGTGCTTTTCGTTGACGTATTCATCGGCGATGTTGCTGCCGCCGGTATACGCCACCCTGCCGTCGACGACTATTATTTTGCGGTGGTCGCGGTAGTTCATGGCAAAGGTGAAGCGCGAAATGAGGCGGCTGAACACGCGCACGTCTGCGCCGCAGCGGCGCATCTCCTTGCGCATGGAGTGCGAAAACGCGCGACTGCCGACGTCGTCGTAGATGATGCGCACATCGACGCCTTCGAGCGCCTTTTGCCTGAGCACATCCCACAGCCTGCCCAAGAGCACGCCGTCGGCTATGGCATAATATTCGATGAACACAAAGCTCTTTGCCGTCTTTAAACTTTCGAGGATGTCGTCGAAGAGCGACGCGCCCGAGGGAAAGTACTTGAGGGCGGTGTTGTTGTACGTTATGAACTGCCCGGCGTTGCCGAGGTATGCCGCAGACTGGGACATTGCCGCTGAACACTGCACGTCCGCGCTCTGCCTTAAATAGTCGGCGCTGCGAACAAATATATCCCTGTGGCGGCGGCGGGCGCGGGCGTACATATACTTATCGTTGGACATGAAGTATATGGCGAAGCCGAACGTGAAAAAGAGCAGTATAAAGAGTATCCACACCGCCTTTGCCTGGTTGTTGCGGTGGGACGAGAGCACCGAAAACGCCGTAAATATGCTTATTACCAGCAGAGCGAGCAAATACCAGCCGAGGGCGATAGCCGAAGGCAGCGTTATGAGCAGCACTATTATGCCGAGCTGTATGAGTATTACCATGGCGGCGAGGCAGGTCTTGAACAGCCCGCCCGTGCGCTCGGTGCGTATCTTTACGAGTTTATCTTCGGTGAAGCGCTGCCTGCGGCGGCGCGACCTGTCTTCGAGCGAGTGGCTGGAACGGGAAGATCTATACATTTTTCGTCCCCCCTTCCCCATCCGCGCTTTCCACAAGGTCGTAGAGCCCTTCGCTGGCTTCGGTATCAGCGGGAGAGAGCGACGCCGCCTCGTCTATGAGCGACTGGGTGAGGCGCAGTTTTTCGATTATCGCCGCCGTAGCCGCCTTCTTTTCGCGGCGGCGCATGACGTAGACGGCGACGGTGGCGGCTATGGCGACGGCGAGCGACAGCCCGACGCACACCCAGCCGAATATGCGCAGCGCGCCGGCACGGGCTATTACAAGCCACAGCCCGAGCGCGGCTATTGCAAGCGTTGCCAGCGTGCCCGCCGCGGCAATGCCGTTGCTCTTTATGTGGGCGCGGTTGGTTATTGCGACGAGGGAATTGATGGAATTTTCCATGCGCACCTGCAGATACTGCAGCCTGTCCTTGTTGGCTATCCTGTGCGGGCGGCGCAGGCGGACGTAGTTCATGTCGTAGTACTGCCTGTCCTCTTCGGTCTTTATCTCCGTCCAGCCCAGCGCACGGTAGCAGTGCAGTATGCGGCTGAGCTGGTCGCTTTTAACCGAGACGGCGAGATAGTCGTAGTTGTTGTGATCTTTTGCCATATCAATCCTCTATCTTTAATTCGCGGGTGCCCGTCACCGCCATATATATGCCCATGAATATTATTATGCCGCACACGGCGGCGCCCGTGACGGCGTTGAATACGTGCAGGTCTTCGACGCCGCCGAACACCGATATGAGCGCCATCTGCAATATGAACAGCGAAACGAGCGCGTCGGCAAAGCCGATATTCCTGAGCGCCTTTATGCCGAAGTCGTTGAACTGCTTTGCCTTGCGTATATTGTACACCGAAAAGCCGAACCTTACGAAGGTATACAGCGCCGAGACGTATATGAGATAGCCGAGAGGCGCCTCGCGGCCTTCGGAGATGATTATGCGAATCATTGCCGCAACTATTATAAAAGTGAACACCACCAGCACTATGCCGCAGCGGACGTAGAGCTTTACACTGTCGCTGTGCTCGAAGCCCGTATCGGAAGTTCCGGCACGCCTGCGCTCGCAGGAGAGCACGGCGCCGCGCAGCGCGCACAGCAACAGGTAGTACGCGGCGAACAGCATGCCCGAAAAGGTGCCGAAAAATATGGCGAGCGCTCCGTTGTATATTGCATACAACCCGTTGAGCACTATAGATATGAACGCCAGAACTATGGTGCGGAAACCGTAATTTTTTATGAGCCTGTCGGCAAACGAGTTCCTTGAAAATACTTCCAGCGTGCGCTGTTTGACTTTGGGGAAGCCGTAGGCGCAGATATAGCCGATGTAGACGAGCGAAAGCAGCGCAAGGGCATAGCATATGTATGCACCGGCATTGTTTTCGCCCGCAGCCGAAAAGACGATGGCGGCGGCAATGAACATGCAGCCGACCACCGCCGCCACCGACGCCTGAACGAGCGACGGTTCGAGCACGCGGCGCCACAGCCGTTTTATAAATTGCCAAAGCGCTTTCATTTGAGCTCTACCCCTTATTATATATTGCCCATATAACCGGCTTATAATATCCGTGTAAAAAATTGGTGAAACTTAATTTGTCCCGTCATTATATATTATACCACACGTTTTGCCAAAAATCAACAGCGTGCCGCAAAACAGTCCGGGTATTGACTTGCGGGGCGGAATATATTATAATGGATACATGAAAGTTACATATTTAAACCGTGCCTTGGCGGCGGCTTGCGCCGTTGCGCTCGCATGTGCGCTATTGCTGACGTTCACGGTTTCGGACTACTATATATTCAACCGCGCAGTGCAGTTCGGCGTGCCGTTCGTGCTGTGCCAGTGGGCAAAAAAGGGTGCGCTGCTGCTGTTGCCGCTTGCGGCGTTCTACCGCCGCCGCGGCTGCGCCGACGCGTTGAAGTACATACTGCCCGTATTCGTAATAGTGAGTTTTTTTACGTTCGGGGAATTTTTCGACGTGACCAAAGAGGCGCCGACGCCCGAACAGGAGATATACAACGCGGTAAACCTGTTCATGCCCAAGTGGCTGAACATGGCGCTGTTCTTTGTGCAGGGCGCCGCAATGCTTGCCGCATGCGCGCTGCTGTTTATGCGCGACGGACCGGCGGCTGCACCTTTAAAGCTTGTCTACTTTCCCCTTGCCATGCTCGCCTGCATGCCGCTGAATATATTTGAAAACTTTTTCGATATCTCCCAAATACCTGCCGACAGCTTTTTGCGGTTCAGAAACTTTACCGTGTGGCACGCGCTTGCCATAGCCGCGCTTGCGGCAACCACCATTGCGGCATACAGACTTTTAAAAGGCAGAGCCGAAGACGAACGGGACGCCGCGCTGGGCGCGATAGCCGTTGTGCTGCTGATACAGTACCACTCGAAGGACAGCATGGTAATGGGCGACGGCTACAACGTGTACCACTCGGTGCTGGCGTGCGTGCCGCTGTTCATTTGCAACTTAGGCGTATATATAGCCTCTCTTTCGGTATTTTTAAAGAAAAAATTTTTATATGAGACGAGCTTTTTCGTCCACGCCGCAGGGGCGATCAGCGTGTTTGTGTACTTCGGCAGGGACGACATGAGCAACTACGGCATATTCTGCAGCTACTCAATACTCTATTTTGTGCTGACGCACACGCTGCTGTTTGCGCTGTGCGTGCTGCCTTCGGCGCTGGGGGGATACAAATTTAAAATGCGCGACTGCGTTGCCCCCCTTATATACTACTTTGCCGTCATAATAACGGCTTCGGTATGCAGTGCGCTGGTGACTTCGGCTTCGATGACCTGGCACACGGAGAGCGGCTACTACCTGACAGCCGAACAGCTGCTGTACCCCAACTATGCCTTTACGCAGATAAACCCCCTGCCGTTCGAAGTGCCGCCCGTGTGGACGCTGAAAATTTGGAACTACGAGCTGAACATGCTGTACATATTGGGACTGTACGCAGTGTATGTGGCAATATTTTTTGCGTTTACGGGGGCGTACTACCTGTTCCTTGCCGCAAAGCGGGCATTGGGAAGGCGTGCCGCTTTGAACGCAGCCGCCGAACTTGCCGCCGCGGACGACGACAAACCGAAGGACGAGTGATCAAGACGATGAGAGCGCCGCGCAGACATCGTATGTCTGCGCGGCGCTCTATGTACACTCAGTTTTCGGCGCCCCTGCACACAGGGCAGAGACCGCTGAATTCCACCTCGGCGGACAGCACTGCATAGCCCGCCACCTCCCCGCACGAAAACAGCGGAACGAAGTCGCCTTCGAACACGTCGGTCAGCCTGCCGCAGCGCACGCAGTGACAGTGCGCGTGCGGCGCCGTGCGGGCGTCGAAGCGGGTGTCGCTGCCCAGAAGGTTGAGCCTGCGCACCACGCCGTCGTCTGCAAACTGCCCCAGCACGCGAAAGACCGTGGCACGCGAAAGGCGGGGATTTTCGTCCCTGATGCTTTCATACAGCTCCGACGCGGTGGGGTGGTCGGCATGCATGAGCGCTTCTAAAATTATTCGTTTCTGCTCAGTGTTGCGTTTGTTTTCCATATTGATATTATATCTTAATAATGGATGACTGTCAACACTTTTTAACGCGAATAGTCAGGAAAGCTCGGCAGCCGCCCGCTGGGTACGCTCCATCCTGCGCCAGCTGACGAAGCCGTAGACGTCGTTGACGAGAAACATGATGAAACAGATTATGACCGAAACGTACGAAAGGTCGTCCACGGCGGCGAGCACCCATAAAACTATGAGCACGACGTCGTTTGCGGCATATGCCAGCGCAAAACAGGGGCTGCGGCGGAAGGTCAGCCACACGGCGACAAAGCTTGTGGTGACAGAGACAGTGCTTGGGATCATGTTTGCCGTGCCGAATGCTTCAAGTATGAACCAGAACGCCGCCGTCACCGCGGCGGCGACGGCGAACATGAAAAACCACTCCCTTAAGGATATGTTGTTTACCCTGACCTGCGAGCGCCTGCCGTTATAGGGATTTTTGAGCCAGCTTATGAGCGCGAATACCGCCATGGGCGCCGTCATGCCCAGGTATGTGATCATTTCGCCGTAGTAGGCAAAACCGTATGAGATGATGCCGTACAGCACGCTGAAAACTATCATGAGCGCCTGACCTGCGGGATTGCCCTTGGCGTTGAATATGAGCGACGTCGCGCCGATAAGCGAGGCGCACAGCGTTAAATAGCCCGAACCGCCGAATATCAGAAACGATGCGACTATGAGCACGACCGAAGCGCCCCAGAGCAGCCACTCGCCCAACGTGAAATATTTTAAAAACTTTTTCATATGCCCCAATAAAAATAAAAACATCCGTCTGATGCGCGTCTTCAAAGACCTAACGACGTGCAAACGAATGCTTCATGCGCTACCCGGTGGCAGCATAATATTTTATTTGAAGATATTTTAGCACATAATTGCGGCGCGCGCAAGCGATCTTCGGCATATTTTTAAAAAAATAATCGTAAGGAAAGTAATTTATGTAAGGAATAACCAGCGGGGCCGATACAGAGACATGCGCGGGCGGCAATTGCCGCCCGCGCACGTCTTTGGGATATTATATATGGATAAAAGTGTGGTCATATATCGTTTACGACGCCTGTGAACAGCACTGTGCCGCGGCTGTCGGTCAAGACGTAGCCGAAGGCTCCGTCTACTACAAAATCTGTCCTTATCTCCTCCCACGGCTCCGCCGAAGTGGCGCCGTCCGCCGGAATGACGGTGACGGCTGCACCCTCTATGCCCCTTCTGTCCACGCGCAATTTTGTGACGTGCTGTACCTTTGTGCAGAATGCTCTGTAACCGTAGTCGTTCACGCCGCCCGACAATATCGACGAGAGGTCGCAGATGTCCCTGTCGAAGAGGTCGGTTATGCCGAATGAGCGCTCGAGCACGGGCTTTACGTCGCCGTTGAAGGAGCTTTCGAAGGCGGGAAAGAGACAGCGGGTGTAGTGGCGTACGCGTTCGCCTTCGTCGACGCCGCCGTAATCGGATATCGCGAGCACTTCGGAGATATTGTTTTCAGTGAACACGTCGCCAACGGCGACGCCGTCGTCGGGGAGCAGAAAGTGCAGCCGGCAGCCATTATACGTTTTGGCATAGAATGTGGTGTAATTGCCGCCCTTCTGCGGTCTGCCCTCGGCATAGTATGCGCTCATCAGCCGGGTATTTTTCACTTCGCCGAAGGCGTTTACAAAATCGTATTTTTCGTCCGTCAGCGACAGCTCGTCGCCGAACAGATTCCAGTTGTCCTTGAGATAGAGCGCGTTGACGAGCGCAAAGCAGGTATCTTGACTGAGGTCAAAGTCGCAATCTATCAGTCCTTCGGTCTGTTCGCGCACGAAGTGGCGCACTGACGCGTTGGCAGCCTCGTTGTCGGTGCGGAAATCGGCGGAATACGAATAGCAGTAATATTCGTCGGCAAGGCTGTCTATGCACCCTGGAATAAATTCCAAACCCTCCTGCAGCCATATCGAATTGCCGAACGTCAGTTTGCCCGTCTTGTAGCTTTCGTTGAGCGAGGCGTACAGATACTCTATGCCCTTCAAAGTTATGCCGCCGCCCAAAGCTTCGTCTATCTGTGAGCGTGTTTGCCACGAAGCGCACCGCCCGGCGAGCATGAGCGACATATACACGGACACAGGTGCAAAAGCCGCGTTGCTGCCGTCGCCGTAAGCCGCGTATGCCTCATCCGAAAATTTTGCCGCAAAGGCATTTGCTCCCGTGCGGATGTCTGAAAATTCTTCCGTGCGCCGCTCCTCAAACGTAACCGCACCGCGCTCGGCGGGCGAGGCGAGCAAAGTGCTCCTTCCCCTGTCGGCACAGCCCGAAAAGCACGCGGCGGCGCCGAAGCACAGCGACAACACGGCAGCCGAAAATTTAAAGAGATTGTTCATATGCGTTTCCCCCCTTGACTTTAACGTGCATGAATGCCGCGAAACGACGCTTTTAAACGTCCTTCTGATTATAACACAACCCGAAAGCGCATATACTGACAGCCAAACGGCAAATTTTTTTGCACATTTTGAACGCACATTTTAAAATGCCGCCCGTAAACGCTTGCCATAGCAGCAAAAAATATAGTATAATGAACGCACAACTGAACTTTCGGGGTTATAGCGCAGTTGGTAGCGCGTTTGAATGGCATTCAAAAGGTCAGGGGTTCGACTCCCCTTAGCTCCACCAAGTCAAAATAATCCGAACCTTTTGGTAACAACCGATTGGTTCGGATTTGTCGTTTATCTGAAACAATAAAAAACTAGGGGCTTGCGGAATCTCCGCAAGCCCCTCGTGCCGTTGTTCAAGGTTTATGATCTTCGGCGCAACCTGTCTGATTATATAGAAAAATTTTTTACTCAATCCGCTTTATGTTTTGCGCGGATTTCCGTAAACCGTCAGAGCGGTCATCCCGTGAAATTCAATGGGACGTTTCCTTATTCTTTGAATTTAATTGTTTTTGCGTGCGCGTTGAGCCTTCCATTCTTCAAACTCTCGCATACCTTCTTCGCTGTTGAAAAAGTCCATGATTGCAGGAATAAACGCGCGAGCCAGCGAATCGATCTCGTATTGCGGTATTCCCGTGTTGTTTTTCCTTCTCGTCATTCCCCGTTGTTATGTAATTTGCTCGAT
>CALVHH010000008.1 GCA_944327465.1 uncultured Clostridia bacterium | reverse complement strand
TCCATTATCTTCTTTATCACGCAGCCCTGCTTGCCGATGACGTCGCCGATTTTATCGGGAGCGATTTCGAAGCCGATGATCTTGGGAGCGTATACGGAGAGCTTGGGAGCAACTTCGGGCACGCATTCGAGCATCTTGGAGAGGATGAACTGCCTGCCTTCGTTTGCCTGGTTGATGGCGGTGTGCATTATCTCTTCGGAGATACCCTTTATCTTTATATCCATCTGGATGGCGGTTATACCCTTCATGGTGCCTGCCACCTTGAAGTCCATGTCGCCGAGGAAGTCTTCAAGCCCCTGGATGTCGGTGAGGACGCGGAATTCACCCGTCTCCTGGTTCTTTATGAGTCCCATGGCGACGCCTGCAACGGGCGCCTTGATGGGAACGCCCGCATCCATGAGCGCCATTGTAGAGCCGCAGACGGACGCCATGGAAGAAGAGCCGTTGGAGGACATTATGTCGTTGACCACCCTTATGGCATAGGGAAACTCGTCTTCGGAGGGAATGACGGGCACGAGCGCGCGCTCGGCGAGGGCGCCGTGGCCTATCTCGCGCCTGCCGGGCGAGCGGAGAGCCTTGGCTTCGCCCGTGCAGTAGCCGGGGAAGTTGTACTGGTGCATGTACCTTTTTGAAGTTTCGTCGTCAAGACCTTCGAGCCTCTGGCTTTCGGAGAGCATGCCGAGGGTGCAGGTGGTGAGAGTCTGCGTCTGACCGCGGGTGAACACTGCCGAGCCGTGCACGCGGGGCAGAACGTGGCGTTCGCACCAGATGGGGCGGACGTCCTTTAAGCCTCTGCCGTCGGGGCGGATGCCCTTATCGAATATCTTTGCGCGCACCTTTTCCTTGGTGAGGTAGTATACGCTGTCCTTTATCTCGCGGGTGTTTTCGGGGTAGATCTCGGCAAAGTGCTCGAGGATCTCCTTTTCTGCCTGAGCCTGGCGCTTCTCCCTCTCCTGCCTGTCGAAAGTATCGATAGCCCAGTCGATCTTTTCGGAGCCGTATTCGCGCACCGCCTTGTCCAGCTCTTCGGGGATATGATAGAGTTCGATTTCAAGCTTGGGTTTGCCTACTTCGGGAACTATGACGTCCTCGATGAAGGCGCATATCTTTTTGATTTCCTCGTGACCGTACATTATCGCGCCGACCATTTCGTCGTTGGAAACTTCGTTGGCGCCCGCTTCTATCATGAGTATGGCGTCACGCGTGCCGGCAAGGTTGAGGTGAATGGTGCTTGCATGGCGCTGCGCGAGGTCGGGATTGATGACGTAATTGCCGTTGACGAGACCGACGACTACCGAACCGGTGGGACCTGCCCAGGGGATATCGGAGATGGCGAGCGCTACGGACGAACCTATCATGGCGAGGGGCTCAGGTGCGACGTCGGGTTCGACGGAGAGCGCCTGGGCGATGACGGTGACGTCGTTAAACAGTCCCTTGGGAAAGAGGGGACGAAGGGGTCTGTCGATGAGGCGGGCGGTGAGGATGGCTTTATCGGAAGCCCTGCCCTCCCTCTTTTTGAAGCCGCCGGGTATCTTGCCGATGGAGTACATTTTTTCTTCGTAGTCTACCTGCAGGGGGAAGAAGTCCATGCCCTCCCTGGGGGAGGCTGACATGCAGACAGAGACCATGACCGCGGTCTCGCCGCAGCGGACTACGCAGGCGCCGTTGGTCTGTTCGGCGTACTTGCCGACTTCGATTATGACGTCGCGACCGCCTACGGGCATTGTAAATTGTTTAAAGTTCATTTTTCGTTCTCCTTGTCTGTTCTTGCGCCCGCGGCACCCGCCGCAGACAATATAAAATTAAAAAACGGGCGGGCGAAAAGTATGATGCGCCCGTCCGTTCCAAAATTACTTTCTTAAATTGAGAGCAGCGACTATGGCACGGTATCTTTCGATATCCTTGCTCTTGAGATAGTCCAAAAGACCGCGACGACGGCCGACCATCTTTAAAAGACCGCGGCGGCTGTGATTGTCGTGAATGTGCTCCTTGAGGTGTTCGTTGAGGTGGTTGATCCTCTCGGTAAGAAGTGCGATCTGCACTTCGGGTGAACCTGTGTCGCCTTCCTTTGTGGCGTACTTTGCGATGATTTCCTGCTTGTCCATTTAAATTATCCTCCTATGGAACGTTATTTGCGGGGAACAAAGATAGCCGTTGAGTCTTCGCGCAATCTTTGTATCCGTAACCTGTATCATTTTAGCATACCGGCAATATAATTGCAAGTGTTTGAGGGCACTTTTGTTGACGTTGTGCGTGAAAATTTGCATGCCACCGCCAAAAGCGCCCGGTGCGCGCGTCACTTGAAATCGATATCCAGCTCCTCATCGGAAAAGCGCGGGTCGGCAAAAAATTCTTCGGCGGTGACGCCCAGCGTGCGCAGCAATATGAGCAGCGTGCGAAGGTATATATCCTTGTTCTTTTTCATGCGTATGCCGCGGTAGGTCTCGTAGGATACAGCCGCCCTGTTGCAGAGCGTGTAGACGCCCATCTTGCGCTCCTTGCGCAGGCTTTCAAGTTTTTCGGCTATCAGTTCGTTGAGTAACATGCCTCTATATTAACAAAAATCACCATCGCAATATCTGTGTTATAGTAGTGATTTTTGTTGACAAAAGTCGATAGCCAAATTATAATATTATTGTCCCGAACGACATTTTTCGCTCCATAAAAACACGGACGGGACAAGCGGGCGCGGAGAGTTTGATCTCTCCGCGCCCGTATTATGCGTCATTCGATCCCGAACAGCTTTAACCTTTCGGATATGATTTTGTCGCACTTGGCGATATATGTGGGTATATCCTTGGGCGAAGCGCACCGCTCTATGCGATTTTGCCCCGCGAATACGCGCTTGGAGATGGCGTTGGCGCCGACGGCGATGTTATCGGATATCTCCTCCATGACGCCTATGTTGTAGGCGCAAGCCTTGCCGGGGAGAGCCCAGCCGCAGTTTTCGTGCCCGCCCGCCTGATACTTTTGGCGGTACATATAGTAAGGCGAATAGCCCGCCGAGGTAAGCACGCGGCGCGAAAGGGAAATCATTTCGCCTATGCCGTCGATGTGCAGGCGGCGGGTCTCTTCCTTTAATTTAGCGCCCGCCTTTAAAGACAACGTGTGCACGGTTATGTTTGCTGGGGACAGCGCGGCGGCGCATTCGAGCGAGTGCCCGAAGTCAGCCACCTCCTCTCCCTCCAGCCCGGCTATGAGGTCGATGTTTATGTCAAAGCCGTACTCCTTTGCCGTTTGGTAGGCTTCGTACGTCTGCGCGGTGGTGTGCTTTCTGCCTATCTTTTGCAAGGTGACATCGGAAAAGGTCTGCGGATTGACGCATATGCGATTGACGCCGAAGTCCCTTGAGAGCTGCAGTTTTTCGCGGGTGAACACGTCGGGTCTGCCCGCTTCGACGGTGTATTCGCAGTCGGGTAGACGCAGCGCGGCGACAGCGGCATACACCCTTTTGAGCTGAGCCGCCGATATTGCAAACGGCGTGCCGCCGCCGATATACACCGAGTTGACCCTGCCGAGCATGGGCGCGAGCGAGGCGAGCTCGCGTTCGAGGCAGCTTATATAGTCGTCGACGTACTGCCCCGTAGAGGATATGGGCGCAGTTATGAACGAACAGTAGCGGCACTTTGTGGGGCAGAACGGCAGGCTGATGAAGAGCTCCTGCCCGCCGCCCGCGGCGTAATAGGGGCGCTGCTCACGCATGACCCTGCCGACGAAATCTATGTTGTCCGCGGCGACGTGCATGCGGGCGAACAGCTCTTTAAAGTCCCTGCCCTCGCCCTCCTCCATATACGCGAGCTTTGTGGGGCGGATGCCCGTGAGGGCGCCGTAGGGAAAGGAGATGCCCGTCACCTTATTCAAAAGCTCGTAGAAGGCGAGCTTTGCCGAGCGCCTGGCGTAGCGCTTGAACTGCACGTCGTCTTGGGTGGGATAACTTTCGCAAAAGTCGTATATCTCGTCCATATACTGTATGCAGTTGATATACTTTTCGCCCTGAAAATAAAAATAATGGGTGAAGTCGGCGTCCTCGAAGTCGAAGAGACGCACCACATCCATTATTTCGGGGGCAAGCCACGAGGTATTAGTATTTAACATAGGGATTGAATGAACGCTCGTGGGCGAGCGTGGTGTCTTCGCCGTGACCGGGGCAGACGGCGGCGTCGCCGAGGGAATAGAGCTTTTTGACCGAGCTTACGAGGGCGGGGTATGAGCCGGTGGGAAAATCCGTTCTGCCGACGCTTTCATAAAACAGCGTGTCGCCCGAAAATATATTGCCGCCGACGGCATAGCACATTCCGCCGCAGGTGTGACCGGGCGTGGATATGCAGTCTATGCCGATGCCGGCGAGGTCGATATGCTCGCCGTCGGCGAGCGTTTTATAAATTTCGAAGTGAGGAATGTCGATGCCGTGGAAGATGGCGCGGTTGTCCTCGCTGAAGATGTACTGCCGCTCATCGGCGGAGCACAGCACTTTGCAGCCCTCTTTGAACAGCGCCCCGCAGCCGCCTATGTGGTCGTAGTGGCAGTGCGTGAGCAGGGCGTACCGCGCAGTCAGCCCCCGCTTGCGGCACTCCTGCAAAATGCGGGGCTGGGCGGGGTCGATGACGACGCAGGTGCTTTCGTCGGCGGTGAGGATGTAGCTGTTTGCGGCAAAGCCGACGGGATAGATTTTATAGATTTGCATGGAATTAATAAAGATGTATATTATTTGTGTCCCTTTTTGTCGGCGCAGGTACTGCGCCAGATATGTTCGACTGCGCTCAATATGACAAAAAGGGACACATAAATCATGTCGCAAGGGGAATTCATTTCCCCGCCAGCGGACCCAATTTGCGAAAACTTTCGCCTCAGCAGGTGAAGCGGGCGCAATTATATAACTGTAGGGCGAAATAGGATTGCGCACGCGAGGGCAGCGCCCTTAAATAACGGCAAGTTAGTTTACGTCCTCTAGTAAACAACTTGCGTTAAATTAATTGCTTGTTCTGAACACGTCTATTATGCGCTTATCCTTTTTTAAATGATTTATGAGCAGGTCGAGGTCGGAGCGCTTGTTGAGCTTTACGTTGATATCGAAGTAGCCCTTGCCGTCCTTGCCCACTCTGCCGTTTATCTGAGTCATGGTGAGCTGCAGCTGGGCGATTTCAGAAGTGATGAACGCCGTGACGCCGTAGTCGTCGGTGGCGAGTATCTTTATGCCCGCAATAAAGCCCTTTTCGGTGTCGCCCGTCCATTCGGCGGGCTGTATCCTGTCCTGTTCAAGCTCCTTTAAGTTGGGGCAGTCGGCGCGGTGGACTATTACGCCCCTGCCGCGTGAGACGAAGCCGACTATTTTGTCGCCGGGAACGGGGTTGCAGCAGTGGGCAAAGCGCACCAGAAGCCCCGTCATGCCCTTGACCTTTACCGAGCCCGCGGGGGTGTGGTTGAGTTTTTCAACTTCGAGCGCCGCCAGCGGCTTGGGGATGTCCTTTTTGTAATAGTCGATGAGCTTATAGATTATCTGGTTTACCGAAACGGCGCCGTAGCCGACGGACGCCATCATTTCGTCGACGTCGGCAAACACCAGCTTGTTCGAAAGTTTTTTGAAGGATTCTTCGGTGAGAAGGTCGTTGAGCGAATAGCCCCTGCGTTTGGCTTCGGCTTCGAGCATCGCCCTGCCCGTCTTGGCGTTTTCTTCCTTCATCTCCTTTTTGAAGAACTGGCGGATCTTTGCCTTTGCGGAGCCCGATTTTACGAATTTGAGCCAGTCCCACGAGGGACCCTTGGTGGTGGGCGAGGTGAGGATTTCGACGACGTCGCCCGTCTTGAGCGTAGAATTTAAAGTGACTATCTTGCCGTTGACCTTGGCGCCCACGCACTTGTTGCCCACTTCGGAGTGGATGGCGTAGGCGAAGTCGACGGGCGTGGCTTCGAGAGGCAGCGATATGACCTTGCCGTGGGGGGTGAACACGAGAAGTTCATTGGAGTACAGGTCGGTCTTTAAACTGTCGACGAATTCCTTGGGGTCGTTGACCGAACCCTGCCAGTCCATGACGTCGCGTATCCAGCTGAGGCGCTGGTCGAAGGAATTTTCGCCCGACTTCTGCTCCTTGTACTTCCAGTGCGCGGCTATACCGTATTCTGCCATCTTGTGCATTTCGAAGGTGCGTATCTGGATTTCGAAATACTGACCGAAGTTGGTGACGACGGTGGTGTGCAGCGACTGGTACATGTTGCGCTTGGGCGTGGCGATATAGTCCTTTATCCTGCCCGGAACGGGCTTCCAGCGCTTGTGTATCTTGCCCAGAACTTCGTAGCACTCTTCGGTGGTATTGACGATGACGCGCACCGCGGTGAGGTCGTATATCTGGTCGAGGGACAGCCCCTTGTTCTTCATTTTGCGGTATATCGAGTAGAAATGCTTGGGTCTGCCGAATACTTCGCCCTTGATATTGTCCTCCTTGAGCATCTCCTGCAGCTGCGCCACGACGAGGTCGACAAAGTTGCGGCGCTCTTCCAGGCGCTGGTGGATGTTGGCGGTGAGATATTCGTAGGCTTCGGGGTCGAGATACTTTAAGCACAAGTCTTCGAGTTCGCACTTTATCTGCGAAATACCCAGTCTGCCGGCGAGGGGCGTGAAGATATCCAAAGTTTCGCGCGCTATGCGCTGCTGGCGCTCCTGCGAGAGGAAGTTCAAAGAGCGCATGTTGTGCAGGCGGTCGGCGAGCTTGATTATGATGACGCGCACGTCGTTTGCCATGGCGACGAAAATCTTTCTGAAATTTTCGGCGTCCTCATCCTCGCGCGTCTGAAAGCGTATCTTATCGAGCTTGGTGACGCCTTCGACGAGGGTGAGTATTTCATCGCCGAAATTTTTGCGTATGTCGTCGGCGGTGGCGGGCGTATCTTCGATGACGTCATGCAGAAACGCCGCGGCTACGGACGGCGTGTCCATGCCGAGGTCGATGAGTATTTCTGCAACGGCGCAGGGGTGAGTGAAATAGGGCTCGCCCGAGGCGCGCTTCTGGTTTTTGTGCATCTCCTCGGCATAGTGGTACGCCTTTAACAGGAGCTGACGGTCGGCTTCGCCGTAATTTTCGTTTATCTTATCTAAAACAGTCTTCATATACTCACGAAAAACCAAAAAATATATACTTGGCGACGGGGCGCAGGCGATCAACCACTGCCCTTTTCGCCGTGCGCCGAGATGAGTCTGTACAGCGGGGAGTTGGAGAGTTCCGTCCTCACCCCGCGGTAGACGGTGAGTTTGCCGCCTTCGAAGGATATCAGACCGAGCTGTTCGAACACCTTGAGCGCGAAAAGCGCCTGGACGGGATCGTCTGCCACGGAGTTCCTGAACGCCGCCTCTTCGGCGTCGGCACCCTGAATGTTGTACGAGTTTGCCGACAGCAGCCTGAACGTGCCGAGCAGCGCCGTGCGGCTAACATCGAGCCCGCCGAGGCAGGCAAAGCCGTCGGTATCGGCGCACACATACACCTCCTTGCCCGCAAGCGAGGGCAGCGTGACGACGGGGGGACAATCGAGGAAGATTATCCTTGAATAGCCCGAAAGGTCGCAGTCGGACTGCGGAGAGACGAGCACGCACGAGGATATGTTGCGGTTGGACAGCGTAAACACGTTTATGTCGGTGATACTGCCGAGTTCGTAGCCCGAAAGCGTGGCGCTGTCGAACGCGACAAAGAGCGTGCCGTAGACGGGGCAGCAATCTATTTCACGCTGCGCATCGTCATGCGACAGCGGCAGGCGCGTGCACTCGACGGGCGGCAGCGAGGCGAGCAGAACGTCGTTTGCGGCTATGGACTGCCGCGCAGCCGAAGCGTTTCCGCCGTCGTAGACGACGTCGCGCACAAACCCCTTGATATATTCCTTGCCGCGGAAGGACGAGACGTTGTATTCGAATATGAGTTTTTTGGGTATATCCGAACAGAGTATGCGGCTGTTGCCCGCGCCGTTGAAGTACATCATGTCGAGGTACGGGCTCTTGAGCGACAGGTGGGGCGAGAGCGGCTTGACGGGCTTTATTTGGCAGGCGCCCACCGTGACGGTGAACATGGGGCGCTTGAAGCCGACGCCGAACGGTTCGAGCAGTTCGAGCTCCTTTGCAAACTTTTGCGAAGCCTGACCCGTCAGTTCGCCGCTGACGTACAGCGTGGGCGTGAAGGCATCGGCGGGGCAGTTGGCGTCGAGATAGGCGTTGAGAGCAGACTTCAACGCTTCGAAGTTGTCTTCGCTGACGTTTACGCCCGCCGCCTGCGAGTGGCCGCCGAATTCGGAGATGAGATGTTCGCATGCCTTTAACGCTTCGAAGATGTTTACCGATTCGACCGAGCGAGCCGAGCCCTTGAGCATGTCGCCGTTCTTTACGAACAGCAGCGCGGGACGGGCATATTCTTCGGCGAGCCTTGCCGCGACTATGCCGACGAAGCCCGTGTTCCAGCTCTCGTCGCGCAGCATTATCACCCTGCCGAGGGCGCCCTCTTCGCCGAGCTTGCTCTTTGCCGAGGCATACAGTTCGTCGCAGCACTTCTGCCGCTCGGCGTTGTATGCCGTCAGCCTGGCGGAGAGTTCGAATATTTCGTTTGCGTTCTTTGAGCAGAACAGCCTGAGCGCGGCGCCCGCGTCACCCATCCTTCCCGCCGCGTTTATCTTGGGCGCGACCGAAAAGGCTATGGTCTGGGCGCCGACGGGTTCATCGTGCCTGGCGATGAAGGATGAATAGGGCTTGTCGCCCGCACCGTTTATTATGCGCAGCCCCTCCGCCACTATGTCGCGGTTTTCGCCGACGAGGGGCACACTGTCTGCCACGGTGGCTATGGCGGCGTAGTCGAGATATTTATACGCCTCATCGCCTATCAGCGCACAGCCGACTTTGAATGCCACGCCCGCGCCGCAGAGGTTGTCGTAGGGATAGCCGTCGGCTATTTTGGGATTTATGCATATGCAGTCGGGCAGGACGGCGGGAAGCTCGTGGTGGTCGGTGACTATGACTTCGGCGCCCTGTTCTTTGATGTAATCCACCTCTTCGGCGTTGGAAATTCCGCAGTCGACCGTTATGAAGAGCTGGGGAAAACATTCTTCGAATATGCCGTCTATGGCGGCAGTGCTCAGACCGTAGCCCGTAGTGCGCTCGGGCACGTATACTACCGCGTCTATGCCGAAGTCGGCGAGGACGCCGCGCATTATGGACGAGGCGCAGATGCCGTCGGCGTCGTAGTCGCCGTAGACGACCACCTGCCAGCCCTCGTCGCGGGCGCGGGTGATGAGCCGAACCGCCTCGCGCATGCCCGACATTTTTAAAGGCGGGATGAAGTGCTCTTTGGAAGGGTGCAGAAAGGAAGCTATCTTTTCAGCGTCGTCGATGCCCCTGCCGTACAGTATTTTTACCGTCTGAACGCACAGCCCGGTGCGCGACGCAAGGTCGGCTATGTTATTGAGTTGTTCGGGCGTAAACGTGCACTCGGGGAGTATTTTTTTCATAATAGGGATACACAGGGCGGAATACGCCCCGAAATATACAAAAACGGCGGGTAAATATGTACCCGCCGAATGTGAATGTTGCGTTATTTATTTGCCGCGCCTGTCTAAGCCGCAGAGCTGGGCGTAGTTTGCAGGTGCAAACACGGCAAAGTTGTATGCGCACGCCGCCGCTGCGATTATGCAGACGACATAGGGCAGAAGGGTCTGAATAGAGGGCGAAGCGATGAGCGCGAACACTGCAAATATCACCGCCGCAGCCGCAAACGCTATGCAGATGAACGCGCCGAACTTTGCGGTGCTTTCAGCGCCCGTGGCGACGAGCGAAAGCTTATTTGCCTTGGCGTTGGATTCGTCCTTGTAGAGCGACTTGACCTTGCCAAAGAATATACCGTTGCATATCATGGTGATTACCGTCAGCACTGCCGCAAGGGCTATTGCTTCGAGCCCGACGGGACAGCGGGTGATGGCGAGCAGGGAAGCGTAGACGCCTACTGCGGCAAGCTGAGAGAGCACGGCAGACAGCGCCATACCCGGCTTTAACCTGATTGCAAAGTAAATTGCCTGAATGACCACCGCCGAAGCGAGAGCTATGGCGGCGTAGTTGAGCTGCCATATGCCGCCGGCGACGCCGGTGTTGGAATGGAGCGAAGCCGAACCGTCTTCGAGCCCGCGCTCTTCAAACCTTGCGATTATAGAATCGACTGCCGCCTGAAGGTCGGAATCGGACGCCGACGCGGGGAACTTATAGATGACGGTGTTGGGCTGTATGCCCGAACCTTCGGCGAAGCTGACTTTGTATGCGCCGAGCGAGGAGAGCTCCTCGGCGGCTATGGTGCCGAGAAGTTCGCCGTTGATATCTTCGGGCACGGACGTTGTGACTTCAACGCTCTTGTACGAGGCGAACTCGTCGCCGTAGTTGAAAAATCCGTTTGAAACAAAATGACATATTGTGCCCACAGCCATGCCTATCGCCATTATGACGACGCTGACTATGACTGCGATGTGGCGCAGATTTACTATCTTATTCATCATCGCCGTACACCTCCCTCTTGAAGCCGCCGAAGGCAAACTTGTTGCGCTGAGGCGAGCTCAGGACATACCACATGAATCGCGTGAACCAATAGAGAACGTATGAGACAAGGGTGCCGACCACGAGGATGAGACCGCATGCCGCCGCCGCGCCCTGACATACAGCCGCCATGAGTATGGCTGCTGCGAGCACGATGACGTGAATGTCGATGACGCTCCAGAGCGTGCGCTTGTATGCCGCCTTTACGGCTGCCTGCATGGTCTTGCCCGTCTTGCACTGGGCGCGGACTTCGCCGAGAACGACGAGGTTTGCCGCGGCAAGAAGTATGAGGGCGCCTGCGCATACCGCGAGCACTTCGAACGTGACCTGTATGGACAGCAGGAAGAGCGTGTAGAGCATGGCGAGCGCAAGGATGACAAAGGATATTGCAAGCACGCCGCCCAGCTTTTTATACTTTATCACTGCCGCCGCGCAGAGCGCTGCGAGCACCACTATGCTTGCGATAAACGCCATGAGCGCTGCGTTTTCGCCGCCCGTTGCAGTGGACGACGACACCGAATCGGGCGCGTTGTACGCGACCGAAAGGGCGTTGCCGGCGACAACGGAACTGAGCACCGCGGCGGTGTCCTTTGCCGCCGAGAGCGTGGAGAGCGCGAACTGCATATTATCGGAATCGATAGTCGACGTGCAATTTATGGAGAGCACCTGCGTGTCGCCCACGCAGACGTATATAGTCTGACTTTCGGAAGATGCAGCCAGCGTTGAGACGTAGCTCATGCGCTCCCTGCCGTATTCGGTGAGGTTGAAGCTGAGCACGTTGCTGCCGCCGAAGGCGTATGCCGTGACGGACGAGAAGTACGAAGATATGTCCTCGTTTGCGCTGACGAACGGATAGGTCTGTTCGCCCGTACCGAGGATGTCGGCATCGGTGTACTCGTCCTTGTTCCTGGTCATATCTATGGAAGTGCCGCTGTCTTCATCGGTGGTTATGCTCGAATCGGTGGTGCGGAGGGTGAGCTCGCCGTCTGCAACGAGATAGGCTATTGAGCTCGACGCCGCGGAGAGAGCTTCGGAACGCTCGGTAGAGTCGTTGCCCTTGTATGCTGCATAGGAATAGCCCGAGGGCAGAGCGACGAAGATAGTAACGTCGTCGCGGACGGCGACGGAATAGTCGGTGAGTCCCCTGTCGCCCAGCCTTGCCGAAAGGATGTCGGCATCTGCCGCAACGGCTGCGGAGAGCGACGCGATATCGGCGTAGTCGCACTCTTCAAAAGATACGTACACGCCGCCGTGCTGTTCGTATGCGGACTTGTCCTCCTCTTCGAGGGCGTCGTATTCGTTTGCGGAAATGACGCCTTCGGGGTAGACTGTGGTATAGACGTAGCCCGAAAACTCGCTGCCGAGGGGGATACGCGCCGCAATGGAATTATACCTTTGCGCTGCGCCCACGTTGAAAGATACCGTGCCGAAAACTGCGGCTACGATAATCGCAATTACCACGAGCGCGGTGATTATTGCAGATTTTACCTTACTCATCGAAAGACTCCTTTGAAGGATAAAAACTAATTGAAGGATTGATAAATCAATACTATATAATTATAAATAAAAAAGCGCCGCCCGTCAAACGATTATACGCCGATTGACGATTTTTTTACCTTTAAATTGCACTACGCCATACCTTTTTTGACGGCGAGGACGTGCATGCCGCACTCTATGCGCTTTTTCATCATTTCGCAGGTGATGGGATAGGGCTTTTGTATGTCGCCGCAGAAGTGATAATTGTTTGCGCTGCATCCGCCGCTGCAGATGAATTTGGCAAAGCACTTGTCGCAGTCGCTGCGAGTGAACAGGCAGGACGAGGCAAATTTTTCGCGTATCCGACTATTCAACGCGCCTTCGTACACATTGCCCATTCTGAACGCGGGGTCACCCGCAAACTGGTGGCAGGGGTAGATGTCGCCGTTGGGCACCACCGAAAAATATTCGTTGCCCGCACCGCACGCAGATACGCGCTTTGAAAGGCAGGGTCCGCCCTCGAGGTCTATATTGAAGTGGAAAAAGTTGAAGCCTTCGCCCTTCTTCCACTTTTCGAGGTACTTTTCGCACAGCGCCTCGTATTCGCGCTTTATCGCGGGCAGATGCTCGGGCTTTATTGCGAGGTCGTCGATATCGGTGACTACGGGCTCCATGGAAATGGAATCGAAGCCCTGCTCGGCGAGGAAGATGACGTCGTTTGAAAAATCGAGATTTTTTGCCGTAAACGTGCCGCGCACATAGTAGGACTTGTCGCCGCGGCTTTGAACGAATTTTTTGATTTTTTGCAGCACTATATCGAAGCTGCCCCTGCCGTTGACCGTCTTCCTTATGGCATCGTGCACCTCCCTTCTGCCGTCAATCGAAAGCACCACGTTTTCCATTTCGCGGTTGAAAAAGTCTATGGCGTCGTCATCGAGCAGCAGGGCGTTGGTCGTGGTGGTAAACAAAAACTTTTTGCCGTGCTTTGCACCCTGTTCGCGGGCGTACGCCACCACGTTCTTTATGACGTCGAGGCACATGAGCGGCTCGCCGCCGAAGAAGTCGGCTTCGAGCACGCGGCGGTCGCCGCTGTTGGCTATGAGAAAATCTATCGCCTTTTTCGCCGTCTGTTCGCTCATGAACTCGCGCGGGGCGTGGTATGCGCCCTCATCGGCAAAGCAATAGCGGCAGCGCAGGTTGCAGTCGTGGCAGATATGTATGCACAGCGCCTTTACATAGCCCGACTTGACGGGGCGGGCGGTAGTTTCGGGCGCGTTCAGCAGCCCCTGCTCTTCGAGCGCACGGACGTCCTCCGCTATCGCATCGATATCTGTCTGCGAGAGGTAAGAGATATCGACGTTCTGCCCCTCGCCGTGAGCGAGGTAATCGGCGGTCTTTTGGTCGCAGGAGTGCAGACTGCCGCTGCCGACATCGTAGATGTAGTTATAGTTTTTATATTTGAAAACGTGATACATAAAAAATACCTTGCTGTTGTTCCATTTTGCCGCGGCGCTACAGTTTTGCGCGAGTGCTAAGGAGTAAGACGTGCTTCGGTCGAAATGACAAAATGGTAAAAGGCTGTCCGCGAACAGACTATGGAAGCGTTGTACGGCAAGTTCGCGGAGCGTAGTGCAGCGGGGACACCCCGTCCGCGCACGCTAAACGAGGAGCAGACATATCTGCTCCCCGCAATGTTTTGGCTTTTAAATTACTTTACTTCCTTTTCGGGATTGGTTTCTCTGGTTATTCTTTCGCAGCTCTGGTTGCCTACCGTGCAGCTTGTTTTGCAGGCGGACTGGCAAGTTGACCTGCATTCGCCGCAGCCTGTGACCTTCTTTTCAGCGGGTTTTGCTATCGTTCTTATCATTTTGGTGTTCTCCTTTTCAGAAATTATAATATATATTTTCTATATTATATAATATCGGCTTGCAAAAATCAAGTGTTTTTGCAAGCCGAAATACGCCGCCGCACGGCGAGGCGGAATAATTTTGCAAGGCAGCCTTCAGACCGCGGCTATGCCCGCCTGAGATTGACGGCGAGGACGCC
Organism: uncultured Clostridia bacterium; assembly: GCA_944327465.1. Lineage (GTDB taxonomy): Bacteria > Bacillota > Clostridia > Christensenellales > Borkfalkiaceae > Coproplasma. The sequence continues at coordinate 51,810 of CALVHH010000008.1, read as the reverse complement.
CGTGATCCCGCCCGCAAAGGCGCAGATAAGCGCTTCGAGCAGCTGAGTCCAGCCGAGCTGAAAACTGCAAGCTATGGCGGAAAAGAGCATCCACATCTGCACCGCCGCCGAAATGCCGAGGACGACGCCCTTTAAAAGCCCTCGCTCGCCGCGGATGAACAGCATTCCGCCGAACGCCACCGCGAGCACCTTGAACACCTGGTTGACGGGCATTATCGCCGCGGACGGAATGGAGAATATGCCCACGACCGCGGCAAATATAAGCGAGTAGAGCAGCGCGAATACTACCGAAGCGCACGCCGCCTTGCTCACCTGGAATATGTCCTTTAACATAAATGAAAACCTCCGCCTACATTACCGTATGCGGAGGACAGGTCGTTTAGAACCTTTAATTTTACTTCTGCTCTTCGGCGGATTGTTCGGCGGGCTGCTCTTCGACGGCGGGCTGCTCTTCGGCGGGCTGTTCTTCCTTGCCCTTCTTATCCGACTTGTCGTCGCCTTCAACGACGGCGTCAGTCTGATATATCGCCTGCTTATCGAACTTCATGTAGCACTTGCCCGAAGCTTCGCTGCCCGTTTCGAGAACGAAGGTATTTTCTTCGTCGTCCACTTCGACCACTATGCCGCATACGCCGCCTATGGTCTTGACCTTGTTGCCCGGTCTAACCGAGTTGATGAGCTTTTCAGCCTCCTGCTGGCGCTTTTTGTTGCGGCGCGAAGAGACCACGAGCATTACGATGACGAGTACGATGACTACGCCGATGAGGACCCATGACATCCACTGGTCGTTTGCAGCGGCAGGCTGTGAACCCTCCGTATTAGTTAAAATTGAATAAAGCATAACTATCTCCCATTTATTTATTACTAATTAATAATAATAGATTTGCATTAATTTGGCAAGTGTTTTTAGGGAAGCGGGGACGATTTCACTCAAATTTCGCTTTTAGTGAGCTAAACACTGTCCTGCCCGTAGTTTTTATAGAACTCTTTTGCGAAATTTTGCAAATCGTCGTCGAATATCGCTTGGCGCATGCCCGACATCAGCTTGTGCAAAAAGGTTATGTTATGCAGGCTTAAAAGCTGTGCCGACAGCATTTCGCCGACGTTTACAAGGTGGCGTAGGTACGCCTTGGTGTAATTTTTGCAGCAGTAGCAACCGCATTCGGGGTCGAGCGGGGTGAAGTCCTCGCGGTAAGAGGAGTTGCGCACGACCACCTTCCCCCTTGAGGTGAACGCCGTGCCGTTGCGCGCCACGCGCGTGGCGAGCACGCAGTCGAACATGTCTATGCCGCGCATTACGCCTTCAATGAGGCAGTCGGGCGAGCCGACGCCCATGAGATAGCGGGGAACGCCTTGAGGGAGCAGAGGCTGAAGATGTTCGAGCATTTCATACATCAAAGGCTTGGGCTCGCCGACGGACAGGCCGCCTATGGCTATGCCGTGCTTGGCGTAGGGCAGGCTGCGGGCAAGACTTTCGGCGCGGAGATCCTTATAGAAATTGCCCTGAACTATGGGAAAGAGCGCCTGGTCGACGCTGGTCTTTGCCTTGACGCAGCGCTCGAGCCAGCGCGAGGTGAGCTCCATCGCCGCCTTCGCCTGCTCGTAGGTGTAGCCGTATTCCGAACACTGGTCGAACTGCATTATTATGTCGGCGCCGAGGTTTTCTTCTATTTCAATAGCCTTTTCGGGAGTGAACAGATGGCGCGAGCCATCGATATGCGAATTGAAATATACCCCCTCTTCCTTTATCTTGTTGAGCTTGGTGAGGGAAAAGACCTGAAACCCGCCGCTGTCGGTGAGGATGGGCGCATCCCAGTTCATGAACTTGTGCAGACCGCCCGCCTTTTTTACCACGTCGTCGCCCGGGCGCATATACAGGTGATAGGTGTTGGCAAGAATTATCTGGCTGCCCGCCTCCTTTAAATCACGCGGGAAGACGCCCTTGACGGTCGCCTGTGTGCCGACGGGCATGTATACGGGCGTGAGTATATCGCCGTGAGGGGTATGAAAGACGCCTGCGCGGGCGCCCGTGTGTTTTTCTACATGTTGAAGTTCAAACCAAAATTTTTCAGACATCTGAAGATACTCGCAAGAAAATTTTAATAAATTGTAGCAGAAACCGCCCTTGCAGTCAAACGATATCCGCCATCGCCGCAATGCGACAAAGAGATGCGCCGCTTATACGAGATGCGCCGCTTATCAAGAGCGAAATGAGGATCGGAGAAGCAAGCAGGTCGAGGAGCGGGCGGAAGCTGTGAGGGAGTTTACACGGACGTAAATGACCGAGCAGACCCGCAACCGCGACAAAGAGATGCGCCGCTTATACGATCATCATAGCGTCGCCGAAGGAGAAAAAGCGATACCTCTCCCTGACCGCCTCGTTGTAAATTTCGAGTATCTTTTCGCGCCCCGTCAACGCGGCGACGAGCATTATTAAAGTGCTTTCGGGCAGATGGAAGTTGGTGATCAAAGCGTCGACGCACTTGAATTTGTAGGGGGGATATATGAATATCTGCGTGTTGCCGCTCATGGCGCGGACGACGCCGTCGTCGCCAGTGGCGGATTCCAATGTGCGCACCGAGGTGGTGCCGACGGCGATTATCCTTCTGCCCTCCGCCTTTGCCCTGTTCAGGGCGTCGGCGGCGCGCTCGGTGACGCAGAAGTATTCGCTGTGCATCTTGTGGTCGGTGATGACGTCCTCCTTTACGGGGCGGAACGTACCAAGCCCGACGTGCAGCAGAACTTCGACTATCTCCACGCCCATGTCCCTTATCTTTTGCAGCAGCTCGGGCGTGAAGTGCAGCCCCGCCGTGGGCGCCGCAGCCGAACCGTCCGTCTTGGCGTACACCGTCTGGTAGCGGTTTTTATCCTTGAGCTTTTGCTTTATGTACGGGGGCAGCGGCATGGAGCCGACCTCTTCGAGCACTTCTTCGAACACGCCGTCGCAGGCAAACCTGACTATGCGTTCGCCGCTGTCGGTTATGCCCTCCACAGTGAGCGACAGCCTGTCGTTTACAATGAGTTTTGTGCCTATGCGGCACTTTTTGCCCGGCTTTACGAGCACTTCCCACCTTTCGATATCCAGCCGCTTCAAGAGCAGCACTTCGACGTGTCCGCCGTGCTCGGTGCGGGCATAGATGCGTGCGGGCAGCACCTTGGTGTTGTTGACGACGAGCACGTCGCCCGCCTTTAAATATTGCGTTATATCCCTGAATACCCTGTGTTCGACGTCGCCCGTCGCCCTGTTGTAGACGAGCAGACGGGAAGAGTCCCTGGGCTCGGCAGGGGTCTGGGCTATGAGTTCTTCGGGGAGTTCGTAATAAAAATCTGACTTTAAATATTGCATGACCTGTAAAATGAATTGAAAGCCCAAGCTTTCATGAATTATAAGCCGCCGAAATAATTTTATTCTTCCTTTTTATCGAATAGAGTTATCTGCTGCGACTGGGCTGCCGTGGGCGTGTAGCCGAGGTGGGCATAGCCGCCCTTGAGTATCACCCTGCCGCGGGGCGTGCGGGCTATGAAGCCGAGCTGCAGAAGGTAGGGTTCGTATACGTCTTCTATGGTGCCCGCGTCCTCGTTTATCGTAGCCGCAAGCGTTTCGAGCCCGACGGGTCTGCCGTCGAATTTTTCGATCATCGCCTTCAGCAGGTTGCGGTCGACGTCGTCGAGACCGAGCTCGTCTATCTCCATTCTGCCGAGGGCGAAGCGGGCGTCGGCAAGGCTGACCGAGTGGCTGCCGCCGACGGTGGAAAAGTCGCGCACGCGCTTTAAAAGGCGGTTAGCTATCCTTGGCGTGCCGCGTGAGCGCTTGGAAATTTCAGAAGCGGCGTCGTCATCTATGGCTATGCCGAGCGTACGCGCCGAGCGGACGACTATCTCCTTGAGCTCCTGCGGGGAATACATCTCTAACCGGCAGACTATGCCGAAGCGGTCGCGCAGCGGATTTGATATCATGCCTGCGCGGGTGGTGGCGCCTATGAGGGTAAACCTCTTCAGCGAAAAGCGTATATTGCGCGCCGAAGGTCCCTTGCCGACTATTATGTCGAGGGCGTAGTCCTCCATAGCCGAATATAAAATTTCTTCCACGCTGTGGTTGAGGCGGTGTATTTCGTCTATGAACAGCACGTCGCCTTCGTTGAGGTTGGTGAGTATTGCGGCGAGGTCGCCGCTGCGCTCGATTGCGGGAGCCGAAGTCATTTTGAGCTGACCGCCCATTTCGTTGGCTATTATATGGGCGAGCGTAGTCTTGCCCAAGCCCGGCGCACCGTACAAAAGGACGTGTTCAAGCACTTCGCCCCTCTTTTTGGCAGCGTCCATGTACACGGTAAGGTTTTCCTTGACTTTGGTCTGACCGACGTAGCCCTCCATGGTCTTGGGGCGCAGGACGTTTTCTTCCACGTCGTATTCGCCCCTGGTGGACTGAACCAGCCGTTCGTCGTCTTGAGTTGAGTATTCTTCGTCGTCAAAAAACATGATTGCTCCTCATTTGCCGTCCGCTACATCGTTTTAAGCGCCTGCATTATTATCTCTTCGATGCCTTCGGCGCCGCGCTGTTTTGCCGCGGCGACTGCCTTTACGCTCTCGGCGCGGCTGAATCCGAGCGTCTGCAGCGCAACTATGGCGTCCTCGTCGCCTTCGGCGACGGCGGGCAGCGGAGCGGCTGCCGCGGTCCCGGCGGACTGCGCCACGGCGCCCACCTTTTCGCGCAGCTCCAATATTATTCTTTCGGCAGTCTTTTTGCCCAACCCCTTGACAGACGACAGCCGCTTTACGTCCTGCATGGCTATGGCAGCCGCGAGCGACGAACTGTCCATGGCGGAGAGCACGGCTATGCCCATCTTGGGACCGACGCCCGAGACGGATATCAGCTTTAAAAACATATTTTTTTCCTCTACCGAGGAAAAGCCGTAAAGCACCGCGCCGTTCTGTTCGCTTATCTGCAGATAAGTGTATACTTCGCACGTGCCGCCCGCCGTCATCTTTGAAAATGCCGAAGCCGAGCAATACACCTCGTACCCGACGCCGTTGACTTCTATTACCGCGGTATCGGCGGTGGAATACAGCAATTTACCTTTTAAATATCCTATCATAAAAAAACCTTTGAGTACGCGGCAAACCTTGCGCCCGTCACTTTATGCCGAACATGTCGCCAAACCTGTTTGTGTGCGCGTGGCAGAGCGCCACCGCGAGCGCGTCGGCGGCGTCGTCGGGGCGGGGCACCGATTTTAAATGCAGAAGCGAAGTCACCACGTTCATCATCTGCACCTTGTCTGCCCTGCCGTAGCCCGTGAGCGCCTGCTTTATCTGCATAGGGGTGTATTCGAAGAGTCTGCCGCAGTACTTTATTGCGGACACGAGAATTACTCCCCTTGCGTGGGCAACGGGTATGCCTGTGGTGATGTTCTTTGTGAAGAACAGCTCCTCCACCGCTATCTCGGCGGGGGAGAATTTTTGGTATATCCTGTTGAGCCCCTCTTCGAGCATGGCGAGGCGGACGGGGAAACTTTCGTTGGAGGGCGTCTTTACCACGCCGTAGTCGACGGGCACCACGTTGCCGTTATCGAGTTTTTCTATCACCCCGTAGCCCATAGTGCCGTAGCCGGGGTCTATGCCCAAAATTATCATTATTTTGCCCGTCTTTCGTAAATTGACTTGCTTAGTTGACTTGAATATTATATAATGAAATAGATTTTAAGTCAATTTTTTGCAGAGGTTTTTGCATATGAAACTATGGGAAGGGCGGTTTGACGCGCCCACCGCGAAAAACGCGGACATGTTCAACGATTCGCTGCCCTTTGACTGCCGGCTGTGGGCGGTGGATATAGCCGCTTCGATAGCGCACGCCACGATGCTGGGCAGCTGCGGCATTATAACCGAACAGGAGAGCAAGCTGATATGCGACGGACTGAACTCAATAGCCGACGATATTGCCGCAGGCAAGCTGGAAATTGAGGGCGCCGAGGACATACACTCGTTTGTGGAAAACAAGCTGGTAGAGCGCATTGGCGAAGCGGGCAAGAAGCTGCACACGGCGCGCTCGCGCAACGATCAGGTGGCGACGGACTTCAGGCTGTATGCGCGCAACGCGTTCGACTGCCTGACCGAGAGCCTGGCATGGCTGGTAGACAGCCTGTGCCTGAAGGCGAGCGAAGGGCTCAAACTGATAATGCCGGGATACACCCACCTGAGAAAGGCACAGCCCATGTGTGCGGGGCACTTTTTCAACGCGTATTCGGAGATGTTTCTGCGCGACATGGACCGCGTGAGGGCTTCACGCGACAGGGCGAACGTAATGCCGCTTGGCAGCGGAGCGCTGGCGGGCACTTCGTACCCCATAGACCGCGACCTGACTTGCGAACTGCTGGAATTTGACATGCCGTGCGAAAATTCGCTGGACGGAGTTTCGGATCGCGATTTTGTTGCGGAGTTCCTGTTCGACTGCTCGATGATAATGAGCCACCTTTCGCGGTTGTGCGAGGACATAATACTGTATTCCACCGAAGAGTTCGGATACTTTGAAATAGCCGACGAGTATTCGACGGGCTCATCGATAATGCCGCAGAAGAAGAACCCCGACATACCCGAACTGATGCGCGGCAAGACGGGCAGGGTATACGGGCACCTTATGGCGCTGCTGACGACGATAAAAGCCATTCCGCTTGCCTACAACAAGGACTTGCAGGAGGACAAGGAGGGATTTTTCGACGCCGAGAAGCAGACGATAAACTGCTTAAACATAATGGCGGAGATGCTGCCTTCGATAAAGCTGAACAAAAAGCGCATGGCAAAGGCAGCCGAAGCCGAATTCTGCTGCGCGACCGACGTTGCCGACTACCTTGCAAAAAAGGGCGTGCCATTCCGCACCGCACACGGCGTGACGGGCAGGATAGTGCGCCGATGCATTGAAACCGGTCGCACGCTGCAGAATATGTCTGCCGAAGATTACAGGCAGTTCGCGCCCGAGTTCGGCGACGACATATGCGACGTGGTAAAGGGCAAATCGTGCGCCGAGGCGCGCTCGTCGTTCGGCGGAGCTTCGCCCGAGAGCGTAAAACAGAACCTTAAATCTATTAAAAGACGGCTCAAAAAATACGTTGATTGAAAAATAATATAGTGCCGCCCGCAGCTGTGCTGCGGGCGGCACATCTTTACTTTTTGTCGCGCTTTAAACCATAGCTCAAAGCGAGCGCCCTGAACGCGGGCAGCGAGCGGGCTATCATTTCGGGAGAGACGCAATAGGATATGCGGACATACCCTTCCACTCCGAACGACTTTGCCGAAACTATTAAAAGTTCGTGCTCCTTTGCGCGTTCGGCGAAGGCGTCGGAATCGGGTTCGGGCGACTGCACGAACAGGTAGAACGCGCCGTCGGGACGGACGACGGTGAAGCCGTAGCTTTCGAGGGCGGCAGAGAGCGTATCGCGGTTGCGCTCGTACACCGAAATATCGGCGGTCAGCCCCAGCACTTCGGGAATGATGAGCTGAAAGAGCGCGGGCGCACACACATAGCCCAGCGCCCTGCCCGCACCGCACACGGCAGCGTACACCTCGCCCGCGTTGCGCATGGCCGGGGCTATGGCTATATAGCCTATCCTTTCGCCGGGCAGCGAGAGCGACTTGGAAAAGGAATAGCACACGATGCTTTCATCGTAGTAGTTCATGATATACGGCACCTTTACGCCGCCGAACACCAGCTCGCGGTAGGGCTCATCGGCGATCAAGTATATTGTCTGCCCTCTTTCCTTACATTCCTTTAATACCTTACATAGCTGCGTTATGCGCTCTTCGCTATAAACGACGCCCGAAGGGTTGTTGGGGGAATTTATGAGCACCGCCTTCGTCTTTGGCGTTATGGCAGCCCTGACGGCGGCGATATCGGGCTGAAAGGTGCCCGCCTCCCCCTTTACGGGCACGAGGACGCCGCCCGCATGCTCGCAGAACACCTTGTATTCGGGGAAGTATGGCGCTATGGTTATGACCTCGTCGCCCGCATTGAGAAGGGCGTTGAACGTTATGGCGAGCGAAGCAGCCGCGCCGCAGGTCATGTAGATGAGGTCGGCAGTCTGGGGCACGCCGTAATTTTTTGATATGTACCCGGCTATAGCCGAGCGCACCGAGGCGTCGCCCTGGGCGGAAGTGTAGCCGTGGACTTGCACCGGGTCGCGGGTTTTTAACACATTTTCAAGCGCCTCTTCGACCTGCGCGGGCGGAGGCACAGAGGGATTGCCGAGAGAGAAGTCGAATACGTTGTCTTCGCCTATCTGCGCCTTGCGCTTTTTGCCGTATTCAAAAAGTTCGCGTATGACCGAGCGGACGGAACCGAGTTGTACGCTTTTCTGATTTATCATAAGCAAGCTCCTTTTGCGTTTACCTTTACATTATAGCACACCGCGGCACAATTGTAAAGGGGCGGATAGGCAAAAAGATTTTAACCGGTATCAACGCCGTAGGACAGCTTTTTGCGGAAGGTCTGCATAACTTTATTTTCTATGCGCGATATCTGCACCTGCGAGACGCCGAGCATGGCGGCGACTTCAGCCTGCGTCATATCGCGGAAGTAGCGCAGCATTATTACCTTTTTTTCGCGCTCGGGCAGTTCGGAAATAGCCGTTCTCAGCTCTAAATTTTCGATGAGGCTTTCGGAATCGTCGCCCACGGACAGTTTATCTATCAAAAACTGCGATTTTTCGTCCTTGTAGTCAGACTGCGCAAAGAGCGAAAGGGGCATGCGCGAGGAGCCCATGGTGAAGACCACCTCGGAGGGCGGTATGGAAAATTTTTGGGATATCTGCCTTACGGTGGGCTGAACGCCGTGTTCGGCGGCGTATTCTTCGACATATTCGTTTATGCGCTTTGCCGCAGCCTTTAACGAACGGCTGACCTTTATGGAGCCGTCGTCGCGCATGAAGCGCTTTATTTCGCCGGCTATCATGGGCACGGCGTAGGTGGAAAAGCGCACGCCGTACGATTTATCGAAGCCGTTGATCGCCTTTAAAAGCCCCATGCCGGCGAGCTGGATGAGGTCGTCGTATTCCACTCCCTTGTTGAGATAGCGGCGGACTATGGATTTTATTAAATTTAAGTTGTCGCTTAAAAGCTTTTCCTTGGCGGCGGCGTCGCCCGCCTTGGCTGCGTCGATGTATGCGTTGGTCGACTCGATGTCAAACATTCTCCACTACTTCCGGGTCAAGTTGTTTGGTCATGTACACGACGGTTCCCTCACCCTTTATGGAATTGACTTTGAATTCGTCCATAAAAGTCTGCATTATGGTAAAGCCCATGCCCGAGCGCTCGTCGCCGGGCAGCGTGGTAAAGAACGGGCGGACGGCTTTTTCGATGTCGTCTATGCCCCTGCCCGTGTCGCTGACCTTGATATGTAGCGATTTGTCCTCGATTTCGCATTCGACGGTTATCATGCCGAGATTGCCTCTGTACGCATGCACGGTGCAGTTTGTAACAGCTTCGGATACGGCGGTCTTGATGTCCGAAAGCACGGCGAGCGAGGGATTGAGGTCGACGCAGAACGCGGCGACCGCATCGCGCGCGAACGCCTGGTTTTGGGGCAGCGAATAGAACTGAAGTTTTAAATAGTTGTTTGTCATACCTTTATACCCGTGGAATGAGTGAATAGATACCGCTGACCGACAGCACTTTGTCGGCGGCAAAATTCGGACGCTCGACCATGAGCTGCATACCGCAGCGCTGAGCTCTTTTGTACCTGCCTATCAGAAAGCCTATGCCCGTGGAGTCCATGAACGCCACTTCGGCAAGGTTTATTATCACCTTGCGCACACCCTGATTGCGGTCGATAAGCCTGTCGCACTCGGCGCGTACGGCAGGGGCGGTATATTCGTCCATATCGCCGTAAAGTTTTATTTTCAGCACGCCGTCCGAGCGGGTCCACTCTGTCTTCACCAGTCTGTTCCTCCTTACGTTTACACGTATGATAGCATGCCATGAGGCGAAAAATTTGTAAAATCGCGCCGAAAAAGGCGGTATGTTGCCGAAAAGCGCCCGCCGCGCTTGCCGTGCGGCGGGCGCGCAAAACGAAGGCAGCCCGCGATAAACGCGGGCTGCCCCGAAAAGAGAAAATATGAAAAAGTATAGGCATTGCGCCTTGCACGGATATACCGAATCACTCGATGGCTTTCAGGCTCTCGTTCATGTCTATGCGCACTATCTTGCGGCGAAGCAATATAGTCACCAGCCAGGTGAACAGCGCCACGACGCAGGGAGCGGCAAGCCACATATACCAGCTTATTCCGCCGAGAGTGCCGATCCCTATCATTGTGAACACCACCCAGATGAGCAGCGCGGCGAGCGGATAGCCGAATATTATGCCGACGAGGGCGTCGATGTATATTTCGCGGTATATATAGCCCGAAACTTCGCCGTCGTGATAGCCCAGCACCATGAGCGTTGCCAGTTCGCGGTTGCGCTCGCTTATGTTGATGTTTGTGAGCGTGTACACCACCACCGCGGTGAGCAGCCCGGCAAAGGCTATTATCATTATGGCTATGCCTATTATCGAATCGGACTGTATGAGCCCCGTAGTACACAAATCGAGTATTGCGAGCCCGCCCATGACCAGCGCCATGGAGATCGCCACGGATATTACGGTCATTAAAAACCTGCTACGGTAGCGCAGCACGTTGCGCACGGTGGATTTATACTTGAACGAGAGCAGGTTCCATAGCCACGGGATGTGCTCGAATATTACCTTTTTGCCCGCCTTGGGGGGCTTGGGACGGAGAAGGTTTGCGGGCGTTTCCGTGGTCATTTTTATGCCCGAAAAGAGCGTTGCAAACATAATAGCCGCCACTATTATGCAGAACACGATGAGGAAGAAGGTCACGTCGAAGTAGCCCGACATGGGCGGCATGGCGTAGGAATAGCCGAACACTTCGAACACGAATATCGACACGCCCGAGCCGACGAAATAGCCCGCGACGCCGCCTATGCCCGTGGCAATGGCTGCAAACAGCGCGTATTTGAAGATTATTTTGAATGCCGAATAGCCGAGCGTGCGCAGGCAGGCGACCTGACCGCGCTCCTCCTCCATCAGCCTTGACACGTTTGAAAATACTACGAGCGCCGTTACGAAGATGAACGCGACGACGAGCACCCAGCCGAGCGCCTGCACCTTTTGCGAATAGCTGTGCAGCGAATAGAACGAGAAGTTATCGTAGAGGTCGATTATCTGCACGGTACTTTCCGCCACCTCTCCCTCTGCGGGCTGAGGAGTGAACAGCGCGGCGAGCTCTTCGGAGGCGCCTTCGATATATTCCTTGTATTCTTCGGTGAATATACCGCCGTGGTCCTGTGGGGAAAGCGATATATACATATCGCCCGTGGGCAGCAGCGCATTGCCCATAAGCGAGGGTATTATGTCCGAAGACAGCCATATGGCGTTCTGTATTGTGACGAGCTCGCCAAGCCCCGTTCCCGTTTCGGGTATTTCGGCGTCCTCGCCGTTGACGTAGCTGGGCTCGCCGTCGAAGGCGAACATTAAGGGCGACTGTATGGTGCCCGCTATGGTGACCTGCTTTATTCTGTCCTCTTCGGGCAGGAACATCTCGATGAGGTTCTTTGTCGTATCATCCAACCCCTCGCCCGTGTCCTGTACGGACAGTTGGTCGAGGATGTCGACAAAATCTATAGTAAGCTCGCTGCCTTCGGCAACGCCCGCAAGCGCGCGGTTGGACTGCTGAGCGTAGGCGGCTATGTCGTCCTCGCCTACGGTCACCGATGAGATGACTTCGGCGGTGTTTATCTGCCAATCCTCGACGGACGTCGAAAAGTCGTCGATAAAATATATCCTTGTGAGATAGCTGTTGCCGTCGGGATATTCGAGCTGCACGTCGACGGACATGCCCGTGCCTATTTTGGGAGCGACGCCGCCGCATGTGAGGAGCTCGCCGACGGCGGCGACGTCGTCCGACGAAAAGCCGTCATCGGATTTGCTCTTTAAAATTATATCTGATACGCTGTTCGCCGAATAATAGTCGCTGAGCGAGCGGTCTATCTTGGTGTTTGCCGAACCGATGCCCGAAGAGAAGCCGACGGCGAGCAGAACTATGAATATTATGGACAGAAAGCGCGTTATGTGATGGGAAAACATTCTGCCCAGCGTCTTTAAATAGGTCTTCATGGCGACGCCCCCTTTACCACTCTATCTCTTCGACGGGCTTGGGCGAAGGGTTGTGCTCTATCCTTTCTATTTCGCCGCTGCGGATATATATGACCTTATCCGCCATTTCCTTGAGCGCGGAGTTGTGCGTGACGACTATTACGAGGCGGTTGCGCTTTTTTGAGACGTCGTACAAGAGCTTTAATATCTTTTTGCCCGTCGCGTAGTCGAGCGCGCCCGTAGGCTCGTCGCACAGCAGCAATTTGGGGTTTTTGGCTATTGCGCGGGCAATGGACACGCGCTGCTGTTCGCCGCCCGAAAGCTGGGCGGGGAAGTTGTTCAGCCGCTCGGCGAGCCCGACTTCGGAGAGCACCTCTTCGGGCTTTAAATGGTCTTTGCAGATCTCCACCGCTATTTCGACGTTTTCAAGCGCGGTGAGGTTGGGCATTAGATTGTAAAACTGAAATACGAAGCCGACGTCGTTGCGGCGGTATTCGGTTAGACCACGCCTGCCGAGCGAAGTCAGCTTTCTGTCGTCGAGCTCTATCACGCCGGAAGTGGCGCCGTCCATGCCGCCGAGAAGGTTCAAAAGCGTAGTCTTGCCTGCGCCCGAGCTGCCAACGACGACGGCAAATTCACCGTCGTTGAGTTCGAAAGAGACGTGTTTGAGGGCATTTACCGTGACGCTGCCCACCTTGTAATCCTTATTTACGTTTGTAAGCGTCAAATAACTCATTATGTCACCTCTGCTTATCTTGTATGACAATATCTATAAACTCAATATAAACTTATTATAGCGGAAAATAGTGGAAAAAATATTTATTAATTGTGAAATCTTTGTAAAAATTATCAGGCAGACAACTTATATCGACTATATTGTACCACATAATGTATGCGTATTCAATAGCAACGCACAAAAATAATGCGCGGTTTTGTCAAAAAAATTTGACAAAACCGCGCACATGCTATACGCCCGACCCCGAACGGGGCTGTCAGCCGCGGGCGTGTTCTTCGCGACCGCGCGAAGAGAGAAGCAATCCTCTGCCCGTTATGATGGGCGAAATTATCAGCCAGAGCGCCGCCACGGCGATGACTATATAGACGATTACCGAGCCGACGGCGCGGGCGTCCTGAAATATCCAGCCCACGAGGTTGAAGCCCCAGATGCCGTACAGCCCCCAGTTGACCGCGCCCAGAAGGACGAGGATATAAGAAATGAGATTTACAATTACCATAGACATATCTCCTTATAAAAGTTTTTGCCGTGCGGGCGCATTTTATGCGTCCGCACGGCAAAAAAGTGCATACTTAAATAAATTATTTTTCGTAAACGCTGCGCGAAAGTACGCCTATATACGGCAGCGAGCGGTACTTTTCGGCATAGTCCAGACCGTAGCCGACGACGAATTCGTCGCCTATAACAAAGCCGCGGTAGTCGGGCTGCAGCGCCGCGGTGCGGCGGGAGGGCTTATCGAGCAGCGTGACTATGGTGACGGAACGCGCGCCGCGCTCCAAAAATATCCGCCTTACGTTTTCAAGCGTAAAGCCGCTGTCGATTATGTCCTCCACTATTATGACGTCCCTGCCCGCAACGGAGGCGTCGGTATCCTTTTTTATAGTCAGCCTGCCCTGCGAAGTCGTGCCGGAGCCGTATGTGGACACGCACATGAAGTCGGTCTGCACGGGCAGGCTCATTGCGCGGACGAGGTCGGCAAAGAACATGAAACTGCCCTTGAGGATGCCTACCGCAAGAGGATATGTGCCTTGGAACGCGGCGTCGAGCGAGCGCGCGAGCTGCGCGACGCGTTCGGCGATGCGCTCACTTGAAAAGAGTATGCTTTCGATATCTGCGCCCATAGCCGTACCGTTTAAAAGTTTCCGCCGTTCCAGCCCCAGTCGGCGTAGCCGCGGTAGGTGACGTAAACGCCCGAAGGCTGAATGCCGGCGACCGACGAAAGCGCGCTGCAGATTGCGGCGGTCATCCTGTCGCAGTCGGCGTGCGACACTTCGCCGAAGGCGCGGACGTCGACAAAGGCGCCGGCTTCAAGCTTTTTGCCGGCAAAGTATAAGTCGTAGCCGTCGGCAATGCCGACCATGAGGTAACTTTCGGTCTTGTGAAGGTTGACGATGGCGCTGCCGAGGGCGCTCTTTATGCCCTCCTTTTGTCCGTCGTTGAGTTTTTTTGTGATTTTGCAGTCTATAAAAGGCATATATTGCACCCCTGAAATTATATTATTTGCGGCATACTGCCGCACGCGTCACAATTTTGAATAGTCGTACGCGCAGATGCGCAGCACGTTTTTTGTCTGCGGCGTTACCTTTACGCCTTCGGATATCTCCACCCCGCACACGACGAGCACCTCGCTGCCACAGGCTATGAGCGGTATGCTATGGCGCAGCCTGACGGGTATCTTTTTATCGGTGAAGAAGTCGCCGAGGCTCTTTGTTCCGCCGCCAAACTTTTTGAATTTATCGCCGCTGCGGCAGGTGCGCACCACCGCCTCTTCGGGGATGAGCCCGCCGTCGCAGGCGAGCACCTTGCAGGGCAGTCCGCCGGGCGAAGGGCAACTGTCGTCGCGAACGATAGTGACGGGCTGACCGCCGAGCGTGACGCAGCCCTCCCCGAGCAGTCGGGAACATAAAACCTCTTCCTCCCCGGCTTCGGCGCACTCTTCGGCGATGACGACGTCGCCGCCTTCGTTGTAGGCGGTGAGCCCGAGAAAGGCGAACTTTTTGCCGCTTTCGGCAAACTGCAGCTCGTACAGCCTGCGGGCATGCAGCGACGTATAGTCCTTTTTGCCGTACTTTTCGATGACGGAAATTGCGGCGCGGCGGAAGATGACCTTCTCTTCGCAGTGTCTTATACACGTGACCCGCGGCGAAATTGCCGCAACGAGCGCGGCGGCGAGGTTGGAAAGGTATTCTTCGTCCTCGGCGGCGAGGCGGGAAAAGCGGTATATTGCCGCCGTTGCGCCGGGCACCGCCTCGTTGAGTGCGGGCAGGACGTTGTGGCGGATATAGTTGCGGGTGTAGTCGTCGGTGAAGTTGCTCTCGTCATCGACATAGTCGATGCCGTTATCGGCGATATAATTTTCGATATCCCTGCGCGAAACGCCCGTAAGCGGGTGCACCACCGAAGTGCCGTCGGCATAAATTTCATCGCGTATGCCGCACACGCCGGCGAGCGCCGAACCCCTGGCGAGGTTGAACAGCACCGTTTCGGCATTGTCGTCCATGTGGTGCGCCGTGGCTATGCAGTCGCACCCCCTCCACCTGCCGTCGAGGGAATGTATCTGAGGGGGAGAAGACAGCGAAGCGTACGCCCTGCTCTCATTCCACTGCCCGTCGCTAAGGAGCGCGACGGCATAGCAGCCGAACACCCGCCAGAGCCGCGCCTGCGATTCGCCCGCAAATCCGCCTTGCGCCCTGAAAGAGAGCAGCGGCACGCCCAGCTTTGCGCACTGCCCGGCTACGAACGCGCTGTCGCGGGCAGAAGTCTTGCCGCGCATGCCGTGGTCGCAGTTGAGCGCCGAAAGCGTTATGCCGAACATGGCGCGGTTGTTGTAGAGATAGTACAAAAGCGCCATGGAGTCCCTGCCGCCCGAGCAGGCGACGCATATTTTTTTGCCCGCATAGCGGGAAAGGTCGATGTTCATGATCAAATTATAGCACACCCGACGGCGATTTTGCAATATTATAAAAATAAATATCACAATTTTTTGTATACAGCCCAAAAAACAGTTGACAAAAAGCATGGCATACTATATGATAATAAAGCTTGAACGTGCGCAACGCTTATCGCGGGGTGGAGCAGCCAGGTAGCTCGTCGGGCTCATAACCCGAAGGTCGCGCGGTTCGAATCCCGCCCCCGCAACCATCTCTGTTTACGCACGTTTAATTTTTGGCGACGTAGCTTAGTTGGTCTATAGCGGCCGGTTCATACCCGGCAGGTCGGCGGTTCGAATCCACCCGTCGCTACCATTAAAAAATTGCGCCGCAAGGCGAATACATAATATGATTGCGGCATATTGCCATGCAATCGCACATACGGCCCGTTGGTCAAGCGGTTAAGACACCACCCTTTCACGGTGGTATCATGGGTTCGAGTCCCGTACGGGTCACCACAACGGGAGTGCAACTTTTTAGTTGTATTCCCGCTTTGAATATTCCCGCTCTTCGGAGGGGAATAAACTGAAGGTGTAGTTCAGTTGGTTAGAACGCTACCTTGACATGGTAGAGGTCGTTGGTTCGAGTCCAATCATCTTCACCACAAAACAGCCCCGCACAGCATGTGCGGGGCTGTTTTATACTCAAATTGCGAGCGGGGCATAAAATCATTGCTTTTTGCCGCGATATGCGGTAAAATTGAGGCATAGCCGCAGCTTGCGGCGGGCGGAGTATAAAGCATATGAGTTCTTACCTTAAAGACTGCGAAATACAAAAGGGCGACGAACGGCTTGCACATGCCGAACCGATTGCGCAAAAAAACGGCAACAGCATGGTCGTGATAGCGCTGTTTGGCGCAATGTGGGCGGCGATAATAGCCGCGGCGATCGTCTTTTACGCGAACGCGCAGTCGCTGTTCCTTATCATTATAATAGCGGGCGGCATGATGATAGCGCTGTGCATTTGGGAGGCGATAACATTTATGCTCACCCCTAAGCAGCCCGTAAAGCGCTCGGACGACGGCATATTCTTTTGGTCGGCGAACAAATGGCGCTGCCTCGCCTTTGAAAACATTGACGAAGTGCGCACAAACGGGCAAAACATAGGTCCCTACACTTCGATGCGCACAATACTTGACAGGGGCGGGCTGAGGATATTCGACAAGCACAACAATCTTTACAGGATAAAATTCCTTAAAGACCCCCTGTCCGTAAAGGCGGACATAGACGATGCCATGAAGAGCGGCAACAAATAAAAACATATTGCGGGCGGCAGGTAAAACCTGCCGCCCGCAATATATGCAACGGCGGCGCGGAAAATTTTCCGCGCCGCCGCGATAAAATTAAAATACGGATATCAGCTTGCGCACGAGTTCGCAGGTGATTTGAGAGACGGTATAATTTTTATAGCTAACGTGCGCCGCCTCCATTGCCGCCACCTGCTTATCGGTGGGCGACGTGTAGGGATATACGCCGAACAAAAAGGGATAGAACGAGTACACGAAGCCATACGCCGTATCGTCGGTGCAGGACGGAAAGTGGCGTTTGAGGCAGCGGACGACCGCATTTATGGAGTCGTTGTACACGCGCTTGAACCTGACGAGGGCGTCCATGCCGCTGCCCGCCTCCATGTCATAGAGGTTCATCGACATCAGCCGCAGCATGCACTGTCTGTCTTCGAGCAGCCGAGAAAACGCCTGCGCAAACTCTTCGCGAGGCACGCCGCGCCGCGACAGCGCGTCGAGGTCGGCTATCCACGCGGCGTACTCCCTTTCGAGAAGGGCTAAAAATATCTCCTCCTTGGTGCGGAAATAATTGTAGACGGAGGTGCGCGTAAACGACGTCTTTGCGCTTATCAGCCCTATAGTTATGTCCTTAAACGGCAGCGTGCGATAGAGCTGCGCACACGCTTCGACAATTTCGCACCGCCTTGCGTTTGTCAGTTCGGGCGAACCTTTAGGCATGACGCACCGCCTTTAAACGACAGTCTTTGCCCATGCGCCCGCACCGGCGTTGACGAGCTTGCCCCTGACAAATTTTGCCGAGGGGCAGAGCGACTTCATGCTCTTTTCGGCGCCGGATATGCCGCTGCCGCCCGAAGTGGCAAAGGGTATTATTGTCTTGCCCGAAAAGTCGCAGCTTTCAAGGAAGGTATCCACTATGCGGGGCTCTACATACCACCACACGGGGAAGCCGATAAACACGACGTCGTAGCCCGAAAGGTCGGGCAGTGCCCCCGCTATCTGCGGGCGGCATGCAGCATCAGACATTTCTGCAGTGCTGCGGCTGCGCTTATCCGTCCAGTCGAGGTCGGCAGCAGTATAGCGCTGCGCGGGCACTATTTCGTAGAGGTCGCCGCCGACGGCAGCGGCAATTTCTTCCGCCGCTTTTGCGGTGACGCCGCTTGCCGAAAAATATGCAATAAGTATTCTGCTATTCATGTTACACCTCACGGCAACCTAATTTAAAGGCTCGCCTTTATAATTTCGACTATCTCGGCGCGGTCAAGCACCTTGTAGCCGCCCTGCATCACGAGCGTGCTGTCGGCAATGCCTTCTACCATATCGGCTGTGACGCCGAGGTCGGTAAGGTTCATGACAAGCCCGAGCTCCTTCATCCAGCTCTCCATTGCGGCGAGACCTTCGCAGGCAATCTGCTCATCGCTCTTGCCTTCGGGCGAGACGCCCCACACGTTTTGGGCAAAGCGCACAAACTTTTTGAGACCGTAGGGCAGGATGTGGCGGTAGTATGCCATGGACACGGCGGCAAGCGTCATGCCGTGGGTGGCGTCGGTATATGCGCCGACCGCCTGACCGAGCATGTGCACCATCCAGTCGGTAGTCTTTCCGCGGGAAACGAGAGTATTGAGCGCCCATGTCGCCGTCCACATTATGTTGGAACGCGCCTCGTAATTTTGCATGTCGGTATTTGCAATACGCGACGATGTGAGCAGCGACCTGAACAGACCTTCGCTGATATAATCGCTGGTGTTGTCGTCCTCGCCCGAAAAATACTGTTCGCAGATGTGGCTGAAAATATCGTATATGCCCGCCACCATCTGATAGTGCGGCAGCGTGAGCGTATAGACGGGGTCGAGCACCGAAAACCTGGGCATGATGCTTTCATCGGCAAACACGTGACCTATCTTGAGCTTCTGCGCATGGTTGGTGATGACCGAGCCCGCGTTCATCTCGCTGCCCGTGCCCACCATGGTGAGCACGCAGCCTACGGGCACGACGGGGCAGACGGGTTCTTCGAACCTGATGTAGTACTTTTCCCAGGGGTCGCCCTCGCAGTGCACCGAAACCGCCAGCGCCTTGGCATAGTCGCACACCGAGCCGCCGCCGACTGCGAGCAGCAGGTCGGCGCCGTGACGCCGTGCTATATCCATGCCCTCGTACAGCTTTACGACCGTGGGATTGGGCATAACGCCCGATATTTCTGCCACGTCCTTGCCGTTTGACTTGAGAATATCGATGACCTCATCGTAGATGCCGTTCTTTTTTATGGAACCGCCGCCGTAGATGAGCACCACCTTTTTGCCGTATTTGGGCAGTTCGTCGTTGAGATATTTTATGGCGCCCTTGCCGAAATAAAGCTTTGTGGGATTGCAGTAAGTGAAATTGCCGAGCATTGAAATTCCTCCTTGAAATGCTTTGCCATTTATTCTGACAGTATGTCAGTAGTCATATTATAGCAGTATTCTGACAGCGTGTCAATATATTTTTTAAAATTTATTTCACCAAATTCTAACGGCATACGACGCAGAGGATTTTGCTCTGGACCTTTTTTAAAGAATCATATCGTGATTTCGGCTTCGAGGTAATAATTTATGCGCGTTCGCCGTCATTTTATGGAGCGCGGCAAATTTGCAAAGCGCCCTTGAAAAGCAAAATATATATGATATTATTAAGCTGTCCCAAACATGTCGCACATGACCTGCTATACTGTCGTTGATTAAAGCAGGCGCATTCCAAAAATTGATTAAAACACCTAAAAGGAGATAAACATGAAAAATATATTTGATTATGCAACTCGGGAACTTTCACAGGATGCTTTTTTGCGTTGGCTGTTTGAGAATTTCGACGACACCGAACTTAAATACGCCGCAGGAGACCTGTTGAATGAGTTCTGCGCAATTGACATCCAAGACATCAAAGACGTGAATACGACGGCACAATGGTGCAACATAGATATTTCAGTATGGATAACCTTAAAAGATAACAGCAAGGCTGCTTTATTTATCGAGGATAAGACGTATTCCGAAGAACACAACCAGCTTGACAACTACGACAATCGTATCAGCCGGTGCGAAAACGAATACGCCCGCATTTATAAAATTTTTTATAAAACAGATATTATAAAGGATGAAGAGAAAACAAGAATCGACAATACAAAAGATACAAATAAATGCAAATAATGAAATGCTTGCTCGCGAAAAAGCATATCAAGAATACGCCAAAAAGAATAATTATCCAAAAGATGGATTCAGCGTTGGTAAAATACAGTTACTCAAAAAATCACAATAATAAAAATAAAATCGATAGTTTTGACTATCGATTTTATTTTGGTGCACCTTGAGGGACTCGAACCCGCGGCCCACTGATTAAGAGTCAGTTGCTCTACCAACTGAGCTAAAGGTGCATGCATTATTAAATTTTTTTTGTGATCCGGGAGGCATTCGAACCCGCGTTGGATGTATATATTAAGTATTTTTTAACAAATACGAGACGGCGTGGTGATCCATCCGAGATTCGAACCCGGGACACCGTGATTAAAAGTCACGTGCTCTGCCGACTGAGCTAATGGACCAGAAATTGGCTGGGGTGGCAGGATTTGAACCTACGAATGCGGGAATCAAAATCCCGTGCCTTACCGCTTGGCGACACCCCAATAAACAAATTGGGAAGCAAGCGCTTTAAATTTTTGTGGGGCGGGCGACAAGTTTCGAACTTGCTACCTCCAGAGCCACAATCTGGCGCTCTACCGATTGAGCTACGCCCGCCATAAGGTGCGCCTGGAGAGATTCGAACCCCCGACACACGGCTTAGAAGGCCGTTGCTCTATCCGACTGAGCTACAGGCGCATATGGCATTGCGCCGCGAGCCTTTTATAACTGGAGCGGGTGATGGGAATCGAACCCACGCAACCAGCTTGGAAGGCTAGTGTTCTACCATTGAACTACACCCGCATTTGCGTGCGCAAGCTACGCACGAGCGAGTTCCTACGCACAACTCAATGCTAAAAGATTATATCAAATAGCATTTTTTATGTCAACTCATTTTCGACGCCGATTTTACAAAAATTTAATAATTTTTAATAGCCCGCATCACATGGCTGCGCGAAGAAGTTTTTCCGTGCAGCCGCCATATTACATTATATATAATAATATATCGCTCAGACCTTTGCCAGATAGTCGCACACCGAATGCGCCGCCACGTTGCCTTCGCCGACCGCCTTTGCATACTGATATGGTCTGCCCGTACAGTCGCCTGCGGCAAACAGCCCGCCGAGGTTTGTTCGGCACGACCTGTCGACGACCACATGCCCGCCTTCGGCATTGAGCCCCGGCACGAGCGCCGAGGGCGCGATGGCGCTCTTGAGCATGAACACGCCGTCGCAGGGCACCACTCTGTCCCTAAATTCAACGCTTTCGACGCGCTGCGAGCCGCGGATAGCCACAGGCATACCCGTGATGACGGTGACGTTGCCGCCCGAAAGCGAAGCGCCCTTATATAGGGGCACGAACGTGAGCGACGACGCGAGCGAAGCGAGGTACTCCGCCTCCTCTTCCATCGCCTTTGACGTGCACACGACGACGATATTTTTGCCCCTGTAGAGCAAACCGTCGCAGGTGGCGCAGTAACTTACGCCCCTGCCCAAAAATTCAAGTTCGCCCGGAACGGGCTTTACAGCCTCGACGCCGACGGCGAGAATGACCGTTTTGCTCTCGTAGCTGTCGCTGCCGCTCAGCACGCCGTAATACCCGCCCATATCGTATACGCCCGTGACGCTGGCTTGGGTTATTGAAATACCCATGCCTGCAAGCTGCTCCATAAAGGCGGCTTTGAGCGCACCGCCTTCAACGGCGGGCAAGCCGGGATAGTTGTTGATCTGCTCGGCGGCGCT
Organism: uncultured Clostridia bacterium; assembly: GCA_944327465.1. Lineage (GTDB taxonomy): Bacteria > Bacillota > Clostridia > Christensenellales > Borkfalkiaceae > Coproplasma. The sequence continues at coordinate 29,883 of CALVHH010000008.1, read as the reverse complement.
TATCTTTGCAGACAGCCCGGCGCTGCCGATGAGCATGAAATTTTTGCCGCGGGATTTGAGCGTCAGCGCAGCGGATATGCCCGCGGGTCCCGTGCCGATAATTATACAATCAAACATAATACACCTGTAACAAATTGAGTGCGCCGCGGCAGGCGCCGCCGCAGAATGGAGTATGCAGAAATTACAGCCTTGAGGCGCGCACGGCGCCATGCCAGCCAGAAAGGAGGGCGCGGCGCTCGTCGTCGCCGATCGCAGGGGTAAACGTGCGCTCGGGCGGGTTATTGTGCTCAAGCTCGGCGATATCCGACCACATGCCGCACGTCAGCCCTGCAAGATACGCCGCGCCGAGCGCAGTCGTTTCGGTGACGGCGGGACGAATGACGGAGCAATTTAGTATATCCGACTGGAAGGACATTAAAAAATTATTTTCCGAAGCTCCGCCGTCCACGCGCAGACCGGCAATTGCCGTGCCCGCATCCAGACTCATCGCCCCGGCGATATCCGCCACCTGATAGGCTATGCCTTCGAGCGTGGCGCGGACGATATGCTCACGCGAGGTGCCGCGAGTGATGCCGACTATAGTGCCGCGGGCGCGGGCGTCCCAGTAGGGCGCGCCCAGCCCCGTGAATGCGGGCACCACGTAGACTCCGCCCGACGAGGGCACGGACAGCGCGAGTTTTTCGCTTTCGGCGGCGGAAGAGATGACGCGCAGCTCATCGCGCAGCCACTGCACAGCCGCCCCGCCGGCAAACACCGAACCTTCGAGCGCGTAGTCGGGCTTGCCGCGCACCGAAGCGGTGAGCGTGGTTATGAGCCCGTTTTTGCTGTCGACGGCGACGCCGCCCGTGTTCATGAGCAGGAAGCAGCCCGTGCCGTAAGTATTTTTTATATCGCCCTTTTTTATGCATAGGTGACCGAACAGCGAAGCCTGCTGGTCGCCGACGAGGGCGCAGATATCCATGCGCCTGCCCGTATAAGCCGCATCCGTGCGGCCGTATACATGCCCCGAAGGGCAGACTTCGGGCAGCATTGAGCGGGGAATGCCGAAGATGGCGAGAAGGTCGTCATCCCACTTTAAAGTATGTATGTTGAACAGCATGGTGCGGGCAGCGTTGGTATAGTCGGTGGCGTATATCCTGCCGCCCGAGAGCACGTACGCAAGATACGTATCCACCGTGCCGAAGCGCAGCCTGCCCGCCTGTGCCATGTCGCGGGCGCCGGGGACGTTTTCGAGTATCCACTGTATCTTGGTGGCCGAAAAGTAGGCGTCGATGACCAGCCCCGTCTTTTGATATATGAGCTTATCCAGCCCCTCCGCCTTCAGCTTATCGCAAATATCGGCGGTGCGGCGGCACTGCCACACTATGGCGTTGTACACCGGTCTGCCCGTGGAGGCGTCCCACACAAGGGTGGTCTCCCTTTGATTGGATATACCAACGGCGACTACGTCGTCTATGGCGGCGCCCGCCCTGACGAGCGCCTGGGCTATGACTCCCACCTGCGAACCGAGGATGTCCTTGGGGTCATGCTCCACCCAGCCAGGTTTAGGGTATATCTGCCTGAATTCCTGGTGCGCCTTGCCGGCGACTTTGCCGTGCTCATTGAAGAGTATTGCCCTTGAACTTGTTGTGCCCTGGTCGAGGGCGAGAATGTATTTCATCTTTTTCCCCTGTATCGTGCCGCAGCATGTGCGGGCGGTTATTTTTTGTCGTCGTCCGAAAAGAGCTGCTTTATGAAAGCCGAGCCCAGCTTTTTGCCTATGCGCACCTTTAAAGGCGGCTTTTTGGGCTTTTCGTACACCTCTATAGAGCCGCGCAGGTTGAGGTCGCGGCAGGGATTGCTTGCCACATAGTTGCACTCGACGGCGTAATCGAAGACGTTCTTTAAAATGCCTTCGACAATGTGCCTGTCGGGCTGGGGCACGAGCTCGATGACGGCGCATATGAGATTGGCGCCCACCGAGCCCACCTTGCGACGACCTATGGCCGGAAGGATGTAACCGTCGACGCAGCGCGAGATATCTTCGAGCATTGCCTTTTCCACCCTGCCCGTCGAGGCAAAGGGCGACTGCGGCGCCGCTGCGCAGCCGTACCATTCGAGCACGACGGCGGACATGCGCTTGTTGACCTTTGTGGGCTTGAGCAGCCAGCGGGCGAGCCCGCCGAGGCTGCCGAATATTATGGGTATGAGCGAAAATATTATGGCTATCACCGAAAAGATGAGCGCCGTGGTGCGCAGCGCAAGGTTTACGGAATACGCGCCCTGCGAATACGCCGCCGACAGGGCGATCACAGCCATTACGAGCGTTGCGACGCGCACGAGCAGGCGAAAGGTCTTTAACAGTCTGCCGTTGCGCCTGTAAGTTTTGGAATTGCCCCTGCCGGCGACAAAAGTACTGACGCCGAGGGCAACAACGAGCGCCGCATAGGCGCCCAAAATGACGCAAACTGCTATCTGCCAGCCCTGCGAAAGACTGTCGGTGACGCCGAGATAGAGCATGAGCGCCACATAAATTGCGGTATATACGAGCGAAAAGACGAGCGAGAGAAGATTGAGCCTGCGGGCTATCTGCGCCCTGTTGGCATATATCTTTTTGATTGCGCAGCGCAGGTCGTAAACGTCCTTTGCAAGGGTGAACGTCTCTTCGCCCGAGATGGTGTGGCGTATCTTGCGCACTTCGTCTTCAGCATTCTTGTTGTTTTCGTCCATTAATGCCTCCAAACAGATGCCGTTAATCGAGAAATTTTTCGTATTCGCCGTACAGCCCTTCAAGTTTTTCCCTGAGGGTCTGCAGGCTGCGGGCTACCTCTTCGCCCTTTTTATAGTCGGCGAGCACTTCGCGGCTGACGAGCAGCTCGTTGAGCCGCGACTCCTCCTCTTCGGCGGCGGATATGTCGCTTTCGAGCTGTTTAATTCTGGCTTTTTTAGCCGCCTCTGCCGCCCTGTCCTTGCGCGAGCGGTAACTTTCGCTCCGCCTGAGTTCATATCTTTCGCGCTCTTGGCGCTCTTCGCGCAGGCGGCGCTGCGCCGCCTGCGCCTGTTTTGCGGCGGTAAACGCCTCATAGCCGCCCGAATATACGCTGAGCGTGCAGTCGCTTATTTCGGCGACGCTGTCGGCGACGGCGGAGATGAAGTACCTGTCGTGCGAGACGAATATTACGGTGCCGTCGAATTGGACGAGGGCGCGTTCAAGGCTCTCGCGGGCGGGAAGGTCGAGGTGGTTGGTCGGTTCGTCCATGACGAGCACGTTGCCGTGTTCGTTTTCGAACACGCACAGCGCAAGCTTTGCGCGCTCGCCGCCCGAAAGGTCGCCCACCTTTTTTTCCATGTCCTCGGGCACCAGCCCGCAGCGGGCGAGCGACGCCCTGATTTGAGTCTGACTGTATGCGACGTGCCGCTCCCACAGCTCGGCGAGCACGGTGTTGTCGCTGTCGAGGTTGGCGTTTTCCTGGTCGTACACGGCAAAGTGCACGTACCTGCCCACCTCTACGCCGCCTTCGGAACCGCCGACGATGCGCTTTAAGAGGGTGGACTTGCCCGCGCCGTTTGCGCCGACGATGGCGAGCTTTTGCCCGCGCACGACGGACAATCTGCCGTGCGAGATGAGCGTCTTGCCGCCGACCGACAGATCGAGGTCGGTTATGGTAAGCACGCGCTCGTAGGGCTGCTGTTCATAGGTAAAAGAAAAACGCGGCGGCGAGGGCGGCGTATAGGGCTTTTGTATGAGTTCCATGCGCTCGAGCTGTTTTACCCTGCTCTGCGCCGACTTTGCGGTGGTGGCGCGCACGATATTTTTATCGATATACGTCTGCAGCCTTTCCCTCTCCTCCTGTTGACGCTCGTACTCCTTCAATGCAAAGGCGTAGCGCTCTGCCTTGAGCGCCTTGTACTTGGTATAGTTGCCGGGGTAGGCTGTGAGAGCCTTGTTTTCGAGCTCGACGGTGCGCGTGCAGGTGCGGTCCAGAAAGTACCTGTCGTGCGAAACTATGAATATTGCGCCGCGGAAGCCCTTTAAATAGTCCTCGAGCCAGAACAGCGTTTCCATGTCGAGGTGGTTGGTGGGCTCGTCCAGAATGAGCAGGTCGGGCTGTTCGAGGAGCAGACGGGCGAGCTTTAAGCGCGTCTTTTCGCCGCCGGACATGCCCGATATCGTGCGGTCGTAAAACTCTTCGAAGCCCATACCGTTGAGCACGCGCTTTATCTTGACGTCGGTATTGTAGGCGTCGTGCGCCGCCACGTACTTCTGGGCAGCATCGAGCTTTGCCGAAAGCACGGCATATTCCCTTGAAGAGGGCGGGCAATCTGCCAGCTCGCCCGAAAGCCGAGAGAGCCTTTCGACCATGCGCATATCCTCGGCGAACACCTTTTGCATTTCGGCATATACGGTGCCTTCGGACTGCAGCCCGCCGTTCTGTTCAAGATAGCCTATTGTTATGCCGTTTTTTAAAATTACCGAGCCGGAGTCGGGGGTCAACCCGCCCGTTATAAGCTTTATGAGCGTAGTCTTGCCCTCACCGTTGGCGCCGACGAGAGCGACCTTTTCGCCTTCGTTTATGCTGAACGAAGCGGAGGAAAATATTAAATTGTCGCCGTAAGAAAAACTTACATTGTCGAATGACACCAACATTTCAATAGTCCCAATCAGGTATATAGCACTTGCCCGAACTGTCCTTATCCTGCAAAAATACGTTTTTGAGCCCGCAGGCGCGCACGGCGGAGAGCACCAGTTTGTACTCCCTGCTCGTTATCGGGCGCTGCAGCTCCTTGAAATTTTTTATGTCGCCGAAGGGCGTATACTGGCTCATAAGGCTGAAATACACGTCGCCGGGCAGCTTTGAAACAAATTTGACGACGTCTATACTGTCGTATGCGGCGAGGGGCAGAATGAGGTGACGAATGATGCAGCCCGAGAGCATTTTGCCTTCATTTGTCATTCTGAGCTCTTTTTCAGCCATAAAGCGCATGGCGGGCAGCGCGTAGCGGGCGTAGTCCTCCCTGCCCGTGTACCGCTTTGAAAGGACGGGGTCGATAAATTTGAGGTCGGGCAGCCAGATATCAGTGAACGACGAGGCAATTTTAAGCGTCTCCAACCGCTCGTAGCCGTGGGTGTTGTACACGACGGGGATATGCGGGCGGTATATGCTCATGGCTTCGGCTATCAACGAAACATAGTGCGTGGGGTTTACGAGATTTATGTTGTCGGCGCCCCGCTCTTCGAGACTGCGGAAGATGCCGGCAAGCTCTTCTACCGAAAATTCCCTGCCCCGCGCCGAGCGCGAGAGCTCATAGTTCTGGCAGAACACGCATTTGAGCGAACATCCGCAAAAGAACACGCAGCCGCTGCCGTTCTTGAACGACACGGGGGGCTCTTCGTAGGGATGAAGATAGTATTTTGCTATTTTTATGCCCGAAACGCCGCAGTAGCCGACCTGATTTTCGCGGTCGGCGCCGCAGTTTACGGGGCAGAGGCTGCAGTTCATAGCCTCATTATATAATAAACGGGCGGCAAATGCAAATAAAATGCCCGATAAACAATTGACAAACAATTACAGCACATGTATAATGTATTGCGTAAACATCAAGAGTGTGCGAGGGAGCGGCCCTGCGACCACACAGCAACCTGCCGACGGCAAGGTGCTAATGCCGTACCGATGGGAAAAATGAACAGTAAGTTTTGCCCGCTCCGGTACGGAGCGGGCTGATTTTTTGCGAAAGGAGAAACATGAAGAAATTTTTTACGAGCGAGAGCGTGACCGAAGGTCACCCCGACAAACTGTGCGACTGCATTTCGGACGCGATAGTCGACGAGATACTTTCCACCGACCCCGCGGCGAGGTGCGCCGTGGAGTGCTGCGCGGCGTATAACCGCCTGCTGATAATGGGCGAAGTGACGACGTTTGCAGACGTAAACTACGAGCAGATAGCCAGAAAGACGATTAAAAAAATAGGCTACGACTTTGGCAACTTTGCTTTCGACAGGTGCAAGATAACCGTGGCTGTGCACGGACAGAGCGCCGACATTGCGCTGGGCGTGGATAAATCGCTCGAGGCAAAGGCGGGCGAGAGCGACGAGGACGCCGAGACGGGCGCTGGCGACCAGGGCATGATGTTCGGCTATGCCTGCCGCGAGACGGAGGAGCTGATGCCGCTGCCTGTTATGCTTGCGCACAAGCTTGCCATGAGGCTGACCGAAGTGAGAAAGAGCGGCATTTTGCCCTATCTGCGCCCCGACGGCAAGACGCAGGTGACCGTGGAATACGACGGCAAGACGCCCAAGCGCGTGGATGCCGTGGTGATATCGGCGCAGCACGATCCGTTTGTTGACAGACAGACGCTGTGCGACGACATAAAAAGACAGGTCGCCGAATATGTGATACCCGGCGAACTGATAGACGAAGACACCAAATTTTACATCAACCCGACGGGCAGGTTCGAGATAGGCGGTCCCGAGGGCGACAGCGGGCTGACGGGCAGAAAGATAATAGTTGACACCTACGGCGGCAAGTGCGCACACGGCGGCGGAGCCTTTTCGGGCAAGGACCCCACCAAGGTGGACCGTTCGGCGGCGTATATGGCGAGGTATATCTGCAAAAACCTTGTAGCCGCGGGGCTGTGCGACGAAGTAGAACTGCAGGTGGCGTACGCCATAGGCGTCAGCCGTCCCCTTTCGATATTCGTTGATACGTTCGGCACGGGCAGACTGCCCGACGGCGAAATAGCCGACATAGTTGCCCAAAACTTTGACCTGCGCCCCCACGCCATTATAAAGACGCTGGGACTGAGGGCGCCCATTTACCTTGAGACCGCGGCATACGGGCACTTCGGAAAGGCGGGGCTGCCCTGGGAGAAGTGCGACAGAGCCGAAGAGCTCAAAAAATATCTTAAAAGATGAGCGCAAAACTTTTGCGGGAGATAGCCGAAGGGCTGTTCCCCAAAAATTTTACGTGCGACCTGTGCGGCAAGGAGACTTTTGACGACACAAACCTCTGCCCCGACTGCCGCAAAAAAGTGACGTTCAACGACGGAGCCGCCTGCCCCGTATGCGGAAGAAAGACGGCGACAAACGAACTGTGCATAGAGTGCAAGGCGCATGCGCCCGTGTTCGACAGGGCGGTTTCCGCAATGGTTTACGCTGAAGGCGGCATGGGGCTGGTTTTGAAGTTCAAACGGGGCGCGGCATATATGAAGGACGGCTTTGCCGACATGCTTGAGCCAAAGTGCCGTCCGTTTGAAGACGTAGACGGAGTGTGCTTTATTCCCATGACGGCACGCGCCGAGCGCAAACGAGGATATAATCAGGCTCGGCTTTTGGCGCAGGAGCTGGCAGAGCGGCTGAATTTGCCGCTGCTGCCCGTGTTGATAAAGACAAAGGACACCAAGGAGCAGAAGTCGCTGACGAGAAGGGAGCGCGAAAACAACCTTAAGGGCTGTTTTGCCGCGAGAAAGAGCGAAGTTGAAGGCAGGACGTTCTTGGTGGTGGACGACGTGATGACGACGGGCGCCACAGCCGACGAGGCAGCCGCGACGCTGAAAAAGAAGGGTGCGAAGGCGGTGTACTTTGCCTTTATAGCTTCGGTGGAATACAAGAAGGAGATATGAATATACGGCTGTGCGCCTCCCTTGCGGGAGGCGCACAGCCGTATATATTTTGATATTTTTCAGCATTACTTCGCCGTGCCGAAATACTTTTCGAGGTCGAAGTAGCCGTCGAGGTATTGGCGGGTGTTAAAGCACATCTCCTTGAACAGCGAACGCGCCTCGGCGACGGTCAGGCGCGAGCAGAGAGGCTGATTTACGAAGGAGGCGAACACTTCGTCGAGGTCGCGCCGCCTTATGCCCTCGCAGCACGTCTGTATATTCAAATAGTTGCGCATGACGAGCGCGAGCACTGCGGGAGGAAGCTCATCGGAGACGACGGGCTTTACGCTGTTATCGGCAAACACGCAGTTTGTTTCGACTATGGCGCCGCGTGGCATCTGCGGCATCTGCCCGGCGTTGGGCAGATTGACGTTGGAAACTATCCTGCCGAAGCCCATTATTGCCTTTATGAGGTCTACCGCCTCCTCGGCAGACTTTACGACGGGGAAGGACTTTCTGCCCTCCGCCATCTCTATGGTCTCAGCCACGCGCTCAGCCTGCTGCCTTTCGCGGAAGTCGACGGTGGTCAGATTGAACGCCCAATCCTTTACCGTTTGGGGGTCCTTTAAATACCACGTATCGGGCATGAATTCAGCCAGGTGCCTGTCGCCCGCCGCGCCGAGTGCGCCGTAGCGCATGTACATATCCATTTTGACCTTGTTGCCGTAGGCGAAGGGGTCGTGGCGGAAGGCGAAGCGGTCGGCGTATTCATAAAAACCTTCGTTGAAGTACTTTTCATAAAAGGACGGTATGAGCTTTAATATGTCGATATCTTTGTAGTAAGCGCTCGTTATCCACGTGAAGTGGTTTATGCCCGAAGCGTCGGTATATATATCCTTTCTGCCGACGTCTATGCCGCGCTCCTCGCGCAGCACCCTGCATAGAAATTCCTGGGCGTGAAATACCTCGTGACAGCAGCCGAACGCCTTGATGCCGGGGAAGACGTCGTAAAGCGTATATGTGCAGGCGGTCATGGGGTTAGTGAAGTTTATTACCCATGCCGAGGGACATATTTGAGCTATCTTTTGGGCAAAGCCTTCGTATATGGGCACCGTGCGCATGGCGCGGAGCACGCCGCCGGGCCCCACGGTGTCGCCGACGGACTGGTATATACCGTACTTTTCGGGAGCATGGACGTCGGAGCGCATCTCGGTGAATGTGCCCGGCAGAATGGATATCACCACGAAGTCGGCGCCCTTCAACGCGCCTTCGATATCCTCGTAGACGACATAGTTGAAGCGCGATTTTGTGGCGGGGTCGGCGTTTATGTAGCCGCCTATGGCTGCGTTGCGCCGCGCCGCGGGGACATCGATGTCGTAGAGAGCTATCTCGCCCGAAAGATGTTCGGCACAGGCGAGGTCGGACATAAACACCCTTGCCCACAGCTTTGAACCGCCGCCTATATAGGCGAGCTTTATTGATGTATTCATAATCTTCCTCCTCAAGGCAAAACGACATACATGTGGTTTTGCATAAATCACAAAGTTGGTGAATCACGCGAGCATCTGCGCGAAGGTCTGCTCATCGATGACCTTTATGCCGAGCGACTGCGCCTTGGCGAGCTTGGAGCCCGCCTCCTCTCCGGCGACGACGAGCGTGGTCTTTTTTGTCACAGATGAAGCGCACGTGCCCCCGCGCTCTTCGATGAGCTGTTGGGCGCGGCTCCTGGTGTAGTTTGAAAGCGTGCCCGTGAGCACCACCACCTCGCCCGCGAATGTGCCGGATGAGGTGTTGCGCTCGGAATATACGGGGGTGACGTATTTTAAAAGGTTGGCGAGCTCATCGGTATTTTCGCCGTCGGCAAACCAGCCGACGATGGCGTTGGCGGTTATTTCGCCTATATTTTCGAGCCCGACGAGCTGTTCTGCCGTGGCGGACGAGAGCGCCTGAATGCTCCTGAAGCTGTTTGCAAGGTCGCGGGCGCCCACTTTGCCGACGCCGTCGATGCCGAGGGCGAATATGAACCGCTCGAGCGGGACGTTTCTGCTGCCGTCTATGGCGACGAGCAGGTTGGAAATCTTTTTATCCTTGAAGCCTTCGAGCCCGGCAAGCTCTGCCGCGGTCAGCGTATAGAGCTGCGAGGGGCGGGTGACGGCGAGCTTGCTGCGGAGCTGCTCTGCCGTGGCTTCGGAAAAGCCCTCTATGTCCATGGCGTCCTTCTGCGCGAAGTGCTGCAGCCTTGCCGTTATCCTGGGCGGGCAGAGGCGGTTGGTGCAGAACAGGTTTGCCCCCTCCTCCCTTATAGCGCTGCCGCAGTATGGACATACTATCGGTTTTTGAATGTCTATGCTGGTGCCGGTGTGGCGGACGCAGCCCAAAATTTCGGGTATCACCTCATTCGAACGGCGGATAGCCACCACCGAGCCTATGCGCACGTCCTTGCGCGATATATCGCCGAAGTTGTTGAGCGTTGCGCGGCGCACGGTGGCACCGCCCAGCTCTACGGGGTCGACTTCGGCAAGGGGCGTAAGCTTGCCCGTTCTGCCCACCTGCCAGCGCACTTTGCGCACGGTAGTCTGCGCCTCTTCGGCTTCGAATTTATAGGCGATCGCCCAGCGGGGGAACTTATCGGTATAGCCCAAAGCTTCGCGGGCGGGCACATCGTTGAGCTTTATCACGGCGCCGTCGGTGAGCACGTCGATGTTCCTGCGCTCGACTTCTATCTCTTCGAGGGCGGATATTATGCTCTCTTCGTCGCTGCATATGCGCAGGTACGGATAGACTTTGAAGTGGTTTTCCCTTAAAAACGCGAACATCTCCTCCTGTGTGGAAAAGCTCTTGCCGCGTATATAGTTGACGTTGTAAAAGAGTATCTCCACCCCGCGCGAGGCGGTGACGGCGGGGTCGAGGTTGCGTATCGCCCCCGCCGCCGCGTTGCGGGCGTTTTTGAGTTTTTCGGCGGCGCCTTCGTTGTACTTTTTTAGGGCGGAGAGCGGAATTACCGCCTCGCCCTGAACTTCGATAAGCCCCTTGAACGGGATGCTGAGGGGCACCGAGCGGACGGTGAGGCACTGCGCGGTGACGTCCTCGCCGACGACGCCGTTGCCGCGGGTGGTGGCGCGCACAAATCTGCCGCCGTCATAGGTGAGACACATCGTAAGCCCGTCGTACTTGTATTCCACGGTGAAGCCGGCGTCCGGGCTGACCTTTTTTATTCGCGTGACGAATGCCGAAAGGCGCTCGTAAGTGACGCACTTATCGAGCGAATACAGACGGGATATGTGCTCGTGACGGGCGAACGCCTTCAAAGGTTCGCCGCCCACCCTGCGCGTGGGGCTGTCCGGTTCGACCGTGCCCGTCGATTTTTCGAGCTCAACGAGCTCGTCGTACAGCCTGTCGTACTCGGCGTCGGAGACCGAGGGGGCGTCAAGCACGTAGTATTCGTAAGCCCATTTGTTGAGAGTATCTATAAGCTGACGCATCGTCATTGCAGTATCTCCAGTGGCGCGAGCGCCGCAGAAAGTTCCTTTATGCCCTGCCCGTCGAAGGCGACGTTTATTACGGCGCCGCCGTTTTTGACGGCTATCACTGTGCCGTTGCCGAATTTGGGGTGCTTTACCTTGGTGCCGACGGAATAGTTTTTGCCGCCCGGCGCGGCGGCCTTGGGACGGGAAAATGCCGAAGCAGCCGAAAACTTAGGCGCTGAGCTGCGGGAAGGCTGCGCGGGCGGAATGTCGCTGTGATAGCCTTCATCGGAGGAATATACCCCCCTGCCGCGGCTGCTTTCGCCGCCGTAACTTTGCCTGCCGTAATTGCCGTACCCCCGCGAATATGCCCCGCCGAACGCATTTCCGCCATAGCCGTAGGACGAGCTGCGGGCGGAAGGCAGAGCCTCGGCGCCCAGAACGTCGGCGAGTTCGCCTATGAAGCGCGAAGGCAACGTGCGCTCCCTGTGGCCGTACAGATAGCGCGATTTTGAGCGGGTAAGCCACAGCCGCTTGCGGGCGCGGGTTATCGCCACGTACATCAGCCGTCTCTCCTCTTCGAGGCTGCCCTCATCCTTTTCGGAGCGCGATGTGGGCATTATGCCGTCTTCGAGCCCGCAGATTATCACGTCGTCGAACTCCAGCCCCTTTACGGAGTGTATGGTGGCGAGAGTGACGTAGTTGCCGTCGTCCATGTCGTCGGTATCCGAAGAGAGCGTGACCTGGTTGAGGTATTCATCGAGCGTGGCGTCCGGGTTGAGGCGGACGAAATCGTCCACCGAAGCCACGAACTGATCGAGGTTGGCGAGCTTGGCGTCGCCGTCGTCGCTGCCGTCGTCGTAGGCGACGCGCAGTTCGGTGCGGGATATCACGTCGCGGACGAGCTGCGCCACGCTTTGAGTCTGTGCGCCGACCACCAGCTCCCTTATTGCGGCGGCGAAGTCGGCTATCTTGCTCTTTGCGCCCGCCGTAACGGGCAGATATTTTGCGTCCAGGCAGGCATCGTACAGCGACAGCCCCGACTGTGCAGAGTAGTTTTCCATCGCCTCGAGGGTCTTGCCGCCTATGCCGCGCTTGGGCACGTTGATTATGCGGGTGAGAGCTTCGTCGTCGAAGGGATTGGATATTAGGCGGAGATATGCCAGGATGTCCTTTATTTCCCTGCGCTCGTAGAACTTGAAGCCGCCGAAGACCTTATACGGTATGCCGTATTTTGCAAACTCCTGCTCGTATGAACGGGTGAGCGCGTTTATACGCATCAGGACGGCGAACGAGGAATACTTTTCGCCGCGTGCCACGGCGGAGGATATGGTGCGGGCGGCGTACAGCGCTTCATCCGCCTCCTCTTCCGCCTGAAAATAGACGGGCTTTTCGCCTTCGCACTCATCAGTCCACAGCGTCTTTTTGCGGCGGGTGCCGTTGCGCTTGATTATGGCGTTGGCGAGCTCGAGTATGGACTTGGTCGAGCGGTAGTTGCGCTCGAGCTTGTAAACTTTTGCATCGGGATAGTCGTTATCGAAGCGCAGGATATTTTTGATTTCGGCGCCCCTCCAGCCGTATATCGACTGGTCGTCGTCGCCGACGGCGAACAGGTTGCGGTGGCAGGACGCGAGCAGTTTTATTATGTTGTACTGCACGGCGTTGGTATCCTGGAATTCGTCGACGAGAATGTATTTGAACCTGCCCGAAAGGTACTCCCTCGCCTCGTCGCTTGAGCGCAGCAGGCGGAGCGTGCGGATGAGAAGGTCGTCGAAGTCGAGCGCGTTGTTGGCGGCGAGGTGCTTATCGTACTTTTCGTATATGCACACTATGTCGTCCATGCGGGGGATATCGGCATGGCGCGTGCCGTAGGTATCGGGGTCGAGCCCGAGCATTTTTGCGTTGCCTATGTGATACTTGGCGTCCTTTAAAAGTTTTTCATCGTCGAAGTCAAGTTCTTTGAATGATTTTTTTATGACGTTTGAGCGCTCGGTTTCGGAATAGATAGAAAAATTGGGCTTTACGCCCGCTTCTGCGGCAAACTGCCTTAAAATGCGCACGCACATGGAATGGATGGTGCATATCCACATGCCCGAAGTATCGCCGAGCATGCGCTGAAGGCGTTCGCGCATTTCGCCCGCCGCCTTGTTGGTGAAAGTTATTGCAAGTATGCCGTAGGGCGAGCACAGCCCCTGCTGCAATATGTAGGCTATGCGCGAGGTGAGGACGCGAGTCTTGCCGCTGCCCGCGCCCGCGAGCACGAGGACGGGACCTTGCGTATCGGTGACGGGCTTTATCTGTTCGGAGTTGAGTGATGAAAGTATGCTGTCCATAATATTTTTTTCGCAATGTTTTTACCCGCATATTATACCACACGCCGAAGCGTTTGACAACAGCCTGCGGGCATAAATTTGCGCCGCCGCGGCATGTTGCCGCGGCGGCGCACATTCAGACTTCGGTCTCCTTTTCCCTGCGGTATCTTTCGAGTGCCTTTAAATACTTTTCGGAAAGTTCCAAGGTGTACCTTACGCGCTCTTCGTATGTGAGCGAATCGAAATACTGCCTGTCCGTCAGCCTGCCTATGGCGTCGGACACTTCGCCGTATGTATCCAAAAGCTCCTTTACTTTAAGGTAAAATTCATCGGGTTTTTCGCCGCGGATATCCGAGCGCACCTTTTGATATATGCCCGATTTTACCTTGCCTTCGTTGAGCCCCTTTTCCTGCGCCTTTCTGGCGGTAATATCGGCGGACTGCTTGCATTTTGCCCAGTAACCGGTTTTGAGCCGCCGCTTGGCGCGGCGGGCGGCGCTTTTGATATCTTCCATGTGATTGGTCACCTCCACGCAGAAAAGCTGATTTTTATGCCGTTATCCGACATTTTGCGACAAATTTTTAAAGTAAAAATCCTACTGAACTTCTTTTGTATAAGCCAGTAGGATATTTTTTACTTTATTCAGTTGCGGCTGCGCTTTCTTGCAGCTTCGCTCTTCTTGCGCCTCTTTACTGAAGGAGATTCGTAGAACTCTTTCTTTCTGAGGTCGCCGATTATGCCGTCGCGCGAGCACTTTCTTTTAAATCTTCTGAGCGCGCTTTCGACCGACTCGTTTTCGCCGACTCTTATCGTAGACATGCCTTTTCAACCCTCCTTCGCCTGACGCAGTTATTTTTCAGATGCTCAACTATTATACAAAACCTCGCCCCCAAAGTCAACTTTTTCCAACCCGTTTTGCAATAATTTTTTCGCCCCTCCCCCACCCTGTCATTTCGAGCGGAGGGCGAAGCCCGCAGTCGAGAAATCTCCTCGACGCAGTCAAAACTTCATTCACGCAGATTTCTCCGCTTCGGCGTGGCTTGCCACGCCTTCGGTCGAAATGACAGATAAAAAAAGAGCGGGCTTGGTCGAAATGACAGATAAAAAAAGGGGAGGCTTTGGGCGAAGAAATAGCGGCGCGGTTGCAAGCAACCGCGCCGCTTATAACTTGTAACAACAATTAAATCCAACCCGCCGCAAGACAGACGGCGTTTACCGCAACGCCGACGAGCACGGAGACGACGTACAGCGCCGCCATCAAGAGGAGGTTGCGCTTTATTTTTTTTGTGTTTTTTAAGAGCACCACAAAGCCGAGCCCGGCGTTGCAGCACAGCCCTGCCGCCATGCTGCCGAAGTATATGCCGCCTTCGCAATACGCCTGCGAAATGACGGCGGACGACGCGCAGTTTGGTATTAGCCCTATCGCCGAGGTGATGAACGGTTCGATATACGGACCGCCGACGAACGACGAAAGTATTGCATCGCGGTTATATTCCAATATATACCCGAATATAAGCGTGACGACAAAGATATACAGCGCTATCTTTAAAGAGTGCAGCAGCGGTTCTACAAAGTAGACTTTGAGCTTGCTCTTGCCTTCGTGTTCTCTGCCGCAGGAATAGCCGTGTATATCCTCGGGCGGGGCGGGCACGGCGAGTTCGTCCCTGACCAAAAAATTGACGGCGTAGCCGACTGCGAGCCCGACGACCACTTTAAGCGCGACGAGCGGGGCGACCGCGGCGGCGCCGACGGGATCGACTATGAGCACTATCAGGGCTTCGTCGCTGGTGGCGAGAAAGACGGCGAGCAGCGTGCCCGTGCGGATAAAGCCCCTGTCGTAGAGCTTTGCCGCCATTACCGAAAACCCGCACTGCGGGATTATGCCCGTGACCGTGCCGAGCAGGGGAGCCATTTTGCCCTGCAAAAGCTTGTGGTTTTCGGAAAAGGACGTTCTGTGCTCGAGAAATTCTATGAGTATATAGATCAATAATATGAGCGGGAATACCTTTAAGGTATCCAAAAGACTATCGAGAAAAATTTCCATATCTGTCGATGCATGCCCGTCGAGCAAAAGTTACATACGGCGCGCAGCCGCCGTGCCGCCACAATATATAACGCTCCCCGCGGGGGAGCGTTCTTTTGTGCAATGATATCGATATTGACCCGTCATCTCTTCTTTTTGGGCGCGGGCTGAGGCTTGAGCGAGGTCTTGAGCGCCTCCTCTTCGTCGTACGCCATGGGCGTTGCCACGGCATCGGCAAAGCCCGTGGCGGCGTAGCCGCCGTCCCTGCCGAGCAGCGTGAGGCGGGTCTGACCGTCGAAGAGATATATGTGTGCGCCGTCGGGGGATATGCGTGCGGCGTCGCCCTTTTGGGTGCCTTGGGGAGCGATGGCGAGCAGCGAAGCTCCGCCAGCGCCGCACTCGGCGTACAGCTTGCCGTCCGCCTCTTCGGTGGCGGTGACGGTGCACTCGGCGCCGCCGCCCCATACGATATCTTCGGGGCGGATGCCCACTATTACCTTTTTGCCCGTGCCGACATAGCTGCCCGCATCGATGAGCCTTGCGGCGGTCTGTTCTGCAAGCGCAAAGCGCAAGCCGTTGCACACCGCATAGATCGTGCCCTGCTCCTCTTCGAGCGTGGCGCCCGACATGAGATTGATCGCCGGCGAGCCGACGAGCAGCGCCACATAGGCGTTTGCGGGATAATCGTAGAGGTTGGCGGGGGTATCGACCTGCTGCACTACGCCTTCGCGCATGACGACCACCCTGGTAGCCATGGTAAGGGCTTCGTTGACGTTCTTGGTGGCGTAGATGAACGTGCCGTCCACCCTTGCCTGCAGATTGATTATGAGGCTGCGCATCTGCGCCCTGAGGGCGTCGTCCAGCCCGGCTATGGGGTCGTCGAGAAGGTAGAGCTTGGGCTCCCTTGCTATCGCCCTGCCGAGGGCGACGCGCTGGCGCTGCGCGGCAGTAAGCGTCTTGGGCTTGCGGTTCAGAACTTCGGTGAGCCCGAGTATTTCAGCAGCCGCCTTTACGCGGGCATCGACCGCCGCCTGGGGGAAATGGCGCATCTTTAAGCCGTAGGCGATGTTTTCGTAGACGTTTAACGAGGGATAGAGGGTATCGTTGCGGAATATCATGGCGACGTCCCTGTCCTTGGGCGGAACGCCCGTCATATCCTTGTCGCCTATCACCACCTGACCGTCCGTGGCTTCTTCGAGCCCGGCGATGACGCGGAGAAGGGTGGTTTTGCCGCTCTTTTCGCTGCCTATTAAGGCTATGAACTCCCTGTCGGAAACTTCAAGGTTGACTTTGCACAGCGCCAGAGCGCCCGAAGGATAGAGTTTGCTGACGTCCTTCAAAACGAGATTTGCCATTTATATGCTCCGTTGCATTTTTTTAAGTGCTATAATAATACCACACTGCGGCTAGTTTTACAAAGGGGTTTGCAGGCTTTTTTATAATTTTTTATAATTTTTTCTTGAAAAACGCGGCGGAGCGTGGTAAAGTTTATATATGAACGCACGCGACTACAACAAGCTGATGTATGAAGAGATAGAAAAGCGCGGTGCCGCCGGCAAAAAACTGCTGCTGCACGCCTGCTGCGCGCCCTGCGCTTCGTCCTGCCTGGAAAGACTTGAAGGGCTGATTGACGTGACGGCGCTGTTTTACAACCCGAACATCGAAACGCAAGAATATTTAAGGCGCAAAGACGAGCTCATACGCTTTATAGGCGAGACGGGAACGGCAAAATTTTTGGACTGCGAACACCGCAAGGAGCAATTTTACGCCGCCGTTGCAGGGCTCGAGGACGAAAAGGAGGGCGGCGCGAGGTGCGCAAAGTGCTTTAAGCTGCGGCTGGACTTTACCGCAAGGACGGCGGCACAGGAGGGATACGACTATATTGCCACGACGCTCACGGTCAGCCCGCTGAAAAATGCGCGGCTGATAAACGAGATAGGCGAAGAGTGCGCTAAAGAACACGGCGTGAAATGGCTGCCGAGCGACTTTAAAAAGGGCGACGGATACCTGAGGAGCTGCATTCTTTCGAAGGAGCACGGGCTGTACCGCCAGAATTACTGCGGCTGTATATTTTCGAAAAAATCTTGATTTAAACAAATTGTTGTGGTATAATCTCAGTAAGGATGTGCGCATCCCAATAATTTTCAGGAAGACGCTATGGATATTAACCGCTATTCGCCGAGATACGGCGTAAATTACAGACACATGACCAAACTGGCAGATTTTTCCGCCGAAGAGATATTCGAGTTCCTGTATGCCGCAAGGGCAATGAAGGACAAGTTCATCGCGCACGAGGATACCAAGATATTCCGCGACGTGACGCTTGCGCTGCTGTTCGGGGACACGTCGCTGAGGACGCGCTCGGCGCTGGAGATAGGCATACACCAGCTCGGCGGCAACTGCATTGACCTGCCCTACAACGAGCGGGACATGCGCGCAGGCGAAAACATAAAGGACATAGTCACCGTGCTTGCACGCTACGGCGTGGGCGCCCTCGTCACCCGCGGCATAAGACAGAGCGAGCTGGACGACTACGTTTCGGTTTCGCCCGTTCCCATAATCAATTCTACAAACGACGACTTCGACCCCATTCAGACGATATGCGACCTGTTCACGATATGGGAGCGCAAAAAGGTGCTCGAAGGGCTGAAGATAGCCTACATAGGCAAGGGTTCGCACGTGGCGGCGTCGCTTATAATGGGCGCGGTAAAGTGCGGCATGGAAGTTGCCGTGGCTACCCCCAACGAATTCAGGATAAAGCGCGAACACGTGCTGCGCGCGGAGCAGTACGGCACGATAACTCTGACCGACGACCCCTACTACGCGGCAAAGGGCGCAGACATCATATATACCGACAGCTACCGCTACCACACAAAGCCCGGCGCCGAGGAAATGCATATAATGCAGCCCTACAAGGTGAACAATTCCATAATGTCGGCGGCTTCGACCGACGCGATATTCATGCACCCGCTGCCCGCATCGCGCGGGGTGGAAGTTGCGCCCGACGTTATTGACGGAAAGTTTTCGGTAGTAATGGAGCAGGCGGAAAACAAGCTGCACGCCATAAAGGGCATTCTGGCGCTGCTCATCGACTGAGCCGCAAACAAAAAACAAAAATATATGACCGTGCGGCGGCAGACAAGTTTGTCTGCCGCCGCACGGTTTGTTGTTTATGCTTCAATTGCCGCCCTGCCCGCTCTGCTGAGCGGGCGCGAGGTCTATGACGACGACTTCGGGGCGGTTGTTTATGCGCAGGGGGAATTCGGAATTGCCCAGCCCGCGGGAAATTATCATGTTGGTGGAGCCTATGGAGTGCCTGCCCGCCGTAAGTTCGGGCAGCAGCCCCTGCCCGGGCGCGTACAGCCCCTGACCTATGAACGGTATGCGCCACTGTCCGCCGTGAGCGTGTCCGCTGAGAACGAGGTCGTAACCCGCACGGGCAAAGCGCCTTAAATACTGCGGTTCGTGGGCGAGGAGTATTTTATATATGTCGAAATCGGGCGTCACCTGAAAAATCGTGTTGTTTTTGAGCTGTGCGCAGCCCAGCCCGACTATTGCGGCGCCGTGAGTTATGACGTACTCGTTTTCAAGTATTATCGCCCCGGCATCGGTCAGCCTCTTTGAAAACTCGCGGTAGTTTTTATAGCGCATTTCGTGATTGCCCGAAACGTAATAAAAGGGAGCTATTTTGGAGAGCTGTTCAACGAACTCTATAGCCGCCGCTTCGCCGGGCTTGCGGTACAGGTGGATTATGTCGCCCGTAAAGGCTATTATATCGGGCTTGCACTTTTTTACCAGCTTTACGAGGCGGCAGTTGTTTTTGCCGAAACGCTTGGCGTGGAGGTCGGAGAGATGGACTATCCTGAACGGGCGGCTTATCTTTGGATCGGTCAGCTTATAGCGGCTGACGCCCAGCTTGTTGTTGGAATAGAGGCAAAATGCCGCAACAAGCAGTATTGCCGCCGCCACGGAGCAGACGAGCACGGCTATCTGTGCGCCCGTCATACCCTCACCTCGGCGCGGAATATCTTTTTTCCTTCCGCCATGAACCTTGCCTCGTGTTCGGTGACGACGTTGCCTTCGAAGGGCTGCGCGGCGAGGTCGCGGCAGACGGAGAGTATATCCATGCCCTCTGCGGCGTAACTTTCGAGCGAGTAGTCGAAGAACGCCTCGTCATCCGTCTTTTGCCAGATAGTGCCGCCGGGGACGAGCAGCTGCCTGTAGATTTTTAAGAATTTGGGATTGGTGAGGCGCTGCTTTACAAACCCCTGTTTGGGCAGGGGATTGGAAAAGTTGAGATACAGCCGTTCGACGGAGTGTTCGGGGATGTATTTTGGCAGCACCTCTGCCGCGCATATAAGAAAGTGCACGTTTTTGAGCCCCTGCCGAAAGGCGCTTTCGCATGCTTCTATCATTACGTTGGATATCTTTTCGACGGCGATAAAGTTGACGTCGGGGCGGAGCTTTGCCATTTGATTGACGAATGCGCCCTTGCCGCACCCGACTTCGAGATGTACGGGCGAAGGCGAGGCGAAAATTTCGCCGTAATTTAATAATTTTCGCCGGAGGACGGCGAGCCGCATATCCTTTTCATCGAGGTCGGCGACGGTAAGAATGGATCCGCAGGCTGCGAGCCGCTCCTCGAGGTGACTTTTTTTGTGCATTCTCATGGGGAAATTTTACCATAACGCGGCGGCTGCGTGCAAGTATTTATACAATCAAACGCGACACATTTTTATTTTATTTTTATTTTATTTTTATTTTAAGCCGGAGCGTTTGATATGCGGCGGCTGCGTTTTTAAATATAGCGTCGGGTACAGCCGAAAAAAAACTCCGCACCTGAAGGTCGGCTTCCTTTGCGCGTCGGGAGGTCCGCGGAACTTTAAGGAGGAGAAATTGATGGACTTTTTTACCATAATGGACGACCTGACCCTTTACGGCGTGGACATAGCCGTGATATCGGGCGTGACCTGCACCATAGTGCAGATTTTGAAGCGCACCGTGCTTAAGAACTGCAACAAGAAGGTACTCACCTTTCTGCCGTTTGTGATAGGCACCGTGCTGTATGCGGTTTTTGCCGCAGTGGCGCACCTTGATATAGGCTATCTTCTGACCGACCTGCCCTATGTATGCGAACGGGGATTTACCATTGGTTCGCTCTCTACGGTGTTGTACGTTTTGTACGAGCAGTTTATACGCGAGAGAGAGCAGACCCCCGTCACCGAGGGAGTGATAAGCGTGCTGATGGAGGGATATTTGCAGGCGGACGACGCCGCGGCTGCGGCGAAGCGCATTGCAGGGGCGCTGGCAAGCGACCTGAACGGCAACGGCGTGGAGGCGACCGCCGACATAATAGCCGAATACGTTGGCGAAAGCGTGGGCGCGGGTGAAATATCGGCGCTCGCCAAGCTGATCGTGGACACTTTAAAGAGCCTGAGCGGGCAGAACGCGCAGTAAAGGGCGGCTTTGAGCCGCGGGGCGGGGCGGACCTGAGGTCCGCCCCGCCCTCATTTCAGCCCGCGGAGCGGAGGCTGACTTCGAAGGCGAGCTGCGCCGAGGAAAGCACCCTGCCTTCGAGCTCTTCGTAGAGGGCGCGGTCGTACCTGAACAGCTTTGTGCCCAGTTCGAGCGCGTCGCAGTCGGCTTCGCGCAGCGCCGAAAAGAGCGAGGAAAACAGACCGCGCAGCCGTGCTTCGCCCGCCCTCAGTACGCCTTCGGGCACGACGCCTTCGGACACCGAGCGTGGGTCTTCCGCCCTGCCCACGTCGTTGACCTGTACTACGGCGGAAAAAGCCAGCCGCGCCACCGCTCCGCCGCCCGAAGAGCGCACCCCTGCACCGCCGCGGCAGTTGCGCAGCCCCAGCGTGTACACCGTACCTTCGTACGTGCAGGGCACAAAGACGTGCCTGACGCTGTTCTTTAAGAGGTTGAGGGCGAAAGTCTGCTCTTCATCGAGTATGCCCGCAAACCTACCGCCGCGGAATATAGCTGTGCGGTCGCACAAAAATTCCTGCATGTCGCCCCCCTCCTCTCCTCCGCTCTGCCCTTCGCTCTGTCCGCCGCCGCCCGTGCTCTGCGCGGCAGGGCTTGCCGCCGACTGGGCGCGGGCGCGGATATAGGGCATGTAGCACGCCGCCGACTGCGAAAAATTGTCTATGCCTATCATCTTTAAGTTGACGGTGGAGACGTTGGCGCTCTTTTTCGCCTCGTCGGAGAGCAGGCGCTCGATGGAGACCGTGGCGGTGTTGCCGAAGCGCATCTTTGAAGCGAGCAGCTCGCCCGCGCTGCCGCTGCACATGGCTATGACGGGCGTCAGCTGAGTGTAGTCGTCGCGGTAGAAATAGTCGAGCACTTCGAAGATGTCGGCATCGCGGCAGCTTTCGCCGAGTATGAGCAGCTTGCAAAAGACGAGTTTTGGGAAAAAACCCGTCTTTTTGTTGATCACGTTGAGAGCGTCGGCGACGGTGGCGCCATCGCCTTCAACTTCGATATACACGGTGTTTTCGCCGTTTTCCGAGGGCTGGGGCACCGCCACCTGCGCAGTGACGCTTACGCCGCCTTCGGTCAGGTCGATGCCCGCGCCTATGATGACGGCGGTCTTGCGGATGTCGACCAGTCCGAAGTCGTTTGTGAAGAACAGAAACGCCATGGCGGTTATGGCGAGCGCGTAGATAATGGCGGCAAGGCGCTTTAAATCAAACTTTTTCATGCTTTACCCCCACTATATATGCCAGCCAGCCCGCGGCGGGCATTGCGCAGGCAAACAGCAGCGTGCCCCAGCCGAGGACGGCGGCACCGAGCTGCTGGACGAGCGCAAATTTGTTGTTGAACAGCAGCGTGAGCGCAAACAGCGCAATGTTTATAACGAGAGAATATAGGGGATGCAGCTGCACCGAGAACGCCTTTGAAAGACAGTATACCGCGAGCTGGATATACATTGCTATTGCAAAGAGCATGGCGATATCCAGCGCGTACACCGCCATGAGGTCTGTGCGGCCGATGAGGCTGATCGCCGAAAAAAATATGGATATCTTGGCTATTGCAAAGTACTGCTGGGGGGCGAGGAAGGAATATATTGCATAGAACACCGCGCACACCGCCGCAACTATCGCCCCGCCGAGCGCGCATGACAGCGTTATTTTCATGGCGTCACCCCGCTTGTACCTGAAGTGACCCATCAGAAGCAGCATGACGGCGCCTTCGTTGAAGCGGAAAAATCCGCCGACGCAGCCACCCAAGACGCTATTTATTGGCGCCGACACGGGCAGCAGCGCCGAAAAGTCGCACTCGGGCAGACCCATGACCACGAGGATTATGACCGTGACGGCAAATACGGGCAGGCAGATTTCGGCAGTTCTGCCGGCGTTGGTCAGCCCCCTGCTGCCGGCGTACGCCGAAAAGAAGAAAAAGGGCAAAAAGGTGAGCAGCGACGGGATGGTATCGTAAAAGACTTCGTGCACCATTGCCTGCTGCTCGGTCATGGGCACGAATGCCGACAGCGCGAAGTAGAGCGCGAACGCGACGTATACGACGCGTGCCGCAGGTCTGCCGAAGGCGCAGGAGAGCAGCTCGAAGAAAGTTCTGTCCGTGCGGGCGGCGAGCATACAGACGAGCCAGACGACCAGCGACTGCAATAAGCAGTCGGCGAGCACGGGCAGCCACAGGACGTTGCCGCACATTGCCGCCATTGCAGTGGGGTATATCATCAGCTTTGCCGCAGCATTGAACACGCACATGATTATGCAGACCTGCCGCAAACTTAAATTATTTTTTATCACTTTTGAGCCTCACTTTGTTGCGCGAGCCGAGCGACAGCGGCCGCCTTTTGATGGAGTACATGTTGCTCTTTAAGAGCGCGTCCTTGAGGTCGCCTTCGACGAGGGGCGCAAACGGCGCGAGCAGCGGCACGCCGTAGGACTGTTCGGAGCACAGATAGCAGAGCATGAACGCCGTGAGCAGCACTATGCCGTACAGCCCCAGCGAACCCGCAACCATGAGATAGAGCAGCCTGAGCGTGGTGGTGGTTTCGACGAGGTCGGGCACGGTATAAAGGCATATAGCCGAAAACGCCACTATTATTATGGCGGGTGTGGAGATTATGCCCGCCTTTACGGCGGTATCGCCGAGCACCAGCGCACCGACCACCGAAAGCGCCAACCCTACGTATTTGGGCATTCTTATGGAAGCTTCGTTCAAAACTTCGAGCACCATAAGCGTCAAGAACATTTCGACGCTGGGCGAAAAGGGTATGCCCGAGACCGAGCTGGCTATTTTGAAGAGCAGCTTTACGGGGATGAGCTGTATTTTGAAGAGCTGCGCACAGATGTAGACGGAGGGCAGAAGTATGCCTATGAGCACCGCCGCGAGCCTGAGCGCCCTGATTATAGTGGCGCGGTAGGAAGTTATATAGTAATCTTCGGCAGACTGGAAGTCTTCGACTACCATATACGGCGCGGTGAGCGCTATGGGCGAGCCGTCGACTATTATGCCCGCCCTGCCTTCGCACAGTTTTGCGCAGAAGATATCGGGCTTTTCGCACGAGCCGCAGTGCTTGAAGAGCGAGCGGGGATGCTTGGTTATGAAGGACGAGATATACGAAGAATCGGGCACGAGGTCTATCTTGTTCTTCTTTATGTTCTCTTCGATCTGTTCGGGCACGCCCTCGCGGCAGACGCCGCGTATATAGCACAGCGCCACCGCCGTGGCGCTCTGCCTGCCCGAAGAGAGCAGCTTTATGTGCAGATCGCTGCTCTTTAAGCGCTTTCTGACCAGCCCGAGATTTGTCTTGATATCTTCGGTAAAGCCCTCCCTGGGACCTTTTACCGTCACCTGCGTGGGCGGCTCGGTGACCGCCCTGCCGGGCGGATTTTTTAAGCCTATCACATACATCGCGCCGCCGTCTTCAACAAACAGCGCGGCGTTGCCGTCGAGTATGCCGTCGATAACTTCCTGTATTTCCTTACATTCCTTTATTTCGGGCGAGGCGAGCAGCATGGCTGTCTGCCCGTCCTCTTCCCCTTCGCGCACGGAGCGCAGCGGCTTTATTACGAGCTCGCCGAGCAGCGCCTTGTCGGTGACGCCGTCGAGATATACCGCCGCAAACTTTTTGCCCGAAAGCGATTTGAATTCAAAGGTCATTACGTCGGGCGAAGTGAGCGTCTTGTTTACGTATTCAAGCATTGCCGCATAGCCCTTTTTTGCTCCTCCCTTTACATCGCTGTGCATGTTCCCCCTCCATTTTTAAAAAGTTTTCTGCCGCCGCGCCCCGCGGGCGCGGCGGCACAATTATTTTTTGCAGAAAAATACAAAAAATACTTGACAAGGTATACTATGTATTGTATAGTATTAGACGTAACGAGGTATTGATGTGGATGTTCAGATAAAGAAGGGCGTGCTGGACGCCTGCGTGCTGTACGCGCTGAAGGACGGCGAGAGCTACGGATACAAGATAATTACCGACCTTAAAGACGTTATCGAAGTTTCCGAAAGCACGCTGTACCCCATTTTAAAGAGGCTGGAAAGTTCAGGGGCGCTTGAAACGTACAGCAAGGAATTCAACGGCAGGCTGCGAAGGTATTATACGCTGACCGACACGGGCAGAAAGAAACTTGCCGAATACAGACAGGATTTTGAAGCAATAATAACTATATATAAGAGGATCTTCAGATAATATGAAATATATTGAATGGCGGGACGAACTTGAACACTTTCTCGGCGGGCTGGACGAGAGCGAGCGCGAGAACATAATTTTGTACTACGGCGAGATGTACGCCGACAAGCGCGACAGCGGGCTGAGCGAAGAAGATGCCGTGGCGCAGTTCGGCGCGCCCTACGACGCGGCAAAAAAGATACTCGACGGCGAGGGCTGCCCCAATGAGGGCGCAAAGCGCCCTGCGCCCGAAGGAAACGACGAGCGGGCGCTGTTTACGTCGTGCGGGGCAGCCGACGCCATAGAGATAAACGGCGCGCTCAGCAGGATACATGTAAAATTCAGCCGCGACAGACAGGTGCGCATAGACTATCCCGTCAATTCGCTGCTCGACTACAGGATATCGCAGCAGGGCGGCAAGATAACCATAAAGCACAGGAACGTTAAATTCAGAAACGTGGATTTAAAGGCTGGGCTGATAGCCGAAATGACTATAGAACTGCCCGCCGACATGACGCCCGACTGCGACATCCGCCTGACCGGCGGAAGCATAAAGCTTGCAGGCGGCGACTACGGCAACATAAAGGCGTATATCGAGGGCGGGGCGCTGAGCACGGGAAAGATATTCTGCGGCGACGCGCACTTTGCCACGGACGCGGGAAAGATAGATATATCGGGTGCGGTGTGCCACAGACTGTACGCCGAAATCAACGCGGGCGTGCTGTACGCGGGCAGCATATGCGGTTCGTGCGCGGACATAAAAATAAATGCCGGCAAGGGCGGCGCGGACATGATAGACTGCAAGCGCACAAATATTTTCGTCAGCGCGGGCGCCGCCAACATAAAGCTTGCGGGCAGGAGCGACGACTACGACATAAAAGTAAAAAAGACGCTGAGCAGCTGCAGCCTTGAAGAGAGGTCTGCGGGAAGCGAACGGTCGCTCGCGGCGGAAGTGTACTGCGGAGCGCTGAACGCAGCTTTTGAAGGATAAATATGCCGCAGCTGCGGCAAAGGAGTTGTTATGACGTACATAGAGTGGCGCGACAGGCTGGATGAAAAATTAAAAGACATGACGGAAGGTCAGCGGCGGAGCATACTGACCGAATATGCCGTGCGATACGGCAGGCTGCGCGACGGCGGGCTGAGCGAGAGCGAAGCCGTGGAAAGGCTGGGAACGCCGCAGGCTGCCGCCGCGGCGGCGGTAAGGACGGCGCCTGCCGGGCGCGAGAACGCGCTGCTGAAATTTATATTCATAACAGGCGCTCTGGCGGTGATAGTCGGCATGGCGGCGGCAATAGCCTGGCTTGCGCTCGTGCCCGCGGGGCTGATAACGGGCGGCGTGCTGACGATAATTTTTGCGGCAGTCACACAGAGCCATACGTATTTTTCAACGATGGGCGGCATTGCAATCACCGTGGCGGGCGCCGCCGCTATACCTGTGGCAGCAGTACTGATAAAGCTTCTGGCACGGGCGACAGGCGAGCTATACCACAGACTTTCGGACTATATTTTTGACCGTGCCGCGGCATAGGGAATAAAACGCGGGCGCGGCGGTCGCAAAATTTTGCGACCGCCGCGCCTTTTTGCCGCCCCGGGTTGACTTGAGCCGCCGACGGTGGTAAAATTATATACGCTCATACGAGCACGGAGTTTTACATATGAAATTCGACTACGATTCGACCTGCTTTGTGCCCGCCGACGTTTTGGAGTGCGGACAGATATTCCGCTTTGAAAAGTTCAGGCAGGGCTACAGAGTTTTTTCCGCCGACAAGGACTGCTACATATATACCGACGGCGCAAAGACGATAGTCGAGTGCGGCGACGCCGACTATTTTTATAATTTTTTTGACCTCGGCAGGGACTATTCAAAGATAATTGAGCGGGCGGAGAGCTTTGGCGTGCCCGCCCTGACGAGCGCCTGCAAAAAGGCGGCGGGACTGCGGCTGCTCAACCAGAACAGCGAGGAGATGATATACTCCTTTATAATATCGCAGAACAACAATATCCCGCGGATAAAGCTCATTATCTCGCGCATATGCGAGGGTCTGGGGCAAAAGATGTCCTCGCCGTTGGGCGACTTTTACGCCTTTCCATCCTCCTCCGCGCTGGCGGCGAAGGAGCCCGAATACTACCGCTCGCTGGGCGCGGGGTACCGCGACGTATTCATTAGCGACACCGCGCGGCGCATTGCCGCCGAGGGCATAGAGCGGCTGTACGGTCTGCCCGGCGACGAGCTGAGGCGACAGCTGCTGACTTATAAGGGCGTGGGTCCAAAGGTGGCGGACTGCATATGTCTGTTCGGATTCGGCAGGCGGGACGCCTTTCCCGTGGATACGTGGATAGAAAAGCTGTACCGCGAGGACTTTGGCGGAACGCTGACCGACAGAAACAAGATAAACGCATACTTTACCTCCCTTTTCGGGCAGTTTTCGGGATACATGCAGCAGTATTTATTCTACGCAAAACGCTCAAACTTGTAATATGCCCGACTATTTTACCCACTCCATACTCTCGCAGGAGATATTTGAACGGCTTGACAGAAGCCACAGGCTGATGATAACCGACAGAAAGCTGTACGCGCTGGGCGCACAGGGCGGCGACGTGCTGTTCATGTACAACCTGCACAGGCGGAGCAATCTCGGAAGAAGGCTGCACATGTATGACGCGGCGGGAACGTTTGAAAAGCTGAAGGGCGCGCACCCTTCGTATGCGGCGGGCTATGCCACCCACTACGCGCTGGACAGCGCGCTGCACCCCGCCGTATACGCATTTGCCGAAAAGTGCCGCACACCGTTTGCCCACCTTGCATTTGAAAGGGACATAGGGCTGTACGTTTCGCGCAGGACGGGCGTGCCGCGCAAGATCATGCCGCGTGAGGACGTATGCGGCGCGGCGGAAGCCGTGTACGACGCAATAAGCAGGCTACTGCCGCAGATAACGCCGGTGGGCACCGAGCGCTGCCTTAAAAGGTACTTTGCATACACAAGGGCGATGTATATGCGAAAGCGGCAGACCTATTCCTTCGATTACGACTACCCTTCGCTGTCGGATGCCTTTGAGGACGGGCTGGAGCGGGGCGCGGCGGCTGTGAAGTGCGTGCTCGACGGCAACATAGACCCGGACGTATTTGCAAAAAGCTTTTTGCAGAGGAACTTTTGAGCGCCCGATTGCGCGTTGCGCAATCGGGCGCCCTGCATTTTCGCCGCCATGCCGAAGTCATCCCCACACGCTGTCGTATATCCCCTTTTCCGATATGACCGCGTACAGCTGGTCCTGCGTCAGTTCGCTGCCGTCGTCGCGGTTGCGCAGTATGAGATAGCGCTTATCATCCAGAAGGCGCACGGCGGCGAGCACGGTGAGCTTGCCGTCGACGAGCACGCACTTTATCTCCTGTCCGCGCCGCAGACGGGACGGCGACGAGAAATTTATGCGCACCGCCGGGCTGCGCTTTTCGAACGCAGAGCAGAGCAAAAAGAGCGCAAACACGAGCAGCGTTGCGTTGGCGCAGAAAAAGAAGGCGGCGGCGAGCGCCGCCGCAACTATCAGGTTGAGCGCCCTCAGCACGACGTCGGCTGTCTTTTGTCCGAACAGCCGCGAGAGCAAGCACCCCGCCACCCTTCCGCCGTCCAGCGGATATGCGGGCAGAAGATTTACTGCGAGCATGGCGAGCGAGGCGTACATGATAATGTCGGTATAGGCGTACGTCTGCGGGAAAAACCACCACAGCCCGGCTGTCGCAACGCATATGGCGGCGTTGACGGCGGGACCTGCGAGGGCGAGCTTTATTTCGTCAGCGGCGGATATGCCGTCGATATCGCACACCGCCGCCGCGCCGTACGGCATGAGCCGTATGCGCTCGCACTCGTAGCCGTACCTTGCGGCACAAAAAATATGACCGCACTCGTGCAGGAGGGCGGTCAACACGCATATTATACATATAAGCAGTCCGCCGAAGAGCGCGCTGAATATGAGCACGGCGAAGAACAGCGGATGTATGGATATCTTCACGAATTCCAGACGGGCAGGGCGCCTTCGAGCGTGTAGCCGCTTATCACGCTGTCGCCATCGTACATTGCCACGCTTACGGTGTTTTCGCCGTCCGAACGGGCAAAGGGTATGTTTGCCCTGACGCCGTCGCCCGCAGACACGTACACATCCGTCAGCCCGCTGATGACGCTTGAAAACGACGGCGTGTGCGCTATTTTGACGGTATACAGCCCTTCTGACGAGGTGACCGAGGCAACTTCGCCGTCGCACACGGGGTACACGGCGGTGTTTGCCGTAAAGGTTATGGCGCCGCTTTCGGCGCGGTCGACGGTGACGTCGGAGAGCAGGCTGACCACGGGCGAAAGTTCGAGCTCGGTGTAGCTGACCTGCTGTTCCGCGGGCTGCGACAGCCCCGCCACAAAGTTGTTTATAGCCGTATTGTCGACGAGGGCGTTCGTAAGGAATATGCCGCCCGCGAGCAGGCACGCAGCAACGGCTTCGGCTATGAGTATGGTCGCGGCGCCGTCACGCGGCTTTGCCGCGTCTTCGGGTAGCTGCGTAAGGTCCTCGGTCTGAATGAAATCAGCCCTGCCGTCATACTCCTCGCCCTCGGCGCGGCTGTTGACGGTGGCGAGCACGTCGCTCTTTAAATCGTCCCTGCGCAGCGTTTTGCGCCTGAAGAGACCCTTCTTTTTGGTGACGTTTACGGTATTTACGGGTATCTCGAGCATTTCGGCGTATTCAAGATTATCCATGGTTTGCCTCCGGAAAAGTTATACTCCATTATACGCGGCGGCGGGAGACGTTAGAACTTTTTGCAATATTTTTTTGCCATAATGACGGGCGCGGGCGGGACTGAAAATGCAGTCC
>CALVHH010000007.1 GCA_944327465.1 uncultured Clostridia bacterium | reverse complement strand
TGGACATAGCTGTTTTACCTCTATTTCATTATACTTGGTTTCCTACTTGCTTGTCCAATCTTTGGGGTACTATTCACATTGATTTTGATATTTAACGTAATTCGATGGCTTAAATTGTGGACGATATAAGAAAAATTAATTTTAATTTTTTAGATATTTTTCTTTCATTGAATAGTTAATGTATTTAAAGAAGCGTCCTGCCGAATTTTTCGGCAGGACGCTTAAACTGTTTAAATGAGTTATCACAATTCCTGACTTTTTGGTAAATATTTTGCCCAAACTTTGGATATCGCTTTAAACTTTAAAGTTGATGTTCGCCTGTATTTTTGTCAGTTCTGCAATAGAAGCTCGATTGCTTTGACTTCAAACTCATCGAGTCTGAAATCTAAGGCAAGCCGACCGTTTTCTATCGGTATGGTGTATGTTTTAAAATCGGGGATAGCCGAAATTGCAAAAATATCGAAGAGCACGCTGCTGCCGTCGGCGTAGTATTCAAGCTCAGGCATGCCCATAGACTTCCATCTGTCGTATGGCGAACCGTGTTCTTTGTTTAAAGTAAAAATTTTCAGCGTCACAGAGGTGTACGGCAGGTTATCTATTGTTAAATGCACTGCCTTTTTTTCCTTTTCAATAAATGCCGAGTACAAATCGTCGCTCTTTAAAAGTTCGTTCCTGTCTGTCACGGCGGGATGTTCGTAGTTGTATATCAGCAGGTGGAAGTAATCGGACTGCTCCTTATATGCCGAGAGCAGATAAAAACTTCCCCTGTCGATGATGATGGGCT
Organism: uncultured Clostridia bacterium; assembly: GCA_944327465.1. Taxonomy (GTDB): domain Bacteria; phylum Bacillota; class Clostridia; order Christensenellales; family Borkfalkiaceae; genus Coproplasma. The sequence continues at coordinate 83,241 of CALVHH010000007.1, read as the reverse complement.
TTGTATAGGACAACATCCGTATGCCCTGTTCGGTGCTCTTCGGTATTCCGTTGTGCAAAAACATGCCAACAGTGCCGGAAAATGCCTCGCCTATAGATTTTGTTTCAATGTCGTCGTTCAGCTTCCAATAGCACATCGACTTTACCATATCCATATTGTCGACATAATTTTTTATGTAATATGCAGATGAAAAGAGAGTGTCGAGCAGGGGATGGCTGTCTGCTATGGTAAAATTAAACGTTGTCACGTATATATCCATGTCGCAGCCGCACTGTATAAGCAGGTCTTTGAGGTTTGTCAGTGCGGTGCGCATCAGGTTTTCGTCGGGCGATATCTTGTCGTTGATTACCTTGCGGTATGCCATGCCGTTGCGGTCGGTCGCCTCTATTACTTCCCAATCCGGGGTCGATGAAAATTTGACGGCAATGGCGTCGGGGAGGCAGCCCTTCTCCTTGCACCGCTGCAGATAATCGGCGATGCGGGTGTTGGCAAAAGAGGGATAGATCTCGGGCGATGTGACAAAAAATTCGGGGCAGAACTTCTTTACCGCAAAGTATGATGTCTTGTAAAATTCAAAAAAAGCGTCTTCGTCGGTAAAGCCCAGGTGGCTGTTTTTGGAGTCGAGCTGCACCCACGGCAGGAATATCCATTTTTTAACATTGTCCGTGCCGTAGCGATCGGCAATGTGCTGCAAAAAGGCGGTGACGACAAGTTCCCATTCTCCAAGGTCTGTCGGCTCGCATATATAGTACCCGTCCTGAAAGGCGGTGTCCTGATTTTCGGCAGCCAGTACTCTCGGCATATATGTAAACGACAGCACCGGCATCAGGTTTACCGACGTCAGAAAGTCAAGCACTTCGTCTATCATCGAAAATCTGAATGTAAGTTTACCCTCGAAATTGCGCGAGCAGAACGACATTCCGTCGCTGAATATGCCGCGTATGTAGGCGTAGCGGAAGGGGCTGGCGACCTGTAGTTTTTGTATTATATTCTGCACGTTCTTGTGCAGCACGCTTGTCGCCGAACCGACGCCCAGAATTTCGCGGCAGGGCAGGCGCGTAAAGCGCATCGGTACATTCGGATTATTGTAATCTTCGGTTATATAGTAGTCTTTATATTCGGAGGGAGCGGGAGTGTTGCTGCCCAACAGTTTTAAAGCTTCGTGCAGTTTCTCGTCGCTTCCATCCTGCGGACTGTCTGCGCGGCGACGTTTTCTCGCTTCGGTCGGAAGCATGCCCGTAACTTTTTTAAAGGCGCGTATAAAGGCGTGATTGTTGGGGAAGCCGTGTTTGTATGCTATATCTATTATAGTCGACGGCGTTTCCAGCAAATCGTACATACAGTGGTTTACGCGCAGCTCGTCGTAAAAATCGGCAAAGGTCTTGCCCGTGCTGTTCTTGAATATCTTCGAAAGATAGGGCACCGACAGCGAAAACTTATCGGCGATGTCGTTTAACAGCAGATTTTCGGTATAATTATTTTCGATGTATCCGAGGATATCTATTATCCTTGTATTGTTCTTTCGCGCCGCGGGGGCAACCTTTGTAAAGTTTTCCAAAAGTTCGCCGTAAAGTTCGTACGCAAGCGCATAGGCTCGCACCGAGGAAAGGGAGTCCTTTCGTTTGAGCGCGTTTAAAATGCTGCTGCGCACGGCATAAAACTTATCCTTATTTTTATACTGCGCGGAGCTGCATACAAAGTAAGCCTGCGCGTCGTCGCTGCTTAGCTTGAGCATGGACTTATCCATACTCAGCATGACAAGCATGGAGTCAGACTTAAAAACGGTGTATATTTCGTTTGGGTTTACAACCAATATATCGCCTTCGGCAAGGCTGTGCGAGGTGTTGTTCACCGATATGTGCGAAACGCCGTTGATGTTGAGAAACACTACTACGTCTCTGTGCTGAAAAACACGTTCCTCTTCGGAGGAGATGCTGCATATTTTTATCGGCGGTACGTTGAGCAAGATTTTCATACTGCCATTATAGCAAAAATCAAACGAGAATAAAAGTCTTTTATAAAAGTTTTTTCCGAATTTCGCCAAAAAATGTCTGATATTTAATCATATTGAAGCGCACTTGTTACTTTTTTAACACAAATGAAAACAGCTACAAGTAAATGAAAAGCATTTTCATAAAAATAAATAATAAAAAGAATAAAATGCAGGTTTATTTGTTGCAGGTTTTCATTTAAAATAGACGTATATAATAAAGGAGGCAAGCAATATGGATGACAAGGGTCTGATTTTCAAGGCATCCCACATGCACAAGGTATTCGGTCCCACCGTGGCGCTCAAGGATGTCGACTTTGAACTGCATCGCGGCGAGATAAGGGGGCTGATAGGCGAAAACGGCTCGGGCAAGTCGACTATAATGTCCATAGCCTCGGGAATGCAGCCGGCCACCTCGGGCGAAATGTTGTATAAGGGAAAGCCCTGGGCACCCAAGACCATGCTCGAAGCCCAGAACGGCGGCATCGCCATGATTTTGCAGGAATCGAACACCATTCACGGCGTCACCGTTGCCGAAAATCTCTACGCCGGTCGCGAAAAGGAGTTTGCAAAGTTTGGTTTCATAAATATGCGCAAGATGTACAGGGCGGCGGACGAGGTGCTCAAAAAGTTCGGCATCACGGCGTTTAAGGGCAGTACAAAAATAAATTCGCTCAGCTTTGAAACGCGCAAGCTCATAGAAATAATCCGCGCTATGGAAAAGGACCCCGACATCCTCGTCGTCGATGAGACTACTACGGCGCTCTCCTTCGACGGGCGCGAGATACTCTACGGCATAATCAAAAAGATGGCTGCCGATAACAAGGCGGTGGTGTTCATCTCTCACGATCTGGACGAGATAATGGACAAGTGCACGCACGTCACCGTGCTGCGCGACGGCGAAATAATCGACACGCTCGAGAAAAAAGACTTCGAAAAGAAGAAGATATCTTCGCTGATGGTCGGGCGCGACATCGGCGATACGTATTACCGCGAAGATTTTGTTCCCTCTTCGGGTGAAGAGGTTGGTCTCGAGTTTAAAAACGTCACATGGGGTCCCATAAAGGATTTCAGCCTCACCGTTCACAAGGGAGAAATAGTTGGTATCGGCGGACTTTCGGACTGCGGCATGCACTTCATCGGTCAGATAGGCTTCGGTGCAAGAAAGGTGTCCTCGGGCGTGGTGCTGCGGAACGGAAAGCGCGTCAAGTCGCCATCGGCGGCAATCGGTCTGGGCATAGGCTACGTCAGCAAGAACCGCGATACCGAAGCTCTGGTGCTTGAAGGTCCGATACGCGAAAATATTCTGCTGCCTTCGCTCTCCCGTCTTTCAAAGTTCTCGTTCATCAATCCCAAAACCGAGGACGAGATAGTCGCGGACGAAATAAAGAGATATTCAATAAAGGCACATTCGCCCAAGACATACGTCTCCAAACTTTCGGGCGGCAACAAGCAAAAGGTTTCGTTTGCAAAGTGGACGGCAGCCCGGTGCGAAGTAATAATAATGGACTGCCCCACCCGCGGCGTCGACGTGGCGGTAAAGCAGGCGATGTACAAGATAATCGACAATATGAAGAAAGAGGGCAAGGCAATTCTTCTCATAAGCGAGGAGATGACCGAACTTATCGGCATGTCGGACAGGCTGCTCGTCATGAAGGACTTCAAGGTCGCCCACGAGTTCACCCGTTCACCCGACCTCAAAGAGACGGATATAATCGAGTACATGTTGTAAGGGAGATATAAGATGAGCAACGAAAATTCTCAAAATAAAAAATTTGATCTCAAAGAACTCCCCGGCAAGGCGATGCACAAAATCAAGACATTCAACTGGAAGGAATGGGCAAAGGACAACATATTTACCCTCGTGGCTATGGGCGGCTTTGTGTTGCTTTTAATAGTTTTCTCATTCCTGCCCCAGGTAATGAGGGGACCAAACGTAACATTCTGGCGCGCGGCGGTGCTGCAAAGATATATTGAACAGGTAACCGTATACCTCATACTCGCGCTTGGCGCGTGCTTCGTGTATCTCATGGGCAGTATGGATATATCGGTCGGCTATCAGGTGGCGGTGTTTGCAACCATATTCATTGCAATAGTCAATGCCATAGGCACTGCGGGAGCTATACCCCTTGCGCTGATTGTCATAGTCGTCCTCGGTCTCGTCTGCGCGGTGTTCAACGCATTCGTCGGCGCATATGTAAAACTGCCCACCGTAATGAGCTCGGTCATACTCATGCAGCTCTTCTCCGGGCTGACAACTTATCTGTACGGCGACAGCGGCTACTCTGCAAGAGCTATCGTTGTCTCCCTCAATATACTCAACGAAACATGGGTAAGGGTGATAGTGCTCGTGGCGCTCATTGCCATTGCATACTACCTCACCAACTACACGGTAGTTGGTAAAAGGGCAAAGGCAATAGGTTCAAACAAGCTTGCTGCCCAGCAGGCGGGCGCAGACCTGTTAAAAACCAGGGTGCTGTGCTATGGCATATTTGCTCTCTTTCTCTGCGTGGCGTCGGTGTTTGCGATAGCAAGAAAGGACTCGTTCGGCGAAGCCGACTCCGTCAGCTATCAGATGGACATAATGATTATGCTCCTCATGGGCGGCATGCCCCTTTCGGGCGGCTACAAGGGCAGGGTACTCAACACCGTAGTGGGTACGCTCACCTATGTCGTTCTCAATCTCGGTCTCAGCCTTTGCGGCGTGTCGGCGGAATATGTCTTCTTTGTAAGGGCGCTTATCTTTGTTATAATCGTCTGCCTCACCTGCCGCAAACCCGGATTGCTCCTTCCCAGATAACTTAAAACCATTTGAAAATCTTTGTAAAATAAAAATAAATAAGCGAGGTACAAAAAATGAAAACCAAATTTTTAAAAAGAGCATTGTGCACAACCTTGGCTTGCGCAACAGTGGCAGGTCTCGGCGTAGGGCTCACCGCCTGCCAGCCGTCAGACAGCGAAACGGTCCGCATAGTAGTGGGCGTTCAGCAGACCACCGGCAACAACTACAATTCGATGTGCAACCTGCTCGATGCGCTCAAGGATGAGCTCAACTTTGAATACACCACTACGCTTGTAGACCGCAATGCGGATGCGGCGCTCTCCACCTATCAGAACCAGCTTCTCGGCGGCGCCCAGGGCATAATAACCATGGTCGATGTCGACGCCGCTACCACCAGAAAAATAATTGAAGACTGCGAAGCCAACAATGCATACTATGCGGGATACATGACCGACTTTGCAAATACCTTTGCAAACACCGATTCTGCTCAGGCTGAAAATGTTGAATACATACTCAACAGCGATGCAATGCTCGGCGCAGTCACCGACGGCGACATCGTTCGCGACGGCGGCACACGCGGCGAATTCCTCTTCGACGCGGTAGTTAAAACGGATGCAAGAGTGGTAACGCTCTGCCGTGCTCCGCTCTATGCCTATCCCGTAGCGGCGACGGCTATCGACAGGTTTAAGGAGCTCGTTGAAGAATACAACGCTGCGAATGAAGACGACTTTACCATAGTTGAAAGCGTCGGCGCGGCAGATGACGGCGCACTCGAAGTCGGTTTCTCCATGCAGAACGTGCCCGATGCGACCGTACAGGACTGGAAGGCAAAGGGCGTGGAAGCCGTTATTGCGGTCAATTCCCTCGGTAAAAAGATACTCACCAATGTGCAGACTTCCGCTCCCGAGATCGGCATATATCAGATAGGCTGGGATGACAACATAATCTCTGCATTCCCCCAGTACATCAAAACGCTCTGCCAGACCCCCGCGGAGACCATAATCTATCCCCTCATCCGTGTGCTCAATGCCGTCCGCGGCAACAGCTATGCCGATGAGCCCGCAGATGTTGAAGATACTCTTATCTCCGGTCAGTATATATACATCACCTCCGAAGAAGAGCTTGAAAAGGCACGCACCTCCTGCATGAACTTTGCCGAAGGCAACCCCGTATCGGCTTCGCTCATTTCCGTTGAAGAGATAAAGTCTCTGCTTGCAGGCGAAGAGGGCGCTTCATTCAAAAAGCTCGTCGATACGATTTCAAGCTGGACTTCTGAAAACGTCCTCAAGTAATTCAAGCTAAGATCGCATAATCAAAACAACCAACGGGTGCGCCGCCCTTAAAACGGCGGCGCACAGAAAATCCTTAAAGTAAAGGGGAGCGGAAATGAATAAGAATAACTTAGCCAGCACGGCGAAAAAATTGGGCAAACAGACTTCCGCAACGCTGACGTTGCCGGTGCTCGTCTACCTGATTCTGCTCATGATAAGCGGCATAGGCGGTCACGGCGTGCTCAATATCTTTACCGGTCAGGCGCTGTCGAGCATACTTACCGATGCGGCATACATGACCATTGTCGCCCTCGGTATAGGCTTTCAGCTCAAGTTCGGCAGGTTCGATTTCTGCGGCGGCGCGCTCATAGTCGTCTCCGCAACGATAGGCGGCGTGGTGGCAGATGCCGTCAGCGGCGGTATAGTAGTGTTGATGCTCGTGTCGATAATCACCGGCATAGTGCTGTCGGTAATCAATGCAAGCGTGTATTCATGGCTCAAAATTCCCATCTCGGTCGTATCGCTCGCCATGGCATATCTGTTTGAAGCCATCCCCGGCATAGTGCTGGGCGGCGACGCCGGACCCGACATAATGTTCATGGAAGAGTACAAGAGCCTCGGGCTCTTCCCGCTCATCCTCGTGCCGTTCGCCATAGCGTGCATTATTTACTTCTGCTACGATAAGTTCACGGTGGTCGGCAGGCAGTCCACTCTCCTCGCCCGCAACCAGGGAGCGGCGGTCAACATCGGTATCAACGAAAAGGCAAATACCATAGTTTGCTACGTCATATCCGGTCTGCTGTTCGGGCTTGCCGGCGCGGTATATGCAACGCAGAACACTCTCGTGGTCATAACTACGCCCCTGCAGACAGCGGGCACGCTGTTCTCAAACATCATCCCTTCGCTCGTCGGGCTCTTCCTTTCAAGGTTTATCGACGACACGCTCGGCACCTTCGTGGGCGCGTTCACCATCTCCATGCTCTACTTCTGTCTGGAAGCCATGGGCGTTCTCAGCGGCATGCGCACTATATATTACGCGGTGTTCCTTGCAATATTCATATTCGTCAGCGGCTTCTGGGATCAGATAATTGCCTTCTTCAAAGGCATTATCGGCAAAATAAATAATAAGACGATGCGCAAAGCGCCGCAATCATAAAAAACTTAAGCACTGACATCTGTAAATGTAAGAGTAGGAGGGGACGGTCATTAAAATTTAACGATTGTCCCTCCTTGCTTTTCAGGACGGCAGCTTATAATTAAAATTGACTGAAATGAAGAAATTTCTATTTGAAATAGATATAAACGCGCCTGTTGCGCCCACCGACTATTCGTGGCAGTTCGGCGTGGGCTGCGACCACGCCTATATGCTGCACCGCAGCGACGTATGCGAGCATATAAAGCTCGTTCACGACGAGCTGGGCATAAAGAGCGTGCGCTTCCACGGCATATTCGACGACGATATGCTCACAATTCAGAGCTTTGCGGACTATGTACCCGTCCCGGGCGCCGAAAAGATAAGAGAGCTCAATTTTCGTCAAGTCGCGCATGTGTACGACAATGTGCTCAAAACGGGAATGAAGCCGTTTGTGGAGCTCTCTTTCATGCCGTCGGCGCTCGCTTCGGGCACAAAGACGGGGCTGCACTATAAAAACAATATCACTATGCCCAAGGATTTGAATGAGTGGGCGGAATACATAAAGGCGTTCATTAAATTCCTTATCGAAAGGTACGGAAGAGAGGAGGTTGAAAGCTGGAAGTTTGAAGTATGGAACGAACCCGATCTCCCCTATGTATTCTTCGATGCAACGCAGCAGGATTATTTTACGCTTTATGCCGCCACCGCAAAGGCAATCAAGTCGGTCGATGGCAGAATTCAGGTGGGCGGACCTTCATCGAGCGCCTGCAAATGGATACCTGAATTTGTGGATTTTTGCAATAAAAATTCTCTGCCTTGCGACTTTATCTCCACCCATCACTACCCCGGCGACGCCTTCGGTAATACGATAAGCGCGTATACGCGCCTCAAAGAACTTGTGGACGATACGGTGGATAAGGGACTTGATTTGACCGACGGCATAAAAAATATATTTTATCACATCGAAAATTTTGCCGGCTGGACAAAGGGCGGGCTTACAGCCCTCGACAAAAAAGCGAGGGCGGAAGCGGGCGATTTACCGCTGTATATAACAGAGTGGAACAGTTGCTCGATATTCGGCGCGCCGGTGCACGACGAAAAGTATTCGGCATGCTTCGCCGTAAAGACCTGCCTCGACAGTGCGCACCTGACCGACGGCTACATGTTCTGGTGCTGTTCTGACATCTTTGAAGAAATTTTGTGTCTGAACAAGCCCTTTGTGGGCAGTTTCGGACTGGTTACAACAGATGGCATCCCCAAGCCCAATTTCTGGGCGTTCAAAATGCTTAAAGAACTCTATCCCGAACGGCTCATCCTTCCTTATGCCGAAGACGATGTGGAAATTGCCGCCTTTAAGTCCGGGAATAAGCTTCAGGTTTTAATCTACGCACAGAACGCAAAGCCGACTGTCGACGAATGTTTCGGCGTTGTCGTAAAAGTAAATATGAAGGCACGGTCGGTTAAAATGGCGGCTATAGACAGCCAAAACTGCAACCCGAAGGGGGAGTGGGAAAAGCTTGGCAAGCCCGACGTTTTGACGCCCGCGCAGGTTGAAACCATAAAGAGAGATACGGCTTTGAAATGGCGGGGCGTGCCTTTTAAAACGGAGGGCGGACAAACTGTTGCAGAACTTACTTTGCGCACGAACGACGTGGTCATGTTGACATTGGAGTGAGAGGATACTATACTATGATTGATTTAAGGGCAAAACCGTTTTACCTCGACGACGAGCAGGCGGAGTGGGTGCAAACTACTCTCGGCGGCATGTCGCAGGACGACAAAATAAAGCAGCTGTTCATCGATATGGCTGCCCCCGTTCCCGCGGAAGCGGTAAAAGGTCTTGTGGCACAGCGTAAATACGGCGGACTGCGCTATATGAACAAGGACGGCGCGGCAATTTCGGCGCTGCTTGAAAGTTATAAAGCGGCAAGCGAAATTCCGCCTATAATTGCCGCAAATACCGAAGCGGGCGGCAACGGCGCCTGCTCGGACGGAACAGAGATAGGCTGCGAAACAAAAATTGCGGCAACGGGCAATATCGAGTATGCCGGCGCCCTCGGTGAGATTTCGGCCAGGGAGGCAAAGGCGGTGGGCTGCAACACGCTGTTTGCACCGATCGTCGATATTCATAAAAACTGGCACAATCCCATAATCGCCACCCGCACCTTCGGCGAGGACGCGCAAATGGTTGCGGCATATTCAAAGGCGTATATGCAGGCGGCGCATAAAGAAGGTGTTGCCTGCGTGTGCAAGCATTTCCCCGGCGACGGCGTGGATGAACGCGATCAGCACCTTTCAAATTCGGTAAATTCTCTCTCCCGCGAGGAGTGGGACAACACCTTCGGCTACGTCTACAGGGAGATGATAGACGCCGGGGTCGAGGGCATCATGGTCGGACACATAATGCTGCCCGCATATGAATACTATTTCGAGGATCGCGCCGACGGCGGAGAATGTATGCCCGCAACTTTAAGCAAACCTCTTTTAAAGGGGCTTTTGCGTGGTCAGCTCGGCTTTAACGGTCTTATAATTTCCGATGCGTCGCATATGGTCGGAATGACGGGTCGAATGGCGCGCAGGGACATCGTGCCGTGTTCTATAGCTGCAGGATGCGATATGTTCCTTTTCTATAATGATTTCGAAGAGGATTTCGGTTATGTAAAACAGGGCATTGAGCGGGGTATATTATCGAACGAACGCCTCGACGAGGCGGTCACCCGCATACTTGCATACAAGGCTCGTCTGAACCTGAATAAGCCGCAGCCTGCCCGCGATTTGTCGGTAATTGGCTGCGAGGCGCACAAAAAAATTGCAGAGCAGGTTTCGCATAAAGCAATTACCCTCGTAAAGCACAACGAAGATGGCGTCCTGCCGCTGAGCCTTAAAAAATACAGGCGGATACTGCTCGTTCATCACGACAGCGTCAATCCCTTCAATTCCTACATAGGCGGCGCAAAGCAGAACTATTACGACCTTTTAAAGTCGGAACTTGAAAGCCGCGGCTTCGAGGTGGAAATATATACGCCCGTTCTGCAGCAGCTCACCCGCGCCGGCGAGGAAGAAGTAAAGCAGATCATGGGGAAGCTTTATACGTCAAAGAGCGCCGTCGGCGAATTTCAGAAAAAGTATGATTTGGTATTGCAAATGGCAAACGTACCGGGCAACGGCGTGGTACAGAGGATAGATTTCGCCCTCACGAAGGGCAGCGTAGATATGCCGTGGTACGTCTACGAACTGCCCGTAATATTTATTTCGGTAAATTGCCCCTTCCATCTGTTCGACGTCCCGCAGGTACAAACTTACATAAACTGCTACGATTCAAACGCACACACGATAAGGGCGCTGGCAAAAAAACTTGCCGGCGAGGAGGAGTTTACGGGCGTATCTCCCGTAGACGCTTTCTGCGGCACCCCGGACACCGCATGGTAAATAAAGGAGGTCACTTAAATGGCAAACAAACTCTTATATCCCCGCAACACAGCCACGAGGCAGGTCGTCGACCTTTCCGGAATGTGGAAGTTCTGCTTCGATAAGGCTTCCGACGGCGAGAAAAAAGGCTATGTCAACGGTCTGCCGGCGGCAGCGCCCGATATGCCTGTGCCCGCCAGCTTTGCCGATTTTTTTACCGATAAATATTCCAAAGAATATACGGGAGACTTCTGGTATTCGACAGTATTTTTTGCCGACCCCGCGTGGAAAGACAGGGATGTCGATATAAGGTTTTTCGCCGCCGCGCACGAGGCAACCGTATATGTAAACGGCAAAAAAGTTGGCGAACACTGCGGCGGATTTCTTCCCTTCACATGTAACCTGAACGACGTGTTGCGGTATGGCAAGGCAAATACGGTCGCTGTAAAGCTCAACAACGAGTTGAGCTGTGCCACTCTGCCCTGCGGCGAATATAAGGTACTAAAAGACGGCACAAAGGTAACGACGCCATACTTTGATTTTTTCAATTATTCGGGTCTCATCCGTCCCGTAAAACTTGTAATTACTCCCAAGATATCAATAGTCGATATAACTTTAAAGCATGTTTTAAAGGACGGAGGAGCCGTCACGGAGTATTCCGTCGAAACTTCCGGTGAGGGCGAAGTGTGGCTTTCGGTCTATGATGAGGACGGCGTAAAGGTTGCCGAAGCATCGGGCGTGTCGGGTGAGGCGGAAATATCCGGCGTGCACCTGTGGCAGCCGCTCAATGCATATCTCTATACCTTTGTGTTTGAGGTGTATTCCGATGGCAATCTTTCAGACAGCTATCCTTTGGAAGTCGGCATACGCACGGTGGAAATAAAGGGCAACCGCATACTCGTCAACGGCAGCCCCGTCTATTTCAAGGGCTTCGGCAAGCACGAGGACGCGCCCGTCAGCGGCAGGGGCTTCAATCTGCCCTATATCAAGCGCGATTTTGAACTCATGAAGTGGATAGGTGCAAATTCATTCCGCACCAGCCACTATCCCTACAGCGAGGAGATTTATCAGCTCGCCGACAGGGAGGGCTTTCTCGTCATAGACGAACTGCCCGCCGTCGGAATGCTCGTCTCTACGCGCAACGCGGTGGATGCCGCCACGGGCGCAAAAGTAGAGCCGTTCTTTGAAAAGGAGATAGTGCAGACGGTGACTATAGAGCGGCATCTCTCGCAGCTCGGGGAAATGATAACGCGCGATAAAAATCACGCCTGCGTGGTCGCATGGAGCCTTTTGAACGAGCCTGACACGGTCGGCTCCGACAAAGCCGTCGGCTATTTTGAAAGGCTGTTCGACCGCTGCCGCGAGCTCGATGTGCAAAATCGCCCCCGCAGCTTTGCACATATAATACAGTCCCGGCCCGACCGCTGCAAGTGTACGCATCTGTGCGACTTTATAATGCTCAACCGTTACTACGGCTGGTATCTCAAGAGCGGACTCGAAATTGTCGACGCGTTTGACGCGCTCGATGGCGAGCTCGACAAGTGGGAAAAGACGGGCAAGCCTGTAATGTTCACCGAATACGGCACAGACAATATGCAGGGATTGACCCGCCTGCCTTCCGTAATGTGGGCAGAAAATTATCAGGTCGAATATCTCGAAGGTTATCACAAAGTATTCGACAAGCATCCCTGCGTGATGGGCGAACAGGTGTGGAATTTTGCGGATTTTCAGACTACCGAAGGGCTCATCCGCTGTGACGGCAATAAAAAGGGCATATTCACCCGTTATCGCGAACCCAAGATGGCGGCCTTCGAACTAAAGAGAAGGTGGGATAGCCTGCCTTTGAACTACAAGGGGTAAACATGGCGACCTCGTTAAATGATTTTAAAAAACGGAGGGAATACCTTCTGTGCGTCGATTCCGACGGCTGTGCCATGGATACCATGAACATAAAGCACTTCAGGTGCTTCGGACCCTGTTTTGTCCGGGCGTGGGGCATAACCGAGGGTGCGGATGCGGTTCTCAAAAGATGGAACGATATAAACCTGTTCGAACTTACGCGCGGCATTAACCGCTTTTTGGGATTTGCCCGCCTTTCGCGTGAGCTGTATCCCAACGACGACGATATAAAGGCGTTCGAAAGTTGGACGCGCTCTGCAAAGGAGCTGTCCGAAAATGCAGTTTTAAGAGAGTGGCAAAGGAACGGCAACCGCGTCTTCCAATTGGCGTACGAATGGTCAAGGGCGGTCAACCGCGGCATAGCGGCACTGCCGGAAGACGTAAAAGTACCATTTAAAGGCGCAGCCGAAGCTCTCATGGCGGCAGGCAAGCGCTTCGATATCGCCATAGTATCTTCGGCAAACTATGCTGCCGTCACCGAAGAATGGGAGCGCTGCGGTCTTCTGGCGTTCACCGACGCGGTCGCCACTCAACAGGACGGCTCCAAGGCGCACTGTATAGCCGAACTCATAAAAAAGGGCTATGACCGTTCAAAGGCGGTCATGGTGGGGGACGCCCCCGGCGACCTCAACGCCGCCCAAAGCAACGGCGTGGCGTTCTATCCCATACTCGTAGGCAGGGAAAAGGAGAGCTGGGACGGGTTGAACGACATGCTTGCGCAGTTTATCGCAGACGGCGCCGGCAGTCGGCTCGAAGAATTAAAGTCGGCGTTCTATAAAAATCTCAATGCATAATATCAAAAAGGGGACGACATATATGAAAATGACATTCCGCTGGTATGGCGAAAAGGACTGCATACCTTTAAATTACATAAAGCAGATACAGGGCATGACGGGTGTCGTCACGGCAGTGTACGATGAACCCGTGGGTGCGGTGTGGCCGCTCGAAAAATTGCTGCGTTTAAAAAAATTGTGCTCCGATGCCGGGCTTGAGATGGAAGTAATAGAATCGGTGCCCGTGCACGAGGATATAAAGCTGGGCAAACCCACGCGCGACAGGTATATCGAGGCATATAAGCAGAACATAATCAACTGCGGCAAGGCGGGGGTAAAGTGCATTTGCTACAACTTCATGCCGGTGTTCGACTGGTTCCGCACCAACCTGTATTTCAGGCATATTGACGGGTCTACGTCCCTTTCTTATAGCGAATCAGACTTCGCAAAGCTGGATAAGCACAACCTTCGCCTGCCCGGCTGGGATGAGAGCTACACCACCGAAGAGTTAAACGGGCTTTTAAATGAATATGAGGGGATGACGCACGAAAAGCTGTTCGAAAATTACGTCTACTTCCTTAAAGCCGTAATGCCCGCCTGCGATGAGGCGGACGTCAATCTCGCCGTCCACCCCGACGATCCTCCCTGGGATATCTTCGGTTTGCCAAGAATAGTGGGCAGGGAAGAGGACTACGACAGGCTGTTCGCAGCCGTTCCCGATCCCCATAACGGCATTACATTCTGCACCGGCTCGCTCGGCGCAGGAAGGTTCAACGACCTCGTAAAGATGGCAGGCAAATATGCGGAGCGCATATACTTTGCGCACTTAAGGCAGCTCAAATATACATCGGATACCGACTTCTTTGAAAACGGTCACCAGACGGCGTGCGGCAATGTCGATATCTACGGTATAGTAAAGGCGCTCGTCAAAAACGGATTCAACGGCTATCTCCGCCCCGATCACGGCAGGAATATCTGGGGTGAGGACGCAAAGCCCGGCTACGGTCTCTACGACAGGGCGCTCGGCGCGGCATATCTCTGCGGGCTGTTCGAAGCCGTTGAAAAGGATATAAAAAGTGCAAAATAATCGGGAGGATAAAATCATGCAGTTACCTTTCACAATAGATTTAAAGGACAAAGTAGTAGTTATTACCGGCGCGGCGGGCGTCATCTGTTCGCACCTCTCGCGTGCAATAGCGCAGTGCGGCGCCAAGGTGGCAATTTTGGACAGGGATGAGGCAAAGGCACGGCAGTTTGCCGACGAGCTCAACGCCGAGGGCTACACTGCCAAGGGATTCGAAGCCAATGTGCTCATCAAGGATTCGCTTAAAAAGTGCCGCGAAGCCGTGCTCAAGGAGTTCGGCAAGTGCGACATTTTGATAAACGGCGCGGGAGGCAACAATCCCAAGGCTACAACAGATAACGAATACGCCGAGCTCGACGACGCAACTAAGGGAATAAAGACCTTTTTTGACCTCGACCAGTCGGGCGTGGAGTTCGTGTTCAACTTAAACTTCATCGGCACGCTTCTGCCCACGCAGGTGTTCTCGCAGGACATGGTCGGCAGGGAGGGATGCAATATCCTCAATATCTCATCCATGAACGCCTATACTCCTCTCACCAAAATACCCGCATACTCGGGCGCAAAGGCGGCGGTGTCCAACTTCACGCAGTGGCTTGCCGTGCACTTTTCGCACATAGGCATAAGGGTCAATGCCATAGCGCCCGGCTTTTTTTCCACCAAACAGAACGCGCAGCTGTTGTGGAATGCCGATGGCACCCCTACGCAGAGGACGGGTAAAATACTCGCCGCAACGCCCATGGGCAGGTTCGGCGAGGTGGACGACCTCGTCGGCGCAACGCTCTTTCTCATCAGCTCCGCCGCGGCGGGATTCGTCACCGGCGTGTGCATACCCATCGACGGCGGTTTCTCGTCCTATTCGGGCGTTTAAGGCGCACATATATCAACATTAAAAGCTTTTGGGCTGTGAATATCGGCATGCGTTTTCATGTTTAGCCGATGATAAGACAAATAAAGCGGGCGGGCTGCCATTCGGCAGCCCGCCCGTATCGTATAAATGTATGTATTTGGGAAAGTTCAGAGCGTAAATTTATAGTATTTTCGGCTGAATCAGCCTTGGGGCATGATTGGGGCATAACTTTTTCACCTATCAAAAAACAGCCGTTTTTTGTTTTGCAAAATGCCGCCTTTGCGGCCGATAGCCGCCGGCTGAATAAGTACGTTAAAGCCATATAGCCGAACAGTAACAAGCTGCATAAAGCAATGGGAACAGACTTCAATCCCTCGTTTCTTTCACCGATACGGGCATTTTGCGTTTACGCGCAAACTCTCATTCACGCGTTACGATTGCGTTATATCATAGGACAATATTGACGATTAGGGTACAGGCTTGCCTGAATTAAGTTTGTTAATTTCAGGGAGGAAATGAGTCATTTATTATAAAATTATCAGTAAGCTGTTTTCATTTGTAACATAAATATTACATATCATATAAATTTTTTACAAGATTGTTACAAGATATAACAGATTTTTTTACAAGTTGATTGTATAATTTTAATTATAGTGAAAGCTGACTATGATCAAAAAATGCTTTTTTAAGGAGTTATTTATGGAAAGAAAAAAATGTATTGGTCAATTAAAAAGAATTTTTATCTTGTTTGCCGCATTGTTTTTGTGCGTAACGCCCTGTGCGGCGTTTACCGCCTGTGGCGAACAAACCGAGGGCGAAACAAAATACGACGTGGCTATCCGCGTCGCGTGCAGCGACGGGAGCACATATACTTTCCCCGTAGGCGAAGATGAAAAGCACGTCACCATACCCTACGACGGTATAGAACGCACTTATTGGGTGGATAGTTACAACCTGCCCGATCACCCGCGTTGGAGCGACAAATGGTTTTCGCCCAGCGGCGAAGGCGCAAATGTATTTGGAAAAGGAATGACATATTGTCCTCCGGGCGGATTAAATCAATCATATACGGGACCTGTAAAAGAGATTGGGAAATATTGTGTTACCATATATGCTGATTCAACCTCTGATTTATGGTACTTCAGATCAATATATTTATTTATAGAAGTAATATAAAAATAAAGGAGAACTGTTATGATAAAAACGAAAAAAGTTGTATTATCTTTACTCATTGCTATGGTCATGCTATTGAGTGCATTTGCCCTTATGGGGTTTACGACAAATGTATCTGCATATGCAGACAGTAAAGCATATTTTTCAGATGAGAAATATACGGAAAGCGATTTTTTACTTTGCAGCGACGGGAGTGAATCATACAAAAATATTCAAACTTTTTCTAATGAGGTAAAATCTGCTTCAATCGGAACATCTATCCCCGAACTAACACAGGTAATCCCGAGCCAGATTCTTGAAAACAGTCAGGAAACTGTAAGCCAATACTATGGTAAAGAATATGGATATTATGTGGTAAAAGAAGGCGATTACGTAGATGTTCTTCTTTTGGATTTTGAGTACGAGTTTGATGACGGCGAAGATAGCGACGGGCTGCCTGAAAAGGACGCCGCCGACCATGGCTGAAGAGAGGAGAGCTTTTAACAGCCGTTTAAAAGAAGCTCAAAAATTGGTTAAAAATGTTTTTGTGCAATTGTCGGGCGGCGCATTTTGCGCCGCCCGGACCTTTATCTTCATTTATAGGCGGGCTGATTATGCGCGTCGGTTATGGCGGTTATGTTGTATTGTCATTTTACAAACGCCGTTTTCATGATAATATAATATTAAAAGAACGCATTCTTGAATCATTATATTCCTCCCCGAGGGCATGCGGTCCGCGTATTGCGGCCGCATGCCTCATATGGGAAGAGTAAGGGGGTACAAATGAATATCTGGCACGACATAAGCGCCCGGCGCATATCGGTAAACCAATTCGAAGCGCTTGTGGAAATTCCCAAGGGCTGCAAAGTAAAGTACGAACTCGATAAGGAGACGGGGCTGCTCCGCATGGACAGGGTGTTGTACACATCTACCGTCTATCCCGCAAATTACGGATTTATTCCCCGTACGCTCGCCGACGACGGCGACCCTTTGGATGTGCTGATTTTGTGCAACGAAGTCATATATCCAATGACCCTTGTCACCTGCATGCCCATAGGCGTTATAAAGATGACCGATGGCGGCGAGCTTGACGAAAAGATAATAGCCGTGCCTCTGCACGACCCGAATTTCAAGCACTATTACGACATTAAGGAGTTGCCGCCGCACATATTTGACGAGATGATGCACTTTTTTGAAGTGTATAAGATGCTCGAGCATAAATCGACGACCGTAAAGGAGATATGCCATAAATTTGAGGCGCTGGAAATAATCAAAAAGTGTATAGAGCGGTATAACGAAGAGTACTGCAAGAGCCGATAAAAATAAGCTTGCGGGGCGCCGCGGCACTGTGCCGCGGCGCCCCGCAAGCTATTTATTTTTTCTTTACGCTTTCCGTGATCATCTTGTGCAGCTCGCGTGAAGCGTTTGAGTGGGGATGGCGGGGGTCGCTTATCATAAAAATATGCCGCTTGGGCATGGTGTAATTCAAGGGCACTTCAAACACCTCTCCGCGGTCGATGGCGGCGCTCGCCATGGACTGCGGCACAAAACCTATACCGAAGTTGTGGCTTATCATCGGCACGAGCAGGTCGGCGCCGTCTGCCTCGACGTCGGGCGTTATTACAAGATTGTGGCGCGAAAAGACATCATCCAGAAATTGTCTCAGCTGCATGCTGTGCCTCAATGTCACAAACGGGTAGTCGGCTACATCTTTGAGTTCCAGCACTCTGTCTCTGAGGTATGTAAACTTTGTCCCGGCGATGAGAATGTCGCAGAATTCGTGCACCTGCACGGTCTGCAGATTCTTTGATATGTTGCACGGCGTGGATACGAACGCAATGTCTACCAAGCCGCTGTTCAACCTCTCCACGGTGCTGTTGTTGGAGCCTGTATTTATTTTTATCTTTACCTGCGGGTGCTTTTTGCGGAAAATATTCAGGTAGTCGAACAGATACTCGTGCAGCGATGTCACCGAAGCTCCGATATATATCGTGCCCGTCTCTACGTCCAAGGTGCGGCGCACTTCGTCCTCGCCCTTCATAAGCTGGTTGAACGCTATACTCACATAGTCATAAAGCGTTTTGCCCTCATAGGTGAATTCCACGCCCGACTTGTTGCGCGTAAACAGCCTGCAGCCCAGCTCGCTTTCAAGGTTTTGTATGGCGCGTGTGACCGCGGGCTGGCTGGAATACATTTCTGCGGCGGCCTTTGTTATGTTTTTGTGCTTGCCTACATAGTAAAAAATTTTGTAATATTCATAGTTCATAGCGTTCTCCTGCATGCAGACATGCATTTTTGTTATGATTATTATATTTTATTATCATTTTACATTATAGCATTTATGGATTATAATGTAAACAGAAATGAAAGAAATTATTAAAAAATGTTATTGACTGCCAAAAATCAGGAGGACAAAATGGATTACAGAAAGGAATCGCTCAAAAAACATGCCGAATGGCGGGGAAAAATAGAGACAAAGGTGCGCGTGCCCGTTGAAAGCCGCGATGATTTGTCGCTGGCGTATACGCCGGGCGTCGCCCAGCCCTGCCTTGCCATCCAGGCAGATCCGGACAAGAGTTTTGAACTTACAAGGCGCTGGAACACCGTTGCGGTGATAACCGACGGAACGGCAATTCTCGGGCTCGGCGACATTGGGCCAGAGGCGGGCATGCCCGTAATGGAGGGCAAATGCGCCCTCTTCAAGGCGTTCGGCGACGTCGACGCATTTCCCATCTGCATCAGGTCGAAGGACCCCGAGGAGATAATAAAGACGGTCAAGCTCATCTCAGGCTCGTTCGGGGGCATCAACCTCGAGGATATATCCGCTCCCCGTTGTTTCGAAGTGGAGACGCGCCTGAAGGCAGAGCTCGACATCCCGGTATTCCATGACGACCAGCACGGCACTGCCATCGTCACGGCGGCAGCTCTGCGCAACGCATTAAAGCTCGCGGGCAAGCATGAAGAAGATATAAAAGTGGTCATCAACGGTCCCGGCGCCGCAGGTATAGCCATTGCAAAATTTCTGTTCGCGTACGGCGTAAAAAACATAACCATGTGCGGTCTGAACGGCATACTGTGCGAGGGCGACGAAAGCCTCAATCCCGCGCAGAAGGAGATAGCCAAGGTGACCAATCTGCAGCATGAGAAGGGCAAGCTCGCCGATGCCATGAAGGGCGCCGACGTGCTGATAGGCGTTTCGGGCCCTAACTGCATCACAGGGGAGATGGTGGCGTCTATGGCGGAAAAATCGGTGCTCTTTACGCTGGCAAATCCGGTGCCCGAAATCGACCCCGCGCTTGCAAAGGAAGCGGGCGCCTACATAATCGGCACCGGCTCTTCGCAGTATCCCAATCAGATAAACAACGTGCTCGTCTTCCCCGGTCTGTTCCGCGGCGCTCTCGACGTGCGCGCCCGCACCGTCAATACGGAGATGATGCTCGCGGCTTCGCGTGCCATAGCCGACTGCGTGCCCGAAGATAAACTTTCGTGCGAAAATATTCTTCCCGAGGCGTGGAACAGGGCCGCTCACGAGGCGGTTGCCGCGGCGGTGGCGGAGGCGGCAATCAAGACAGGCGCTTCAAAGATAGAGGAATAAAATTTTTTATCTGATCCCCGATAAAAACAGCATGGGCAAGCATCCGCTTGCCCATGCAATAAATCTTAACTGCATACGCGAGGCAATATGATAAAGAGAGTTTTGATAATTTTAACCACAATAATAGCTGCCGTGTGCGGATCTTGGGCGCTTTACGGCTGCTCGGAAGGCGAACAGGCTGACTCGTGGCAGTTGACCGAGACGATATCTGCCGAATTTTCCGACGACGGCAATCACGGCTATTTTCTGACGGTGAAGGGCAGCGGCGCAATGCCGGACTATCGGTCGGAAAGCGAGACCCCGTGGTACGGAAGGGCGGGCAGAGTGACAGAGATAGTGCTGGACGACGGCATAACCTACGTTGGCGACTACACGTTTTCGGGCTGTTCATACGTCGACTATATAATCCTGCCCGACAGCGTGACTGCCATAGGCAGCGAAGCGTTCAATCCGAACATAATGGTCTGCTCCTACGGCGCTGTGGCAAGCAAAGGCGGTACGGTTTATACCTATTCCCAAAACCTGCCGTCGTCCGTCGGCGATTATTGGCACATGCTCGGCGGCGTTCCCGCCGTCTGGCAGACATTGCGGGTACTTTTTATCGGCAACAGTTTTACCTATTATAACGACCTTCCGTCCCTCTTTGCCTCAGTTGCCAACGGCGCAGGGGCGGTGGTGGAGGTCGACTCGGTCACCTGCGGCAGCTGGACGCTTGCAAAGTTTGCCGATGCCGGCGACGAATATGGCGCCATGGTCGAGCAAAAGCTGAGCACCGGGGAGTACGACGCCGTCGTTTTGCAGGAGCAGAGTACATTGCCAATAGATAATTACAACAGATTCCTTTCGGGAGCTTCCGCCCTGAAGGACAAGATAGACGAATACCAGACCGATTGCAGCGTATATTTGTACGCTACATGGGGATTTCCTTCGGGGCTGAACAGCAAATATACCACGATCGCCGATATGGAGGCGGCTCTGCGCACGGCATATCGGAACGCCGCCGAGGAGATAGGCGCTTCGGTATCCTCTGTTGGCGAGGCGTTCACCTATGTATACGACAACTATCCGCAGATAGACTTGTACGATGCCGATCTGCATCACCCGTCGTACGAAGGTTCTTACCTCGCTGCCTGTGTGCACGCGGCTGCGATAACGGGCTGCGACCCTCGCGAAAGCACCTTTGAGGACGGATTGGACGGCTCGGTTGCCGATATTTTGCAGCAGGCGGCTTATAATATTGTATTCGTAGCGTAATATATGCGCTTTATTAAAAATAACAGGAGAAAGATGATGAAGAAATACTTAATTGCGGCGCTCATCGCCATGATGACCTGTTTGGCTGTGCTTTCGGGCTGTGCGGCGGTCAAGGGGCTTGAGCGCGACGTGCAGGTCATTCTTGAAAATGACGGCGAATACGTCGGTACTTATACCGTCAACCAGTTCAACAACGCCGTCGTGCCCGAAATGGAGAAAGATGACCTGATGTTCAGGGGCTGGTCCGTTCTCGAGGACTGGACGGAAGAGGACGGCGATTATTACCTCACCGAAAACACGGGGCTCATCCGCTACGACGATATCAAGGACTTTGTCGTCGGCGACAGCTTAAGCATAACGCTGTACGCGGCATACGCGCCCATACCCGAGCGCGACCTCGTAATAGCGTGGTACGACAAGGAGACCACTTCGGGACTCAACCAGTCCTATATGGATTCCTTTAAGACGCAGCTGTACGCATATCTTACTTCGCAGGGCTACTCTCCCGAGAGCATGGATATCGTCATCCGCGGCTACTCCGGCGACGTCGGCACGACCTGCTCGGAGATTATGAAGGACAGCGACGTCGACATAATGGTCGGCTGGTCGTCGACAAGCAACATCACCAACACGGGCGGACTTGTCGAGGGCGAGGACTTCATAGAAAATAACGGCGGGATCACCATCGGCGCCAAGGAGAGATATGCCGCAAGGCTGACCGATACCGAGCTTTGCAACCTCGTGTATGAGTGGATATTCGAAGAATATTCAGAGACGGGGCTTCCCGAAGACCCCGAACCTGCAACCGAAGCGGACCTCGTAATAGCTTGGTACAACAGGCATACCGATTCCACCGATTCCGGGCTCACGCAGGAAATAATGGACTCCTTTACCGCCGAACTCAACGCCTATCTGTCCACGCAGGGCTATAATCCTTCCGACATGCAGATAGTGGTGCGCGCATATTCGGGCGCCGTAGGCGATTCGTGCGCGTCCATTCTTCAAACGGGCGACGTCGACATAATGGTCGGCTGGTCGAGCAACATAGATACCACGGGCGGCATGACCGAGGGCACCGACTACATCATGAATGTGGGCGGCGTCAGCATAGGCACCGCGGAGAGGTATGCCGCGCTGCTCACCAATACCGAGCTCAGCAAGCTGGTATATACATGGATATTCGATACCTATTCGGATGTCACCCTGCCCGAAATTCCGGAAACGCCCGTCGACCCCGACCCTCAGCCCGAACCCCAGTCGCAGCTCGTTATCGGCTGGTACGCAAAGTCTGAGACCTCCGGTCTCGACCAAACTATTGTCAGCGTATTCACAAGGGGGCTGAAAGAGTACCTTGAAAGCAGCGGCACCGAATGCGATGTGATAGTGCGCGGCTACGACGGCAAAGTGGCGGAAGTTGAGTCCGCCGTCGCATCCGACGGCGACGTCGATCTGATGATAGGCATGAAGGCTTTCTCGCCCGAAGGTCTGATAGAGCAGCAGGACGACGTCCCCATGGGCGAAAAGACCGACCGCCGTATACACCTTCTTGACGACGGCGAAGTTTCAAAGCTCGTCTATGAATGGCTCAAGACGGACGACGCCCGCGCGCTGCTGCTAACGCCCGAAGCCCAGACAAAGCTCGTCATCGGTTGGTATGCAAAGTCGGGCACTTCAGGGCTCGACCAATCCATAATCGATAATTTCACCGCGGGGCTAAATGAATATCTCGCCACCCTCGGATATACGACCGAAAACCTCGAAGTAGTCGTGCGCGGCTACGACGGCAAAGTGGCGGAAGTTGAGGCTGCCGTAGCAGCCGACGGCGATGTTGACCTTATGATAGGCATGAAGGCTTTCTCGCCCGAAGGTCTGATAGAGCAGCAGGACGACGTCCCCATGGGTGAAAAGACCGACCGCCGCATACATCTTCTCGATGACGACGCTCTCACCCTCGCCGTGTTCGACTGGTTAAAGACGGATGACGCCCGTGCGCTGTTTACGGCTGCGCAGGAAGCGGCGCTTGCTGCGTAAGATAAGGAGGCAATGAAATGTATCTCAAGCAAAAACTCATAAAAGCTTCAAGCATATGCCTGTATGTGTCCGCCGCGCTGTGGATAATTGCGGCAGGCTGTGCGTTCGGCCTTTCAAATTATATCTATTGGCTATTCCTCGCCTTCGGGCTGGTCAGCCTCTACGACGGCTTTGCCCTCTCGTCCCTTGCAGACAAGCTTGAGGATGTAAAGTTCTCAAAAGAGCAGAACATTCGGTTTATAATTTGCTGGGTGCTCAGTCTCGTCTGTCTGCCTGCATTCATAATCAACATAGTCGCTTACTGCCGCACAAGGGAGGACGAGCTCGTCGCAGTCCGCCGCAATGTTTCTGGGGAGCAGCCCGAACCTGCCCCCAAGAAGGCGTTCTACAGGACCCGTGCGTTCATAACAATGTGTATTTCCTTCGTGCTCATATTTATCCTCGGTCTTTCGGGTATGGCGTTCGAAACTTCGGGCTTCACGGTTGACGTGTCGGATTTCACCCTCACCCGCGATATGACCCTCGCCTATAACGGCGGCAAAATCAACGGCGAAAAGTACGTCATCGAAAACGAGGGTTCGACCTATGCCGTCACGATGTATGTGCCCGAGACAGCCACCGAGCAATCTCCCGCGCCTACCGTGTTTGTCCTTCCCGGCTTCACGCGCACAAAGGCCACCATGGCGCAGTACTGTATAGAGCTCTCCCGCCGCGGCGCGGTGGTGTTCTGCATCGACCCGGGCGGTCAGGGCGGCACTACCGAAACTTCCACTTCGGGCGCAAACGGTGTGGAATATCTCGTGCAGTACGTCTATAACAATACCGACGACTTCCGTTTCTGCGACAGGTCGCGCTTCGGCGCTGTGGGTCACTCCGCCGGCGGCGGAAACGTGTGCACCCTCGCCGCCGATATGGCAGGCGACAGCTATGAAGAGAGCATAATAAAGGCGGTATATATCTCCGGCTATATAAAGACCTCTTCGGCAAATAAATATAAAAACCTCAACTGCAACGCGGCGATCTCCTATGCCTATTACGACGAAGGCGCGTTCCGCTACCAGACTGATACGACCTCGTTCGAGGTGATAGCCCTGCGCTTCATCAACGAAGTCGGCGGCGCGGAAAATAATTGGAATACTGTTTCATATGACTACGGTTATGGCGATATGTCGGACGGCACATACCGTATAGTCCACCGCGAAAACATAAATCACTGCTTCGAAATGTATGATCTGACGTCCATTGCCAATACCGTCAACTTCTTCGATGAAGCCCTCGGCATGAATTCGGATGTGGACGGCAGCAGTCAGATATGGTTCGGCAAGGAGCTTTCAAACGGTCTTGCCCTTGCTGCGGCGTTTACGTTTATTATCTCTCTGTGCGCAGTATTAATGAAGATACCCTTCTTTGCCGCGATCAAGAGGGATAACGAAAAGAACACGCGCGATGAACAATCGCATGGCGTTGCGCAGCCTCAGCCCGCAGGCGTCGTGTGCGACGGCGCTGCTGAGGAAGCTTCCGCAATGAAGAGCGCTTCAGCCGCTTCGCTCGCAGCAAAACAGCACAGCCGAAAGACGGTCGCCCATAACATAATCTTTTGGTCGACAATGATACTCACGGCAATAATCGCCTGCCTCGACTATATCCCTCTGGCAAACTTGTCCATCGAAATATTTCCTGTCGGCAATTCTTCGAGCGTGTACACCTATGTGTTCCCGGCAAGAATGGTCAACGCGATACTGTTGTGGGCTGCCATAAACGGCGCGATAGGTCTCGTGCTCTTCTTTGCTACGACGCTGTTGGAGAACGCGTACGAGTGCATATATGCCAAAGCCAAGGGCACACAGCCGGTCTATGACTGGAACAAGTTCAGACCCATAAAGATGGGCGGCAAAAACGCGGCGGCTGTAATCGTCAACGTGCTCAAAATGCTGCTCCTCGCCGTGCTTTTATACGGTGTGTTCTACTTCATGGTACAGCTCAGCTATTGGATTTTCCACCAGGATTTCAGGTTCATGCTCATATCGGCGGCTCCGCTCAACGCAAGGATGTTCGTCACCGCCATCGAGTATATTCCCATAATTTTTCTGTTCTATATCTCCAACTCCATACGCGTTAACTGCAGCATAGGCAGGGAGGGGTGGAGCGAATGGAAGGTCCTGCTCGTCGGCGCCCTCGCCAACAGTGTGGGTCTGGCGTTCATACTGCTCATCAATTACGTCTGCTACTTTACCACCGGTTCGCCCTACTACGGCTACTATGGCAACGGAACCGAAGTATGGCTGTACGTAAACATGGTATTCGGCCTCGTCGTGATGATGTTTATTCTTCCCATTTTCAACAGGCTGTTCTACAAGATAACGGGCAATGTATGGCTTGGCGCCATAGTGTGCTGCACGATATTCATCACTATGACGATTTCTGCTTCAGTTTCTTACATTCCTATGTACTGACAGCTCAATTTTAATGCGCGGCGGGTTTGACCCGCCGCGCATTAAAATTGAAACCTGCGGGTCGCATCCCGCAGGTTTTTCTATATAAGGAATAAGTATTGTCGGCGGGTCGGCGTAAAATGCGCCGACCCGCGAAAATACGCGGACAAGCGCAAAAAGAATTGTAAGCAGTATTAAGTTGAATTGTCAGTTCATACTCATAGCCGTAATATCCCGACGGTGGGTCATAGCTTTTTTTGACCGTAGGATATTAGGCGGGTGTATTGAAAAAAATTAACACGGCGTACCTCCATTAGATACCGCCGTGTTCGGTTAGTAAGTCGTCATTGGTTTGTGGTAAACGCAAAGAAACGGCGGCTTGTTTTTTACCGCCGATCAAGAGATAGTTATGCCTCTTTTATGCTCAAACATAAAGAGCCAATAAATCGCGTGAAATCGCGCGGTTTATTGGCTCTGCGTCTTTGCGTCTGGCTCTTTGTGTATTGTGATTTTTAATTGATTAACGCTGATTAGCGTTTCTTGTTTACACTTCGGGCAGAATAGCGGGAAGTTTTTTAGTTCGGTATCTTCCCGCATTTTCAACCGAGTTTTATTTTTGCAAATCGGGCATAAAATAAAATCTGTTTGTTTCATTTTGTAAAGTGTCCTATTTCTTGCGAGGATTATTGCTCTTTTTTGTCTGCAAAATAATTACAAATACACATTATAACAGGAAATAAAACGCCACCGACGACGAGAGCAATCCAAGTAATATTCCATTGGCTAGTAAGAAAACTCCAAGCAAGATATACAACCGACAAAATGCTCCAATAGGCAAATCCTACTGCTTACTTTACTCCACCACGCTTTTTTTCTTGATAGGAATAATCGCCTTCTTGCAAAAGTTTTTGCATACTTGCGTTTTGAACACCTACCACAATGAAAATGCACGCACCTATTCCCGCAATAATCATTGATAGTGATAACATTGCAATAAGAATAGTTTCATTGTTTGAAAATGCGGAAACAACCAAAGGGAGCGGAGAGAAAATACAAATACACGCCGCTATGATGTTGCACTTTACGTAAGTATTTCTAAACTTCTTTTTCGCTTCTGTTACTAAACCCTTTACTCCGTATTCAAGCTCAAAGGGAATATTTTTGTCAAGAAAGGCATACGGTTCATTCTTAAATCCGCAATAAATGTAGATCGGGATAGCACATAAAACAAAAGCAAATAAAGCAACTAATCCAATGGTTACCCCCAAACTTTGATTCTCCGAAAAAACGCTCAATACAATTAACGCGATTGGAGAAAGAATACAAAAAAATGTTGCAAGAGCAATTTGCCAAGAAGCACGTTTCCTTTGTTCAAGATAAGAATTGGCTTCCTCTATTGTTATTTTCTTAACGCTTGTGTCAGAAGAATTATCATTTGCAAATTCTTCGTCCTCAATTTCATCTTTCAAAAGATAATCGGTAGTAACTCCGAATAATACTCCGAGTTGCAATATTTTTTCCAAATCGGGAATTGTTTGTGCGCCCTCCCACTTTGAAACGGCTTGTCTTGATACGTTCATCTTATCGGCAAGTTCCTCTTGCGACCAACCATTCTTTTTTCGTAATCTGATAATTTTGTCAGCTAAAATCATATAACCACCTCGTGTAATTTTTCAAAAAGCTCTTGGTTCTTCTTGTGCCTATATTGTAGCAAAAAACACGGTTACATACCACCAACCGCGAGCTTTCAATGTGTCAACCGACAGTTGCCTTTGGCTTTTTTATCTTGTTTGTTCTCGAATTTCTTTTTTTCTACCGTCAGCAGGCTTTTTTGCGTCCTTTGGAATCAGCCACACGCGGCTCAATCGCACCACGCCGTCAATGCGGTTTTCTTCGCAAAGTTTCTGTATGCGCCGTTCCGAAATCTCCCACAGCTTCGCCGCGTCTTGCACTGTCATATACTCAAACATAGGTTATCCCTCCATAAAGTGATAGCACTATATATTATATACGGTCAGCCGAATAATATCAAGGGCTTATTTGTAAATAATTTGAATTATAATGGTTAACACTATGAATTGTGTAATCATATTCAAGAAAGAAGATGAACTGTATAATATAAGGGTAGGAATTATTATAGCACAAAGGAACGTAGAAGCAATGAAAAGACCCGTACCAATTTACGACTTTACGGCGTTCGGAAAGGCTATAAAAGAGGCGAGAACAAAGCGCGGCGAATCCCGCAAGAATGTCAGCGACGATATGGATATATCGCCCCGCTATCTTGCAAACATTGAGAACAAGGGACAACAACCGAGCTTGCAAATCTTTTATGAGCTTGTTACCCGTTACGATATATCCGTAGATCAATACTTTTTCCCCGACAAGAGCGCGGACAAAAGCACTATGCGCCGTCAGCTTGATACTCTGCTTGACGGAATGAGTGATAAAGGTTTACACATCGTTACGGAAACGGCAAAAGCAGTTGTTGAAGTCGAAAAAGAAAACTGAAACTGAACAGAAACGCGGCAGACTTATTTTTGAGTTTGTCGCGCTTTTTTTCCGGCAGCGACAAGGTATGGCTTGAATGGTATTAAAGGCAATGCGTGCGGCAAATTCAATGTCTGAAAAAGCTAAAATACACTGTGTTTAAAATTTTTTTAAAAAGTTTTCAAAAAGGTATTGACAAGCAAATTTTTTGTGATAGAATTGTGATAGAATTTACTTAACAGATTAACTAAAATAGTTAAGCGACATGGTCATGACCATTTCTGCCGTCTGCGACGGCAGAAATACAATCTATATGAATGAGGAAATTTTAATGGGCTTTGGCTGCCTTGGCAGTTGAGGTAAATAAATTTTTTCCAAGGAGGAAACATGAAAAAGGCACTTTTACTTGCGGCGCTGTCGATAGTTTTTGCTATCACATGCGTCGGACTCGTCGCCTGCACGGGCGGTGGAGAGGAAGAACCCGATACCTTCACCGTCACTTTTTATGACGGCGACCAGACTACCGTTCTGCAGACGCAGGATGTTGAACCGGGCGGCAAGGCTACCGAATGGACGCCCGAAGATAAGGAGGATTCGCAGTTCCTCGGCTGGTATGCTACCCCGAGCTATTCGGTTGAATTTGACTTCAATACTACTATAACACAGGATACTTCGGTCTTTTCGATGTGGAGTTCGGTGGAAGAAGATACCCGCACCTGGATGATAGCGGGCAACTTCCAGGGTGCAGACCTCAAGAACAACAACTGGGGCGAGGACGGCAGGCTCAACCCCGATAAGTACGCGTTTGAAGCAGTGGAAGGGGAGCTGAACACCTTTACTCTCACCGTTGACCTGTATGAAGGCGATATATTCCAGTTCGGCGTCTTCAGCTATGACGAAAAGCCGGGCGGCGTGTACGAGCGCGTTTGGGAAAATCAAAAGGGTTTCGGCTTGCTTGAAAACCCCGGCGATAACTTCACCGACGAGGGCAACTATCTCGCTTCCGCAGTCAATAAGCACGATATCGGCGTCGCCATCGACGGCACGTACGAATTCACGATGAAGACGGATGTCAGCAACGACAACATAGGTACCATCACGTGGGAGCGCCTCTCCGATGCGCCCGCGCTCGAAGCGCTCTTTACGCCTACAATCTACGGCACATTCAACGGCTATGTGATGGGCGCGAACATCGCTCCTCAATACGTCATGGAGCAGACGGATACCGCGGGCTACGAATGGAGCCTGACCGCCTCGATGAACAAGGGCGACGTGATGATAGCGCTGCCGTTCAACAACTACAACGCACAGGTGACAGGCGGAGCGCTTACCGAAGGCAGCGACGCCGTCCGCAACCCCGCCGGCTACGAGATCATGTTTACGGCTACGGCAAAATATGAAATTCAGCTGTCCATCGCCGAGGGCGACGAAGAAGGCGAGTATGTATACGCCGTCACCGTCGACAACGTCGGCGCATATGAAGTGGGTGAAAAGGAAGATAAGTACACCGTCACATACCGCAGCGCGGCCGAGGGTACGGACTACACCATCTACCTCAAAAACGGTGCCAGGTACCCGCTCTTTACCGACCCCGTCCTCGCCGATAACGAGGCACTCATGGGCTGGCACTTTGTCGGCACGGGCGCAGACGGCGCAAACGAAGGCATCCCCGAAGAGAGCACTTACGCTGCCGACGGAACGGTGCAGGATGGCAAAATTTCGTACGGCGTGACCAAGGAAGGCGAGCGCGACACCCGTCAATTCTGGCTCAAGGGCACGGGCGGCACCGCCAACGGCAAGCCTCTTTCCTGGAACGGCGGCGATGAAAACGTCTATCTCGAGCAGACGGGCGACCACGAATATACCGCCACGCTCGTGCTCGACGGACCGCAGAAGGAGATGCAGGTATGCGAGGATTACCTCGGCGAAAAGACGGATACCTACCTGCGCAACGGCAGCATCGTCGACTATGATAAGCTTGAGTTCATCGACCCCGAAGGTCTTTCGAACATCCGTTTCAGCCAGAACGGTACATATAAGTTCACGCTCAACTCTCTTACAATGAAAATCACGGTAGAAAAGATAGCGTAAACTGCAAAGCGCAAACGGCGCGGGGGATCGTCCCCCGCGCCGGATCGCGCAGCGGGCATCGGGGCGTCATGAGGCTGCCCCGATGCCCGCTGCTTTTTTGTGCTTACAATATTGTGTTGTCTTTATAACGGATGATCGTGCGCCGCAGAAAGATTTTCTTTCTGCGGCGCACGGTTTATGCCGCCTTATATGTAGCGCCGGATTATTTTATCGAGCTCGTTTGCCGTTGCTTTTGCGGGATCTTTATGATATTCGTTTGCCGCGATTTGAAAACATTGATTTGACCGATGGCACAAAAAAGGGGCTTTACACGGCGGCGACGGGGTGATATAATATACGCATGAACAGGAACGCTTTCAAAACGGTTGCCGCGACCGAAGATAACGAACGCTATGCGGAGCTTGTCGCCCGTCCCGAGCCGCTGTATTCCCGCCCCGACGAGATACGCTCGCCGTTCGCCCGCGACTACACCCGCATTCTGCACAGCACGGCATTCCGCCGCCTCAAGCACAAGACGCAGGTGTTCTATAATGTGGATAACGACCACGTGTGCACCCGTCTCGAACACGTCGCGCACGTCGAATCGGTGGCAAACACCATAGCCAAATATCTCGGGCTCAACGACGAGCTCACCCGCGCCATCTCGTTCGGTCACGACATTGGTCACGCGCCGTTCGGTCACTTCGGCGAAAGGGTGCTTTCAAAGCTCTCGCAGGAGCATCTCGGCTGTGCTTTCTGGCACGAGCGCAGCGGGCTGCGGTTTGTGGACAGTCTGGAGCTCTTGGAGGATGACAATAAAAACCTGCGCAACCTCAATCTCACCTATGCCGTGCGCGACGGCATAATTTCGCACTGCGGCGAAGTCGACCAGAACGGCATATTCCCCAGGGATGAGCTCATCGACCTATATTCCATCGACGCTCCGGGCAGGTACCAGCCCGCCACGTGGGAGGGCTGCGTGGTGAAGATAGCCGATAAAATCGCCTATATAGGCAGGGACATAGAGGACGCGCTCGCGCTCGGTTTTCTTGCGCCCGCGCAGGTGGAGGAGCTCGGGGCGATGGCGCAGTCGAGCGGCGCGCTCAACACCACCGTCATAATTCACGAGCTCATCGGGGATATCTGCGCAAACAGCTCGCCTTCGGCAGGCATACGCCTTTCGCCGTCCGCCGAAAAAAAGATGAACGCCGTCAAGTTTTTCAACTATAAAAACATATATTCCAACCCGAGGTTCGAGCCCTACCACGACTACGCCCGCCTCGTTCTCAACGGGCTTTTCAATGTACTCATGGGGCTGTACAACCCCGAATATGCCATAGTCAACGTGTATAATGCGCAAAAATATTATCCTCTGCTGTGCTCGTCGTTTGCGGCATGGCTGGCAAAGCTGAGCGACGTCGCCGCCGTGCCCGAACAGGGCGGACTCAAAGAGCTGTCCGGGCGCTGTAAAAACGTCAGACCGTACGGCGCGCTCGCTTGCGAGCGCGACTATGCTGCCGCGGCGATAGACTTTCTTGCCGGCATGACGGATAAGTTTGCCGTCAGGGTACATTCCGAGCTGCTCTCGTACCGCACGGCGGGCTTTTAAAGAGGCGGAGGGGATATGCCGTCAGGCGCCCGCCCGGCTATGCGTCTCGGCGCGGGGAGGATTTTTAAATTTGCTATTGACAAATCCCCCCTTTGAGTATATAATTGGAGTATATAAGGGAGGAAACGCCATGAACCTTCTTGCAGCACTGCCCACGTGGGGCATAATAGTCATTGTTGTCGTCGGGCTGATAGTCGCGGGCATTGTTGCGCTCGTAATATCGCTTATCGTGCGCGAAAAGCGCGATAAAAAGGGCGAAATGACGGCTGAAGAACAGCTTGCCGCCGAAAGCCAATCTGCCGAGCAAAAGAGTGCGCCGCAGGCTGAAGAGGCGCCCGCGCAAAAGAAGGCGCCCGAGGATAAAAAAACTCCGTCAGTTTTGGCTGAGGCAGTCCAAGAAGAGCGATCGGCTCCCGAAGAGGAGGAGCCCGCGTATGCCGAGCCCGAGGAAAAGCCCGCTCCGCCCGTAAGGACGCAGAAGATGGAAAAATCGGTCAGTAAAGAGCCTGCAAAGGAGACGGCGACCGAAAAGCCTGCCGAGCCCACGGCTCAGTCCGCGGAAACGGCGGCGCCCGCCGCCGAGGAAAAGGCTCGCCCCGCGTACAAGACTTACCACGTCTCCAAGCGCAAGGCGGAAAACAAGTGGCAGGTAAAAATGGCAGGCGGGGCAAAGGCGATAAAGATGTTCATAACTCAGGCGGAAGCGATAGATTTTGCCAAAAAACTGGCTGAAAACCAGGAGGCAAAGATAGTCATCCACAAGGAGGACGGCACTTTCCGCCGCCTTACATACCATAAAAAGAAATAATTTTATGCGCCGCGGGCATTGCCCGCGGCGCTTCTTTGTTATCGGAAAACGGGCGCGGACTTAAAAGTCCGCGCCCGCGCCGTCGTTGCGTTATCTGCTATCTTTCAGTGGCAGCCGCTGCAGGTGGAGCAGTGCCCGCTGCACTTTTTTGCGGGCTTGCCCGTCGCCGACCACACCGAGCCCGAATAGCTGCGCACCGCCCTTACTTTGCAGTCGGGGCAGAGCACTTCGTCGTCGTATTTTTTTACAAGTTCTTCAAATTCTTTGCCGCACTTCGGGCATTTGTATTGCAAAATGGGCATAAATCAGTTCTCCCTCGTTCTTTTGTGCCGTCTCGTCCTCGTCCGTCTTGCCGCCGGGCGGAACTTCATCGACTTTGCCAACAGCAGCGCCACCGCAGCCGTCAGCGCCAGCGTGGCGCCGATTATCACCCAGAACCATATAGTGGATGTGTCGCCGCCCTGTATCTGCCCGGGCACCACTACGTTCATGCCCCAGAACCCTGCTATCATGGTGGGTATCGCCAG
Organism: uncultured Clostridia bacterium; assembly: GCA_944327465.1. Taxonomy (GTDB): domain Bacteria; phylum Bacillota; class Clostridia; order Christensenellales; family Borkfalkiaceae; genus Coproplasma. Next base: position 50,084 of record CALVHH010000007.1, on the reverse strand, counting down.
GAGAATGGTGATGACGGTCAGCTTTTTCATTGTGTCGTTGGCGTTGTTCGAAATGACCGAACCGTACGCATCCATCGAAACTGACAGTATGTCCTTGTATATCTTGCACATTTCCACCGCCTGGCTGCTCTCTATCACCATGTCCTCGTACAGGTCAAGGTAGTCCTCGCGTGTAGCGACAGCCTCCGCCTTTGAAAGTTTTTCGTGCACTTTAAAGTTGGAATTGAGCGAAGTGGAAAAATACACCAGCGAATTTTCAAGGTCTAAAAGCCTGAGTATGTCGCTGTTTTTAAGCGTCTTTGCCAGTTCGGTCTGCACTCGGTGCGCCTTTCGGTCTATCTGTTTAAGGCAGTACAAAAAGCGCTTTGAGTTGCCGTACATAAAGTTGAGTATGAACCCTACGGGCTTGTCGCAGTTTATCTTTATGCGCCCCGTAATAAAGTCCTTCAGCACAGGGTTGCCTTTAAGGCACACCGTCACCACGCAGCGTTTATTGTAAATTATCGCCAGCGGCAGCGTGGAATAGCTGTCGCCGCCGTCGGTCTCTTCAATTATGGGACAGTCGACAACAAACATGCTGTTGCCTTCGTCAAACTCCGTGCGCGCAGGCTCCTCTTCGTCCAGCGCCGCCTTTATCATGTCTTCCGAAATTCCCGTCGCTTCAACCACGTCGTCGACCTCGTCGTCGGTGGGGCTGACCATGTCTATCCAGCACAGCTCGGCAAAGCGTTCAAGCTGTTCAAGCGTGCCCGCGGCGGTAGATACAAAATATTTGACCATACTGCAATTTCTCCGTAAAAAATTATGCGCGAAAAAACTTCCGCGCACACATGCAGTATATGTCCGCGGCAGTTAAATTAAATTAAAACTTGGGTTAGCGTCCATATCGGTGACCTTTGTTCAAACTGTCTTGCCGCGGCGGACAAAGTATCCGCACGGGCAATTTTATTATACTTCAAAAATTTTGTTTTGGCAACAAAATGCCGCTCATTTTGTGTGTGCGCCGCCATTAAATTTTGCTGTCGAATGCGGCTTTTGTGCGCTTTTTTGTAAATCTTTGCACTGTTTACGGCGGGCGGCTGCGCCGCCCGCCGTAAATTTACACTTTGAATACGTTTATCGTCGCGTTGGAATATAAAAAATTTCCGCCGCTTGATATCACCTGCACGGTGGCGGGGACGTCGGTCACGTTCAGCACCGCCGCGGCAGAGATCTGCCTTGCGGGCGTCGCGGCGTCAAACTGCACCATGCCCGCGCCCGCGCTCTGCGTTTGACCGTTAACCGACAGCGTAACTATGTCCGTCACGGGATAGCTCGCCGCGCCCGTCGGCGCAACCGTGGCGCCGTACTGCACAAAGTATGTGCCGGGCTGAGTAATCGTCACGTCGCCGCTGCCCGCGGTGTGCGTCACGTCCGTGCCCGACTGCGTCGCCGTCACGTCAAACTGTACGGCTCCGCCGTCGCTCACCTGCGCAGCGGGCAGCGAATACGCGCTGACCGCCTGTGTGTCCGTGCTTCCCGTCGGACCGGTTGCCCCTTGGATTCCCTGGGGACCGGTGGGGCCGGTTATGCCCTGGATTCCCTGCGGACCGGTCGCCCCCTGGGGGATCACAAAATCAAAAACGACGGCGGAGGGGGTGCCCGAATTGGTCACCTCTGCCTGAGCGCCCGGCTGGGCGGTAGTCACCGTACCTATGGCAACGGTGGCGGCAGTTCCGTCCGCGCCCGTCGCGCCCCGGATCCCCTGCGGACCGGTGGGGCCGGTTATGCCCTGAATTCCCTGTGGGCCGGTGGGGCCGGTTATGCCCTGGATTCCCTGCGGACCGGTGGGACCGGTTGCGCCTTGGATTCCCTGTGGACCCGTCGGTCCGGTTATTCCTGTGGGGGTGTAGATTATCTTTTCAACCGTACCGCCGCAGTCGCAGCCGCAGCAGCATTTGCCGAATATCGTCATTGGTTACCTCGCATATATTTATCTACATCATTATATGCGGGCGGCGTCGGCGGGGGTGTCAGTCCTCCCAGTGCGCGTTTGTGCGGCACGCAAGTTTCATGTCGCCTAGCGACTGCGCGGCGGGCAGCAGTTCAAGCTCCTCGCCGTCGTGCGACATGTACCTGCCGTGCCAGTTCTCATTGTCGTTCCATACCAAAAAGTTGCCGTCGCTGCCCTGTGCCAGCCAGTAACCGTTAGTCTGTATTTTCCAGGTCATGTCCTGCCTCCTTTATGCGGGCGGGCGCTTTTTCCGCCCCGTATATATTAAACCGCGCCCTCGTGACGGCTGTTTGAACGATATGTAAAATTTTGGGCAATATTGCATAAAATGTGTGCGCATGATATCATTTGACTGCGCGTCTGTGCCCGCTTGGTCGGCTGAGCCACAATATATTGATAAAATGTAAAAAACTTTCATACAAGATATTGTGTCTGCGGGCTTGACTTACGGCATGGGCAGGTTGTATAATGATATTCGTTGCCGCAGCGGCGCATATTTTTCGCCTTTTTGCGGAAGTTATCAACAAAACCACAATAAATTGTGCATAACTAAAAAAAATTTCAATATATTGTGGTCAGGCTGTTGACAAACGCGCTGTGTAGGCGTACAATAGTATACGTAGATTTTTCCGCCCGTGCGGCGGGGCTTAAGATAAAAAATAATAACTTTCCGAAGGGCTCTCACGGGCGCACGGAAAAGGGGTGTAAAATGAAAGTCATTAAAAGAGACGGCACTACGGTAGATTTCGACAGAAGCAAGATAGCCAAAGCCATAGGCAAGGCGAACGAGTCCGTCGATTTCGAGGACAGGATAGACGATAAGCAGATAGAAAAGATCGTTGACGACATTGCGAGCCGCCACCGTTCAAGGCTGCTGGTAGAAGATATCCAGGACATGGTCGAGGAAAAGCTGATGGAGCTGCAGAAGTACCAGCTCATGAAGTCCTATATCCTCTACCGCTACGAGCGTGCGCTCATCCGCAAAGCCAACACCACGGACGAGAGCATTCTTTCGCTCATCAAAAATGCCAACAAGGACGTAATGGAGGAGAACTCCAACAAGAACGCCCGCACGGCGTCCACCCAGCGCGACCTCATCGCCGGCGAAGTTTCCAAGGACCTTACTCGCAGGATACTCCTGCCCGAATACATCTCCAAGGCTCACGACGAAGGCGCCATCCACTTCCACGATGCCGACTATTTCCTGCAGCCCATATTCAACTGCTGCCTCGTCAACATCGGCGACATGCTCGATAATGGCACCGTCATGAACGGCAAGATGATAGAAAGCCCCAAATCTTTCCAGGTCGCGTGCACAATAGTCACGCAGATAATCGCTTCGGTCGCCTCCTCGCAGTACGGCGGACAGTCGGTCAACGTCGCGCATCTCGGCAAATATCTTCGCCGCACGCGTGAAAAGTATAAAAAGCAGTGCGACGAGCGCTTCGGCGACGCCATATCCGAAGAGGAGAAGGCAGCCATAGTGGACATGCGCCTCAAAGACGAGCTCAAAGCCGGCGTTCAGACCATACAGTATCAGATAAACACGCTCATGACCACCAACGGTCAGTCGCCCTTCGTCACGCTGTTCATGTATCTCGACGAAAACGACCCGTACATCGAAGAGAACGCCATGATAATAGAGGAGATACTCCGCCAGCGCTATCAGGGCATAAAGAACGAGGTGGGCGTGTACGTCACCCCCGCCTTCCCCAAGCTCGTATACGTTCTCGACGAAAACAACTGCCTCAAGGGCGGCAAGTACGACTATTTAACCAAGCTTGCCGTAAAGTGTTCTTCAAAGCGCCTCTATCCCGACTATATTTCGGCAAAGAAGATGCGCGAAAATTACGAAGGCAACGTGTTCTCGCCCATGGGCTGCCGCTCCTTCCTGTCTCCTTGGAAGGATGAAAACGGCAACTACAAGTTCGAAGGCCGCTTCAATCAGGGCGTCGTCTCGATAAACCTTCCCCAGTGCGGCATACTTGCCAAGGGCGACGAGAATAAGTTCTGGGAAATTCTTGAAGAGCGGCTGCAGCTCTGCTTCGATGCGCTCATGGTCCGCCACAACGCGTTGAAGGGCGTCATTTCGGATGTTTCGCCCGTGCACTGGCAGTACGGCGCCATAGCCCGCCTGGACAAGGGCGAAAAGATAGATAAGTATCTCTACGGCGGATATTCTTCGATATCTTTAGGATATATAGGGCTCTATGAGGTGACAAAGCTCGTAAAGGGCGTTTCGCACACCGACCCCGAAGGCGAAAAGTTCGCCGTAAAGGTAATGCAGTGCCTCAGGGACCACTGCGAAAAGTGGAAGAAGGAGACCAACATCGGCTTCGCGCTCTACGGCACCCCCGCCGAGAGCCTGTGCTATCGCTTCGCCCGCATCGACAAGGAGCGCTTCGGCACCATTCCCGACGTCACCGACAAGGGCTACTATACCAACAGCTACCATGTCGACGTACGCGAGCACATAGACGCTTTCTCCAAATTTAAGTTCGAAAGCCGGTTCCAAAAGATATCTTCGGGCGGCGCTATATCGTATGTCGAAATTCCCAACATGCGCAACAACCTCACCGCGCTCGAAGACGTCGTCAAGTTCATATACGACAACATCCAGTATGCCGAATTCAATACCAAGTCGGACTACTGCCAGGTATGCGGCTTCGACGGCGAAATAATCATCAACGACGACAACGAATGGGAGTGCCCCGTCTGCCACAACAAGGACCAGCGCAAAATGAACGTCACCCGCCGCACCTGCGGCTATCTCGGCGAAAATTTCTGGAACGTCGGCAAGACCAAGGAAATCAAGGCGAGGGTGCTGCACTTGTAAATATTAACGCTCGTTGTGCATTGGCGGCAACGCACCAACTCGCCGTTATCTGAGGGCGCTGCCCTCGGCGGCGCAATGCTAAGCGCCCCGATAATATAATTGCGCCGCCTCACCCGCTGAGGCGAAAGGATTCGCAAATTGGGGCTTGCTGCGCGGAGGCGCGACTCCGCTTGCAACGGGTTGTAATGCGGCACCGCCGCAGAAAAAATAAATTATATTTGTCGGCGAAGTTTTTCGCCGACAAATTTGTATGATAATTGCTATTGCCGCGCCCGAACGACGCTCCGAAACGACGAAATGATATGGGCTTTACCGAAAGATATAGCCCTGTCATCGGAAGGGGCGTAGTCGGGGCGAAATATAAAGCTTTGGCGTTTCGACTGAGCGGCGGCGGTCGACCATTTAACCTTGTCATTTCGACTAAGCGAGGCGGTACGCCGAGCGCACGGAGAAATCTGACAGTATGGCTCGGTCGACGGGGCGACCCGAACGGCGACCGAAACAAGACTTTTGTGAGATTTCAAAAATAATAATCGTCGCAAGGCGAATTTATTTCGCCGCCAGCGAACCCAATTTGTTGCGCAAGCAACCTCAGCTGAGGGGAATTTGCGCGATCATATAGTATGAGTGCCATTAGGCATCGCGCAAAGGGGAGCGGAGCTCCCTAAATCACGAAAAATTGTTGCGCGGTGCCAGCGCACAATTTTTGTGAGATTATCTTTTATGAATTACGCAAAAATCAAATGGACTGATATTTCCAACGGTCCCGGGGTGCGCGTGTCGCTGTACGTCAGCGGCTGCCGCAACCACTGCAAGGGCTGTTTCAATCCCGAAACGTGGGATTTTTCCTACGGCGAACCCTTCACCCGCGAGGTGGAGGACGCCATAATAGAGGGCATGAAGCCCGACTATATCAAGGGCTTTACGCTCGTCGGCGGCGACCCGTTCGAGCCCGAAAATCAAAAGGTGCTCGCGCCGTTCTTAAAGCGCCTCCGTGCGGCATATCCCGATAAATCTTTCTGGTGCTTTACGGGCTACGACTTCGAAAAGGACCTGCTTACGGGCAAACTGGGCGATATACAGCTCGTAACGGACATGCTCTCCTGCCTCGACGTGCTCGTCGACGGCCGCTTCGTGGAGGAGCTCAAGGACATAAAGCTCAAGTTCAAGGGCTCGTCCAACCAGCGCACCATACTCGTTCAGCCCAGCCTCAGGACCGATGAGGTCGTGCTGTGGGATGAAGAGAGCGTAGTCTGATATCCCGCCCTATGCGGCGGCGCATGCAAAGACGCCAACTTGAAATAGGAGAATATATGCAAGTCAACATCAAAAAACTCAACAAAAACGCCAAACTGCCCGTATACGGCAGCGAGTATGCCGCAGGCGCCGACCTGTTTGCCTGCGTGGAGGAGCGCGTTACGGTTGCGCCCCATGCCACGGTGCTTATACCAACCGGTCTCGCCATGGAACTGCCCGCGGGATATGCGGGGTTCATATACGCCCGCAGCGGGCTCGCTTCAAAGCGCGGGCTTGCCCCTGCCAATAAAGTGGGAGTGGTGGACAGCGACTACCGCGGCGAGGTGATGGTGGCTCTGCACAACCACGGCGACGCGCCCGCCTTTGTAGAGCCTGGCGAACGCATAGCCCAGCTCGTCGTGGCGCCCTATCTCGCCGTCGGCTTTGCCGAAGTCGAAGAACTTTCCGATACGGTGCGCGGCGCGGGCGGATTCGGCTCTACGGGTACAAAATGACGCAAATGTCCAACGGCGCGGCGCGGGCAAAATTTTTTGCCCGCGCCGCGCTCTTTTTTTGATTTTGGGATTGACATATTCACTCATTTGTAATAGAATTATAGATAGATTTATAACGATAATGCCGTCATGTCGGGATCCGGCGGTCGGCGCGGGAGATGTCATCATGAAATATTACCTTGGTCTGGATATCGGCGGCACATTTGTAAAGGGTGCGTGCGTTGCGCCCGACGGCAGCATACTCGTTGAGGACAGCTGTCCCACGGGCTGCGGCGAGGGCGGCGAAGAAGGTGGCAGGGCAATGTGCGCCAACATAGCCGCGCTGTGCAAAAAGATGTGCGCCGGGCTGGATGGCAGCCCCGTCGCCGCGGGCATAGGCTGCCCCGGCATGATCGACAGCGCCGCGGGCGTCGTAAAGTTCGCGGGCAACCTCGGGCTCAGGGCATTTCCTCTCGGCAGCGAGCTCTCGTCCCGCCTGGGCGTGCCCGTCGTCGTCACCAACGACGCCAACGCCGCCGCTCTCGGCGAGGCGCGCTATGGCGCAGGCAAAGAATATAAAAATTCCATACTCGTCACGCTCGGCACGGGCGTCGGCGGCGGAATAATAATTGACGGCAAGCTCTTCGAAGGCGGTCACTCCGTGGGTACCGAAATAGGCCATATGGTAATAGAGCGCCACGGCGAAATGTGCACCTGCGGCAGAAGGGGCTGCTTCGAGCGCTACTCTTCGGCGACCGCGCTCACTGCCCGCACCAGGTACGCAATGGAGGAGGACGCGGGCTCGGCAATGTGGAGCAAATACACTTCGCAGACGTGCACGGGCAAGACGGCGTTCGAATTCAGGGACGTCGACCGTTCGGCAAAGGAAGTAGTCGATTGGTACGTAAAGTATCTCGCCTGCGGTCTGGTAAACCTTGCCAACATCTTCCGTCCCGAAGTTATCATGCTCGGCGGCGGCGTGTCGGCGCAGGGCGAATGCCTCACCAAACCCGTGCAGGAAATTGTCAACAAGGAGCTCTTCGGCGGGTGCGACTACGCCCCGGTGACCGTGATAACGGCTTCGCTGGGCAATAGGGCGGGGGCAATGGGCGCCGCCGCGTTTGCAATGGATGAAATTAAAATGGGGGAATAATTACGATGAACAGGGACATACCTGGATTTTCTCTGCAGAGGATGCCGGTCTATCTGAACTATCTCCGCTCGCTGCCCGATGACGACGCTTATACCTACGTGTCCTCGGGTGCGATAGCGCAGGCGCTCGGTCTGGGCGAAGTGCTGGTAAGAAAGGATTTGGCATATACGGGCTGCGCGGGCAGACCCAAAGTTGGCTATCCCCGCGCCGAGCTCATCGCCGCGCTCGAACAGTTCTTGTGCATACACGACCACAAGGGCGCCGTGCTCGTGGGCGCCGGCGGGCTGGGCAGTGCGCTTCTCGGCTATGGCGGCTTTGCCAACTACGGCATAGAGCTCGTGTGCGCGTTCGATAACGACCCGCACAAAGTGGGCGGCATAGTGGGCGGCAAGCCCGTGCTCTCCGTCGACTCGCTCGAAGCCGGCTGCATGGAGTACGGCGTGCAGCTCGCCATAATCGCCGTGCCCGCCGCGTCGGCGCAGGGCATTGCCGAGCGGCTCATCAGGGCGGGTATAAGGGCTATACTCAACTTTGCGCCCGTGCAGATAACGGCGGGGGAGGATGTAAAGGTGATCAATATCGACGTCGCCGCAAACCTCGCGATCCTCGCTTCAATGCTCTGATAATTTGTTTAAATTTCCCACTCTACCGACGGTAGAGTGGGATTTTTAAGGTGTAGAGCGGGCGCAAAAAGTGTAGAACGCCCGTGCGGGCAAGTGTGTTGACAATTCAACCGTTAAAAATTAAAATCAAATGGAAATTTAAAAAACATCGTTCCGCCGCACGCAGGGCGGAACCGGGGGGCTGACATGCAAGATTATAAAATAACCTGCTGTTCGACGTGCGATTTGACCGCCGAACACCTCAAATCGCTCGGGGTCGAGTTTGCAAAGTATCACTATATCATCGACGGCGTCGACTACAAGGACGACCTCTTCGTCTCGTCCTCGCCCGAAAGTTTTTACGGCGCCATAGCCGCGGGCGCGCTGCCCACCACTTCGCAGGTGACGCCCGAAGAGCTTTTGGAGCTCTGGTCGCCCATACTTGCTCAAGGTCACGACATCCTGCACATAGAGTTTTCCTCTGGTCTTTCGGGCGGATACGCTTCGGCGCTGTCCGCGCAGGAGGAGGTAAAAAAGCACTATCCCGCCCGCAAGGTAGTGGTGGTGGACTCTCTCTGCGCATCTTCGGGCTACGGTCTGCTCGTAGATAAGGCTGTCGAACTCAAGGCGGGCGGCATGGGGCTGGAGGAGCTGGCTGCCTGGCTCGAAGAAAACAAATTGCGCCTCAGGCACTGGTTCTTCTCTACAAATCTTCAGCACTTCAAGCGCGGCGGCAGAATATCCGGTCCCGCCGCCACCATAGGCTCGCTGTTGAAGATATGCCCCGTCATGGACGTCAACTGCCAGGGCAAGCTCATCATCCGCAAAAAGGTGACGGGCAAAAAGAAGGCTATAAAGGAGATGTTCGAGCAGATGTCTGCCCAGGCTGAAGGCGGCGCGGGCTACGACGGCAAGTGCTTTATCAGTCATTCCGACGTCATAGCCGATGCAAGGGAGCTTGCCGACCTCATCCACGCCGGCTTCCCCAAGCTCAACGGCAGCGTGGAGATAGACAATATCGGCACGGTCATAGGCTCGCACACAGGTCCCGGCACCGTGGCGCTGTTCTTCTTCAGCTCTACAAAGAGGGGCATGTAAAAGGTCGCTCCGCCGACCATTCATTTTTAAAGGGGCGGGGCAGTATAATATTGCGTGAAGGACGATGCGCGCAGACAATTTTTATACACGGCGGCGGGCGCGGCACTCGGCACAGGCGGGGTGCTGCGCTTTCCTTCGCTCTGCCAAAGTTACGGTGGGGCGTTTGTCGCCGCATATGCGGTCGTGCTCGCCATTGTGGCGCTGCCTCTGCTCCGGGCGGAGTTGACGGCGGGGCGCCGCCGTGCGGACGCCTTTCCGCTGGCGGCGCTCTGCCCGCTGGGCGGCGCGGCGGGAGGGCTTGCGGCGGTCAATTCGGCGGCAATGTGCGCGTGCTATATCGCCATAACGTCGCTGTTTGCCGTGCGGGCATGCACGTTCTACGCCTCCGCAGGCTACGGCTGTCCCGCGGATATTGTCGGCGCACCGCCCGTTATAGCGGCGCTCGTTGCGATCGCGCTGGCGTTCTTTCTTACGCGCAGCGTGCGCACGCGCTCCGCCGCAGCCCGCATTGCCGTGCTGCTTCAGGGCGGGCTGACGGCCGTTCTCGCCGTGCGCGGGCTGGCGGAGGGCGGAGTGGCTCGCTTTGCCGCCGTGTTTGCCTTCGAACCTTGGGCGCTCGCCTCGCCCGGGCTGTGGTTGTCGGCGCTTGGTCAGGCGCTGCTGTCGCTGTCCCTCGCCGCGGGCGTGATGCCCTCGCTCGCCCCGTCCATGCCGCGCCGGCTCTCCTCCGTCCGCGCCGCCGCCGCAATAGTCGGCGCAAATTTCGCGGGCGGACTGCTCGCCGCGGCGGCGCTGCTGCCGCTTGCGGGCGGCTTTCAGGGCGACGGCGGTGCGCTCGAAAACGCATTCGTGCTCTGTCCCGCCGCGATAGCCGCGGCATTTTGCGATGTGCGCGTGCGCGGTCTGTTCGGCAGTCTGTACTATGCTTCGCTCACGCTTACGTCGTTCGTCTCGGCGCTGTCGCTCGCCCGTCCAGCGTTCGTGTGGGCGTGCCGTGCGCCCCTTTCAAGGCGGAGCGCCGCCTTTATGCTGTCGGCGCTGCTGTGTGCGCTCGGCATGCCGTTCGCCATGGGCGCGTCGTTCGACGCCGCCGACGGGCTGTGCTGCAACGTCGTCGCGCCCGTCTGCGCCGCGTTGGAGGGGGCATGTTTTTTATATTATGCCTTGACGACTGCCAAAAGGGGTGGTAAAATAGATTTATGGAAGATATTAAACACGTGAATGAAAGCCTTTCAAGGCGTGGGTTCAAAAGCTGCATGGTGCCCGACGGTCAGTCGGCGCTCGGGACGGCCCTCGGCATCATCGGCGGCGGCTCGGTGGGCATAGGCGGTTCGCTCACCGTAAAGGAGCTCGGTCTGTACGAAGCGCTGAAAGAGCGCGGCAACGCGGTGTACTGGCACTGGACGGACGGCGCCGCGGCAAAGGCTCGTGCCGCCGCGGCGGACTACTACGTCTGCTCGGCAAACGCCGTCACGCGTGACGGCGTCATAGCCCTCACCGACGGTTCGGGCAACCGTGTTGCGGCACTGTCGAGCGGGCCGCGCAATGCTATACTTATAATAGGTTCGAACAAGATAGTCGCCGACGGCAGGGAGGCGTTCATGCGCATGCGCTCCGCGGGCTGCGCGGGCGCAAACGCAAAGCGGCTGGGGCTGCACACTCCGTGCGCCGAGTACGGCGAGTGCGACGACTGCACCTCGCCCGAGCGCATATGCTCGGTGACGGCGTTCTTCGAGCGCCCTTCAAAGGGGCTTGAAAATACATACGTCATCTTGGTGGACAGGAATATGGGGCTGTGAGTTTATGACCAAGACCAATGCCATGCGCATATTGGACAGGGAGGGGGTAATATACAGCGTGCACGCCTACGAAGGCGGGGCGCTTTCGGGCGTGCAGGTCGCCAAAGTGCTCGGCGAGGATGAGGACGGCGTATTTAAGACGCTCGTCACGGTTGCGTCGCCGGGCAGGTATTACGTGTTCGTCATACCCGTCGCCGCCGAACTCGACTTAAAAAAGGCTGCCGCCGCGGCGGGCGAAAAATCGCTCGAAATGCTGCCGCAAAAGCAGCTGCTGCCCGTAACGGGCTATGTGCACGGCGGCTGTTCGCCCGTCGGCATGAAGAAGCTCTTCCCCACGTTTTTCGATGAGTCCGCCCGCGGCAGGCAGATATTTGTCAGCGCGGGCAGGGTGGGCATGCAGGTAGGGCTGAACGCCGGCGATATCCTCCGCGTGACGGGCGGCGCGTACGCCGCTTTAACGCGCAGCCGCGCCTGAAAATCATGAGAAAATACGCCGCGGGGCGGACACAAACGTGTCCGCCCCGCGGCGTATTTAAAGGGTCTATTATTCGGATATGAACAGCACGCCGAGCGTGTTTCTGCCGCAGTGGCTGGTTATAATGGCTCCCGCCACGGTCTCTATAACCTCGTCGAATTCGAACATATCGGCAACTTCCTTTTTGGCGATGTCTATTATCGACTGGTCGGCGCAGGAGTGGGTCACAAAGCACCTCGTCTTGTCGTAGCGGCGGTACTGTGCGCGTAAATCCTGAACGTACGTCTTTATGCACCTCTCCATGCTGCCCATGTACTTCTTTTTTGCTATCAGCTGACCTTCCCTGTCCTCTTCTATCAGGGGATGCAGCTTAAGCACCTTGGCGCCCAGCATGGCGGCAAGCGAGCACCTTCCGCCCTTGTGCAGATAGTTCAAATCGTCGGGCACGAACGATGTGTTTACCTTGGGCGTCAGCGCCGTTACGCGCTCTGCTATCTCGTCCGAGCTCATGCCCTGCGCCCTGAAGTCGCACGCCTTCAATACAAGCAGCCCCTGGCCCGTGGACAGCGCCTTGCTGTCTATCACCTTCACCCTGCCCTTGAACTGCTTTGCCGCAATGCTTGCGGCGGAGTGCGTGCTCGAAGCTTTGGACGAGATGTTGAAGTGTATGAGCTCCTCGCATGAGGCGAGTTGCTCTTTAAAGAACTGCGTGTACTCTTCGGTGGAGCCTGCCGAAGTCTTGGGCAGTATGCCCGTCGAGGCAACGTAATCAAATATCGCCTGCGGGGCTATTTCGCCGTCGCGGTAGGTCTTTTCCCCCAATATTACCTGCAGGGCAAATATGCCTATATCGTTTTGGGCTATCAGCTTGTCGCCGAGGTCGCAAGTCGAATCGGATGTTATTTTTATTTTCATTTCGTAAATTCCCTTATCAATTTGTTTAAATATATTATAGCATGTTTCCAATGCAATATCAAGTGAATTTTAAAAAAAAGTGCGCCGCGCAGACGTCGGGGTCTGCGCGGCGCACTTTGCCGACCGCATTGCGTTTTTGTGCGCTTTTTACAATAATATTACAATTTGCAACCTCAGGTTGCGCAAAAAGCACTTAAAAGTCGGTTGAAAGAGGGCTGTTAATGGGGTATAATAGAGTTGCAAATAAATATAAAGGAGAATATTTCATGTCATTTGCCGACAATCTTCAGCGTTTAAGAAGGCGCGACAGGATTACTCAGGAAGAACTTGCCGAGCGTCTGGGCGTATCCAGGCAGTCGGTATCCAAGTGGGAAACGGGCGAAGCCTATCCCGAGACCGAAAAGATAATAAAGCTGTGCGGGTTCTTTGGCGTAGGAATGGATGAACTCATGCGCGGCGACATCAATGCCGAGGAGGAGCCTTTGCCAGATGCTCCGCATTCTGCGGAGGAATGCCCTGCCGACCTGTCGTCGCCCGACCCCGACGGGCAGAAAAAGCTCAGGCTGCGCACGATAGGCGGCGCCGTCAGCGGAGGGCTCATGCTGTGTGCGGCTGCGGTCTACATATGCTTGGGCGCCGTGTTAAATCTGTGGCATCCCGCCTGGCTGGTGTTTTTGCTCGCCTTTACCTTGTGCGTATTCGTCGACAAGGTGTTCGCCAAGGAGGACGATGAGGAGGAGGCGGCTGCTCCGCTGCAGCCGCTTGCCGTCCGCATATTGGGCGGGCTGGGCAACATGATTATGCCGCTCGCCGTGACCATATATCTGTTCATCGGCTGTGTGTGGAGCTTGTGGCATCCTTCGTGGATAATATTCATAATCGCAGCCGTGCTAACGGCCGCTGTCCACGGTATAGCCGCCGCTGTCGGCGGCAGGGAGTGATTCACCGTCTGCGCGGGGCATAAATTTAAAGACGGCGGGCCGCTTTTAAAAGCAGTCCGCCGTCTTTATAGTTGGTTTTACAGTGCGGCAGAAGCCGCAATTGGAGGGGGTGTTTTCATGCCGCCCGGGTCTTAACGGTTCATTGAAAGGTAGTACCACAAAAGGGTGCTGCATGCAAGTCCGGGTCTTGCTCCGTTTTCAATGTCCCTCTGTGCGCGGACTATCTCCTGAAACATGTCAAACATAATAAAATCTCCTTAAATGTCTGAAATAATCCGACCGTGCCTGCGGCAAGTTATCTTGCGCAGCCGAGCGCTACGTACGAAAGGGGCGAAACGCCTATTTCGTTCCTATTGTTGTCAAGATTTGCAATTTCCTCGTAAATTTCTACCATGATTTTAAAACTCCTTGTTTCTTTTCGATATTTCCAAAAACTGTTGTGTCAATGCCGACCGGCTTAAATTATCTTGCGCAGTCGAGTACGACATACGAAAGAGGGTTTACGCCGTAAGCGGTCTTTTCGTCATCAAGTTGGTTCAATCTTTCATAAATGTCCATATCTTTACCTCCTTGAAGGTAGTGTTGCATGCGCCTCGCGGGCGCCGGATCCTTTAACTGCTGCTGTTCAGCCTTCAATAAAACGACGGCCGTTGAACTGCTCGCAGTAGTTTTTGCAATGAGCAACGCAAGTCTGCGTAAGGTTTGCATACATATTCATTTTGTCGTCCTCCTCGTAACTTAAAAGCTATTTGATGGGGGTTGAGTAGATGTCGTGATCAATTAAAATTTAAAGCGGTGTGTTAAAAGATGTTGACTGCCTTGCCGTTGAACTGCCTTGTGTAGTTCATGCAGTGTTCAACGCAGGTCTTTGTAAGGTTTGCGTACATATCCATTTTGAATACCTCCTTGCAATTAAAGGTCTTGGTGTAGGGATAATTTTTCAGTCTTGTTCTTTTGTTATCGCTTAAGTATATTTCAGATAACGCCGTTTGTTCTTTCGTTGATGCTGGCGCAGTAGTTCATGCAGTGGGTTATGCAGGTCTGCGTCAAATTCTTATACATATCCATTTGTCGTGCCTCCCTGTATAAAATTGTTTTTTTATTTGAAACCTCGGTGCCTCACCTCGATTTCGCATGCAGTATAGCATAGGATTTTTTGTTAGTCAATCACATTGAAGAAAATTTCAAAAAAGTTTTTTATGTTATTTTATAACACTATTTTATGATAATACGGATAATTTTTGTGAATTTTCATTTTATTTGTAAACTTTTTGTTACAATATTTCAAAACTAACAAAATTTTGGCGTATCTCACAAAAGTTGTCGGCGTTTTGTAAAATACGCTAAAATCTGCGTTCAAAAGCCGTACCTTTCGGGCGTATTTAATATAACCGCACCAGGTGGGTTTTAAACAGAGGGCATGTTTTGCCATGAAAAAAGGTAACAATAAGTAAAAAAATAGCGGCAGCGGCGCACGCAAAAGCGTGCGCCGCTGCCGCATTAAGCGGGTATTGTTAAGTGCAAAATTACTTTTCGGCGATGTCCAGATAGTCGTTGGGGTCGGCAAGTTCGCCGTTTTTCGAAACTTCGAAGTGCAGGTGGGCGCCCTCTTTGTACTCGCTGCCCGCGGGTTGGGCTATCGTGCCTATCACGTCGCCGCGCTCCACGGCGTCGCCCGTTTCAAGCCCTTCGGCAACGTCTATAAAGCGGTAGGTCGTCTTTACGCCGTCGGCGTGGGCTATAACTATCTCGCCGCCGTCCAGCACGTCGTCCCTGGTTATGCTCTCAATCGTGCCGTCCACGCACGCCAGAACTTCCGTGCCCGCCTCGCCGGCTATGTCCAGACCGGTGTGGTAGTGGTAGCAGTCCAGCGTCTTATTATAATAAAAGGTATAGTCGTTTATGATATCGAGCTGTGCCACGGGCGCAATAAATTCATACGCCGCCGAAACGTCGTCCGAAGGCTGCTGCCCGTCGTCGTCATCGCTGTCGTCATCGCTGCCGTCATCGCCGTCTGTGTCGCCGTCGTCATCGCCCACGTCCGCAACGTCGCCGCCCGGCAGCAGAGTGTCGTCGCTGCCGCGCACGGCAAATATCACCGTCAGCGTCACTGCGGCTATAAGCAGCAGGCACGCGCCCAGTATGAGGTAATAGGTAAACAGTCTCTTTTTGCTTTTCTCGTTGTTTTGTTCCTGGCTCATAATTTTATCTCCTTTTACGCGGCTGTTGTCGTCCGCAAATAATTTATTGCCCGCATTTTCGTAGAATATACCTGCAAATCAATCAATTTCGCGGGGTGTTCACGCGGCGGCTGTGCCGCTAAAATTCATGCGGCAATTTTCAATTGCGTTTGACGATTGTCGACCACGCCATAAAGTCAGATTTCTCGACTGCGCTTTAAATGCCAAGGGCGGGATAGTCGACCATATCCCCCTTTTGTCATTTCGACCGAAGCACGTAGTGCGGAGCGGAGAAATCTCGGAGCGTAAGCGACGGACAAAAGGGTTCGACCGAGCCATAAAGACAGATTTCTCCATGCGCCGCGGCGGGCTTTGCCCGCCGCGGCGCATGGAGAAATGACAAGGGCGTAGGAGCCTGCCGGGCATGCCGTTTTTGTCAGTATCCGCCGAAAATAATGGGCGAAGCCACCGTCACGCCGTCGTCGCGCACGCTTATGTGCAGGTTTATCTCCATTCCGTACAGCTCGGCGGAGTAGGGCAGGTCGGCGGCGCAGTAGTAGTTCACGCTGTCCGAAAGCTCTTCGACGAACAGCACCCGCCCGTTGACGCCCGATAAAAATTCCGCCACGTCCAGCCGTGTGTAAGTGGTCGCCTCGCCGCGCACTTCCCCGAGCGTGAGCAGCACCAGCGCGGCGTTGTCCGCAGCCGTCACTATGCGGCAGTTTGAAGACGAACTGCCTGTGTAAAACGTGTAGCTCTGCCCGCATTCGAACGCCGTGCGCTTGGGCAGCGACACCGCCGCCGCGCATACGGCGGCGGCAATCATAAGTATTGCGGCAAGTTTTATGGTACGCATACGCTCCTCCCGATGTATCTCATTATTGCCGCCGCAGACCTCGGTTATACTTTTTGCGTGCAAAAGAGAGGGGGCGCACGGCGGATGCCGTGCGCCCCCTCTCTGCGGGTCGCAATAAATTCAATAAAATGTAGCCACGATTTCGTCGGCGGGCAGAGGGTCGCACTTTTCTATTTCGATAGCTTCGAGTATGGGTCCCTCGCCGCGGTATACGGCGTTGTAGCCAAAGCTTATCTTTGCCGTCACGTTCAGCCAGTCCTTTGTCTTTACGTCCGTCGCTTTGCCGTCTGTCTTCAGCGCAAAGCCGTCGTAAGCTATGTCGGCTTCGCAGCAGGTCATTATGTACCTGCCTATTACTATAAAGCCCTGCGGCACTTTTTTGGAGACCGCAGCCATGCCCTTGAAGCGCACCGTCTTGCCCGCGTAGGCAGAAGGATTTTCCGAAAGGTCGCGGTAAAACAGCGCAAAATCCCTGTCCTCTATCTCTATTACCGGCGCGTCCATGTCGTAGGGCATGGGGTCTACGGTGTCGTCGAATTCGGCTTTTCCGCCTATATATTCGTATACGATGTCCGCCCGCCGCGTAATGCCGCGCACTATCTTGTGGAACTGCTCTTTGGACATTTCGCCCTTGAACCGGTTGAACACCACCATCTGCGTCATGTATATCTTGTCGTATACAAGCTGGCGCATGTTCCGGTTGTGGCTCAAAAACGTGTTCGCGTCGGCAAACGTCATCATCTGGTTTATCACCCAGCTTTCCGGCATTGCGTCAAAAAAGTCCTGCAACATCCACGTTCCGTTGTATTCCACAACTACGCGCTCGGCGCGGTACTTTTTGGTAAGATAGTTCAGGGTGTACTCGTTCAGGTGCTCCCTGTCCTCGATCCGCTCTATTGCAACATTTTTAACGGCGAACTTTTTGGGCTCGTATTCCTCTTCGCCCTCCTCGCACACCAATAACAGCGTGCGCTCGCCGTTCTCCATGCGCGGGTCTTCCAAAGTTTCCTGTATAAACTTCGTCTTGCCGCTCTCCAAAAAACCCAGGAATAAAAATACGTTAACGTCCTGCATGGCGCTCTTTAAACTCCGAACAGCTCTTCAAGTTCCTCTTCGTCGAGCTTGCTGCCTATTACGCACAGCCTGCCCGTGTATACGGGTGCGCCCTCGCGCACGTCCGTTTCGCCGGGCACGTAGTCAAAGTGCAGCCACTTTCCGTTTTCGCCCTCTACAATGCCCTTTGCCCTCAGTACAGTGCCGTAGCATACCGCGTCCGAAAGCTTTGCAAGCATCTCTTCAAGCTCTTCGGCGGTGAACTTTTTGCTCGTCTCCCTGCCCCAGCTCGTGAATACCTCGTCGGCGTGATGGTGATGATGCTCATGTTCATGTTCATGCTCGTGGCAGCAGCACTCGCCGTCCCCGTGATGATGGTGCTCGTGCTCATGCTCGTGTTCATGCTCGTGCTCATGCTCGTGGTCATGCTCGTGGTGGCAGTGTTCGTGCTCGTCCTGCACTTCCCGCGCCAGCTTTGCAAGCTCGCCGGCAAGGGTGGAGGTGTGCTCCATTGCATTAAGGATTTCCTTACCGTCCAGACTCTTCAAATCTGTGGTGACTATCGTGGCGCTCGGGTTGTGCCCGCGCACGAGTTCCACGGCTTTGGCAAGCTTTTCCTCGCTAGCCACGTCGGCATGGCTGAATACTATGCAGGCGGCGCTCTCTATCTGGTCGTTGAAGAACTCGCCAAAGTTCTTCATGTACATCCTGCACTTGTTCGCATCCACCACGGTAGTCATGGAATTTATTTTTGCGTCGGCAAGGTTTGCTCTTTCAACCGCCTTAGCCACGTCCGAAAGTTTGCCCACGCCCGAAGGTTCAATTAGTATCCTGTCGGGGCTGTACTGCTCGTCCACCTGCTTCAACGCCTTGGCAAAGTCGCCCACCAGCGAACAGCATATGCAGCCTGAGTTGAGTTCGTTTACCGTTATGCCGGCTTCCTGCATAAAGCCGCCGTCGACGCCTATTTCGCCGAATTCGTTTTCGATCAGCACCAGCTTTTCGCCCGCATAGGCTTCCTTTATCAGCTTTTTTATGAGCGTAGTCTTGCCCGCGCCCAAAAATCCCGAAAAGATATCTATCTTTACCATTTAAAACACTTCCTTAATATTATATTTACCATATTATATAACCGAACGCCGTCAAAAGCAAACATATTTAAGGCGAACTTTGCCGCGGTAAATTTTTGCGCCGCACAATTTTCCCGTTTAAAGAAAAAGCGGCGGGTCGCCTGATCCTGGCGACCCACCGCAAAGGGGTCTTAAATTTTATCAAAGCCGCTCAAATCTTCGCGGCATCACTCTATGTCTATGAACTTGCTCTCTATGCGCTTGGGCTGGCTCTTGGGCACGCATACCGAAAGTATGCCGTTGTCGTACTTGGCTTTAATGTCCTCCTGCTGTACGTCGTCGCCTACATAGTAGCTCCTTGAACAGCTTTCGGAAATCTCTTTCCTTACATAGTGCTTGTTCTTGTCCTCCTCCTTGCTTTCCTTACTTGCGCTTATCGTGAGATAACCGTTTTCAAGCGAAAGTTTGATCTGGTTCTTGGCGTAGCCGGGCATTTCAACGTCCAGCTCGTAGCTGTCGTCCGTCTCCTTTATATTTGTTTTAAGGTCGTTGACCTCGTCATAGAACACGGGGCGGAAGAAGTCGTCGAACGCGTCGAATAAGTCATAGTTGTTGTTTCTCTTGGAAAGACCATAATTTTTCATAATAAAAATCTCCTTTAAATTCAAATATTTTCAAACCTTCGGGGAGTCTTTATCGGGGCTTCCTTGTTTGTTCACTATTATTATAACGCCGTTCAAAGCATTTAAAACGCCGCGCCCGGAAAATATTTTGCGCGGTGTCGTCGACCTCTCCACGAGCCCCTTTAGCAAGGACTCCGTGCACGCCCTTGCTAAAGGGAGCCTTCCTTCGGTCGACCGCGCTATGCGGTCAGATTTCTCCGTGCGCCGCGGCGGGCGGGAGCCCGCCGCGGCTTAGTCGAAATGACGGGGCGGGAAAGTCGACCGGGCTTCCCCTTTTTGTTATTTCGACCAAGCGCAAGTCTCCTTTTGTCGTTTCGACAGAAGTGCAAATTTCCTTTTGTCATTTCGACGCGCCTTTCCCTTTTGTCATTTCGACCAAGCGAGGCTGTAAGCCGAGCGCGTGGAGAAATCTCGGAGCGACAGCGACGGACAAAATGGCGCGCCGCCGAGCCTCGCTGTAGGATTTCTCCGGGCGTCTCTCCGCGCCTGTAAAGGTGAAATTTTGCTTGTCAAACTGCACTATTTGATAATCGCTCACAAAAATTTCTGTTATCAAAGTTCAAAATGTCTGCTATATAACATTTTCAAATTAACATAAGAAAATATAATACATTTTTTTGCGGTTGGACAAGGTATTTTTTTGCGGCGCAAATGGGTATTAAAAGCCAACCGAAAGTCAATATATTGTGTTGTCGGCGGGCGAACGGCACTAAAATGTCCGTTCGCTACAAAAATAGCAAAAAACTGCCCCAAATGGCGCAAAAAAGGGCAAAAAACCGCCCGTTTCCGCAAAAAAAATTGCTCAAAACAGTTGACAGCGGCGGGCGATTATAATATAATAGTCAGGCGTGTTGAAAAACGTGTGTATAGGGATGAGGCGTAAAGTTACTTTAAATTCCCCTTGAAGCTGCGGGGAAAAGATAATTTACGCTGACAAATGTAGGGGCTTGACTCCTGCGACTAACCGTGGCTTTTGTTAACTGCGCCATAAAATGGCGTTTTTTGATGTTAAAAGCGCGATACACACGGATAAGTTGACGCGACTCAAATCAAATTTTTGTTAGTATAAAAGGAGAATAAAATGGCAGGACAGAAAATCAGAATCAAACTTGTGGCTTACGATCACGAACTCGTAGATCTCGCAGCGTCGAGGATAGTTGAAACGATGAAGAAGAGCGGCGCCAAGATATCCGGTCCCATACCCCTTCCCACCGAGCGCGAGATAATCACCATACTCAGGAGCCCCCACAAGTACAAGGACAGCCGCGAACAGTTCGAACAGCGCACCTATAAGAGGATAATCGACATCTACACCCCCAATGCAAAGCTTCTGGACACCGTCCATCTTCCCGCCGGCGTAGATATCAAAATAAAGCTCTAAGTAAACAATCCACGATACTCTACGGCTCCGTGCCGACGTGCGGATATGCATTAACATAAATATATATATGTGTATGTGCCCGGCGCTACTCGGATACGCGGTATCAACGGTAAAAATAAATTCGGAGGAACTTTAACATTATGATTAAAGCAATCATCGGTCGTAAAGCCGGCATGACGCAGGTATTTACGGCAGACGGCAAGGTCATACCCGTGACCGTCATCGAGGCAGGTCCCTGCCCCGTCGTTCAGATCAAAACTGTAGAAAAAGACGGCTATTCCGCTTTGAAGCTCGGTTTTGACAAGACGAACGAAAAATCTCTCACCAAGCCCCAGCTCGGCCAGTTCAAAAAGGCGGGCGTAGAGCCCTGCAAGGTGCTCAAAGAATTCAGGCTCGACGACCTTTCGTCGTATGCGGTAGGCGGCGAGGTAAAGGCAGACGTGTTTGCCGCCGGCGACAAGGTAGACGTTCACGGCGTCACCAAGGGTCACGGCTACAGCGGCGTCATCAAGAGGTGGAACCAGCACCGCTTAAAGGAAACGCACGGCGTCGGCCCCGTACACAGGGAGCCCGGTTCCATGGGCGCAAACAGCTCGCCTTCGAGGGTGTTCAAGAACAAGCACCTCGCAGGTCAGTACGGTCACGAAAACGTCACCATCCAGAACCTTGAAGTGGTAAGGGTGGACGTTGAAAGGAACTGCATACTCATCAAGGGTTCCGTTCCCGGACCCGACGGCAGCGTAGTCACCATCAACGATACCGTTAAATAAGGAGGACTTTAAAAATGCCCAGCATTAAAGTATATAAAATGGACGGTACCGAAGCCGGCTCCATGGAGCTTTCCGAAAAGGTTTTCGGCGCCGAATACAGAGAAGAACTCATTCACCAGGCGGTAGTTACCCGCCTTGCCAACCAAAGACAGGGCACAAAGTCCACCCTCACGCGTACCGAAGTAAGGGGCGGCGGCCGCAAGCCCTGGAGGCAGAAGGGCACGGGCAATGCCCGTCAGGGTTCCATCCGCGCACCCCAGTGGATAAAGGGCGGCGTGGTATTCGCGCCCAAGAGCAGGGATTTTTCCAAGGATATGAACAAGAAGGCAAAGGTTGCCGCCCTCATGTCCGCGCTCTCCAAAAAGGTCGCCGACGGCGAGCTCATCGTCATCGACAAACTTGCCGTAAACGAAGGCAAGACCAAGGAGATGGCTGCGTTCAAAAAGGCACTCGGCCTTGACAAGACCGCCGTCGTCGTAATGGACAACGCCGACGAAAAGGTCATCCGTGCGGCAAGCAACCTTGAAAAGCTCACCACCCTCCCCGTGGAGCAGATATCCACTTACGAGGTAGTTGCAAATGCAAAGGTCGTCTTAACTCAGGCGGCAGTCAAGAAGATAGAGGAGGTTTACGGAGAATAATGTTAGCTCAGGACATCATTATAAGACCCCTTCTCACCGAAAAGGGATACGACGGCATTGCAGATAAAAAGTACACCTTCGTGGTGGCAAAGTCTGCAAACAAGACGCAGATAAAGGAAGCCGTCGAAAAACTGTTCAAGGTAGACGTTGAAAGCGTCAACACCGTAAACTGCAAAGGCAAGCTCAAAAGAATGGGCAGGACCGCGGGCTACACCCCCGACTACAAGAAGGCTATCGTACAGCTCAAGGCTGACTCCAAGACGATTGAGTTCTTCGATTCGTTATCCTGACAGGAGGATTGAAAAATGGCAGTAAAAAGATATAAACCGACATCCCCTTCCCGTCGTTTCATGACGGTCTCCGCCTACACGGAGCTTTCGGGGGATAAGCCCGAAAAGAGCCTTCTTCACGACAAGAGAAAGACGGGCGGCAGAAACAACACCGGCAGAATAACCGTTCGCCACATCGGCGGCGGCAACCGCGTAAAATACAGAATAATCGACTTCAAGCGCAATAAGGACGGCATACCCGCAACGGTCAAGTCCATACAGTACGACCCCAACAGGTCGGCAAACATCGCGCTCGTCGTATACGCCGACGGCGAAAAGAGGTACATCCTCGCGCCCGTAGGACTCAACGTAGGCGACAAGGTGCTCTCCGGTCCCACGGCGGACATCAAGGCGGGCAACTGCCTCGCTCTTGCAGACATCCCCGTAGGTACCGTCGTGCACGCCATCGAGCTCAAGCCCGGCAGGGGCGCGCAGATAGCCAGGGCAGCCGGCATATCCGCGCAGATAATGGCAAAGGAAGGCGCATACGCCACCTTAAAGATGCCCTCGGGCGAAATGAGGCTGGTATCCGTAAAGTGCAAGGCGACCATCGGTCAGGTGGGCAATCTCGAACACGAGATAATCTCCCTGGGTAAGGCGGGCAAGACTCGTTACCTCGGCGTAAGACCTACCGTCCGCGGTTCGGTCATGAACCCCAACGACCACCCTCACGGCGGCGGCGAAGGCAAGTCACCCGTCGGCCATGCAGGTCCCATGACCCCTTGGGGCAAGCCCGCGCTCGGCTACAAGACGAGAAAGAAGAAGAACCCCACTTCCAAGTATATCTTGAAGAGGATAAACTAACAGTCGGAGGATAGAAAATGTCAAGAAGCGTTAAGAAAGGGCCTTATTACGAAGAAAGGCTTATGTCGAGAATAGAAGCAATGAACGCCTCGGGCGAGAAAAAGGTCGTAAAGACCTGGTCGCGCGCAACGACTATCTTCCCTCAGTTCGTAGGCCACACCATAGCCGTATACGACGGCAGGAAGCACGTGCCCGTGTATGTCACCGAAGACATGGTAGGCTGCAAGCTCGGCGAGTTCGCTCCCACCAGGACCTTCAAAGGCCACGCGGCAAAGACCGTCAAGAAGTAAGGAGAAATAAAAAATGGCAAGCAATATGAAGAAAAAGACGGAAAAGATTGCCGCCACCAAGGATAAGCGTCCTTACGCGACGGCAAAGTATATCAGGATATCACCCTACAAGGTAAGGACCGTGCTTGCTCTTATCAGGGGCAAGAGCGTCGAGGATGCCGCTGCAATACTCAGCTATTGCAACAAGGGCGGCAGCGAAGATGTAAAGAAGGTGCTTTTGAGCGCCGCCGCCAATGCCGAACACAACTTCGGCATGGACAGGTCGGATCTGTACGTAGCAGAAACATTTGCCGACGGCGGTCCTCATCTCAAGAGAATGCAGCCCGTCTCCAAGGGACGCGGCCACGCCATCCTCAAGAGAACGAGCCACATCACGGTAATACTCGATGCTAAGGAAATTTAAAGGAGAAGTTGAGTAAATGGGACAGAAAGTTAATCCTCACGGTTTAAGAGTAGGCGTAATCGCCCCCTGGAGCACCCAGTGGTATGCCGATAAAAAGGATTTCGGCAAACAGCTCAAGGAAGACAACGTCATCCGCAATTTCATAAAGAGCAAGTATTACGACGCGGCAATATCCAAAATCTTCATCGTAAGAGCGGCAAACAAGATAGAAGTCACCATCTACACCGGTCGTCCCGGCGTGCTCATCGGCAAGGCGGGCTCGGAGATAGAGGTGATAAAGAAGGGTCTTTCCAAGCTCACGAACGGCAAGATAATAATCATCAACGTAAAGAAGATCGACAAGATAGACCAGGACGCGCAGCTCGTTGCCGAAGCCGTCGCTTCGCAGCTCGAAAAGCGCGTATCCTACAGAAGAGCGATAAAGCAGCAGCTCTCCAAAGTTTCCAAGTCGGGCGTCAAGGGCGTAAAGATAGCCGTCAGCGGCCGTCTTGACGGCAGGGAAATAGCCGGCAGCGAAAGCTACCACGACGGTTCCATTCCCCTTCAGACCATCAGGGCAGACATCGACTACGGCTTCGCCGAAGCCCACACCACGTTCGGCGTGCTCGGCATCAAGTGCTGGATATACAAGGGCGAAGTGCTTTCGGGCTCCAAGAAGCTGATAATATCGGACGGAGGCGAAGAGTAAAATGTTAATTCCCAAGAGAGTAAAAAGAAGAATGCAGCACCGCGGCAGGATACGCGGCAGGGCTCACAAGGGCAACACGATTGCCTACGGCGAGTACGGCCTCGTAGCCGAAGAGGGCGGCAGGATAACTTCCAACCAGATAGAAGCAGCCCGTATCGCGATGACCAGGTTCATCAAGCGCGGCGGTCAGGTCTGGATAGATATATTCCCCCACAAACCTATAACCAAGCACCCCGCCGAATCCCGTATGGGCTCGGGCAAGGGCTCGGTCGAATACTGGGTAGCCATAGTAAAGCCTGACAGAGTAATGTTCGAAATGGCAGGCGTAAGCGAAGATGTCGCACGCGAAGCAATGCGCCTTGCGGCACACAAGCTCCCCGTAAAGTGCAGATTTATTAAGAAAGAAGGCGGTGAGTCTAATGAAGGCTAAGGAACTTGTTAACTTAAGCGACGCAGAGCTCGCAGCAAGGCTCGACGAGCTCAAGACCGAGCTTTTCAATTTACGTTTCCGCCATGCCGGCGGTCAGCTTGACAATCCCATGCGCATAAACCTCGTCAAAAAGGATATCGCCAGGGTAAACACCGTCATCCGCGCAAGGCAGCTGAATGGTTAAGGAGAAAGTTATGGAAAGAACAACACTCAGAAAGGAAAGGGTAGGTCTCGTAGTTTCCGACAAGATGGATAAGACGGTAGTCGTAGCCATCACCGAAAAGGCAAAGCACCCCCTGTATAAAAAGACTATAACCAGGACAACCAAGTTCAAGGCGCACGATGAAAACAACGAGTGCGGCATAGGCGACAAGGTAAGAATAGTTGAAACGCGCAAACTCTCCAAGGACAAGAACTGGAGGGTGGCAGAAATAATAGAAAAGGCAAAATAATAAAACACCAAGGGCAAGACCGGCCGTGTTTGTGCCGTATGTATGCGTATACTCCCTCATTGAAAGGCGCATGCGTACAGGGTAAACATGCCGCAGGGCGGCAAAGGTACGGTCCGCTGCCGGTACGCGCCGTATAGCGCGGCGCAAGCGAAGTTGTAAGTGACATAAAAGGAGATTTATATGATACAACCTCAGACGAGGCTCAAGGCCGCAGACAACAGCGGCGCAAAGGAGCTTATGTGCATAAAGGTGCTGGGCGGCTCGTTCAGAAAGACGGGCAACATCGGCGACGTCATCGTCTGCTCGGTCAAGACCGCTACCCCCGGCGGCGCGGTCAAGAAGGGCGACGTGGTTAAAGCCGTAATCGTGCGCAGCACAAAGGGTATCCGCCGCAACGACGGCACGTATATCCGCTTTGACGACAACGCAGCCGTCATCCTCGGCAACAATCAGGAACCCCGCGGCACGCGTATCTTTGGCCCGATAGCCAGGGAACTGCGTGACAAGAACTATATGAAGATAATTTCCCTCGCGCCCGAGGTTCTTTAATTAAAGGAGAAGAGCTATGAACGTAAAATTGAATGATAATGTATTGGTTATCACCGGTAAGGACGCGGGCAAGCAGGGCAGGGTAATCGCCACTTCTCCCAAGCACGGCAAGGTAGTCGTCGAAGGCGTCAACATCCAAAAGAAAGCCAAGAAGGCAAGAAAAGCCAACGAGCAGTCGCAGATAATCGAGCAGCCCGGCGCGATAGACGTATCTAACGTAATGGTCGTATGCGATGCCTGCAACAAGCCCGTAAGAGTAAAGTACAGCGTAGAAGGCGACAAAAAGGTCAGGGTCTGCCCCAAGTGCGGCGCCGTGTTAGACAAGGCATATGCCGGCAAAAAGGGCGCCAAGGCGGCAGAAACCAAGGAAGCTCCCAAAAAGCGTACCCGCAAGCGCGCCGCAAAGAAGGCGGAGGACGCCGAAGGCTCGGCCGAATAAGGAGGACTGCATAGATTATGGCAAAGAAAGAATACGCAAGCAGGGTGGCTCAGCAGTATGCTGAAGAAGTAGTGCCCGCCCTCACCAAGAAATTCGGCTACAAGAACCCCATGGAAGTTCCCAAGCTGGTAAAGATAGTCATCAGCTCGGGTTTGGGCGACATAAAGGACAACGCAAAGTCCATTCAGCTCGCCGTAAACGAAATAAAGCAGATAACCGGTCAGCAGCCCATCCTCACCAAGGCGAGGAAGTCTGTCGCAAACTTCAAAGTGCGCGAAGGCATGTCGGTAGGCATCAAAGTTACCCTCCGCGGCAAGATGATGTACGACTTCTACGATAAATTCGTATCCATCGCCCTTCCCCGCGTGCGCGACTTCCGCGGCGTACCCGCAGACAGCTTCGACGGCAAGGGCAATTACAACATGGGCATCAAGGAACAGCTCATCTTCCCCGAGATCCAGTACGACCAGGTAGAAAAGATCCGCGGCATGGACATCTGCTTTGTCACCACGGCAAAGACGGATGAAGAAGCGAGAGAGCTTTTAAGGGCAATGGGTATGCCCTTCAAGAAGTAAGGAGAAAGAAGAAATATGGCTAAGAAGTCAATGATAAACAAACAGCAGAGACCTGCAAAATACTCGACGAGAGCATACACCAGATGTTCTATCTGCGGCAGACCTCACGCGGTGCTGCGCAAGTACGGAGTATGCCGTATCTGTTTCAGGAACCTTGCTTACAAGGGTGAAATTCCCGGCGTAAAGAAATCGAGCTGGTAAGAAGGAGGACGAAGAAAATGACAGATCCCATCGCAGATATGCTCACGCGCATCAGGAATGCGCTCATGGTAAATAAGGAAGTCGTCGAAGTGCCTTCTTCCAAGATGAAAAAGGCGATCGCCGACATCATGCTAGCCGAAGGTTACGTATCCGACGTAAAGCTCGTCGAAGACGGTCTTTCGGGCAAGCTGGTCATCACGCTCAAATACTACGGCAAAAAGCAGCCCGTCATCAACGGACTCAAAAGGGTCTCCAAGCCCGGACTGCGCACTTATGCCGGCGTAGAGAACATGCCCAAGGTAATGGACGGGCTGGGCATAGCCATCCTTTCCACCAACAGGGGCGTAATGACCGATAAGCAGGCAAAGGCCGAAAACGTAGGCGGCGAAGTGCTCTGCTACATCTGGTAACAGGAGGTTAAAGGTATATGTCAAGAATAGGTAAACTGCCCGTACACCTCCCCGCAGGCGTAACGGTCACGTTCGAAAACGGTCTGCTCACCGTAAAGGGTGCCAAGGGCACGCTCACGCAGCAGGTAGTCGGCGAAATCGATATCAAGGTCGAAGGCGCCGAAGCACACGTAATAAAGAAGGTCGATTCCAAGGAACTCGAAGCAAAGCACGGTCTGTATCGTGCGCTTCTCCACAACATGGTCGTCGGCGTCACGCAGGGCTACACCAAGTCGTTAAAGGTCAACGGCGTCGGCTGGAAGGTAGCCAAGCAGGGCAATAAGGTAGTTTTGAACGTCGGCTACTCCCATCCCGTGGAATTCCCCGAACCCGCAGGCGTATCGCTCGCCTGCCCCAGCGCAAACGAAATAGTCGTCTCCGGCATAGATAAAACTCTCGTCGGTCAGACGGCAGCCAACATAAGAGGCATAAGAGTGCCCGAACCTTACCACGGATACGGCATCGCTTACAGCGACGAAGTCATCGAACGCAAGGAAGGCAAGACGGGCGGCAAGGGCAAGAAATAATTTCGGCCACGCGCCCGCACAAAAGGGCGCGGCGTAGCCGCGGGGCTCCTCCCGCGGCAGCCCAGACCGAAGGATATCCCCCAAGCGCAGCGCGTGCGGGGCAATTGCTCTTAAATATATATCCATATATATAAAAAGGAGAAATCATGATAAGCAAGATAAACAAGAACGCTGAAAGAAAGCGCCGCCACGTAAGAGTCCGCAGAAAGATATCGGGCACGGCGGAGACCCCCAGATTCAACGTCTATCGCAGCCTCAACCACATCTATGTCCAGGTGATCGACGACGTAAAGGGCGTAACGCTCTGCTCGGCATCGACCATGGAAAAGGAAGTAAAGGCTGAAATAAAGGATATGACCAAGACGGAAGCCGCCAAGGTCGTAGGCAAAAAGGCGGCGGAACGCGCAATAGCCGCCGGCGTAAAGCAGGTCGTTTTCGACAGGGGCGGCTATCTGTACACGGGACGCGTACAGGCAGTTGCAGACGGCGCAAGGCAAGCCGGACTCAATTTCTAAGGAGCAAGGGTTATGGAAGAAAAGAAAGAAAGAACTCAGAGAAGAGATTCAAGACCCAGAAGGAGAGATGAGGACGACGGCTTCATCAAAAAGCTCATTCAGGTCAACAGGGTCAGCAAGACCGTAAAGGGCGGCCGCAACATGCGTTTTGCGGCACTCGTCGTAGTAGGCGACGGCAAGGGCTCTGTAGGCTACGGCATGGGCAAGAGCAAGGAAGTTCCCGAAGCTATCGAAAAGGCAACGGCACAGGCAAAGCGCAGCCTTATAAAGTGCAACCTTAAAGATACGTCTATTCCCCACACCGTAAAGGGCGTGTATGGCAGGGGCGCGGTATTGATGATGCCCGCCACCCAGGGTACCGGCGTTATCGCGGGCGGTCCCGTCCGTGCCGTAATGGAGGCAGCGGGCATAAAGGACATCCGCACCAAGTCGCACGGCACCAACAACCCCATCAACTGCGTAAAGGCGGCGGTAGCCGGCCTTGCGGCCCTCAGGTCGCCCGAAGACGTCGCGGCAGCCCGCGGCAAGTCCGTAGAGGAAATTTTAGGCTAAGCGGAGGACAGCAATGGTTAAGATCACGTTAGTAAAGAGCGTATCCAACGAGAACAAGGGCGTAAAGGCAACGGTAGCCGCGCTCGGACTCAAAAAGATACGCCAGAGCAAGATTTTAGAAGAAAACCCCGCAAATATGGGGCAGATAAAGAAGGTAAGCTACCTTCTTAAAATCGAACAGGCATAAGGAGAAGGCAACATGAGAATAGATACACTTCAGCCCGCAGAGGGCGCAACCTCTTCTCCCAAGAGATTAGGCAGAGGCATCGGCTCGGGCAAGGGCAAGACCTCGGGCAAGGGACATAAAGGTCAGTGGGCCCGTTCGGGCGGCGGCGTTCGTCCCGGCTTCGAAGGCGGTCAGATGCCCCTTCACAGAAGGATACCCAAGCGCGGATTCCACAACAAGTGGGCAACTTCCTATCTTATCGTCAATCTTTCGCAGCTTTCGTCTCTTCCCGCAGGCACCGTTGTCGACTACGAATACGTAGTTGCCAACTCGCTTGCAAAGAACGTAAAGAACAACGGCGGACTCAAGGTGCTCGGCGGCGGCGAAATAAAAGTAGCTCTCACCGTCAAGGCATCGGCATTCTCTGAATCGGCAAAGCAAGCCATTGAAAAGGCGGGCGGCACTGCAGAGATAGTAAAGTAAATCATGACTTAGGCGCTCACGGCGCCGAAGGAGAGCAACCGCATGTTTGAAACAATAAAAAATTGTTTTAAAAACAAGGAAATCCGCAAAAAGATATGGATAACCCTCCTAATTTTGCTCATTTTCCGCCTGGGCTGCTACATTCCCATTCCGGGCATGGATGCAGATACCTTTGCCGGGAAGATAAGCGACGTCTCGTTCCTCGAGATAATGTCGTCCATCACCGGCGGCTCGCTTGCAAACGCAACGCTGTTTGCACTCGGCATTAGCCCCTACATCAACGCATCGATCATAATCCAGTTACTCAGCGTGGGCATTCCCTACCTCGAGCGTCTTTCAAAGCAGGGCGAAGAGGGCAGAAAGAAGATAGCCCGCATAACCAGGTACGTGACCATAGCGCTGGCGATAGCGCAGGCTGTGGGCATCATCGTAAACTTCGGCATCCAGGGCGATGCAATAGAGCTTCACCTCTTCGGCGGCAACGTCATCGGCGAAACGGCAGCAAGCTGGATAGCCGGCATCTTCCTCACGGTGGTATACACTGCGGGCGCGATGATAGTAATGTGGCTGGGCGAACGCATCACCGAATACGGCGTATCCAACGGCATATCGCTCATCATCTTTGCCGGCATCATCTCCACCGCAGGCAACCAGATAGTGGCAAAGTTCGTTGAAGGCGTCACCGAAAATCCCAACGCATTCTGGGAGATCGGAGGATTCATCCTCCTCACCGTGGTAGAGTTCACCGCCATCGTTGCGGTAGACCTCTCCGAAAGGAAGATACCCGTCCAGTATGCAAAGCAGGTCAAGGGCAGAAAGATGTACGGCGGTCAGTCCTCCGTCATCCCCATGCGCATAGCCGGTGCGGGCGTAATGCCTCTCATCTTCGCTTTTGCGTTCATCTCGGTGCCCGCCATGCTCGCCAGCCTGTTCTGGCCCAACTCGGCGTTCGAAACGGGCGTAGAGACGTGGTTCTCGGGCTCCTCGCCCTACTGGTACGGCCAGCTCATCTACATGGTAACGCTGTGCGTGCTCATCTTCGCGTTCTCGTTCTTCTACGCTTCTATGCAGTTCAATGCCGAAGACGTATCCAAGACGATACAGCAGAACGGCGGATTCATCCAGGGCATCCGCCCCGGCAAGCCCACGGCAGACTACTTAAAGAGGATAAACAACAGGATAACGCTGTTCGGCGCTATATACCTTTCGCTTGTCGCGTTCATCCCCTCGCTCATCGCAATAATCGCGATGTCGCTCGGCGCAAGCACCGACCTCATCTCGGTATTCTCCACAACGGGTATCCTCATCGTAGTATCCGTCGCGCTGGAGCTGGATAAGCAGCTGCAGAGCCAGCTCATGATGAAGAACTATAAGGGCTTCCTGAAATAATTTAATTTCTTCGCCTGCGCGCCATTGGCGCGCAGGCGGGGACAAATAAACTAAATGTTCACGGTGGTAGAGTCAATGAATATCGTATTGCTCGGTGCGCCCGGTGCCGGAAAGGGCACCCAGGCAGCCTTCATACAGGAAAAATACGGCCTCGTTCATATCGCCACGGGCGATATCTTCAGGGCAAACATCAAGGGCGGAACGCCCATCGGCAAGCTGGCAAAGAGCTATATCGACGCCGGCAAGCTCGTACCCGACGAAGTGACCTGCGAGCTCGTCAAGGACAGACTGCTCAACGGCAGCTCGGGCAACGGATTCATGCTCGACGGTTTTCCCCGCAACATATTCCAGGCCCGCGAGCTCGATAAGTTCGCCGATATCGACCTCTGCGTCAACATCGACGTCGACAAATCGCTGCTCATGGACAGGATATGCGGCAGAAGGATGTGTTCGTGCGGCGCAAGCTACCACGTATCGACGCTGGGCGGCGCCACGACTTGCGCAAAGTGCGGCAAGCCCCTCTATCGGAGGGAGGACGACAATCCCGCCACGGTCGAAGCGCGCATAAACACATATACCCAACAGACCGCGCCGCTCGTTGAATACTATGCGGCACAGGGCAAACTCTTCACGGTCGACGGCGGGGCGGGCTCGCCCGCGGACATATTCGCTGCAATCGATGCAGAGCTCAAAAGATATCTCAAATGATAACGGTCAAGACCGACAAGGAAATCGCGCTCATGCGCGAAAGCTGCAGAATAGTCAGGGAGACGCTTGAATTTGTCGGCAGCAACATCCGTGCAGGCATGACTACAAAGGACGTCGACGATATGGTCAACCGCTATATCCTGTCGTGCGGGGCATACCCCTCGTCGCTGGGCTACTGCGGCTATCCCGCCAGCTCGTGCGTGTCCGTAAACGAAGTCGTCGTGCACGGCATACCCTCCGAAAGGATAATAGAGGAGGGCGACATAGTCAGCGTCGATATAACCGCCGAAAAGAACGGCTACAACGGCGACGCCGCAAGGACGTTCATGATAGGCAATGTATCCGATGAAAAGAGGCAGCTCGTAAAAGTCACCGAAGAGTGCTTTTTCAAAGCCATCGAAGGATTAAAGGCGGGCACGCCCCTCTACGATATCGGCTACGCAGTGCAGACCCATGCCGAAAGTCATGGCTACGGCGTAGTGCGCGCCCTTGTAGGGCACGGCATAGGCCGCGAAATGCACGAAGACCCCTCCGTTCCCAACTACGGCAGGCGGGGCACGGGCATGCGCCTCAAGGCGGGCATGACGATCTGCATAGAACCAATGATAAACGCCGGCACCCACAAAGTCGTCTTCCATAAGGACGGCTGGACGGTGACGACAATGGACGGCAAGCCTTCGGCTCACTACGAAAACACCGTCCTCATCACCGAAGACGGCGTAGAAATACTCACACTTTAAAAAACATATATCCTTCCCGAGAGGGCTTAAACTCATATGAAAGTAAAGACGCCTGTCGCAGGAATGATATGCGCAAGCGCACAGGGCAGGGATAAGGGTCAGGTCTATGCCGTGGTCGGCATGGCAGGCGACTCGTTCGTGCTCGTCGCAGACGGCATCCGCAGAAAGCTGGATAGTCCCAAACGCAAGAACATAAAGCACCTGGTGCTCACGCCGCACAACATAGGCGGGTACGGTGCGTATCTTTCAAACGGCAAAGCAACCGACTGCTCGCTGGCATACGCCCTCAAGCAGTACAAAAACTCTCAAAAATAAAGTCGGAGGAAAACAATTTGTCTAAGGACGATGTAATCGAGGCAGAAGGCAGAGTCATCGAATGTCTGCCCAACGCCAACTTCAAAGTTCAGCTTTCCAACGGTTATGTAATAACGGCTTACATTTCGGGCAAACTTCGCATGAATTATATCAGAATAATCGAAGGCGACATGGTCAAGCTTGAAATGAGCCCCTACGATTTAACCAAAGGCAGAATAACCTGGCGCAGCAAGGGCTGAGCTGCCGTCATCAAAACAAAAAAGGAGATTTAGTTATGAAAGTAAGACCTTCCGTAAAGCCTATGTGCGATAAATGCAAAGTCATCAAAAGAAACGGCAAAGTAATGGTCATCTGTTCCAAGAACAAGAGCCACAAGCAGCGCCAGGGCTGATAGAGCTCTGCCGCTCCGCTTTGGATCGAGCGCAAAAACACATTAAAATTGCGGCATAACGCAGTTGATTTTGCAAATTCATTTGCAAAAATAAATTTTTTTTGTTATAATGAAAGGAGCTGATTCCTCAACGCCGGCACATTGCAGCGTGGGGGATCTCGTCGTTGCTGCGCGGGGGCGTTTTCCCGCACAAAAAAGCGGCGGAACTCTTTCACTATAAAAATATTTCTGCGGCAAAGGGTCGGTCATTCCAACGCGCCCCTTGGCCGTACGGTTGACATAATCAAACATTTTTTTAAAAATTAACGGAGGAATCAAATTCTTATGGCACGTATTGCCGGTGTAGATTTACCCAGAGAAAAGAGAATTGAAATAGGTTTAACCTACATTTACGGTATCGGACTTACCACGAGCAAGAAGATACTTGCCGCCACCGGTATCGATCCCGACACGAGAGTCAAAGACCTCGACGAAACTCAGGTCTCCAAGCTCCGTGAATATATCGACCACAACTACAGGGTTGAAGGCGAACTCAGGAGCGAGGTATCGCTCAACATCAAGCGCCTCATGGAAATAGGCTGCTACCGCGGCATCAGGCACCGCAAGGGTCTGCCCGTCCGCGGCCAGTCCACAAAGAGAAATGCGCGCACCCGTAAGGGTCCCCGCCGCACTGTAGCCAAAAAGAAGGGCGCAAAGTAATAGGGAGGACTAAATAAATGGCAGCAACTAAAAGGACAACAGTTTCCAGAAAGCGCAAAGAGCTTAAAAAGGTTGACAAAGGTCAGGTGCACATTCAGTCATCCTTCAACAATACTTTGGTAACGGTAACCGACCTTCAGGGCAACGCCCTGTCGCAGTCCAGCGCAGGCGCGCTCGGCTTCAAGGGCTCCAGAAAGGGCACGCCCTTCGCAGCTCAGATGGCCTGCGAAACGGCAGTAAAGGCGGCAAAGGAACACGGGCTCCGCTCGGTAGAAGTTTATGTAAAGGGCCCTGGCGCGGGCAGAGAGTCTGCTATTCGTGCAATAGCTGCTTGCGATGTAGAGATAACGCTCATTTCCGACGTATCCCCCATCCCTCACAACGGCTGCAGACCCCCCAAGCGCAGAAGAGTATAAACGGAGGAGAGATAAAGATATATGGCAACTTATAGAGAAGCAAAATGCCGCCTTTGCAGAAGGGAAGGCGCAAAACTCTTTTTAAAGGGCGATAAATGCTACAACGGCAAGTGCCCCTTCGAAAAACGCCCCGTAGCTCCCGGCCCTCACGGCGCGGGCAGAAGGAAGGTCTCCGAATACGGTCAGCAGCTTCGCGAAAAGCAGAAGGTAAAGCGCATCTACGGCGTGCAGGAAGGTCAGTTCAGGATGTACTACGAAAAGGCAGATGCAATGAAGGGCATCACCGG
Organism: uncultured Clostridia bacterium; assembly: GCA_944327465.1. Taxonomy (GTDB): domain Bacteria; phylum Bacillota; class Clostridia; order Christensenellales; family Borkfalkiaceae; genus Coproplasma. The sequence continues at coordinate 15,111 of CALVHH010000007.1, read as the reverse complement.
TGAAAACATGCTCTCGCTGCTCGAGCGCAGGCTTGACAACGTCGTTTACAGAATGGGCATAGGCGTCAGCCGCGCCCAGGCACGCCAGCTCGTAAACCACGGTCACTTCACCGTCAACGGCAAAAAGGTCAACATTCCTTCGTATATCGTAAGGGTGGGCGACGTGATAGCCGTAAAGGAAAACAAGACCTCCAACAAATATTTCGAAGCCGTCAAATCGGCAAAGGCTGCAAATCTTCCCAAGTGGCTTGAGTTCAGTCCCGAAAAATTAGAAGGCAAAATTTTAGCGCTTCCTCAGAGAGAAGACATCGACAGCCAGATTGCCGAGCATATGATTGTCGAATTCTACTCCAAATAATAATATAATTTAAGTTAAGGAGGTAGTATATGATCGAAATGGATATGCCCAAGATCACGGTCGATGAAAGCGAGGATGTGTCCTACGCCAAGATAGTAGTCGAACCTCTTGAAAAGGGCTTCGGTCTTACAATAGGCAACTGCTTAAGAAGAATACTCCTGTCCGCACTGCCCGGCGCGGCAGCACAGGGCATCAGGTTTTTGGATGGCTCCGTCAAGCACGAGTTTTCAGCAGTTGCGGGTGTTAAGGAAGACGTAACCGAAATTATCCTTAACTTAAAGTCGCTGGCTATCAAAACAAAAATAACCGACAAGGACTATGTAAAGGTAGTTCACCTCTACAAGGAAGGTCCCTGCGAGGTAAAGGCAAGCGATATCACGCAGGACGCCGAAATAGAGATAATCAACGGCGACCAGCACATCTGCACCGTGGATGCAGGCGGCAAGATAGATATGGAAATAACTATCGGCCGCGGCCGCGGATATAAGGGTGCGGATCACACCCGCTCCGAGCTCATCGACTACATCCCCATAGATTCCATATATACGCCCGTCAAAAAGGTCAACTACAATGTGGAAAACACCCGTGTCGGACAGAACACCGACTACGACAAGCTCACGTTGGAAGTATGGACGAACGGCGCGTTCTCCGCAAAGGAGATAGTTTCCCTTGCGGCAAAGATAATGCAGGATCACATCTCGCTGTTCGTCGACCTCTCCGATACCATCAAGGATATGGATATACTCGTCAAGAACGAGGACGACCGCCAGCAGAAGATACTTGCCATGGCTATCGAAGATATGGATCTTTCGGTGCGCTCTTACAACTGCCTCAAGCGCGCAAACATACACACGGTAGAAGACTTAACCAAAAAGACCGAGGAAGAAATGTTAAAGGTCAGGAACCTCGGCAGAAAGTCTCTGGACGAAGTCATCTTAAAGCTTCAGTCTTACGGGCTTTCGTTATCTGACAAGGAGGACTAATAATCATGCCCGGCAAATTAGGCAGAACTTCAGCTCAAAGAAACGCCATGCTCAGAAACCAGGCTTCCGAGCTCTTATGGTACGGCAAAATAAAGACTACTCAGGCAAAGGCAAAGGAGCTTCAGCCCTACGTTGAAAAGATAATCACCAAGGCTGTAAACACCTACGACCTCAACGAGGAAAAGGACGTGGTAAAGACCGATTCCAAGGGCAAGGAAGTGACCGTAAAGGTCATCAAGGACAGCCCCAAAAAGCTTGCCGCCCGCCGCGCCATCATGGCAAAACTTCGCGACCTTCAGGAAATAAAGGGCTTCGCCGAAAAGAAGTCTGAATACAAGGCCCGCACCAAGGACATCAAGCATCCCTTAATGGAAAAACTCTTCAACGAGATCGCTCCCAAGTACGCCCAGCGCAAGGAAGAACTCGGCCAGGGCGGCGGCTACACCAGGATATACCTCCTCGGCGAACGCCGCGGCGATGGCGCCGAAGAGGCCATAATCGAGCTCGTCTGAGCTTAAAAAAAATTCATTTCCGCAACCAAAGCGGAATACGTAAAAGAGCACGGCATGCGCCGTGCTCTTTTTGCAATATGAATATTTTTTGCAAGTTCCGCCCATAGTGTTCAGTCCTCGCGCCCGAGCAGAAAGTCGACCGAGCAGCCGAAATACCCGGCAAGACATATAAGGCTGTTTACTGCGGGCACCGCCTTGCCGTTCAGCCAGCGGTAGGTCAGCGAGCTCGAAATTTTCAGCTCGCGCTGCAGCCTGTATTCGCTCTTGCGCGCAAGCTTTAAACACAGCCTCAGCCGCTCGCAGAACGGCTTGGGCGGGTAAAAGCTGTCCGTGGCGGGATAGTCGGTCAGGCAGAGTATATAGTCTGCCGAGCAGTTGAAGTAGGTCACCAGCTTTATAAAAATATGAGTGGACGGCGCGTGCGCCGCATTCAGCAGTCCCGAAACGGTGGCACGGCTGCAGTTCAGCTGCACCGCAAGCTCTGTAGCGCTCAGGTTGGCGTCCTCCATGTATTCCCGCAATCTGTCAGAAAAGTTCACTGCGCTTCCTCAAAATAAATGCTTTTTATACAAAATATTATCTCTCTTTGTTTGACGATTTGGTTGACTGTAAAACGAAATGAGTAGTATAATATATCAAAAGATTGCAATCACCTGTTTATGCCCATCTCGGCTGCGTTTTAAGCGCAGCCGAAAACGCCCCGACAAAACCAATTGTTTTGTCGGGGCGCATTTTTTGCCGGATATATTGAATTTGTCTCAGACGGGTGGTATAATAATAAAAAACGTAAAGGAGCAGGTATGAAGACAGTAATAATAGGCGGCGTCGCGGGCGGCGCCACCGCGGCGGCGCGGCTCAGGCGGCTGGACGAGGGCGCAAGCATAACGATATACGAAAGGAGCGGCTTCATCTCATACGCCAACTGCGGTCTGCCGTACTATATAGGCGGCGAAATAGCCGATGATGGCGAACTCACCCTGCAGACTCCGTCGTCGTTCAAGGAGAGGTTCAATGTTGACGTGTACGTCCGCCACGAAGTTACGGCGATAGACGCGGCGGCACGGGAGGTGGAAGTGCGTGACCTCGCCACGGGCAGGAGCTTTAAGGATTGCTACGATAAGCTCATAATCGCCACGGGCGCAAAGCCCGCGCTCTTCGGCATAGAGGGCGCCGACACCCGCGGCGTGTTCACGCTGCGCACCGTCGAGGACACGCTGGCAATAAAGCAGTTCATCGTGCAAAACAAGCCGCGCACGGCGATAATAGCCGGCGGCGGGTATATCGGCATAGAGCTCGCCGAAAATCTGGTGCGGGCGGGGATAGCCGTCACCATACTCCAGCGCCCCGACCGGCTTTTGCAGCCCCTCGACTACGACATGGCTTGCCTCGTCGCGGCAAAGGTCAGGCAGGCGGGGGCAGAGGTGGTGTTCAGCGCGAGCGTCAAGGCGTTTGAAAGCCGCCCGCAGGGCGGCGTGCTCTGTCGCCTGGCGGACGGCTCCGCGCGCCCGTGCGACATGGCAGTGGCTGCGCTCGGCGTGCAGCCCGATAGCGCCCTCGCCGCTGCTGCGGGGCTAAAAACGGGCATAAAGGGCGCCATATGCGTCGACGAGCATATGCGTACGTCCTCACCCGACATCTACGCCGTGGGCGACGCCGTGCAGGTGACAAATTTCGTCACGGGCGGCGACGCGCTCATCTCGCTTGCGGGACCTGCCAACAAGCAGGGCAGGATAGCCGCCGACAATATCTGCGGCATTCCGTCGCGCTACGAAGGTTCGCAGGGCTCTTCGGTCATAAAGGTGTTCGATATGACTGTGGCGACCACGGGCATAAACTCCAAGACGGCGCGTGATGCGGGCATCGACTGTGATTCTGTCGTGCTGTCGCCGCTGTCCCATGCGGGTTACTATCCCGGGGCGCGCCCCATGACCATGAAGGTGCTATTCGAGCGCGGCACATTCAGGCTGCTCGGCGCACAGATAGTGGGCGGCGAGGGCGTGGATAAGCGCATAGACGTGCTCGCCACGGCAATACGCGCAGGGATGAAGGGCACAGAGCTCACGGGGTTGGACCTCGCCTACGCTCCGCCCTATTCCTCGGCAAAGGACCCCGTCAACATGGCGGGATACATGATTGAAAATATCGCCGGCGGGCTGGTAAAGCAGTTCGGCTGGCAGGATATTGCCGCGCTCTCCGCCGACGACGGGGCGTTTCTTCTGGATACGCGCACGCCCGCAGAGTACGCGGCGGGGCACGTGGCGGGGTTTGTCAACATCCCCCTCGACGAGCTCCGCTCAAGGATGGGCGAGCTGCCCGCGGACAAGCGGGTATATGTAATGTGCCACAGCGGGCTGAGGAGCTATCTCGCCTGCCGCATACTCAGCCAAAGGGGCTTCGACTGCTGCAATTTTTCGGGCGGGTACGCCTTTGCCCGCGCCGTGCTGGCGGGGGGAGGAATGCCCGCCGCCCTGTTCGAATGCGGCATGGAGCGCAGCTGAGCCGCATCGTGCCCGCCCGGTATATCGTCTGACCGTGCGGGGCATAATAATAACATGAAAGGTAAATCACACTTCAAGACCGCCGTACTTGCGCAAAACACGGTGAGCGCCAACGAATGTACGGGCGCACTGCAAAAGATATCCCTCGACCCCGAAGAGATACGCCGCTTTCACGACGAATATATCGGCGAATAGCTCGGGCGGACAAAAAACAGGGCGGGCGCAGACCAAAGTCTGCGCCCGCCCGCTTTTTGTGCCGTTCAGTCGGATCCGTGACGGTCGCCGCCGTCAGAAGGTGAGGCTTGCCCGCCCCTGCGGCGGCGCACGCACTCCGCAAGCAGGTATTCTATCTGCCCGTTCAGCGAGCGGAAGTCGTCCTCCGCCCAGCGTTCAAGCTCGGCATACAGCTGCGCAGATATGCGCAGCGGAACCTGTTTTCTGCCGTTTTTTGCATTGTCTTTGTTGTGTATGCCGTCCATAGTCGCTGCTTACCCGAATGTGTGTTCTGCTCAATCGCCGTAGGCGTTCGGCAAAGGGGTGACGACGGGTTTGCCTTCCCTGTCCAACAGCGGCGTTATGCTGCCGCATCCGCCGCCGTCGTTGCGGAAGAGGTAGTTTACGCCCGTCTTTCTGTCCACTATTATTTCAAACCTGTTGAACACGCCCTGCTTGTAGGTTATAATAAATCTCTCGTTTTTCATGGTCGCTTTCCTCTATAAATCGCGTCCGTTAGGTGCGGTTTAATATATCGAGCCGCTGTTGACTATGGGCTGGGCGTCCTTGTTGCCGCACAGCACGACCAGAAGGTTAGATACCATCTGCGCCTTTCTCTCGTCGTCCAGCTCGCATACGTGGTTGTCGGCAAGCTTTTTCAGCGCCATATCCACCATCGAAACGGCGCCGTCAACTATCTTCTGTCTTGCGGCAATAATGGCGGCTGCCTGCTGGCGCTGCAGCATTGCGGCGGCTATTTCGGGCGCGTATGCCAGGTTGGATATCCTCGCTTCAAGTATTTCCAGCCCCGCCATGTCCACGCGCTCCTGCAGCTCCGCCTTTAAAATGTTTGCGATCTCCTGCGAAGAGCCCCTCAGCGACTTCTCGTCGCCGCTGTCCGATACGTCGTAAGGGTACTGCCTCGCCACCTGCCTTATCGCGCTGTCGGTCTGCGTGGCTATATACGACGAGTAATTTTCCACCGCAAACACCGCCTTAGCCGTGTCCACCACGCGCCAGATGACCACCACGCCTATCTCTATGGGATTGCCCTCCTCGTCGTTGACCTTCTGTTTTTCGTTGTTCAGCGTCATCGCCTTTAAGCTGACTTTCTTTCTCAGCATGCCCAATCCCGCCGCGGGGTTTACAGTGGCGCACAGCGGATTGACATAGTAAAATCCGTCGCGCTTCAGCGTTCCGTAGTATTTGCCGAAGAACGTCAGCACCGCCGCTTCGTTGGGGGCAAGCACCTTAAATCCGTTCAGCCCGATGATAAGCAGCACTGCGAGCACGGCGCCCGCCACAGCCATGGCGGTCAGTCCGTCTGCTTCGCCCGCTATGCCCGCTGCTATCAAAAATATCGCCGCAGCCACAAGCACTATGTATATAACAAGCGCCAGACCGCCGGGCAGCCCCTTTATTATCTTTTCTTCCACTTTTGTTGCCATATAGCTCTCCTTAAAATCATATTGATATCATTTTGATATCTAAATACATTATAACACGCTAAAATAAAATGTCAACCGCCGCGGCAAATATTTTGCAATTTTTTTACATTTAGTGTATAATCGGGGCATGAAACTCAATTTTGAACTTGTGCCCGACAGCTGTTGGTATTCCAATCTGCGCACGCTGCTGCCGCCGGGCGGCTGGGACGCGGTGCGCAGGCGCGCATACGCCCGCGCAGGGGGCAGGTGCATGATATGCGGCGCGCCCGTGCGCCGCCTCGAAGCGCACGAAAGGTGGAGCTATGACGAAGCGAACGCCGTGCAGAAGCTTGAAGACGTAGTGGCGGTCTGCCACGCCTGTCACGAAGTGATACATATAGGCCGCACGCAGCTCGCCGGCAGGGAGAGGGAGGCGAGCGAGCACTTCATGAAGGTGAACGGCTGCAGCTATGCCGAATATAAAAGGGCGCTGGGCGAAGCCAACGCCGACCACCGCCGCAGAAATGCCATACCCGAATGGAAGCTGGATATTTCGGTGCTGCCGCGGCTGATATAAAAATTGTGCAAACCGCCATAAAATGAGTTGACAAACGGGTAAAAAAGCAATATAATATGCAGGTAAAAATTAATTACGCCGCAGACAGCAAGCGGGATATTCCCTTAATCTCTTGCCGAGGTCGTAAGAACGATATATTTTTATGTATACTGTCCTTGCGCCTTAGCCGGCGCAAGGTTTTTTATTTTTGAATCTGAACGGGAGGTAAAAAATTTGTCAGCTAACTTTGAAGCTAAAAAAGTTGTTGTTCAGGAAATTATCGAAAAGATAAAGGCCTCCAAATCGGTCGTGCTCATCGACTACAAGGGTCTTACCGTAGCCGAAGTTTCCGAAATGCGCAATAAGTGCAAAAAGGCAAACTGCGAATACAAGGTATACAAAAACACCCTTGTCCGCAAGGCCTTCAACGAGCTCGGTTACGACCTGTTCGACGCTGACCTCAACGGCCCCACGGCGGTTGCATTCGGCGCCGACGAGACGAGCGCCGCAAAGGCAATGGTCTCCGCCGCCAAGGATTACGACGGCAAGGTCATTTTAAAGAGCGCTTTCGTGGACAACTCTTATGTAGACAAGGCGGGCATCAAGGCACTTGCAAGCATGCCCTCCAGGGAGGAACTGGTTGCAAAGATGCTCGGTTCCATGCAGGCTCCTTTGGCAAACTTTGCAGGCGTGCTCTCCAACCTCATGGGCGGCATAGTGCGCGTGCTCAACGGCATTGCCAAGAGCAAAGAGGCTTAAATTTAATTTTTGCCTGAAACCAAAGGCGGCGGACTGCCTTTAAAAATGTGCCCGCAACATCAAAATCAAAAAAATAATAGGAGATAATAAAATGGCAGACGTTAAGAAGTTTATCGAAGAAATCAAATCCATGACCGTTCTTGAGCTCAACGAGCTCGTAAAGGCACTCGAAGAGGAATTCGGCGTAAGCGCAGCCGCTCCCGTAGCAGTTGCAGCCGCTCCCGCAGCAGGCGCAGCAGCAGGCGCTCCCGCAGCCGAAGAAAAGACCGAATTCAACATCGTCCTCAAGGATGCAGGCGCTAAGAAAATCGACGTCATCAAGGTCGTTCGCGCATTCACCGGTCTCGGCCTCGTAGAAGCTAAGCAGGCAGTTGAAAAGGGCGGCGTTCTCAAGGAGAATGTAGCTAAGGAAGAGGCAGAAAAGATAGTTGCCGACCTCAAGGCTGCAGGCGCTACCGCAGTTGCCGAATAATTTTTATCCCGTTAAATTCAAAAAATGCAGGCGCCGCGCAATCTTGCGCGGCGCTTATGCATATAGCGCATTTTCAATTGCCGCGCCGCATGCGCGGGCAAAGCTCAAAAAAGCCGCGGCAAAATGTACAGTTTATGAAAAATGCGCTGCGCCCGCCCCAAAATGCTTGACTGTAAGTGCCAATTCAAGTAGAATTATAGGGTATTAATTATAAGGATAATTGTATGAAAAAGACTTTTAAACGCTTAGTTATGGCGGTTGCCGCACTTGCTGTTGTCACTGCAATGCCCTTTATGTCCGCCTGCGATTCAGACCATCCCGAGGCAGTCATCACCATATCCTATAACGGAAACGACTACGAGCTCAAGTACAAGCTCTACCGCAACATGTATCCCCAGACGGTAAGGCACTTTATAGAACTTGCCGATGCCGGCTTCTACAACGGCACCATAATCCACAGCTATTCTTCCAGCTATCTGTACGGCGGCGGCTATACCTACAATGCCGAAAGCTACGAAAGCGACTACGAAACGGACTACGAGGACGGCGAGGGCGCCATGCGCGAATACTTCCAGGCAAACTCCAAGGAATCTGCCTACCTCGATTTGTTCAACTCGGGTGCGCTCACGCCCTCGGTTTACACCGACTATATCGAAGACCACTACATCGGCAAGCTTCCCACCGTCATAGGCGAAGTGGGCGATACCCACGTCATCCAAAACGGCAAGCTCACGGGCGGTTTCGGCGCACTCAGAATGTATTATTCCGATAAGGAGCTCGAAGCCGACGACATCGTCTACCTCGATAAGGACGGCAATCCCGACGGCGCCATCTTCGACGACTACCTCGAACACAGCGCCACGAGCATGTTCTCCATACAGACCAACACCACCGCCGGCTCCACAAGCTACTGCATATTCGGTCAGCTCGTCGAAACTCAGGCGCTCACCGACCTCACGGCAGCCATCGCAAAAGCTTCCACTCTGCGCGTTGAGGACGTGGAAATTGACCAGTACGACGCCGTTATAAGCGACAGGTACACCAACTACGCAAGCTATACGGTTACTTCTCTGCCCATCGTCATAAAGTCGGTAGAGATAACCAGATACTGATATCTTCGCATACGGCACGATAAAATGCAGCAAATTCCGCCGCACGGGCGCTTCGCCCGTGCGGCGTTTGATATATATACATTATTTTACAGCATTATCCCTCGCAGGGCGGCACATACTACTTTCAGACGGCGCGGGCGGACGGCATGTCCGCCGTGACGCCGGCAGGAGTACTATGGAAAAATTTATTTTAGGCGCGGCACTCGGCATGGTCGGCGGCGCTCTCATCGTCGCCAACAACTGCAAGGTGCGTGCCCTCGTCAAAAAGAACGGGGACGAGCTGCTTCAAAAGGCAGAGCAGTACATCGATAAAAAGCTCGAAGAAAAGCAGTCCTCCCCGCAGGACGAGGCAGAAGAGGTGTAGAGCGCGGCGGTCGCGAGACCGCCGCGCTCTCTTTGTAGTATTTTCCGCTCCGCGTTTTGCGGTCTGCAAAATCGCTGTCTGTCCGCGGTCCGCACGCGCTCGGGCGTTACCTGTTTTTAAGCTGTAATTTGAGCAGTCTGTTTTCGTCGCTCAGCCGATGCACCAGCGCCGTCAGCCTGCCGTTTTCCTCCCTCAGCGCTTCGGTCATGCGCTCGTACAGCCTGTTTATGCCGTCCTCTATGCGCTTTTGCGCGTCGTCGGTATTGTCCGCCCCGCACTCGTCTATCAGTGCGCGTATCCTTTCAGGCTGTTTGGCGAGCACGTTGCGGTACTTGTTCTGATACCTCAGCATCAGCTTGTCGTCCCCGCCCGAAAGGTTCAAAACCGCCCTGCGCACCGAAACGCCCTTGCTCTTTTCGGCAAGTATCGCCTTGAGTATCCTGTCGGTCTCCTCGTCGGTGAACGGGGTTATCTTTTCCGCCTTCAGCCGCGTGCCCGCCAGCACCTTTTTTACCGCCGCGTCGTCGCTCTTTTTGAGCAGCGCGTAGTAATAGTTGCGCACGCTGCCCTTTGCCCTGCCCGTCTTTCGGGCGTACTCTTCGAATATGCGCGTCAGCGTCTTGCCCTTCTGCTTTCCCTCGCACACATATTTTACAAGATTTCCCGCCTCTTCGGCTGTGTAGCCGTTTATTTTTTCCATAGCTGCCTCCTTTGCCGTCGCTGTACTTGTGCTGCGGTTATTGACATAAATTTTTGCCCTTATACATTGTATAATAATATGACTGTATATTTTTTGAGCCGCACGCCCGCCGCGCTCAGGCTGGACGGCGCATATGCGGGCATCATCGACGATATCCCCCGCAGGATAGAGGCGGAGGAGGGGGCTGAAGTATTCGTCGAAGCCGTGCCTTCGGACGACCGCCTGCCCGTAAATTTTATGTTCGGCGCAAAATTTCTCGCCGCGCCGCCGTCCTGCTGCGCCGTGTATCGCGCAGGCGGGGATGTCGCGGTGGAGTTTGTGCGATACGAACACAAGCGCACCGACCTCGCCCCCATATGCCAGACGCGCTTCTGCGGCAATCTCGTCACGCTCTGCCGCATGGGCGGCATAATGCTCTGCGTGGACAGACCCGACGGCTCGTACGCCCTTTCGGAACTTGGCGAACGCTTTTCCGGTGCGGTGTTTTCGGAAGGCGCCGTGGCTGGCATGCCTGTGCTGTGCATAGCCGCAAGCGGTGCGCTGGCTATACTTTCCGAACGCGGCGAGGTGGTGTTCTGCAACGCCGTCAAAAGCTATTCGCTTGGCAATATGCTGGGGGTAACGGTGGCGTTTGATAGCTGTGCGGGGATCGTGGGCGAGTGCAATTACGGCTACGACGGCGCAAAGTTCACGCTCGTGTCGGGCAGGTCGGCAGAGACTCGCCCCGTGGCGGAAGAAGTGAGGCACTTCGCCTTTTTCGAGAGCGTGCTCGCCCGCGCCGACGCGGCTAAATATCTCGTCCCCGAGCTCCGTCCCCGCGCCGCAGAGCTGAAAGATTACCTGGGCGGATATGTGCGCGTCGTCGTGCCGCCGCAAAAGTTTTACAACCTGACGGGCGAGGACAAGGGTGTGGGACTGGCGTACCCCGAGGGCAAAAACCTCTTCCGCGTCAGGTACTACGCCGTCGACTGTCAAGACGGGCTGATAGCCAATATCCGCGAAGTCGGCTGCTGAATTGCCGCCGCCCGCCGCGCCTTTTCGGCGCGGCGGGCGGCGGCGCGTATTTTTCGCACAAATACTTTACAATTGACTTGACAGGTGTAAACTTTTAATGTAAACTTATTAAAAAAGATACGGACGGTACCGCCCGCATGAAGGAAGCTTTAAGCTCAATGATAAAACTCGATAAAAAATACGATGTTATAATAGTGGGGGCGGGCGTTGCCGGGCTCAACTGTGCGCTCAATCTCCCGCCCGAAAAGAAGGTGCTCGTCATCTGCAAGGACACGCCCGACAAGTCCGACAGCTACCTCGCCCAGGGCGGCATCTGCCGCCTGCCCGCCGACTCCGACTACGACAGCTATTTCAACGACACCATGCGCGCCGGGCACTACGAAAACAACCCCGCCTCGGTAGACGCTATGATACGCGGTTCGCAGGAGATAATCGACGACCTCATAGCGCTGGGCGTCGACTTCGCCCGCAACGCCGACGGCTCGCTGGCATACACCAAGGAGGGCGGGCACTCCCGTCCCCGCATATGCTTTCACGAGGACACCACGGGCAGGGAGATAACCACTCACCTCATGTCCGCGGCGCGTGCGCACAGCAATATATTCATAGTGCCCTGCGTCACCATGCTCGATATCATCTGCGACGGTTCGCGCTGCTACGGAATAGTCGCCAAGGACGGCAAGAACGGCAGACTTTACAGGCTGTATGCCGACTATACTGTGCTCGCCTCGGGCGGGATAGGCGGAATATTCGAAAATTCCACAAACTTCCGCGTGCTCACGGGCGACGCCGTCGCCGTCTGCCTTCAGCACGGCATAGCAGTAGACCATATAAACTATATCCAGATACACCCCACAACGCTGTACAGCAAAAAGAAGGGCAGGCGCTTTCTCATCTCCGAATCTGTCCGCGGCGAGGGCGCGGTGCTGCTCGATAAGCATTTCAAGCGCTTTACCGATGAGCTCAAGCCCCGCGACATAGTCACCGCCGCCATACGCGAACAGATGGCAAAGGACGGCACAGACCACGTCTGGCTGGATATGCGCCCCATTCCCGGGGACGAAATACTCAGCCACTTCCCCGATATTGTCAGGCACTGTCTCAACGAAGGCTACGACGTGCTGCGCGAGTGCATACCCGTTGTGCCCGCCCAGCACTACTTTATGGGCGGCATACGTTCGGATGTCCGCGGCGCCACCACCATGCCGGGGCTGTACGCCGTCGGCGAAACTTGCTGCAACGGCGTGCACGGCAAAAACCGGCTGGCCTCCAACTCGCTGCTCGAAAGCCTGCTGTTTGCAAAGCGCGCCGCGCAGGACATAGGCGCAGGCTATACGCCCATAGATATTGCCGCGGCAGCTGCGGCGGAGGGGGCGCTGGACCTTTCAAAATATTCCAACCCTTCAAGACTGCTTAAAGAGTACAAGCAGATGCTGCGCGCCGCCATCGACGCGGAAAATTCAAGGACCTTAAAGGAGAACGCATGAACGATACAGTAACGCTTTCAGTAAATTGCGACAAACTCATAAAGATGGCGCTCGCCGAGGACATAACCGGCGAGGACGTTTCGACCAACGCCATAATCAAGACCCGCGTGCCCGGCAGCGTGCAGCTCATATGCAAGCAAAAGGGCGTAATATGCGGTCTGGGCGTGTTCGAGCGCACGTTCAAGCTCTTGGATGCCGCCACCGAGGTCACCTTTGCCGTCGTCGACGGCGACGAGGTGGAGGCGGGTCAGCTGCTTGGCGAAGTGCGCGGCGACATCCGCGTGCTGCTCTCGGGCGAGCGCACGGCGCTCAACTTTTTGCAGCGCATGAGCGGTATAGCCACCTATACCCGCAGCGTGGCGCAGCTGCTTCAAGGCTCAAAGACTAAGCTTTTGGATACGCGCAAGACCACCCCCAACATGCGCATATTCGAAAAGTACGCCGTCCGCGTGGGCGGCGGCTGCAATCACCGCTACAACCTTTCGGACGGGGTGCTGCTCAAGGACAACCACATAGGCGCTGCCGGCGGCATAAAAAGGGCGGTCGGAATGGCGCGTGAGTACGCGCCATTCGTCCGCAGGATAGAAGTGGAGGTGGAGAGCATTGAAATGTGCATGGAGGCGGTAGATGCCGGCGCCGACATAATAATGCTCGATAATATGTCCGTAGCCGAAATGAAGGAGGCAGTGCGCCTCATCGGCGGCAGGGCGCTCACCGAATGCAGCGGCAACGTTACGCGGGAAAACATAAAGAATATAATAGATACGGGCGTGGACTTCGTGTCCTCGGGCGCGCTCACACACTCGGCGCCCATTCTTGACCTCTCTTTAAAAAATCTGCGCCCGCTGGAGGCGTAAATGAAAGCCCACCAGCGCCGCAACGAAATTTTAAGCCTGCTCGGCAATGCTTCGCTGCCCATACCCGCGGGCATACTCTCCGAAAAATTTGCCGTCTCGCGCCAGGTGATCGTGCAGGATATCGCCGTGCTCCGCGCCGAAGGCTACGACGTGATATCCACAAACCGCGGCTACCTTCTCGGCGGCGCCGCCCGTGCCCGGCGCGTTTTCAAGTGCCGCCATGCGCTCGATGAGCTCGTTGAAGAAGCTGCGCTCATGATAGACCTCGGCGGCAGGGTGGAGGACGTGTTCGTCAATCACCGCGTCTACGGCAGGATATCCGCACGGCTCGATTTGATAACGCGCACGCATGCCGAAGAGCTGCACCGTTCGCTCGTTTCGGGCGCTTCCAAGCCGCTCATGAGCGTCACCGACGGCTATCACTATCACACGGTGTCGGCAGACAGCGAGGACGCTCTGGACGCCATCGAGCGTGCGCTGCGCACCCGCGGCTTTCTGATTGAAATCTGACCGCGCCGGCACAGGCGGCAAATTTTAAATAAATAAAAAAAGTTGAAAAATGCCGCAAAAATGCTTGTATTTTTTTAATGTGTACAGTATAATATATTTTGCAATCGCGTTTAGCGTTGCAAAATGAATATTGGGGTGTCGCCAAGCGGTAAGGCAACGGACTCTGACTCCGTCATTCGTTGGTTCAAATCCAGCTACCCCAGCCACTTTGGAATAATTCGAACTTCTTCGTAATTCGCAAGACGTTCGGATTATTTTTATTATTAGATGATTTATACAAAAAGTAAGAAAGGCGGAGCCCGAATGGACTCCGCCTTTTGCCGTTGTTCAGGGTTTATGATTTTCGGCTCAACCTCTCAAATAATATAAATTCTACTAAATTACTGCCGCATCAGCCGTCTTGCGACGGTATCCACTCTAAATACAATCTTGCGGTTTTATGTATCCCTATGAGTGCAATGGGATGTTCTCTTAAATCGAGTTATTCAGTTGAGATCTCTTCCATTCGGCATAATCTCTTTGACCTTGTTCCGAAGAAAGATATTCCCTTAACGCAGGGAAAAGCGTTCTTGCCAAAGACTTCAGATCGGCATCGGAAATTCCGTCTGTGTTTTTAAGTTGTTTGTTTTCCCCCGACATGCTTTATTCGATAATTATTCCTCCTTATTAGCGGTTATTCAGTTTTACTTGCTCCAACCGTTTCCAAACGATTTGAAAGATGAAGAGTGCTTTGCCGACTTTCGTTGCTCGGCGGTTGCCAACGCTTCCCGAAGTTTATCCGGCGCTTGCTCTCGTAGCTCTCTCAAAGTCTTGGCGTCCTCTTGGAGCGACAGCCTCTCTCGCTCGGTCTTTTGATAGAGCTGAAAGACGTCGTGCTGGTCTTTTATGCTGTATTCAAGCTCTTGTCTGAGCCTTGCATTGTCAGCGGCAAGTGCTGGCACGTCTCTCTTGCTCGGCTTGCGTTTTCCTTTGTTGTATTCCTGTGCGACGTCCGCTGCAGCTTGGAGAGGAGCGACTTCACGTTGTAATTGCTCATGCTTTTCTTCAAGCTCATGCGCGACTTGTTCCGCGTGGGCTTGGCTTTGCTCTGCGGCTTCTTTTCGCCTTTCTGCCTCGGATGCCTGCAATACGGCAGCTACGGCTTCGTCTTTCATCTGTTTGACTTTGTACGACATTGTGTCAAGATGTTTTGCGGAACTGCCTTCTTTGCCGCGTTGCAAGTTCCATTTCTTTCCCACAACAGAATAAAAGTCTGTCTGCAAGGTTTGCAGCGCTTTGCGGTCAAACAG